>NZ_DASPLR010000062.1:0-40466 GCF_035627475.1 Brevundimonas sp. | reverse complement strand
GCGCCGCCGCCGTCCAGCTCGGGCAACGGCTCGTGGATCTCGGTGTGCGGGCGATGCTCGCGGACGCGGCCGAGCGGCGGGCCGTCCCGCCCGCGCCGGCTTGTCCACAGCCGCGGTTTGTCCACAGCCTAAAGGTTCTCTGTTCTTCTTGTTCTATGTTCGCCAAGGCTAAGTCACTGTTCCGAAACTGAAAAAGTGCCCGATCGGTTAGGGATTGGGCGGAGTCGGGTTAGGGATTGGGCGGCGAACGGTTAGGTTTTGGGATGGCTACGGTTAGGGATTGGGCGGGGTGTTGTGCGGGCCGCGGCCCGGTTGTCCACAGGCCCCCGGCGAACGGTTAGGTTTTGGGCGGGTGGCAACCGGGCCCAGGCGTGGCACCGGTTGCGGCTGGCCCATCGGTTAGGTTTTGGGCGGGTGGCTGCGCTTTGTCCGCCTCGCTGCGCCGCCCCAAACCTAACCGTCCTCGCATGGCGCTGTGTTAGGTGAGAATTGACGGCACCTAACACTAACATGTATGGTTCCCGGCGAAACCATACGGGGTCCGATCATGACGCCAGAGCCTTACAAGACCATCCAGGCGCGCCCTTCGCACGATACGATCATCAAGCCGGGCGAGCTGATCGACGTGGTGGAAATGACGCCGCTCACGTTGCAGGACCGCAAGATCTGGAACCTGCTCATTGCGCACGCTTGGGACCGGATCGGCGAGCCGGTGCAGCACGTCATTCCAAAGGCTGACCTGCGCGGCTCGCACGAGAGCAATGACCGCCTGGGCGACAGCATTGAGCGCCTCATGTCGGCAATCCTGCGCGTGCGCATCAAGCGTCGGGACGAGCGCAGGGGCAAGGACATTGAGCAGACCTTGCGCGTGCAGCTCCTGGCCCCGAACTATGAGGACGTCGTTCCGGACGGGATGTTCCGCTACCGTTTCTCGGAAGAAATGCGCGTGGTGATCGTCAACAGTGAGACCTTCGGGCGACTGCGGCGGGACATCATGTTGCACCTGTCGAGCAAGTATGCGCTCGCGCTGTACGAGATGGTGCAGAAGCGCGGCAACATGATCTATCAGTCTGCGCAGACCTTTACTCTGGACGAGATCCGTTCATACCTCGGCGTCGAGCCGGGCAAGCTCGAGGGGTTCCGCAACCTCAACGCCTGGGCGCTCAAGCCCGCGGTGGCCGAGGTCAATGCGCTCGGCGATTATTGGGTGTCGATCGAGCCGGTGAAGAAGGGGCGGGCTGTGGAGGCGATCACGCTCGCCTGGGCGCGCAAGACGCCGGATGAGTTGAAGGAAGCCTTTCAGGAGCTTCGCCGCCACAGCGCCGGCCGCAAGGCGCGGATCACCGGCGCCAAGGAAGACGCCACGGCGCCGTGACGCCGTGGCGCCATGCCTCACAGCGGCGGGAGGCCGCGTTCGGCGAACAGCCGCGACAGCCCCTCGATCACGAGTTCCTGCACGCTGGCGGTGCGCTTGCGCTTGCCGGGCGTGGCGCGCGCCAGCTCGGCCACGCGGCGGTGCTGCTCCTCGGTGAAGCGGATCGTCACCGGCACCAGCCGTTCGTCGCCGGCCGGGGCGGCGGGCGGGGGCGCCGGGTCCGCGCCGGCGGCCGGGCGGCGGTTCTGCCACGCGGCGAGGCCGGAGGAGGTCTTCTTTGCGCTCTTGTCGCTCATCGCTCGAGGGCTCCTTTGATCCAGGTGAGCAGGGCGGAGATTTCGCCGGCGGCCTTGCCGCGGCGCTGAAACTCGGTGACCGCTTCACCGTGCGCCACGGCGCGGACGAACGGCTTGCGCCGGCCGATCGCCATGGGCGCCACCGGGAGGATCGCCTCGAGGGCGGCGCGCGCGTCGATCACCTCCGGATCATCCTCGCGCGCCGGCACGCCGTTGAGCACGAAGGCGGCGCCGACGCGCCGGCCGGCGCCGGCCGCCTTCGCCTGGGCGGCCTTGGCGATCGCCGCCGAGCGCTCGGCCGCCGCCAGATCGAACAGGCTCGGTTGGCAGGGGATCAGGATGAAATCGGCGGCGTTCGCCGCCTCGGCGGCCGACGGCGTGGCGTGTGGGCTGGTGTCGATGATCGCCAGCGTGCGGCCGTCCTCGCGCGCCGCCGCGAGCACCGCGGCGACGTTGATCGGTTCAACGGTGATCACCGGCGGCTCGCTGTCTTGTCGCAGCTCGCCCCACACCGAGGCGGAGGCTTGCGGGTGATCGGCGTCGATCAGCACGGCGCGCTCGCCGGCGGCGCCGGCGGCAACGGCGAGGTGCACGGCAAGCGTGGTTTTGCCGGCCCCGCCCTTCTGCATCATCACGGCGACCGCGCGCAGCGGCGTGGGTTTTCGTCTTGGTGGCATGGCGTCATTCCTTCGTGGCGCTGTGGCGTCACGATGCCATGGCGCCACGGCGTCGTAAAGCGGGAATTTATGCGGCTCGCATAAGACGGAACGCCCAACCAGGCGCCCGGCGGATGGGCGGCGCGTCCTCGATCAGGACGGGCGGTCTATCGGCGCCAGCGTGAGCGCGAGCGCGGTCGGGTTGCCCGCCGCCGGGTGGTCGGGGTGCTCGGCATCCCAGAAGCGGAGGCGATCGCCCCGTGCGGTGGGGTGCGCCACCCACGCCGGCATGCCGCGCGGCCGCGCCGGCGCCGGCGGGATGCCCTCGGCGATCGCCTCGGCCTCGGAGATCTGGGCGAGCGGGTGATAGTGCTTGCGCACGATGCGGAACCACAGCCGCGCGGCCCAGGCGCCGGGGTAGCGCACCGGCTGGAAGGCCGGGGGCAGCACCTTGCCGGCGGGAAAGCGCCCGAGGTCCACCGGCGCGCCGTCGATCGCGTAGACGGCGCCGGTCGGGGGCTCGCCGGCGCGGCCCTCGAGGTGGACCTCCTCGCGCAGATAGAGCCGATCGCCGGGGATCGCCTCGGTGAGCGGATGGCCGGCGGGGAGGCGCAGCTCGGCCACCGCCCCCGCCAGCGCGGCGCGGACGAGCCGGGGCGGGGCGATCAGGGGTCTATCCGTCCTCATGCGGGCGGCGGGCTCCGGCGCCGGCGGGCAGGCTGGCGGCGCGCTCGAGGAAGGGCGTCGCGTCCACGCCGGCGCGCTTGATGGCGAGGAGCAGATACAGGTACGCGGCGAGGGCGGGCGGCACGCGGCGGGTCTCGCCGATGCGGATGCGCCACAGCGTGGTTTGCTGCACCGTGTAGCCGCCGGCGATCGAGAGCCGCCGCGCAACCTCGGCGTCGGTGATGCCCAGCTCATCCACGGCGGCGGCGTATCCGTCTTTGTCCATCCGATCCTCTTCCGCTGAGGGCGGAGTATGCGGCGCGCATAAGCCCGGCGCAAGCGCGGCGCCGTGGGCGGTGGCGGTTCGTTTCGATTTTGGCATGAAAGCCCGCTTGATCGCCGGCGCCTGGGCGTGGCATGTTTCGGAAATCGAAACATCACGCGCAAGGTGAGGTGTCTCATGGTGGGTGCGAAGGTGGTGGATCTTGTCGTGCGTTGGCGCGCCCAGGGTGCCCAGGCCCAGCGTGAGGGGCGCGACTTCAACGTCAACCCGTACCCGTCGGGCAGCGCTGCCGCTGAGGCGTGGTTCACCGGCTGGTGCTGGAGCGCGGAGGCCGCGATCGGCCTCGCCCGGTGGCGGTCGCGGTGAAAGGGTGAGGTTGTGGCACCGCGCCGGCCGGTTGCCGGATGTTTAAACATTCAAAAAGAGGGCGCCTGTATGTCGAGAAATGGAGTGGTGCGCGAACTGGCGGCCGTCGCGGGCGACGCCGAGCGGTGTGCGGAGTACTACAAGACGTCGCCCGGTCTGGCCGGAGCCGACGCGATTATTGACCTGTACCATTCGGTTGCCCGCCTCGCGCGGGCCGTTGTCTTGCCGGACGGGGAAACGTGGTACGACCTCTATCGCCGCGAGGTGGAGGGCACATACCGCGCGCATCGCGCCGAGATCTGAGGCGCCCCATGCTTACCGACAGCGGACCGGTGCACGTGCAGATGTTTTCCGGCGGTGAGGGCTCGTGGGGCTCTGCCAAGCGCGTTGTGGGTGCGCATGGCGTGGATCGTCTGTACCTCTATTTCAGCGACACCCTTGTGGAGGATGAGGACCTCTATCGCTTCCTGATCGAGGGGGCGGCGAACGTCTTTGGAGTGCCGGCGCCGCAGCGGCTCCTTGATCGGTTGGCCGGCATTCCGCCAATGGAAGACGAGGCCGCGCGCGGCCGGTTCTTGCAGGATCTCGCGGCGGCGGCCGCGGAGGTCCTGCCTCGTCTTGTGTGGGTCGCCGAGGGGCGAACTCCGTGGCAAGTATTCTTTGATGAGCGGTTCCTTGGCAACTCGCGGCACGATCCGTGCTCAAAGATCCTCAAGCGGCAGTTGGCCGATCGGTGGCTTCGGGAGAATTGCGATCCGGCTCAAACGGTCGTTTATGTCGGGATCGACTGGACCGAGGAGCACCGATACACGGAGCTTCGTGATCGCCGAGCCGCTGTCGGCTGGCGCTACGAGGCCCCGTTGTGTGGCGCCCCTTACGTCTTGAAAGACGACATTCGCCGGGCGCTCGAAGCGGAGGGGATCGCTTCGGCGCGCCTCTACGCTCTGGGGTTCTCTCACAACAATTGCGGGGGCTTCTGTATCAAGGCTGGACACGGACATTTCGCGAACCTGTTGCGCACCATGCCGGCGCGCTACGCCTACCATGAGCGTCGAGAGCAGGAGATCCGCGAATACCTGGGCCGAACTGATATCGCCATGCTGGTGGACCGCCGCGGTGGCGGGAAGCGCCGGCCGATGACGTTGCGGGAACTGCGCGAGCGGATCGAGGCCGGCGCCCAGGTCGATAGGCACGATATCGGCGGCTGCGGGTGCTTCGCGGTGGAGGAGGCGGAGCCATGAGGTACGCCCGCCTCACCCAGGAGCAGATTGACCGGATCTGCGAACTCCGCGAGGAGGGGCTCTCCTATCCGAAGATCGCCGCGATCGTCGGGTGCTCGCGCGGCGCGGTGGAATGGCAGTGCCTCAAGCTCGGAGCCGAGCCGCCGGAGCCGGTCAAGGCGTCGCCGGTCGGGCCGATGGTGGTCGAGCGCAACGGCCGTCCGGTGCGGCGCTTCACGCCGGAGGAGGACGAGCGTCTCCTCCGGCTGGCGCGATCGGGCATGACCTATGCGGCGATCGGCCGGGCGATGGGCCGCCGGCACCACAGCGTATTGAGCCGGCTCATGGTCCTGGCGCGGCGGGATGAGCGGGCGGCCCCGCGTAACTATGCGTATCGCATAAATCCGTTTGACGGCGCCATGACGCCGTGACACCATGGCGTCATGGCGCCACGTTTAAACGCGGAGCTATCGAACCCTTCCGCCACGCGCCGGCGCCGCCCCAGGCGCCGGCCCAGCCCGAGGAGCCTCGCCCCATGCCCACCACCCACACCCTAGCAACCGCCCTCACCCTCCGGTGCTGCGGCCCGGAGGGTTGCGGCGTCGCCACCGGCTCCGCGCTCGTGAACGGCCCGCTCACCTACATCAACGCCGTCGGCCGCTTGTGCATCGGCGCCACGTGCATGGCGTGGCAGTGGACGAACGACGCGGACGCTGATCCGCTCGAGCAGATCACCACCAGCTTTCGGCCGGATGACGCCGCTTTCGTCGCCGCGGTGACGGCGCGTGACGATCTCCCTCACAACGCCACGAATGAGGTTTACGACGCCGCCCAGGAGAAGGTGGTCGCGGCGCGCGAGGAGATCGAGCTGGCGCTCCGCTCCTGGGAGCCCTCTCCGCCGCCCGGCGACGGCTGGCGGCTTCGCTCCACGTCCTGCCGATGCTGGGACGAGGACCCTCCCTCAGCGTCCTTCTCCGCCCTTTGGGTGCGCGACAAGACGCCAGCGGAACGCCGGGGCTTCTGCGGCTACGTGCGCTAACCGAGCCCTTCCGCCACGCGCCGGGGAGGATCACACTCCCCGGCGCCACAACAGGGAGACCATGACACGCGATGAAGCGCTTGACCTGTTGCACGACACCGCCGGCGGCCGGGAGCCCGGCGCCTCTGTTCCGCTCGAGGTCGCCGTCCGCGCGATCCTCTTTGCGTTCGATCGCGGACGGCGCGCCGCGAACGAGGTCCGTGTCTCGGTTGCGCCCGAGGTCACCGGCCCCGAGTTCAACGGGGCGGCCGCCTGCTTTTTTTCCACTGGCTCCGACATGCGCGAGCTGTTCAGCAGCGCCGTGGCGCGCGCCGCCGCTGGCGATGAGAAGGCGCTGAACGAGGTGCAGCGGGCGGCGTGGGCGCTGCTCGCCGCGCATCTCCCCGCATCATAGCGGAAGGGGTGGCTGAGCCCGTTTAAACGGGCTCGGTCTCGCGCGGCGCCTGGGCGACGGCGCCGGGGATCGCCTTGAGGGCGGCGAGCTGCTCGAGGAGGTATCGCGCGGTGTTGGGTGCGGCCTCCTCGATCGGGATGGAGCCCGAGCCCAGCCCTCCCTTGGGGAACACCACCGTTTTCCCTGCCTCGAGCGCGGCGCGGATCGCCCTCACGTCCTCATCGATCTTCGCGCGGTTCTCGGCGAACTCCTCATCCGTCCAGCACGCGGACGGATGGTCGCCGGCATGCTTCCGCAGCCGCACGCCGATTGTGTTGGGCTCGCCCCGGCACGCATGCGCCTGCCCGCCGCGCCCCTTGCGCGTGTCGTTGTCGCCGAACACAAACACGCAATCCCGTCGCCGGCGGACGTCCTGTTGCGTGATGTACTGCTTCGCCTTGAGCGGCATGATCGCCCCCTACACCCACCAGCGGCCGATCGCCACCGCAGCGGCGAGCGCAATCCACAGCGCCGAGGCCATGCCGGCGCCCTCAAGGCGCCCGTCCCGCACGCCGCGCCGGTAGAGCGGCGCGTCCGCCTCGGCCAGCGTGAGGAACCCCGGCGGGCGGCGGAGGCCGGCGATCCTGGGCGGTGGATTGGGCGCGAACCTGGGCGGCGGCTTGGGCATGGTGCGATCCTCCGGAGTGCGGGGCGGATGGATGGGGCGCCGGCGGCGCGGATCTCAGAACAGCGTGTCCGAGGCGAGCGGGTCCTCGCCGCTGGAGAAGGCCGCGACCATGGCGGCGATCTCGCCGGCGTGCGCGTCGACCAACTCGGGAGGGGCGCGGTAGCCGCAGCCGTTGCACCGTCCGAGCAGCGCGGCGCCCAGGCTCGGCTCCCGCCAGCAGCGGGTGCACACCTCGAGGATCGGTCGCCGCCATTGGGTGAGGCGCAGGACGGTGGCGCTCATGGCTCGTCGCGCTCCCGCATGACCCGGTGCGCGTCCTCCAGTTCGCCGGCGACCGCCGCCGTGAGCCATTCGAGGAACTCCACGCGCATGCGGCACGGGAGCCCGCCCGCGGTTTGCAGCGCCGCCTCGGCGAGGACGGTGGCGGCGGAACGGTTGCCGGGGTCCACCTGGGCGGCGCCGAGAATGGCGTCCACGCGCAGCCGCGTGCGCAGCGCCTCGAGCGGGTAGGTTGGGGTCGTGACGGCCATGATCACAGATCCTTGGTGCGGAGAACGTCCTCGGCCTCGTCCATGAGGGCGATCACCCGGCGGATCATCCGCTCCCCGCGGACCATGATGAGCGCGTGCTCGGGGGCACCGTCCGGCGCGCGGGTGACGTAGCGGGCGACGGAGCCGCCGGTGACGTCGAGCAGCTCCGACAGGTCCTTGAGGGAGACGCGGCGGGGCTCGCTCATGCCGCGGCCCTCCGGCTTTCCGCCTGGGCGAACGCGACGATCGCGAGGCCGAGCGGGGTGAGCGCCCGCTCGAAGGTGACGAGCAGCGGCGCGCGGCTGATCTTCCACGTGACGAGGGTTTGCCGGCTCAGCCCGGCCGCGTCCGCGACGTCGGCCGCGGCGATGCCCGTGCGGTTGAGTTCCGCGTAGAAGCGCCGCACGAGCGGGTGCGCGTGCGGTGGGATGGCGTGGGGGGTAAAGCGCGGGCTCGGCGGGATCGCCGGCGGGGCGCGGCGCACCAGATCGAGGCGGAGCCCGAGGATCGAGAAGACGTCGGCCAGATCGGCGAGCGGCGGCGAGGTGCGATCGCACAGCCACCGGCTGATGGCGCCGTTCGACAGCGCGCCGTGGCGGTCGGACAGCTCGAGGGCCGGGCAGCGCTGGCGGCGCATTTCGGTGGCGAGGCGGAGCAGAATGGGGCGCGTGGTCCGGGGTTTGATGTTGCCGGCGCGGAAGACCCTCATGGGTGGCGCTCCTCCCGTGTGTTTCGATTTGCGAAACATAACGCCCCGCCGCGCCACGCGCAACGGGGCAATGTTTCGGCAAACGAAAGTCGGGGTGGGCTAGGCGCCGCGGCGCACGAAGTCCTCGAGGTCGGTCTGGCGCTCGTCGCGCTCCCGGCCGTCCGTGGTCATGGCGCCGTGCCGCGGGCAGTGCGGCGCCCCAACCTCCACGATCCACATGCGCGACGTGCGGGCCACATAGCCGCACGTCGCGCATGTGCACTTGATCATGCGGGCGGTCTGCTTCTTGGCGCCGCCGGCCGGTGCGGCGGCGCTCCGCTCTCCGTGGGGGCTGGGCATGGGCGGCTCCGCGCGGTTGCTGGTCTGCGTCACTTTATGCGATCCGCATACGAGGAGGGCAAGCGGTTTCCTGTGATCCGCAACGAAAGAAGAGGGGCGCCTTTCACCGGGCCGCCCCTCTTCCACTCCCCTGAGACGGCGGCCGCGTCAGCGCTCGGCCGCCTGGGCGATCGCGACCACCAGCGCCAGCGCGAGGTTGAGCAGGCGGGCGCGGCGCGGCGGCGGCGGCGCCGGCCGGCGGGCGCGCACGCCGAGCGCGGGGAGCCCGTTCGGGGCGACGATCCAGACGAGTTCAAGGGGTGGGGTGCGGTCCATGGGTGGCCTCCGGCGCGGGGTGAACGGCCGAAGGCTATGCGGATCGCATAATCCGCGTCAAGCGCTCATTTATGCGTTTCGCATAAAACGTTGTGATCCGCGAAACGAGGACGTTCGATCGGCGAAACGCGCCGCCGCCGGCGCGGCGCCTCTCAGACCGGCCGCACCCACGCGATCTGCGCCGCCCAGCTCACCCGGACGTCGAGTTCCGGCATGACCAGCGGGTTGAAGCTGAGCAACGTGTAGTGGCCGGGGCGCGATCCTGGGGCGAGTCGTTTGACGAACAGACGGCCGTCGGCGGTGGCGCCGACAACCGTCTTGCCGATCAGCTCGGCCGGGTCGCCGTCATCGTGGCGGTAGAAAAATATCTGATCGCCCGGAAAGAACCGCGGCGCGGCGTCGCTCGCCTCGACGATGATGCATTCCGCGTCCATCAGCCCCGGCGGGGCAATGATCGCGAGGGTGTCCGGGTCGGTTGTCGCGTCGGATATTGATGCTACCACGTCCCGATCCTTGAGAATGCCGGCAACCCGCACGGCGTTTGGGGATATGGCTATGGTAGTGCCGAGGCGTTTTAACACTTCGTTGACGGGCACGGACAAGAAGCGCGCCATGTCGCTCGCCTCTTGCGCGCGCACCGTCCGGCGCCCCGCAAATATCAGGCTCACCGCGGCCGGCGGCACACCCATAAAGCGGGCAAGCTCCGCCTGTGAGCGCCGCATCTCGCGTAAACGCTGTTGAAACCATTTTTTATCAACGGGTGGTGGCACGAGGGCGAGGCTCCCCGGCTGGGCGGCGCAGTGCATGGTTGTCTGTCGCATAGTCGGACCTCGTTGCGTTGGATATGCCGAATTCCGAAACGGTCTAGGCCGAGCCCCCTTGACGGCGTTTCGATAATCGAAATATGGTGGTAGCCACTTCGGGCGTGGGCGAGATGTGGTGACGGGCGTGAGCGGACAGGCGAAGCGGATCATCGAAAAGTTCGGCGGCGCGCGCCGCCTCGCCCGCCTGCTCGGGCTGGCGCCGGCCACGGTCTACAAGTGGGATTACCCGATGGCGCGGGGCGGAACGGGCGGGCTGATCCCGGTCGAGTACCATCAACCGCTGCTCGATCTGGCGGCGGCCGAGCGTGTCGATCTGAGCCCGGAGGATTTCTTCGACCGCCCGCGCCCGGCGGGCGCCATGGCGGGGGCGGCGGCGTGACGCGGGGCGCCCGCCAGCCGCCCCGCCTCCTCGAGGCGATCGGCCAAGGCGAGGATGCCCGGCGCCTGCGACGGGCTCAACGCCGCCTGGGCGCGCAGGAGCGCAATCCGCTCCGCAAGGGGATCGGTCATAAGGGCCTGACGCAACCTGTTTCGACTGCCGAAACATCTTGGCACGATGGGTTGCATATGCAAGCCCGAAACGCACTGATCGCGCGAAAGTACATACGCGGGTATGGGGAGGGCAACCTGTGAGCGCGACCACCTGGGTCGAGCGCGTCGCCGCGCGAGCGAAGGTCGATCCCAGCGACGTTGTGGCGATGCTCGCGGCGATCGCCGAGGAGGGCGTCAACGGGCCGATGATCGCCGCCGGCGTGCGCGGCGCCACCGAGGTCAAGAGCAGCGACAGCCACGCCAACAACCCGCGCCGGGTGATCGGCGCCCTCCTCGGCGGCCTCAAGGGCGCCCAGGAGGAGCACGCCTCGGTGATGCGCGCCCGCGCGCCCAAGCGCCCGCCCGGCTTCTGAGGGGCGCGCCATGGGCGACGATCTCAGCGTGGCCGAGATTGCCCGGCGGCTGCGGCCGCTGGCGGCGGACCTCGCGCCCAAACTCATCCCCTGGGGCCGCCGGCGTGGTCACGAATGGGTGGCGCTCAAAGAGGTGGGCGGCCGCCCGGTCGAGCGCTCGCTGGTGATCGTGATCGACGGCGCCAAGCGCGGCTCGTACTTCCACAACAGCGCCTCGCGCGGCGGCGACCTCATCAACGCCGCCATGGACCTGTGGAGCCTGTCGCGCGCCGACGCCGTGGCCTGGGCGAAAGAGGTGCTCGGCCTCGGCCCCGGTCTCGATCCCGAGACCAAAGCCCGCGCCCAGGAGCACGCGCGGCGCGCCCAGGCGGCGGCCGAGGCGCGCGCCGCCGAGGTGGCCGAGAGCGTGCGTGAGAAGCGCGAGCGCGCCCGCGCCTACTGGCGCGCGGCGCAGCCGATCGCCGGGACGCTGGGCGAGGTCTATTTCCGCGCCCGCGCGATCGGCGGCGAGCTGCCGCCGACGCTGCGCTTCGCCCCGGCGCTGCCCTACGGCCACCCCTGCAACCCCGCCGCGCCGCGCTTTCCCGCCGTGGTGGCGGCGGTGCAGGCGCCCGACGGCAGCTTTAGCGGGGTGTGGCGCATCTACCTCGCCGCCGACGGGCGCGGCAAGGCGCCGGTGGAAAAGCCCAAGCTCGGCCTCGGCGTCGCCCGCGGCGGCGCGGTGCGCCTCGGCCCGGCCGCGCCGCGGCTGGCGACCTGCGAGGGCATCGAAACGGGGCTGTCCATTCAGGAGGACGCGGGGCTCCCGACCTGGGCCGGGCTGTCGGCGGTCGGGGTGCAGAACCTCGTGCTGCCCCGGCTGGTGCGCGAGCCCGTCATCGTGCCCGACCCCGACCTTGCCCACCTCAACGAAAAAACCGGCGCGGTCTACTGGCCGGGGCCGGACGCGGCGGCCAAGGCGGCGCAGCGCTACCGCGAGGAGGGGCGCCGCCCCGTGGTGGTGGAGCTGCCGCTCGGGCTGGACGCCAACGATCTGAAAATGCGCTCGGGAGGGCTATAGGGTGGAGACGATCCGCGACGCGGTGGACCGGGCGCCGGACGAGAACTGTCCGGTGCGCAGCCTCGGCTACGCCGCCGGCGACGGCAGCAAGACGTATTATTACCTCTCGCCCGGCGGCGCGCTGGCGCGCCTCAACCACCGCGAGCACGCCAACACGGGGCTGTTGTCGCTGTTCGATGGCGACATGGAGTGGTTGCGCAAGACCTTCCCGCGCTTCGACAAGGAAGGCGAGGTTGTCGGGTTTAAACAGCAGGACGCGGCGGCGTGGCTCATGCGCGCCTCCACCCGCTCCGGCTTCTTCGACCCCGACCGCCAGCTCCGCGGCCCCGGCGCGTGGCGCGACGACGACGGGCGCCTGTTGCTCCATTGCGGCGATCAGATCCGCTTGCCGGACGGCGCGTGGCTCGACGCCGGGTGTCGGATCGGCAACCACATCTACCCCGCCTCGGTGCCCGAGCCGCGCCCGGCGCGCAAGCCGGCGGCGCAGGACGACGTGCGCGACCTCCTCGAGCTGCTCGAGACGTGGAACTGGCGGAAGCCGGAGACCGATCCCCGCCTGTACCTCGGCTGGCTCGGCGCCGCGATGGTGGTCGGGGCGCTGCGCTGGCGGCCGCACATCTGGGTCACCGGCGACCGCGGGTCCGGCAAGACGACGCTCGAGCAGCTCTCGGACGCGCTGCTCGGCTCCTCCGTCTACCGCGCCTCCGACCCCTCCGCCGCCGGCATCCGCCAAGCGCTCGCCGGCGCCGCGCGCCCGGTGGCGCTGGACGAAATCGAGGTGTCCAGCGACGGCACCGTGGGGCGCGCGCGCGACGTCGTGGCGCTGGCGCGCCTGGGCTCGACGGACGGGCAGGGCGCGGTGGTGCGCGGTTCGGCCGACGGCAAGGCGCAAAGCTACTACATCCGCGCCTGCTTCTACTTCTCCTCGATCCTTACGGTGCCGCTGTTGCCGCAGGACCTCACCCGCATTTGCGTGCTCAACCTCGATCCGTTGCAGAAGATCGAAGGCGCGGCGGCGCGGATGCGCGAGGGGCTCAAGCGCTGCGGCGCCCTCGGCGCCGGCATGCGGGCGCGGATGGTGCGCGGCTGGGATCGGCTGCAAGAGGCGCTGGTGGTTTATGACGGCGCGTTGCAGGACCTCGGCCACGGCGCCCGCCAAGCCGATCAGCTCGGCGTGCTGTTGGCGTGCGCCCACGTGCTGCTCAACGATGAGAAGGCGACCGCCGCCGAGGCGGCCTCGATCGTCGGCGGCTTCAAGCCCGGCGAGGTGCTCGATCGGGACGAGGACGCCGATCACGTGCAGTGCCTCATGCACCTGTTCTCGCGCTCGGCCGAGGCGTGGTCCTCCGGGCGCAAGCGCACGATCGGCGAGCTGATCAACGAGGCGCGCGAGCACGCCGACGCGGCGCGGGCGCTGCGCGCCTACGGGCTGGCCTTGCAGACCGGGGCGGACCACCGGCCGCGCCTTGCCATCGCCAACCAGCACGACAGCCTGCGCGAGATCTTCGCCGGCACCCGCTGGGCGCAAGGGGTCTGGCGCCAGAGCCTCGAGCGGGTGCCGGGGCGGGAGATCCCGAACAAGGTGGTCAACTTCGCCGGCGCCCGCTCCCGCGCCGTCTACGTCGGCTTGGAGTGGGTGGGCGCCGCAGACGAGCAGGAGGTTGATCTCGATGCCGTCACCTAGCCTCCCGCGCCCTCCCTCCCCCTCCCTCCCCGCTCCCTTACACCCTGTGGGGTGCAGCCGGACGCGGCGGGGTTGCGGAGTTTCGTCTTATGTGCTAGGACGTAAAGCCTCAATGGCGCCGGCCTGGTTGTGCCTGCATTCCCGGCCCCGGCGCCACCATGGCGCCGTGCCGCCGTGGTGGCGTGGCGTCCCGACGCCGTGGCGTCGTGGCGCCGTGGCGCCAGCGTTACCGCGTTACCGCCGCGTTACCGCGCTGTTACCCCGCCCCGGCCCAGGCGCCGCGCGGGGTTGAGCCCCCTCCGCGGGGCCGAGGTAACGCGGTAACGCCGGCCATCCCATACAGACGCAATCCGTGTGCACGCCCGTATTGGGACCGAACCGCCGTTACCCCGTTACCTCGTTACCTCTGTCAAGACTGAGATAGAAAAACATAAGTCGATCAAAGGGATAGGAAGCATGCCGGACGGTAACGCCACAGGTAACGCCGCCACCGCCCGCCGTTACCGCCCCGTGACGGCGGGGCGCGAGGCGGTGTCCGCCGAGGCCCTCGTGGGCTGGACCTACCACCGCCAGCGCGCCCACCTCGCCGGCGTCGGCGTCGCCGATCGCGTCCTGTTGCGCGGCGGCGGCTCGACGGCGACGGCCGCGGTCGGGCGCAACGGCCGCCTGGGCTGCTCGATCGACACCTCCGGCTTTGCCGCGCTCGCCGTCGCCGATCCCGGCGTGCACCCCGACGCCGAGGCGGTGCACGCGCTGATCAGCGCCGCTGGCGGGATCGGCGCGGCGCTGCTGGTGCTGCACGGCAAGGGGCTGTCGCGGCCGGACTGGATGCCGACGGCGCGGCCGCGGGCGGCGGCGGTGCTCAACGCCCGCGGGCGGCCGAAGATGCACTTCGGGGCGACCGGCAAGGCCGAGTGGTGCCACGTCGAGTATCTCGACCCGCCGGCGCTGGTGGAGGCGGCGCGCTTCGAGTGGCTCGAGTGGGCCGCCGCGCTCGCCCGGCTGGCCGTCCGGCTGCGCGCCGAGCCGGGCATGCTGCGCGCCCACCGGGTCACCGCGGCGCTGCCGCCGGCCACGCCCTGGGAGCGGCTCGGGCAGGCGATCGACGGGGCGCCGCTCGCCGGGGCGGGGCGCGGTTAACCGCGGGCGGTGAATTCGCCGCTTGACTTCGGGCGGCGGTTGATTGACAAACGACACGAGCCACACGAGCGCCCGGCGGGGGAGACCCCACCGGGCGCTTTCGTTTTGGGCTCCGCCTCCGGGCGTTTCCTCCCCGTTTGTTGGGCACTGGCGCCGCGGCCTCACCGCCGCGGCGCCTTTTTCGTGCCCGATCAAGGGGTTGGCGGCGGCGCGGGGCGGCGACGGGGTGCGTCGGCGACGGTTTATTGCGCGGCGCGCCCCATCGGCGACACATTGTGTCGCGCAAGAGTGTTGCGGGCACGCGGGTCCTTCCGGGAGCCGGGTGTATACGGGCCAAAACCGCGCGCGGCTCCGCCAGTGGGTGGGCGCGTCAATGGGTTAACCGGCGCGCCGCCCGGTTAACCGGATGGAGGGGTGAACGGTGGAGCTGGTGACGCAAAAGGAGTTCGCGGCGCTGGTGGGCGTGTCGCCCGCCTACGTCTGCAAGCTCGTGAAGCAGGGCCGGCTCCCCGTCACCACCGGGGCCGACGGCAAGGCCAAGCTCGATCCGGCGGCGGCGCGCGCCGCCTACGAGGCGTTGCGCGATCCCGGCCGCGTCGCCGCCAACGCCCTCGGCGCCGGCGCCGCCGTGGCGGAGCCCGCCCCGGCGGCCGAGGCGCTTCCGGCGTCGGACCCCGCGGACGCGGGACGGGCAAAGCCCGACGGGGGGCGTGGGGGCGGCGCCTACATGGACCACCGCTCCGAGCGCGAGCGCCTCGAGGTGGAGCGCCGCCGGATCGACCTCGAGGAGCGCGCCGGCGGGCTGGTCAAGCGCGCCGACGTCGCCCAGGTCGCCGGCGAGACGGCGCGCGGTCTGCGCGACGCGCTGCTGGCGCTGCCCGGCAAGCTCGGCCCGCTGTTCGCGCTCGAGACCGATGAGCACGTGATCGCCCGCCGCCTCGCCCTCGAGCTGTCCGAGGCGCTGCGCGCCTACGCCAAGGCGGTGCGCGAGAGCTTCCCCGACGCCATCGGCGAACCGATGGGCGAGGCGTAGATGTTCGCCGACGCGGGGCGGACCTGGGGCGAGGCGTTCGCCGCCGGGCTCGAGCCCGATCCCGATCTCAAGGTGTCGGAGTGGGCCGCCGCGCACGTGGTGCTGCCGCCCGAGGTGACGGCGCGCCCCGGCCCCTGGGACAACGCGTTGGTGCCGTTCGGCCGGGAAATCCAGGACGTGTTGTCGCCGTCGCACCCGGCCGAGCGCGTGGTGCTGATGAAGTCCGCCCAGGTCGCCGGCACCGCGTTTGCCACCAACTGGCTGATGTTCGTGGCGTGCGCCGCCGCCGGCCCGGCGATGGTGGTCCAGCCGTCGATCGACCTCGCCCGCGCCTTCTCGGTGGAGAAGCTCGGCCCGACGATCGAGGCGACGGCGATCGCCCGCAAGCGGGTGGTCGAGCAGAAAAGCCGCGACGGCGGCTCCGCCACCCGGTTTAAACGCTTCCCCGGCGGCTTCCTCGTCCTCACCGGCGCCAACTCGGCCGCCGGCCTGCGCCAGCGCTCGATCCGCTACCTGCTCAAGGACGATCTCGACGGCTGGCCGGACGAGGTGGACGGCGAGGGCGACCCCTCCGATCTGGCCGACAAGCGCTGCGAAACCTTCTGGAACCGCAAGATCTTCGAGGTCTCCACCCCGACGCTCAAGGGCTTCTCGAAGATCGAGAAGGCGTTTGAGGCGAGCGACAAGCGCTTTTACATGGTGCGCTGCCCGCATCCCCAATGCGGGCACGAGCAGCGCCTCGTGTGGGAGCGCGTCCAGTGGACCAAGGGCGCCCCGGAAACCGCCGTCTACGTCTGCGCCGGCTGCGGCGCCGACATCGCCCACAAGCACAAGCCGGCGATGCTCGCCGGCGGCCGCTGGCTGGCGACGGCGCCCGGCCCCGGCAAGGCGGTTGGCTTCCACATTTCGGCGCTGTACTCGCCGTTCGTCACCTGGGAGCAGATGGCCCGCAAGCATGAGGCGGCCGAGGGCGATCCGAAGGCGGAAAAGGTGTTCACCAACACCTACTTGGGCGAGACCTTCGAGGAACGGGGCGAGGCGCCGCCGTGGGAGGCGCTGGCCGAGCGCGCCCGCGCCGCCGACGCCTACCGCCGCAACACGGTGCCGTCCGCGGCGTGTTTCCTCACCGCCGGCTGCGACGTCCAGGGCGACCGCCTCGAGGTGGAGGTGGTGGGCTGGGCGCCGGGCGAGGTCGCCTATTCGATCGATTACCGGGTGTTCTACGGCAACACCGCCGACGCCGACGATCCGTGCTGGCGGGCGCTGGCGGCGCTCTACGAGGAGACGTTCTTCGACAGCCGCGGCGCGGCGCTGCCGATCGAAGTCCTCGCCGTCGATGAGGGCTACCGCACCCAGACCGTTCAGACCTTCGTGCGCGGCCGCATGCGGGCGATCGCCGTCAAGGGCGTGGACGGCTGGAAGGTGCCGGTGCTCGGCCGGCGCGCCTACGTCCAGTTCAAGGAGAACGGCCGCACCATCAAGCGCGGGCACGCGTATTACCCGGTCGGGACCTGGGACGCGAAGCGCGAGATCTACGACCGCCTCGGGCTGGCGCCGGGCGCCGACGGCCGCAGCGTCCCGCGCGGCTACTGCCATTTCCCGGCCGATTACCCGGAGGACTACTTCCGCGGGCTGACCGCGGAGACGCTGATCAGCGATGAGAGCAAGGGCGGCTACGACCGGCGGCGGTGGAAGAAGACCGGCCGCAACGAGCCGTTGGACTGCCGCGTCTACGCCTGGGCGGCCGCGTGCCGCGCCGGCATGGACAAGCTGTCGGATGCCGCCTGGGCGGCGCTGGCGGCCGAGCGCGCCGCCGCCGGCCCGCCGGCCCAGGGCGATCTTGCCGTGCTGTGGGGCGGCGGGCCGCTCGCCGCGGTGCCGGCGCGCCCGGCGCCCGCGGCGGGCACGGCCGGGGACGGTGAGGCCGCGGCGGGCGCGATCGAGGACGGCGAGGCCGAGGCGGTGGAGATCGAGGACGAGCCGCCGGCGGCGCCGGTGCGGGTGGCCGCGCCGGTGGCGGCGGCGGCCGTGGCCGGCGCGCGCCGGCGCGGCATGCGGGGGAGGGTGGCGATCTGATGGCAATCAAGACCTATGAGCAGCAGCTCGAGAGCGTCCAGGCGGCGATCGCCGAGGTGGAGGGCGGCGCGCAGTCCTACGAGATGGACGGCCGCACGCTGACGCGGGGCGATCTGGCGACGCTGTACGCGCGTGAGGAGCGCCTGTTGGGGCTGGTCAGGCGCGGCACCGCCGGCGTGCGGTTCCGCCGCGGCGCGATGGTGGGGTGAGCATGCGCAAGCCCGTCCCGCTCAACTGGATCGACCGCGCGATTGCCTACGTCAGCCCGGCGGCCGGGGTGGAGCGGCTGCGCGCCCGCACCGTGTTCGCGGTGGCCGGCGGCTACCAGGGCGCCAAGCGCAGCCGCACCGCCACCCAGGGCTGGGCGCCGGGCGGCGGCTCGCCGAACGCCGACACGCTGCCCGATCTCGAGGAGCTGCGCGCCCGCTCGCGCGATCTCGACCGCAACGCGCCGCTGGCGGCCGGCGCCCTCAACACCTACGACACCAACGTGGTGGGCACCGGCTTGCGGGCGCGGCCGTCGATCGACCGGGCGTTCCTCGGGCTGAGCGAGGCCGAGGCCGATCGCTGGGAGCAGGACGCGGCGCGCATCTTCGAGACCTGGGCGGGCTCGCGCGAGTGCGACCTCACCCGCACCAGCACCTTCTACGAGACGCAATCGCTGGCGCTGCGCTCGGCGCTCAGCTCCGGCGACGTCTTCGCGGCGGAGCGCTTCCTCGAGCGCCCCGGCTCGCCCTTCGGGCTCAAGGTGCAGCTCATCGAAGCCGATCGGGTGTGCAACCCGTCCCGCCGGGTGGACACCGCCACGCTCGCCGGCGGCGTCGAGTTCGATGAGAACGGCGCCCCGGTGGCCTACCACGTCACCGACCGCCACCCCGGCGAGCGCGGCGCGCACGGGCTCAAGTGGGCGCGGGTGCCGGTGTTTGCCCCCACCAGCGGCCGCCGCAACGTGCACCACGTCTTTCTGCGGCTGCGCCCGGATCTGGCGCGCGGCGTGCCGTTCCTGGCGCCGGTGATCGAGCATTTCAAGCAGCTCTCAAAGTACTCGGAAGCCGAGATCATGGCGGCGGTGGTCAACGCCTGCTTCGCCGTGGGGGTGAAGACCGAGGACGGCACCGGAGCCTCCTCGCTCGAGCAGAAGGCGGCCGGCGCCGGCGGGGCGGGGGCGAGCAACATCGCCGTCACCGAGGCCGGGCTCATCTTCGACCTGTTGCCGAACGAGCAGATCCAGTCCTTCACGCCGGGGCGCCCGAGCGCCGCCTTCGATCCCTTCGTGCAGGCGATCCTGCGCCAGATCGGCGTCGCCCTCGAGCTGCCCTTTGAGGTGGTGATCAAGCACTTCACGGCGAGCTACAGCGCCTCGCGCGCGGCGCTCGAAATGGCGTGGCAGGCGTTCCGCCGGCGCCGGGTGTGGCTGGCGGCCGGCTACTGCCAGCCGTTTTACGAGAGCCTGCTCACCGAGGCGATCGCCCGCGGCTGGCTCGACGCGCCGGGGTTCTTCGCCGACCCCTTCGTGCGCGCCGCCTACTGCGGGTGCGAGTGGATCGGGGACGCGCCGATCTCGCTCGATCCGGTCAAGGACGCCACCGCGGCGGAGAAGTGGGCCGCCCTGGGGGTCAAGACGCTCTCGCAGATCACCGCCGCCACCACCGGCGGCGATTGGGAGCGCAACCTGCCGCAGCGGGCCAAAGAGGAGCGGCTGCGCCGGGCGGCGGGGCTCGGCGCCCCGGCGCCGGCCGCCGCCGCACCCCCGGCCGCTCCGGCGGACGAGGACGAGGACGAGGCTAAGGACGAGGAGGAGCAGGGCAATGGGTGAGCAGCGGCCGGACCCCGAGGCGGACGCCATGGCGCCACGCCACCATGACGCCACGGCGCCAATCATCGCCGGCGACGTCGCCACCCTGGCGGCGCGGGCGGTGGCGTCGGTGCCGTGGCTGATCGCGCCGGAGTGGCTCCCCACCATCCTGGCGATCGCCAACCGCTCCGGCGAGGCGCCGGAGGCGGTGGCGGCGCGGCTCGGCCGGCGGCTCGAGAACACCCACCGGGTGACCGAGCGCAACGGCGTGGCGATCGTCTCCACGATCGGGCCGATCTTCCGATACGCCAACATGTTCACCGAGGTTTCGGGCGCGACGTCGCTGGCGGTGCTGGCGCGCGACTTCATGGCGGCGGCGGACAACCCCGACGTCAAGGCGATCATCCTCGAGCAGGACACCCCCGGCGGCATGGCCGCGGGGATCGGCGAGTTCGCCGAGATGGTGCACCGCACCCGCGCCCGCAAGCGGGTGGTGTCCTACGTCTCCAACATGAGCGCCTCGGCCGGCTACTGGATTGGCGCGGCGTGCTCGGAGATCGTGCTCGCCGCCACCGCCGAGGTGGGCTCGATCGGCACCGTGCAGGTGTGGACGGACACCCGCGAGCGCGACAGCCGCGACGGCGTGAAGACGATCGAGATCGTTTCCAGCCAGTCGCCGGAGAAGCGCCCGGACATCACCACCGATGAGGGGCGCGGCGTGGTCCAGGCGCGCGTCGACCACCTGACGGAGATCTTCATCGGCGCCGTGGCGCGCTACCGCGCCGGGGCGATGGACGAGGCGGCGGTGCGCGCGATCCGCGGCGGCATGCGCATCGGCACCGATGCGGTCACGGCCGGGCTCGCCGACCGCCTGGGCAACTTCGAGGACCTTCTCGCCGAGCTGAGCGCGGCTCGGCCCCCCTCCCGCACGGGCCGCGCCGCGGCCGCGGCGGACGTGCAACAGCAAGGGACACAGACGATGGACAAGGACACCCTTCTCAAGGATCACCCGGACGTCGCCGCGGCGGTGCGCGCCGACGGCGCCGCCGCCGAGCGCGCCCGCATCGGCGCGATCCTCGCCCTCAAGCGCCCGAAGGGGCATGAGGACCTGATCGGCAAGGCGATCGAGGACGGCAAGACCACCGCCGCCGAGGTGGGCGCGGCGATCCTCGCCGCCGAGATGGAGAAGGGGCCGCGCGTGCTCGAGCAGCTCCGGACGGACGAGCAGGAGGCCAAGGACAAGGGCACCGCCCCGGCCGCCCCGCGCAGCGCCGCCCCCGCCTCCGACGTGGACGCCTCGACGCTGCCGCTCGAGGAGCGCGCCAAGCTCGCCTGGGACAAGGACGCCGATCTGCGCGCCGAGTTCGGCGGCAAGTTCGAGGCGTACCTCGCCTACGAGAAGGCGGCCGAGGGCGGCCGCTTCAAGGTCCTGGGCGCGCGCTGAGCCGCCCGCACGTCTGCAACCATTAGGGCAAGGGGCCAGAAATGACGGCACTCACCAAGGACACGCCGCGCGACTACGAGACCGGCGAGCGCAACGCGCTGCCGATCGCGGCGAACACCACCCTGTACGAGGGCGCGGCCGTGGGCGACAACGGCGCCGGCTACGCCCGCCCGCTCGCCGCCGGCGACAAGTTCCGCGGCTTCGCCGTGGTGGGCGAGGACAACGCCGCCGGCTCGGCCGGCGATGCCCGCGTGCTGGTGCGCGAGGCCGGCAAGGTCCAGTTGGCGATCGCCGGGCTGGCGATCACCGACGTCGGCAAGCCGGTCTACGCCAGCGACGACGCGACGTTCACCCTGACCCAGGGCACCAACTCGCACATCGGCCGCGTGCACCGCTTCGTCTCGAGCGGCGTCGGCATCGTCGCTTTCGACTGCCGCCGCGCCGGCCTCGGCGCGCTGGCCGAGCTGACCGACAACTCCGGCGGCGTCGCCGACGGCACGATTGCCGTGGTGGGCGCCACCAACGGCGGCGACGTCAGCGCGGCGATCAACGGCAACTTCGCCGACCTCGCCGCCAAGGTGAACGCGCTCGTCCGCATGATCGGCTGAGCCCCGCCCCACCGCCTCGCCGCCATGGGCCGCCCCGGCACCCGCCGCGGGCGGCCCATGGCGTTTAAACGCCTCGCAAGGGAGACCTCCGCATGTCCGCCAAAGGACTTTCGTCGCGCGCCATCATCGGGCGCTTTTATCAGACCCTCGAGCAGTCCACCGCCTCGTGGGTGGACAGTCTGTCGATGTTCTTCACCTCCGATCAGGCGGGCGAAGAGTACAAGTGGCTCGGCCAGAGCCCGGCCATGCGCGAGTGGGTGGGCGGTCGCAACGCCAAGGGCTTCCGTGAGAACGGGCTCACCATCACCAACAAGCACTATGAGGCGACGATCGAAATTCAGGTGTCCGAGATGCGCCGCGACAAGACCGGGCAGGTCATGGTGCGCATTGACGAGCTGGCCGAGCGCGCCAACTCGCACTGGGCGTCGCTGTGCTCGGCCCTGATCCTCAACGGCGCCGCCGGCGTCTGCTACGACGGGCAATACTTCTTCGACACCGACCACGCCGAGGGCAACAGCGGCACGCAGTCGAATTCGATCGCCTACAACGTCGGCTCGGCCACGGAGCCGACCACCGAGGAGATGCAGAAGGCGATTTTCAAGGCGATCGCGCAGATCCTGTCGTTCAAGGACGATCAGGGCGAGCCGATGAACGAGAACGCCCGCACCTTCCTCGTCATGGTGCCGATGGGCCTCTACGAGGCGGCCCAGGCGGCGGTGACGGCGCCGCTCGTGGGCTCCGGCGCCTCCAACACGCTGGGCGAGCTGGCGAAGAAGGGCTTCAAGATCGAGGTGGAGGGCAACGTCCGCCTGACGTGGACCGACAAGTTCGCGGTGTTCCGCACCGACGGGCGCGTCAAGCCCTTCATCCGGCAGCAGGAAACCGAGGTCGATCTCAAGGTGAAGGCCGAGGGCTCGGAATTCGAGATGGACAACGACGCGCACCAGTACGGCGTCGATAGCTGGCGCAACGTCGGCTACGGCTACTGGCAGCACGCCTGCCTCGTCACCCTGACCTGATCGGCCGGCGCCGGCGGCCGCGGCGGCGGGGGGTGATCCCCGGTCGCCGTGGCGTCGCGGGCGCCCCTCTGGCGGAGCCATTCCCCATGAAGAAACGCGACTTCCTCACCGTCCGCGCCACCGCGGCGGTGGCGTTCAACCCCGGCGCGGTGCTGGCGCTCACGCGCGAGCAGCTCGCCGCCCGCGCCCACGCCGTCGAGCCGGTCAAGGGCGCGCCCGACGTCTTCGCCGTGCGCGACGGGCACACGGTGCAGTTCAAGGCCGGCGAGGTCTTCGGCACGCTGCCCGCCTTCGTCAACAAGGCGGCGCTGGTGGCGCTCGAGGGCGACGGCGCCACGGCGCTGCGCGCGCCGCGCCGGCCGTCCGCCCCGGTGCCCGGCGCCGCGCCGGCCGGCTTGGCGTTGGTGGGCGAGAGCGGACCGGGCCTCACCCCGCCCCCCGCGCCCGGCGACGCCGCGCCCCCGGTGCCCGGAGAACCGCCGCCCGGAGAACCGGCCCCCGGCGAAAGCGTTTAAACGATGCCGATCGACCCGGCGAAGGACCTCGCCGTGTGGTTCGCCCCCGGCAACCCGTGGGTGGAGCTGGGCGTCTACACGCCGCCGGGCGGCGGTGCCGCCGTGGAGGGCGTGCCGTTGGTGCGCGACGCCGACCGCTCGTTCGTGGACCTCGGCCGCAGCGGCGCGGCGCTCGAGAGGATCGTGTTCCTCGTGCCGGTGTCCGCGCTGGCGGCGCCGGCCGAGGAGGGCGTGCTCGAGGTCGCCGGCAAGACGATCGTCCTCAGCGCGCCGCCGCGCCCCGAGGACCGCGCCGGGCTGGTCTGGCGCCTCGAAGGGCGGGCGTCGTCGTGACGCTGGCCTATCGCGAGGCCGTGCTCGCCGCGCTGGTGACCGCGTTGCGCGGCCTGTCCGGCGTCACCGTCTACCGCCAGCGCGGCAAGGCGGTCAAAGAGCGTCCGGCGCTCAACGTGCTCGACGGCGGGCACGCCGAGCCGCTGTGTCTCACCGGGCAGACCGAATACCGGCTGTCCGTCGAGATCGAGGCGCACGTGGGCGCCGCCAAGGACGAGGACCTCGGCCCGGCGGCGTCGGAGCTGTACGCCCGCGTGGTCGAAACCCTCACCGCCGACCCGAGCCTGGGCGGGCTGGTCACCGACGTGGCCGAGGGCGCCATGACGCCGCTCGACCACGCCGAGGCCGAGGGCGCGGCGGCGGCCGCCGTGTTCGTTCTGGAATTCACCGTCACCTTCGCCACCGCCGAGCGCAACCCGCGTTCCGGCGCCTGACCCCCGAGGAGGCCCATGAGCAAGCCCGTTCCTCCGGCGCCGACGCGCGCCGGCCGCTTCGCCCTGTCCGCGACCGGCGCCTTCGCGCCGGCGCCCCGTCCGGCGGCCGCACCGCCCGAGCCCGCCGCGGCCGCGCCCGCGCCGGCCGACGCCCCCCCGGTCCCGGCCGACGCCGCGCCCGCCCCCACCCCCCGCGCCAAGTAAAGGAACCGCGCGATGAGCCGAACGATCCGCCTCAAGAACGCCCTCCTCCTCGCCGTCACCGAGGCCGAGGCCGGGGTGTACGAGGACCCCACGGCGTCCACCGACAGCATCAAGGTGGAAAACTGCCGCCTCACCTTCGACCCCAACATGATCGAAACCAACGAATACACGGGCTCGCTCGACGCCTCGGCGCCGATCGTAGGCGGCATGCGCGCCTCGCTGGCCTTCGACGTGCTGCTCAAGGGCTCGGGCACCGCCGGCACGGCGCCGGAGTGGGGCGTGCTCATGCCCGCCTGCAACTGGCAGGAGGTGGCTTCGGCCGCCGCCGTGCCGGTGGCGGCCGAAGCCCTCGCCGCCGGCGGCTCGACCACCACGGCCGTGCTCGGCGCCACCGCCCTCGGCACCGCCAACCTGTACCGCGGGATGCCGATCGTCTTCAGCGAGGCGGTGGAGGGCACCAGCTTCATCGCCGCCTACAGCGCCGGCAAGACGGCGACGCTCACCGACACGCTCGGCGGCGCGCTGGTGGCGACCTCGGACTACCAGATCCCGGCGAACGTCCTGTACCGCCCGGTGAGCGGCGATCCGGACGCGCTGTCGATGCGCTTCTATCAGGACGGCACCTCCTACAAGTTCCGCGGCTGCCGCGGGGACTGGTCGCTGCGCGCCGACGCCGGCGGTGTCGGCCGGCTGTCCTACACCATGACCGGGATCTTCGTGGCGGAGGAGGACGCCGGCGTGCCCACCGGCGCGTTCCAGGCGGGCCAAGCCCCGGTGTGGCGCAACGGCGTGATGAGCATCGGCCGCGCCGCGGTGGCGCTGTCCTCGCTGACGCTGGCCTCGGGAAACCAGGTGGTGAGCCAGCCCAACCCGAACGCCGAGGAGGGCTTTGACGTCGCCGACATCATGAGCCGGCGGATCACCGGCACGCTCGACCCCAAGAAGGGGCTCAAGGCCACCGCCGACCGCCTCGGCCACTTCAAGGCCGGCACGCCGGCGCTGATCCACGCGCGGTGGGGCACGACCGCCGGCAACCGGATCGGCATCACGGTTCCGGCGGCGCAGTACACCCGCCACGAGCTGGGCGAGCGCGAGGGCGCGGCGATCACCAACCTCTCGTTCCAGACCACCGGCGAGGACGCCGGCGCCTTCCTGACCATCTGGTGACGCGGCGCGCCGGCGGCGGTGGCGGCCCACTCCGCCCCGCCCGCCGGCGCGCCGTTCTCCGACCGCCGCCCGGCCCCCGGCGGCGCGACGCACCTCCGCGCGCCGTGTGTGGTGGCGCGCGGAGGCGGCCGGCGGCGTGTCGGAGCGCCGCCGGCCTCCCCCTCCTTTGACCTCCGACCCAAGGGATTTCGCTCATGCTGCCCGTCTCCACCGCCACCGTTCTCGAGCACACGCCGCCCGGCTGGGCCGCCGACGATCCAACCCGCCCGGTCTACCGGCTGCGCGTGCCGTCGCGCCGCGACGTGTTCGGCTGGCGCCACGCCGTCATGGCGGCCGGCGCGCGCTTCTTCGGCCCCGGCGACGTCTTCAACGCCATGCGCGACGGGGTGCGCGCGGTGATCGTGCCGGATCAGCAGGGGCGCTGCCTCGAGGTGATCGACGCGATCGAGGCGCGCGCCGCCACGCCGGAGACGGTGGAGCTGTACGCGCGGATCGAGGCCACGGTGCGCGCCGACTTCCCGCGCGTGTCCCAGGTGGAGGCCGATCGCGCGCTGTACATCGAAGTGGCGAGCTGGGAGGCGTGCAAACGCTTCATCGTCGGGTGGGAACGGGTGCTCGCGCCGACCGGGGCGCCGGTGCCGTTCGCCGCCGTCGGCGGCATGGTGGACGAGGCGGCCCTCGCCCGCATCCCGGAGGACCACGTGCACGCCGTCGGCGCGCGGATCGTGGAGCTGATGAGCCCGTCCGAGGACGACGCAAAAAACTCCGCTGCGCCGTCGCCGTCTGCCACTCCCCCGGCAGTTTCGACGGCGGCGCCGACGCTCCCGACGGCGGCGCCTGGGAGATCCTCGGCGAAACGTACGCGCAGAACCCGCGGCTGAGCTTGGCGCCGGTGTGGGTGGACGTGGTGCGGCTGTGGCTGGGGTGCCGGGGCGGCGAGATGAGCGCCGGCCACCTCCCCGAACCGGGCGGCGCCCTCGATCAGGGCGCGTGGCTGTCCGAGGCGTTCGCGGTGATCGCCGTGGCCTGGGACGCCTGGGGGCGGGACGGCGCGCCGTGAGGCTGGCGGGGCGGATCGAGGGCGCCTTGCGCGCCCAGCTCGGCGAGGAGGCGGCGATCATCGCCAAGGCGGGCACGATCGCCGTCCGCGCCGCCGCCGCCGGGGCGCGCCGCGATCTGGTGAAGCAGGCGGAGCGCGCGTTCAGCAAGCGCCGCTCGGATCACCTGGGCACCTTCGCCAACCTCGTGCGCTTCCGCGCCGATCCGGCGCGCGGCTACGCGCTCTCGGCCGAGGCGCACGCCTACAGCCGGGCGACCTACGGCCCGAAGGCGGGCGGCCGGCGCCAGTTCACCGATCTGCTCGACGTCTTCGACCGCGGCGAAGTGATCGAGGCCGACGGCGCGACGTGGCTCGCGGTGCCGACGCGCGCCACGCCCAGGGCGGCGGGGCGCGGCAACTCCGAGCGCCCGGCCCGCCCGGCGGATTTCAAGTACGGCAAGGCGGCGGCGGTGCCCACCGTCTTCATCCGGATCTCGAGCACCCGCGCGCTGATCGTGGCGCGCCGCACCCGCGTGGTGCTGTGGGTGCTGGTGAAGAAAGTGATCCTCGCCAAGCGGCTCAACGTCGATGCGGTGTATCAGCGCCGCCTCGCGAAAATGGAACAGCGCTTTGCGCGCGAACTCGGCAAAGAGGACGCGCGGCTTGCCAAGAAAAGGGGTTCGGCATGACGCAACGCCGCGTGGATCTCGTCTATGCGCTGTCGGGCGACGCCGACGTCAAGCGGCGCCTCGACGCGCTCGGCGCCGCCGGCGACGCGGCCGCGCGCAAGGTGCTCGGCGAGGACGTCCAGGCGCGCGCCACCGGGGCGATCGCCAAGGCCACGGCGGAGCTGGCCGCCACGCAAAAGCGCATCGCCGCCGCGGTGGCCGATGGGCGCATGGAGCAGGAGAAGGCCAACCGCGTGCTGGCGGGCGCCGAGGAGCGCTATCGCCGCGCCGTGGCGGCGGCGAACGCCATGGGCGGCGCGGCCGCCGGCGCCGGCCGGCAAACCAAGCTTGCGGCGCACGAGGTCACCAACCTCACTTACCAGTTGCAGGATGCGGCGGTGCAGCTCGCCGGCGGGCAAAACCCGTTCCTCATCCTCATGCAGCAAGGCCCCCAGGCTTCGGCCGCCGTGGGCGGCGTCGGGCGGGCGCTCTCGCTGCTCGCCACGCCCACCGGCGCCGCGGTGGCCGGCTTCGCGGCGATCGGCGGCGCGGCCGCGCTGGTGGGGACGCGGATCGCCGGGATCGCCAGCGAGACGCGCGCGCTGTCCACCCAGCTCGCCACCCTCAACCCTCAGCTCGACACCACCGCCGAGCGGCTGCGCCGCATGGCGGCCGAGGTGGCGCAACAGGGCGCCGGCACCCGCACCGAGGTCATGGGCGCGATCCGCGCGATCGTGTCCAACCGCGGCGTGCGGGATGAGGCCACCGTGCGCGACCTCGCCAGCCTCGCCCCCGACATGGAGGGCGTGCTCGGCCAGAAGGTGGAGGACGTGGCGACCAAGCTCGCCGCCGCCTACGCCAAGGGCGCCGCCGGGATTGAAAAGCTGGACGAGGAACTCGGCTTCCTCACCCGTGATCAGCTCGAGAGCATCCGCACGTTCGATGAGCAGGGGCGCCGGGTGGAGGCGCTCGCCGTCGCCACCGCGGCGCTGAAAGAGCGCTTCGGCGGCGCCGCCCAGGCGATGCGCTCGGAGTGGGGCAACGCCTTCCACGACCTGTCCACCGCCTGGGACGCCTTCCTTGAGCGCCTCGGCTCGAGCGACGCGGCGAAGCGGGTGGCCGCGGCCGCGGCCTCGGCGGCGCGCGGCTGGAAAGCGGCGCTCGCCCCCACGCCGGAGCAGGAGATCGTCGGTGTCGGGCGTGAGATCGCCGACAAGCGCCGCGAGCTGGCTGACCTTCAAGGCTCCGGCTCCTCCCGCATGGCGGGCCGGATCACGGCGCTGCAAGCGCAGATCGCCGATCTTGAGGCGCGCGAGGCGGCGCTGATCGAGGAGCAGCGCCGCCTGTCGCGCGCCATGGACGCGCAAAAGCCGGGCTTCGCGCCGGGGGGCGGCCGCCCGCGGTCGCGTGGCCCCGACGCCATGACCGAGGACGAGGCCAAGCGCCTCGACGGGGTGAGCAAGGCCAACGAGCGCTACTTCAAGGCGCTCGCCGCGGTGGGGGCCGAGCGACAGGTGCTCATGGCCGGCGCCCAGGCGTGGGAGGACAGCTTCCGCCGCGGCGAGAGCCTCGCCGCGCGCAACGAGGCGGCGGCGATCGCCGAGACGCGCGCCCGCCGGGAGCTGGGCGCGGCGATCGCCGATCAGTCGGCCCAGCTCTCGGTGCAGGCGCGCGGCGCCCTCGCCGTCGGTGCGGCGTGGCTCACCTCGGCCGCCGCCGCGGCGCGCGCCGACGCCGAGCGGCAAGCCGCGCTCGAGGCGCTCACCAGCGGCGTGGACGCGGCGGCGCGCGCCCAGGAGATCCTCACCGAGCGCGCCGCCAAGGCGGTGGAGGCCGGCGGTCAACAGGCGCACGGCCTCACGCTCGCGGCCGAAGCCCAGGAGCGCCTTGCGGCGGCGGCGCTGCGCGGCACCGAGGCGCAGCGCGCCGCCGAGCTGGCCGAGCGGGTGCGCGCGGCGACGCTCGAGGAGACCACCGCTCTCGAGACCGCCGAGGGGGAGGTGAAAGAGCGCCTGATCGCGGTGATCGAGCGCAAGACGGCGGCGATCGAGCGCGAGGACGCGGCGCAGCGCAAGGCGGCCGCCGCCGGCATGCTGCAATCCCAGGCGGAGGAGCGCGCCACCCTCGAGACCGAGCGCCGGCTTGTCGGCGCCACCGCCGAGACCCGCGCGCGGGAACTGGCGGTGCTCAAGGCGAAGCAGGACCTCCTCCGCCGCGGCGTGTCGGAGACCTCGGAGGAGGGGAAGCAGATCCTCGCCAACGCCGACGCGCTGGCCGTTCAAAGGAGCGAGACCGAGCGTGCCCAGGCGGCCTATGCCGAGGTCGGGCGCGTGCTCGATCAGGCGTTTGACCGGGTGGGCGACGCGATCACCCAGGCGTTCGTGCAGGGCGAGGGCAAGGCGGTCAAGTGGGGCAACGTCGTCAAGGGGGTGATCGCCTCGATCGCCGCCGATCTGTTCCGCCTGGGCGCGATCAACCCGTTGCGCAACGCCGTCCTTGGCTCCAACGCGCCGACGCTGTGGGACGCCTTCAGCGGCGGCAACGCCGGCGCCGCGGGGGCGGCGGCGGGCGGGGGCGGCGCCAATTACGGGCAGATCCTGCAAGCCGGTCAACAGGGCTACAACGCGCTCACCGGCACCAACACCTTGGGCACCGCGGCCAACGGCTTCGCCACCTCGTCCCTGGGGTACAGCCTCGGCCTGTCCTCAAACGCGGTGGCCCCCGGCACGGGCATTGCGGCCGGCTATGTGGACACCATCGGGGCCGCGCAGATCACCAACGGCATGACGTTGACCCAGAGCGGTCAAGCCTTCACCAGCGCCGCGGGGGCGATCGGCTACGCCGCGCCCTACGGCATGCTCGGCGGCATGGGCGGCGCCGCTCTCTCCAACCGGTTCATGAACGGCTCGCGGGTGGGGGCTGGCGTGTCCGGCGCGGTGCTCGGCGTCGGCTCCATGGCGGCGGGCACCGCGGCCATGGGCGCTATGGGCATGGGCGCGGCGGCGAGCGCGGCGGGGGTGAGCGGCATGGCCGGCGCGACGGCGGCGCTCTCGGCGATCCCCGTCTACGGCTGGATCGCCGCCGCCATTCTGGCGGCGGTGACCGCGATCATGGGCGCCTCGGGCAAGCCCTCCACGCAGTATTCCGGCGCCTGGAACCTCTCCGACGTGACGACCGGGCAGATCTACAACGAGGGCGCCGGCGGCAAGAAGGGCACCAACGTTGACGGCATGAAGTCGGCCGCCACCGGCATCACGCAAAGCATTCACGAGATCGTCCGCGGCTCCGGCCTGACGCTGACCGGCGGCGGGCTGTTCGTCGGCACCGAGAACGCCACCAACACCGGGCCACAATTGAAGCTGGGCGGCTGGGATGGGCCGGTGGTCTCGCACAGCGCCGACGCCGGCAAGATGATGATCGACGCCCTCAAGTATATGGAGGCGAACACCCCGGCCGACTTCACGCCGGGCAAGGGCGGCAAGGCAACCAAGACGATCACCGAGCGCGTCTCGGACGGGTTTGATGAAGTCGAGACCATCGGCGGTGACAGTGAGGGCATGGTCACCAAGACCACGATGTTGGTCGAACGTTTCCGGGAGGTGACCCGCACCATCGCCGACGCGGTGCAGGAGATCGCGCCCGGCATCCCCTATCTGCACGGCGATAAGTTCGTCCGGCAGGCGATCCGCAACACCAAGGCGACCACGGCGGAGGAAGCGGTCAAGGACATTGGCGCCGGCGTCCAATGGTCCGGCATCATGAAATACACCGCTGAGGGGTACAACCCGTTCAGCGAACAGATCAAGGATATGACCGCGGCGGCGAAAGACGCCGGCGCGGCGTTCAAAGAACAGTTCGTGGACCTCAAGGCGCGGGTGCTCGATCTCGGCTTGGCGACGGAGGCCGAGGCGCTGCCGAAGTTGCGCACGGTCTTTGAGGCGCAGCTCGGCCTCGGCAAGACGTTTGACAGCCTGCGCGGCGTCGCCGCCGTCACCAAGCAAGCGGAGATCAACCTCGAAGCCTTCCGGCCGACCATGGAAGCGCTCGGCTACAGCGTCGCCGAGCAGGCGCGTCTGGTGCGCGAGTACACCGACAAGATGATTGCCGATTACGACCGCATGGTGAGCGGGGTGACGCGCGGCGGCCGGGCGGCGGTGGAGACGGCGATCGACGGCGGCTATCGCGTCTCCTCCACCGACCTGTTGCTCAACCTCGGCCTCGACGCCGACGCCGCGCCGCTGGCGAGCGGGGTGGCGGCCGCGGTGGCGTCGGTGTGGGATCAGCTCGGCGCCGGCGAGGTCTCGGCCGCGGCGCTGCGCGGCGTGCTCGCCACCCTCGACGCCGCCTTGCGCGCCGGGGTCGTGTCCGCCGATCAGTACAACGCCACGCTCGGGGCTCTCACCGAGAGCTACCGCACCGCCGCCGCCAAGGCGGCGGAGGCCGCGGCCGCCGGGGTGCAGCTCTTTGGCGGTGTCGCCCAGGAGGCGTTGGCGGCGCACCGTGCCCTCGCGCTGACGCCGGTGTCCGCCGTGTCCAGGGCCTACGGCACCCTTGGCGGCACGGTGAGCGGGGCGCGGATCGCCATGCTCGGCGCCGGGATCGACCCCGGCGAGCGCCCCGCCCTCACCGCCGACCTCACGGCGTTCTCCGCCGCCGCCGGCGCCGGCACCGCCTCCGGCGCCTACCTCGCCGGCACGATCGAGCGCCTCGGCCGCGCGTTCAACGCCAGCCGGATCGACGCCACGCAGTATGGGGCGTTGGTCGATTACGTCACCGCGCGGTTCAAGACCGGCGCCGAGGCGCTGCGCAGCGCCGCCCAGGCGCGGGGCGCCACCGCCGACGCCAAGCGCACCGGCCTCCTCGGCGTGCGCGCCACCCTCGGCGGCGGCGCCCCCGGCTTCGGCCACGCCATGCTGTCGGCGGGGCTGAACCCGGAGGAGTTCCCCGACCTCGTGGGGCGTTTAAACGGCTTCGTCGCCGCCGCGCGCGCCGGCACCGCCACGGCGGATGACTACGCCGGCGCCGCGCTCCGGCTCACCGTGGCGCTCGACCGGGACCGCATGAGCGCCGAGCAATACACCACCCTCCTCGGCGAGCTGGGCGAGGCGTACGCCAGCACCGCCGCCAAGGCCGAGGAGACCGCCGCCGCCATGACCGGCCTGGGCGTGTCGATCCGCAACTACCTCACGGACATCAAGACGGGGGAGCTGTCGGTTCTGGCGCCGGACGCGCAGCGCGCCGAGGCGAAGGCGGCGTTCGAGACGGCGCTCGCCGACGCCGGCAAGGGCGACGCCAACGCGATCGGCCGCCTCACCGAACTGGCCTCCACCTTCCTCAAGGCGTCGCAGGGGGTGTACGCCTCGAGCGCGGGGTATGTGGCGGACTACACGGCCGTCACCGGGGCGCTCGAGACCTTCGCCGACAAGATCGAGGCGGGCGAGACGCCAGCCCAGGTCACCGCGACGGCGACCAAGCTCTCCGCCTCCCGGCTCGCCGAGCTGAACACGGCGATCACCGCCGCGCGCGGCGCGGAGATCACCGCGTTCAAGGACATCGCCAAGGCCGACGGCACGCTGTCCGAGGGGCTCTCGGCGGTGCACGGCGTGCTCTCCACCACCGTCGGCAACGCGCTCACCCGCCTCGCCGCGACCACGGAAAACCCGGTGGCGAGCCCGATCGTCGCGGCGATCGGCACGCTGCGGACGGACGCGCTCACCGCCCTTGAGGCGGTGGTTGCCAACACCCAGCCCACGGCGCTGGCGCGCGCCCTCACCGCCCCGGAGGGCGCGCTCTCCGACGGCGGCCGCGCGGACGTCATGCTGTCGATCGGCGGCGTCTCGGTGTCCCAGGCGCGGCGCAACGCCGTGGCGCGCGCCATGGGGTATTCCGGCGACTTCGGCGCCGGCGGCCTCCTCGCCTTCATGGGCGCGCACCCCGATTGGGCGCGGTCCTTTGAGGCGGCGATCCGCGTCGCCGCCGGCGGCGCCGGCGCCAGCCTGGGCGGGATCGGCGGGCTGGCCGGCGGGATGCTCGGCGGCGGCGGCAGCGATGGCGGCGGCGTGCCCGGCTTCGCCACCGGCACGCCTTCGGCGCCGGCCGGCTGGGCGTGGGTGGGCGAGCGCGGCCCGGAACTCATGCGCCTGCGCGGCGGCGAGGCGATCATGCCGCACGATGCGTCCGTGCGCTTCGCCGCCAACGACCGCGGAAACGTGGTGGCCTTCCCCGCCGCGCGCGCCAGCGCGGCCGAGGATCGCACCGCGGCCGAGGTCCGCGCCCTGACCGCCGCGGTGAGCGCGCTCGCCGCGGCGGTGGAGAGCGCCACCCTGCTCGACCAACAGCAGCGCGCCATGATCGCCGCCAGCACCGCGGCGATCCTCGAGCGCGTCGCCACCGCCACCGAGGAAACCGCCCGCAAGAGGGTGCCGATATGACCGCCAAAGCCCGGCTGATCGAGCTGGACGCCTACCACCTCGCCAGCGGCCACGTGCACCGCTGGTATCTCTCGCTGGGCAAGTACCGCTCGCGCGCCACCGACACGCCGGCGGCGCTGCCGTATCTGCCGCTGGTGGGTACGCCGGCGGCGGTCTCGGTGGCGCTGGTGGCGCTCGGCGAGGCGCTCGGCGCCACGCGGGTGGAGGTGGGGCGGATCGAGCTGAGCAACGCGCTCGACTGGCAGGGCGAGCGCCGCGCGCGGGTGTACGACGTCACCGCCGGAACGTGGCTCACCGTGACCTTGCCGGAGCGCCCGCTCAACCTGCTTCTGACCGATTACGCGCTTGCCGGCTGGCCCGTGGTCGATCGGGTGGTGGAGGCGGGCGCCGCGCTCTCCACCGCGGCGGTGGTGTTCCGCGGCGTGATGGAGATGCCGGAGCCGGCGCGCGGCGCGATCACCATCCCGATCCGCACGCGCGAGGCCGATTTCGATGATCCGGTGTTGCGCGAGACCTACAGCGCCGGCGACGGCGCCGACCTCGAGGGGCGCACCAAGGAGCGCCATTTCGGCCACGGCTACGCCGAGCCGACCTATCTGGGGGTGATCGGGGGCAAGCACACCTATTCGGTCAACGGCGCCCACGCGATCGAGGACGTGGCGGTGTTCTGGGACAGCGGCGCCCGGCTCACCAAGGTCACCAGCGGCACGCCGGGCGCCAGCGAATGGAAGGTGGACCCCGCCACCGGCATCATCACGCTCGGCGGCACCCGGCCGAGCGCGCCCATGTGCGAGGTCAAGGGCGACAAGACCGGCGGCGTGTGGCGGCGCTACGCCGGCGAGCTGGCGCAGCACCTCGCGGTGACGCACACCGGCGTCCTGACGCTGGCCGAGGTGGACACCGCCAGCGTGGCGACGCTGGACGCCACGCCGCGCACCATGGGGCTGTGGCTGGCGCCCGGCGACGGCACGACCGGCCGGCAGGCGCTGGACGGTCTGTTGGGCTCGCTGGCGCGCGGCTATTGGCTGATGGGCGAGGACGGCAAGCTCTCGGTGGGGCGCTTGCCGGCCGCCGCCGGCGCTCCCGCGGCCACGTACGTCAAGGGGCGGACCACGCCGGGGCTGCAACCGCGCGCCGCCGCCGGGCGCGGTCTGCCCGCCAAGGCGGTGACGCTGCGCTTCGCCCGCATCCCGACGCCGGCGGCAACGCTCGCCAGCTCGGCCACCGAGGCGGACGCCAAGCTGCTCAAGGCGGCGTGGCGCGAGAGCCCGGTGAGCGACCCGGCCACCGCCGCCGCCTACAAAGGCGCCCGGACGGTGACGATCGAAACCGCGCTGTTCGCCCGCGCCGACGCCGACGCCGAGGCGGCCGAGTTCCTCGCCGACCTCAAGCGGGTGGTCGGGGTCTACGACCTCCCCGTCTACGACTTGGCCCCCGGCGTCACGCGGCGCTCGGTGGTGGCCGTCGATGACGACGTGGCCGGCTTCGAGGGCGGCCGGCTGGTGACGGTGATCGGCAAGACGATGCGCTCGACGCGCGCCACACTCACGGTGAGGACCTGATGGGGTACGGCTATCTCGCGGATCGCAACCGCGTGCCCACCGCCACCTTGACCAGCTCGGCGGCCTATCAGGCCAACGCGCCGCTGGACAACGTGAAAACGCTTCCGCTGGTTGCGGCGGCCGTCACCACCACGCTCGGCACCGCCGGCGGGCCGGTGACGATCACCGGCGCCTTTCCCGAGCGCTACCCCTGCACCTACGGCGGTTTGTTCGACACCAACCTGAGGCAGGCGGCGCGCTGGCGCCTCGAGCTGTTCTCGAGCGCCGTCACGCTCGACGCCACCACGCGGCTGTTCGACACGCGCGGCGCCGACGGCGCCGACCGGGCGGTGATCCCGAGCCTCACCGACTGGCGGGATCTCCGCTGGGGTGACCCCAACCTGTTCCGCGGCGATCTGCCGCCCGAGGACTTCGCGCTCTACCCGACGCACGTGCATTGCATCGTCCCGGTCTGCCGCCCGGCGGCGTTCCGCTGGACCCTCTACGGGCCGGCGTACGAGGCCGACAACAGCGAGGCCACCGGCTACTCGATCGGCCACATGTGGCTGAGCGACGGCGTGCCGCTCGCGCGGCATATGGACAGCGAGGACGTTTACACGCCCACCGATGAGATCACGCGGTTCCCCGGCGGCGGCGTCTCGGTGGAGCCGGGGACCGGGTACCGCTCGGTGACGATCCAGCGCGCCGTGGCGGCGCGCGGGTTGCGCGACGCGCTCTTTGACATGGCGCGCCGGGTGGATTGGAGCCGGCCGGTGGTGTGGTTGCCCGACGTCGACAGCCTGGGCGACTGCTTCCGCTACGGCGGGCTTTTCCAGAAGCGCGAGCCCCACGCCAACCGCTGGATTGCGCCGAAGCTCACGGCCGGCGCGATCCATCTTGAGGAGATCACGGTATGAGCACCGCAACGGCTTTGCTGAGGACGATCAACACCGACGTTTACGACGCCGACGACAATCCGGGCGGTCTCGACGGCCCCAGCGGCATGGAGGTCAACCTCGTCAAGGGGTTTGGCGCCATGGCCGACGCCGCCGAGGAGGCCGCGGACGCGGCGGATGAGGCGGTGGCGACGGCCGGCGCCTCCGGCTTCTCCTGGCGCTGCGCGTTCGCGAGCGCGACCGCCGACGCCGACCCCGGCGCCGGCGTGGTGCGCCTGGACGCCGCCACAGCGAGCGCGGCGACCCAGCTTTTCGCCGACCTCGCCGACGCCGCCGGCGCCGACCTCACCGCGCTCCTCGACAGCCTGGACGACAGCACCAACGCGGTGAAGGGCCACCTACGCCTCCAGCACCGCACCGACGCGACCAAGTGGCTTCTGTTCACGGTCTCCGGGGTCGCGGCCGCGGTGGGCTACCGCAAGGTCGCGGTGGCCCACGTGGGCGGATCGGCCGCGATGCCCTTTGCCAACGCAGACCCGCTGACGGTGAGCTTCGTGCGGGCCGGCGATGTGGGCGCCACCGGCAGCCTGTCCGGCGGCAACCTGACCGGAAGCCTGAACGACACCGCCGTCACCATCGCCAGTGCCGCGACCACGGACATCGGCGCTGCCGCCGGCAACGCGGTGAGGGTAACGGGCACCACAACGATTACGGCGCTCGGCACCGCCCAGAACGGCGCCTTGCGCCGCGTGACCTTCGCAGGGGCGCTCACGCTGACCCACAACGCCGCGTCGCTGATCCTGCCCGGCGGCGCCAACCTGACCGCGGCGGCCGGGGACGTGGCGTGGTTCGAGAGCCTGGGGGGTGGCAACTGGCGGTGCGTGGATTACCTGTCGGCGGCAGCCATGCCGATGCTCAAGACCGGCGGGCAGTTCTCCGGCCCGGTGCAGGGGAAGGCCGCGGTTACGCTGACGGACGCCGCCACCATCGCGGTGGACTTCTCATTGGGCAACAGCTTCAAGGTGACCCTCGGGGGCAACCGCACGCTCGGCTTCCCGTCCAACGTGACCGCCGAGCAGGCCGGTACCTTTTACATCTATCAGGACGGGACGGGCAGCCGGACCCTCGCCTTCGCCAGCGGCTACGTGACGGCCGGCGGCCTGTCCACCCTCGTGATCACCAGCACCGCCGGCGCCTGCACGGCCATCGACTACGTGGCCGAGACGACGGGACGGGTGCACCTGTCAGCCCGAAAGGATGTGAAGGCATGACCAAGGCCGTGATTGTGGACAGCAACAACGCTGTCGTGTTCGGCCCGGCCATCTGGTCGGGCTTTTCTTTCGGTGTAGCGATTGGGGGGCTGTTGGACGCGCTTCCCGATCGAGCGATAGCGGGCGTCCCGCTGGGCGGGCATGTCACTCTGACGGAGGCTCTCTCCTGGGAGGGGTGCCCGTTCCGGGTGCTGCCCTGCGCCGTCGTCGGGGACGCCTACGACCCCGACACGCAAACCCTCGGCGATCCCGTGGTGACGGTGGCGGAGGACGGGCAGAGCGCGCTTGCGGTCTACAGCCCGGCCGACAAGCCGGTGGACGATGTTGCCGGGTGGGCCGTCGAGCGCATCAACCGCGAGGCCGGGGCGCAGCGCGGCGCCCACATCACCGTGGCGGTCGGGCAGGAAGCGACGTACCTCGCCAAGCAGGCCGAGGCCGCGCGCTTCGCGGCCGGCGGGGGTGGTGTGTTCCCCTACCTCGACGCCGAGGCCGAGGCGACCGGGGCGACGCGCGCCGAGGTGGCGGCGGTGGTGCTGGCGACCGCCGAGGCATGGACCGTGCTCAACGCCCGAATCGAGGGGCGCCGCCGCGGGCTTCTGGTGGCGACCGAGGCCGCGCGCGTTGCGGGCGACGTGGCGGCGATCCGCGCCCTGTTCCCGCTCACGTGGTAGGCGCGCCATGCTCAACCGCATGAGGATGGGCGGCGGCCCGGCGATCACCGTCACCGGCGGCACCGTCACATACGACGGGCTTTACACCGTCAGAACCTTCACGGCCAACGATACCTTGATCGTCACCGGCGGCACGCTGACGGCCGATATTCTGTTGGTGGCCGGCGGAGGCAGCGGCGCGTTCAATGCGGGCAGCGGCGGGGGCGCTGGCGGTGTCATCGAAGAGACGGGCGTCGCCATTGCGGCGGGCTCCTATCCGGTGGTCATTGGTCAGGGCGGCGCGGCGCGCTCGACGGACGGGACGAACGGGCTCGCCGGCGGCAACACGACAGCGCTCGGGCGCACCGCCAAGGGCGGCGCCGGCGGCGTCCACGTCGGGACGGGCGCCGGCGGCGATGTGGGCAGCGCGTCCGGCGGCGGGTACAACAACGGGGGCGGTTCCCCCGGCGGTGCCACCGCCAACCCGACCCAAGGGTACGGCGGCGGCAACGGCTGGGACGCCGCCCCGAACTACGGCGCGGGCGGCGGCGGAGGGGCCGCGGGCCGTGGGGGTGACGCCTATGTCAACCTCGGCGGCAACGGCGGCCCCGGCCGCCAATCGTCCATCACCGGCACGGCGGTCAACTACGCGGCCGGCGGCGGCGGGACGGGGATCACCCCCGGCGCCGCCGGCACCGGGGGAACGGGCAACGGTGCGCAAGTCGCGTCCACCGGCCCGGCCGCCGGCAACGGCCGCGCCAACAAGGGCGATGGTGGCGGCGCCGGCAAGGGCACCGGGTCGCAGTCCGGCGCCGGCGGGTCGGGCGTCTTCATCCTGCGGTATCTGACCGCGCTGGCGGCGTGAGGCGCCCGCGACAACACTCCACCGTCCACGGCTTGACCCCGCGGCCACGGCTTGACACTCTACAGCAACCCCACCCGCGCCCGGCCGAGGACCTCCTCCGCCGGGCGTTTTTCGTAAGGGCACCCCCGACCATGACGCACCCCCCGCCGGGTGCCGGCTCCGCCGGCGCCACCGCCTCCCCGCGCCCGCCGCGCGCCCGTCTCGCATGCGGGAGGGCGCCGGCATGGACCGCATGACGTTGCTCACCGAGGCGGCGCCGATCCTTCCGGGGGTCCTCGGGCGCTGGCTCTACCACTTCGATCAGGTGCGCCACGGCCGCCGGCCGGCGATCGGCTGGCTGCTCGCGGTCGAAACCATGATCGCGATCCCCATGGGGTTCATCGGCCAAGGCGTGGCCGACATGTCCGGCATGACCGGCCGCCCGGCCTTCGCCTTCGCGATCGGCGTCGCCTTCCTGGGGCCGCGTGTCCTCGACCTCGTTTTCACCCGCTGGGCCGAGGCGCGCGCCGCGGCCAAGGAGACCAAATCATGAGCCTCAGTCCCCGACACCTCCGTCTGTTCGTGATCCGCCCGGTCCTCGTCCGCCTCGATCTGTGGAGCGCCGCCGCCGAGGACCTCGTGCTTGGCACCGCGGCCGCCGAAACCGGCTTGCGCCTGCTCGATCAGGTCACCTCGGGCGCGGATGACCGCCTCGGCCCGGCCTACGGGCTGTGGCAGATGGAGGAGGCGACGCACGATGACCTGTGGCGCAACATGATCGCTTATCGGCCGGAGCTGCGCGCCCAGGTGGAGGCGCTGCTCGCGACGTGGCCGCGCCCCGTCGAGCAGCTCGTGACCAACCTCGCTTACGCCGCCGCCCTGTGCCGGCTGCACTACCGGCGCGTCGCCGAGCCGCTGCCCGCCGCCGGCGACCTCGAAGGGTACGGCCGCTACTGGAAGCGGCACTACAACACCGAGGCCGGCAAGGGCACGCCCGCCGGTTTCGTGGAGAAGTACGCGGCGGCTGGCTGCGGCTTCGCCTGACGCCGTGGCGCCGTGGCGCCACGCAACCGTGCAACCATCGGCGGGCGCCTTCGGGGCGCCCGTGCCGTTTTTGAGGGATCTCCGACATGGCTCCGCTTCTGATGGGGGCGCTCGCCGCGCTCTCCGAACTGCCCGACCTGTTCGCCACCGGCAAGGCGATCTATGAAGGCGTCACCGGCGCGCCGCCGGCCGCCACGTCGCCGGTGGCGCTCGCCGCCGAGGTGCAGGCGCTGCCGCCCGATCAGGCGGACGCCTGGGCGCGGCGCTTCGAGGCCGAGGTGACGCTCTACCGCGCGCAGACCGAGCGCCTGACGCTCGAGCAGGGCGAGGTGTCGGCGGCTGTCCTGGGCGCGCTGCCGCCGGCGGTCGCCGGCGAGGTGGCGCGGCTGCGGATGACCACCCGCCCGGTGATCGTGCGGCGCATGTCGCACCTGTTGCTCGTGCCGCTCTATCTGATCGTGATCGACGGCGCGGCGATGTGTGTAAACGCGCTCCTTGCGGCGTTCGGTCTGACGACGCGGATCGAGCCGATCGCCGGGCAGATGTTCGCCGGCGGCTCGATCTACGCCACGCTCTACGCCGAGGCCACCGGGCCGGCGGCGGCGGTGGTGGTGACCTACATCCTCGCGCGCGAGGCCGGCAAAGTGGCGGGCGGGGAGGGGAAGCTGGGCGCCGCGGTTGAGAGCGCGGTGGGGGCGGTCGGGCGCCTGGGCGGGCTGTTCCGGCGCGGCAAGTGATGCGGCCGCGCACCTTTCTGGCCGCGACCGAGGCGGGCGGCGGGCGCACGGTCCGGGTGACGCTGCACGTAGAGGGTGGCGTGCTCCTGGGCGAGCGGGTGCTCGAGGGCGCCGCCGCCGTCCAGCTCGGGCAACGGCTCGTGGATCTCGGTGTGCGGGCGATGCTCGCGGACGCGGCCGAGCGGCGGGCCGTCCCGCCCGCGCCGGCTTGTCCACAGCCGCGGTTTGTCCACAGCCTAAAGGTTCTCT
>NZ_DASPLR010000061.1:0-66597 GCF_035627475.1 Brevundimonas sp. | reverse complement strand
ACCTTGTAGCCGCGCGCCTGCAGGAGCGCGCCGAGAGCGGCGGAGGCGAGGCCTTTTCCCAATGAGGAAACCACGCCGCCGGTGATGAACACGTAACGGGCCATGGGAGATCACTCTACCGCCGATTCGGGCGGCGTAATGCGGAGACTATGAGGGCGGGAGAGGAAGGCGGGGATAAACGCCCCGCCCACCTTATTGCGCCGGTGCGGACTGGGCCGGCGCCGGCTGGGCCGGAGCGGGGCTGGCCGCCGGCGTGGAGCTCAGGAAGTCGTCCAGCGACGGACCGGCCGGCTGGGCCGGAGTCGGGGCCGTATCCCCGGCGGGAGTCTCCGACGAGGCCGCGCCGGTCGGGGCGGCCAGGGCGCCAATGGCCTCGCCGTCGACGATCGACTGGTTGGAGCGGCTGATGTTGCCGACGATGGTCAGGCCGATGGCGCAGGCGAAGAAGGCGACGGCGAGCCACCAGGTCGTCACCGTCAGCAGGTTGCCGGCGCCGCGCGCGGTCATGAAGCCCGACGGTCCGCCGCCCATGCCCAGGGCGCCGCCCTCGGAACGCTGAATCAGGATCACGCCGGCGAGCGCGACCGAGATGAGGATCATGGCGACGAGAAGAATGGTCTGGAGCATGGCAGCCGATATGTGTGGCGCGAGGCCGCGCCGATCAAGCGGCGGCGTCTATCATCGTTGGGGAGCGGGAGCAAACGGAGGTGTGAGGCAGCAGGCAACAGGCAACAGGCAACAGGCAACAGGCAACAGGCAACAGGCAACAGGCAACAGGCAACAGGCAACAGCGGGGAGCCGGGTCGGCCTGGCGGGTCAAGCTCGATCGACTGCTGCCTGGCGCCTGTTGCCTTACGCGGCGCGGATGATCGGCAGGAAGTCGGCGGCGTTGAGCGAGGCTCCGCCGACGAGGGCGCCCCCGACCTCGGGCACGGCGAGGATGTCGCGGGCGTTGTCCGGCTTGACCGAGCCGCCGTAGAGGATGGGCGCCGCGGCGCTGCCGAGGCCCAGACGCTCCAGCATGGCGGCGCGGACGGCCCGGTGGACCTCCTCGATCTGCTCCAGCGTCGGGGTCAGACCCGTGCCGATCGCCCAGACAGGCTCGTAGGCGACCGCGAAATCCCGGCCCGTCACGGCCTGGGGCAGGGAATTCATCACCTGACCGCGCACCACCTCGACCGCCCTGCCCGCCTCACGCTGTTCCAGCGTCTCGCCGACGCAGACGATCGGCGCGAGACCGGCCCCGACGGCGGCCTCGGCCTTGGCCGAGACCAGCAGGTCCGTCTCGCGGAACTCCTGACGGCGCTCGGAATGGCCGACGATCACCAGGCGGGCCCCGGCGTCCACGAGCATCGCCGCCGAGACGCCGCCGGTGTAGGCGCCGTGACTCTCGGGCCGGCAGTCCTGGCCTCCGACCTCGATCGCGTGACCCCGGACAGCGTCGGCCATCCGGCTGATCAGGGTCGCCGGCGGGCAGATGGCCACGCGGCACGCGGCAGGCTCCGTCCGGAGCGCGAGCTTCAGGTCATGGACCACGGCGTTGAGATCGGCCGTGAGGCCGTTCATCTTCCAGTTGCCGGCGATCAGTTTCACGGATTGTTTCATCCGGCCTCTCTAGGCGGAGGTTTTGGCCAAGCCAAGCCGTCTGGCGCCCCGTCGCGCGGCCGGGGCTTCGCCATTGTCTTGCCGTGCTGGCCCGTCACCCCCTATAGGCCGAAGCGACTATCGTCGTCGTCACCGCCAGGACCGCTCGCCCATGATCTCCATCTTCCGCAATTTCGCGAGGTCCAAGTTCGCGATGGGCCTGCTGGTCCTCACGGCGCTGGGCCTGCTGATCACCGGCGGCGCGCAGACGGACATCCTGGGCAGCCTGCAGGCGCCCAAGGTCGTCTCGGCCGGCGACCGCAGCATGAGCCCGCAGGAGTTCCGCACGGCCATGGATCGCCAGCTGGAACAGATCCAGGCTCAGCAAGGACGCGCGGTCACCTATGAGGAGGCGCTCGCCGGCGTCGACCTTGGCTCCATTCTGAGGTCGCGGGCCGAGGAGCTCGGCTTCTTCGCCTGGGCCTGGAAGGCCGGCATCCGGCCCGGCAACGAACTGGTGCTGCGCCAGATCAGGGTCGTCCCCGAATTCTTCGATCCCGTCACCAACCAGTTCTCCGAGACCCTCTACCGGACCAAACTGGCCGAGGCGAAGCTGACGCCTGAACTGGTCGAGCAGCAGGCCCGGGACGAGTACAGCCGGGCTCACTACGGGTCGGCCCTGGTCGCCGGCATGCGCCTGCCGCGCGTCTACGGCGCCGTGTACGCCAACCTTACCCAGCAGGCCCGCGACGGGCGCTGGTTCGTGCTGACCCAGGCCATGGCGGGAACCGCCCCGGCGCCGACCGACGCCCAGCTGACCTCCTACATGAGCCAGAACGCCGCCCGGCTGCGGACTCCGGAGCTGCGCACCGGTTCGCTGGTCATCTTCAGCAACCCGGCCGACCAGAACATCGCCATCAGCGACGAGAAGATCCAGGCGCGGTTCGAGTTCCGCAAGAACGCCCTGTCGGTTCCCGAGCGGCGCACCTTCGTCACCCTGACGGCGCCCACGCGCGCCGCCGCGGACCGGATCGCCGCCGCCCTGCGCGCCGGTCAGGCCCCCGCCGCCGTCGGCCAGGCCAACGACCTGCGGCCGGTTGATTTCGCCGACACGCCGCGCAGCGCGATCAGCGACCCGGCCGTCGCCGGAGCCGTGTTCGGCCTCAACGTCGACGAGGTGTCGGCCCCGGTGCAGGCCCGCGTCGGCTTCGTGGTCGCCAAGGTCACCGGCGTCACGCCCGGCCGCGAAGTCGCCCTCGCCGACGTCCGCGACCAGATCGTCGAGGAGCTTCGGGGCCAGGAAGCCCGCGGCGCCATCGCCCGCCGCGTCGAGGCCTTCGAGGCCGCCCGCCGCGAGGGCAAGAGCGTCGACGAGGCCGTCCGCCAGGTCGGCGCCCGGATCGTCCCCATTCCGGCCGTCACCCGGGAGGGCCGCAATAGCGAGGGCCAGCAGCTCAACGTTCCGGCCCAGGTGCTGGAGGCGATGTGGAAACTCGCCAAGGGCCGCGCCGGCGAGCCGACCGCCCTTGGCGAGGGCGACTATTTCCTGGTGCGCGTGGACAACGTCATCCCGGCCGCCATGCCCGCGCTGGCCACCGTGCGCGAGCGGGTCACCCGGGAATGGATGGCGCGCGAGAACGTCCGCCTGCTCTCGGCCAGGACCGACGCGCTGACGGCGCGGCTGCGCCGGGGCGAGGACATCGCCGCCGTCGCCGCCTCCGTCGGCGCGACCGTCACCAGCGGCGCGGGCCTGAAACAGAACGAGGAAACCGTTCAGCGGTACGGCGAGGCCGTGATCGGCGGCCTGTTCAACACCGGGCGCGGCCAGCCCTTCGACCAGCCCCAGTCCCAGGACGCCATCGTGATCGGCCGCGTCGACCGCATCATCGCGCCCACGGCCGCCCTTGTCGCCGAGGAGGCCCAACAATGGCGGGCCCGTGTCGGCGCCGCGACGGGCGATCCGCTGTTCGCGGCCGCCGTGACCGCGGCCACCGACCGGATGAAGGCGACGACCGACGTGGAACTGGCGCGTCAGGCGCTGGGCCTCGCGGCCACGCCGGCGGCGCCGGCGCGACCCGCGGGGCGATGAGGACAGACGCGGGCGCGGCGCGGGCCGACTTCGCCGCGAGCTGGTCCGGGGGCCGGCCGCGCGTCGTCGTGCGGCGTCTCGTCGACGACCTCGAGACGCCGGTCTCGGCCTTCCTCAAGGTCGGGCATGGCCGCACCCACGCCTTCCTGCTGGAATCGGTGGAGGGCGGCGCGGTCAACGGGCGCTATTCGATCATCACCCGCGAACCGGACGTCGTCTGGCGCTGCCGTGACGGCCGGGCCGAGCTGGCGCGCGGCGCGGACGTGGGGGCGGGCGTCTGGACGGCCGCGGCGGGCGATCCCCTGGCCTCCCTGCGCCGCCTGATCGCGTCATCGCGCCTCGAGCTGCCGGACGACCTGCCGCCGATGGCCGCCGGCCTGTTCGGGGTGTTCGGCTACGACATGGTGCGGCTGCTGGAGCCGCTGGGGCCGCCCAATCCCGATCCGCTGGACCTGCCGGACGCGGTGCTGACGCGGCCGGCGCTGGTGGCGATCTTCGATTCGGTGAAGCACGAGATCGTGCTGGTCTCGGCGGCGTATCCGGACAGCGGCATGAGCGCGGACGCGGCCTTCGACGCCGCCGTGGCCCGGCTGGACGCCTTCGAGGCCGAGCTGCGCGCCCCCCTGCCCGCCATTCCGGCCGCGGTGGAGAGGCCGGTCCCGCCGTTCCGCTCGCCGGTGGACGAAGCCGCCTTCGGGGCCATGGTGGCCAAGGCCAAGGACTACATCGCCGCCGGCGACATCTTCCAGGTGGTGCTGAGCCATCGCTTCGCGGCGCCCTGGGACGACGATCCGTTCGCCTTCTACCGCTCGCTGCGCCGCCGCAATCCGTCGCCCTATCTGTTCTTCCTCGACTTCGGCGACTTCCAGCTGGCCGGGTCGAGCCCGGAGATCCTGGTGCGGCTGAAGGACGGGCGGGTGACCATCCGACCGCTGGCGGGCACGCGGCCGCGCGGCGAGACGCCGGAGCAGGACCGCGCCCTTGAGGCCGAACTGCTGGCGGATCCGAAGGAACTGGCCGAGCACCTGATGCTGCTCGACCTGGGCCGCAACGATGTCGGCCGCGTCGCCGCGCCGGGCACTGTCGAGGTCACCGAAAGCTTCAAGGTCGAGCGCTACAGCTCTGTCATGCATATCGTTTCCGACGTGCAGGGGCAGGCGGACCCGAAGCTGGACGCGGTCGACACCCTGCTGGCCGCCCTGCCCGCCGGGACACTGTCCGGCGCGCCCAAGGTGAGGGCGATGGAGATCATCGACGAGCTGGAAGGCGAGAAGCGCGGCGTCGGCTATGGCGGGGGCGTCGGCTACATCTCGGCCGGGGGCGAGGCGGACATCTGCATCGTGCTGAGGACCGCCCTGTTCGCCGACGGCAAGATCCACGTGCAGGCGGGGGCGGGCGTGGTGGCCGACAGCGATCCGGCGGCCGAATATGCGGAAACGAAGGCCAAAGCCCGGGCCCCGATGGGCGCGGCGGAGGACGCCTGGCGCTATCCGTTCGGGAACGCGGGCTGAGCCGCGACGGTCTCCTCGAAGCGGACGCCCGGCCCCAGCACCATCACCCCCGCCATCATCACGGCCGCCGTCGCCGCCAGGGCCGCCGCCGCGAGCGTGGCCCAGGCGCTGGCGCGCCGGACCGGCGGCGCCAGCAGGACGCGCGCCTTTTCGATGGTGGTGTCGGCCATGCGAGCCCCTCCGCTGGAGACTCCAGTTCGCCCGATCGTGGTTAACGAAGACTTACCCGAGAGCCCGCTTGGCGCGGCTCCCCGCACCGCCTAGAAGCCGGAGCATGATCCTCGTCGTCGACAACTACGACAGCTTCACCTGGAACCTGGTCCACTACCTCGCGGAACTGGGCGCCGAGACGCGCGTGGTGCGCAACGACGACCTGACCGCGGCCGAGGCGCTGGCGCTGAAGCCGGAGGCGGTGCTGCTGTCGCCGGGGCCGTGCACGCCGAACGAGGCGGGCATCTGCCTGCCGCTGCTGGACAGCGCGCCGCTGGAGATGCCGATCTTCGGGGTTTGCCTGGGGCATCAGGCCATGGGCCAGGCGTTCGGCGGCGACGTGATCCGGGCCAAGAGCCTGATGCACGGCAAGACCTCGCCGATCGAGCATGAGGGCAGGAGCGTGTTCGCCGGCCTCCCCTCACCGTTCACGGCCACCCGCTATCACTCGCTGGCGGTGAAGCGCGAGACCCTGCCCGACGTGCTGGAGGTCACCGCCTGGACCGCCGACGGCGAGATCATGGGGCTGGCCCACAAGAGTCGGCCGATCCATGGCGTGCAGTTCCATCCCGAGTCGATCGCCACCGAGCACGGCCACGACCTGCTGGCCAATTTCCTCGACCTCGCCAACGTCAAGCGCCGGGCGATGGTCTGAGGTGGCGGACGGATTCAAGCCCCTGCTGGCCAAGCTGGTCGACGGCCGCGTGCTGTCGGACGCGGAGGCGCACGATTTCTTCGCCGCCTGCCTGAGGGGTGAGCCGACGCCGGCGCAGGTGGCCGCGGCGGTGACCGCCCTGCGCATCCGCGGCGAGACGGTGGGCGAGATCACCGCCTTCGCCACCGCCATGCGCGAGGCGGCGCTGACCCTGGACCATCCGTATGAGGTGATCGACACCTGCGGCACCGGCGGCGACGGGCAGCACACCTTCAACATCTCCACGGCGGCGGCCCTGGTGCTGGCCGGCGCGGGGCTCAAGGTAGCCAAGCACGGCAACCGGGCGATGAGCTCGAAGTCGGGCTCGTCGGACGTGCTGGCCGTGCTGGGGGTCAACCTGGCCGCGACTCCGGCGCAGCAGCTGCGGGCGCTGGACCGGGCCGGCATCGCCTTCCTGTTCGCGCCATCCTACCACGGGGCGATGCGCCACGTCGGGCCCGTCCGGGCCGAGATCGGCTTCCGCACGGTGTTCAACCTGCTGGGGCCGCTGTCCAATCCGGCGAATGCGAAGCGGCAGGTGATGGGCGTCTACGACCCGCGCATGCTGGAGCCGCTGGCCGAGGTGCTGGGCCGGCTGGGGGCCGAACGGGCCTGGGTCGTGCACGGACAGGGGCTGGACGAGCTGACCACCACGGGGCCCACCGAGGTGGCGGAGTGGAAGGACGGCGCGGTCCGCCGCTTCACCGTCACGCCGGACGACGCCGGCCTGCCCATGGCCGACATCGCCGACCTGCGCGGCGGTGACGCCGAAGAGAATGCGGCGGCGCTGCGGGCCCTGCTGGACGGGGCCAGGGGCCCGTATCGCGACATCGTCCTGCTCAACGCCGCAGCGGCCCTGGTCGTCGCCGGCCGGGCCCGCGACCTTGCCGAAGGCGCCGCGCTGGCGGCGGCCGTGATCGACGACGGCCGTGCGGCGCGCGCGCTGGCGGCGCTGGTCGAGGCCACCAATGCGCCGATCGAGGAAGAGCCGGCGTGAGCGACGTGCTGGAGCGGATCGCCGCCTACAAGCGCGAGGATGTGGCGGGCCGCAAGGCGGCGCTGTCGCAGGACGCCGTCGAGGCGCGGGCGAAGCTGGCGTCGCCGCCGCGGGGCTTCCGGGCGGCGCTGGAGCGCCGGTTCGCGGAGACCGGCCGCCCGGCCCTGATCGCCGAGATCAAGAAGGCCAGCCCGTCGAAGGGTCTGATCCGCGCCGACTTCGATCCGCCGGCGCTGGCCATGGCCTACGAGCGCGGCGGGGCGTCGTGCCTGTCGGTGCTGACCGACGGGCCGAGCTTCCAGGGGGACGACGCCTTCCTGGGCGCCGCGCGCGAGGCGACCGCCCTGCCCTGCCTGCGCAAGGACTTCCTCGTCGACCCGTGGCAGGCAGCCGAGAGCCGGGCGCTGGGGGCGGACTGCATCCTGATCATCCTCGCCATGATCGACGACGCCCTCGCCGCCGACCTGCTGGCCGAGGCGGTGCGGTTCGGCATGGACGCCCTGATCGAGACCCACGACGAGGCCGAGATGGCCCGCGCCTGCAGGCTGGGCGGCGATCTGGTGGGGATCAACAACCGCTCGCTGCGGACGTTCGAGGTCGATCTGGCGGTCACCGAGCGGCTGGCCATGCTGAGCCCGGTGCGGGCGCTGCTGGTCGCCGAGAGCGGGATCTTCACCCCGGAGGATGTGGCGCGGGTGTCGGCGGCGCACTGCCAGGCGGTGCTGGTCGGCGAGAGCCTGATGCGGCAGGCGGATGTCGAGGCGGCGACGCGGGCGCTGATGGGCTGACCCGTGGGTCAGGTGGCGGCCGCGTTTCTCGAATCAGGTCCGTAGCGGTTCGGCCCGCGCGTACCGGGCAGCAGGAACAGCACCATGAGAACGAGGGCCAACCCGAGGAACCACGGGACCCAACCGTCCAATGGCCCGGGCTCGTGCAGCCAGGACGGATTTCGCACGGCGAAGACCGCCCGATACGACTGGTAGAGGTTGATCAGAGGAAGGGGCAGCAGGAGCAGCGTCCACCACGCTGAGAAACCCTGGTCGTGCATTCGCCTTGCGAACAGGGCGAAGAAGGGCAGGCCGAGGACGATGTCGCTGGCGGAGCGTGCGACCCAGTCCACGTCCCAAGGCAGAGGCGCCCTCAGGAAGCTGATCAGGAAGCCGGCGAGCATTGAGGCGAGCCAATAGTAGACCACCTCCATCGCCCGCGAACGCCCGCTGAACGTGAAGGTGCAATACACCGTGTGAATCACGGACCTTGCAGCGCCAATATGCCAGTCTCTCATGCCCCCTCCCGTCGTTCCGCCTCAGGCTGGCCCCCGACGGCGCGCGTGACAACCGCCGACCAGCCAAGCGGCACGGTAACCGGACCTTAACCGGAACAGCACAGGAACACCTTGTGGACGTTTGCGGTTTGTTCCGCTAGCGTTCCCGAAACGGGATTCGCCGCCGAGGTCGCCAATGCTCACGCGCAAACAGCACGAACTGCTGATGTTCATCCACGAACGGATCAAGGAGACCGGCGTCTCCCCGTCGTTCGACGAGATGAAGGAGGCGCTGGATCTGGCGTCGAAGTCGGGCATCCACCGGCTGATCACGGCGCTGGAGGAGCGCGGCTTCATCCGGCGGCTGGCCCACCGGGCGCGGGCGCTGGAGGTGGTGAAGATGCCGGATCAGGCCACGGCGGGCGCGCCGCGCGGCCGGGCCGGCTTCACCCCCGGCGTGATCGAGGGCGGCGGACGGCCGCAGGCGGTCGAGGCGGCCAACGATACCCGCGAACTGTCGCTGATGGGCAAGATCGCCGCCGGCACGCCGATCGCGGCCATCGAGCACGAGACCGCCCGCTATCCGGTGCCGGAGGCCATGCTGGGCGCCGGCGAGCACTATCTGCTCGAGATCGAGGGCGATTCGATGATCGAGGCCGGGATTCTCAACGGCGACCTGGTGATCATCAAATCGGCCGACACCGCCACCTCCGGCGATATCGTGGTCGCCCTGGTCGAGGGCGAGGAAGCCACCCTGAAGCGGCTGCGCAAGAAGGGCGGCTCGATCGCGCTGGAGCCGGCCAACCGCAACTATGAGACCCGCATCTTCGGACCGGACCAGGTCGAGGTGCAGGGCAAGCTGGTCGGGCTCATCCGGCGCTATCACTGATCCCGGATTGCGGCTGCGCCGCTCCGGGACGACAAGGCGGGCATTTGTCATCCCGGACCTGATCCGGGACGGCTCCACGGCCGGTCGCCGCGCTCCTGCGCCGACCAGACGGCCCGCCAGCGGTTGTCGGCCGCCGGCCCTTCGCGCCACAGCTCGACCGCCCCGCCGCGGGCGTAGTCCACGCCATCGAGCACCAGCCGGCCGTCGCATGACGCCGGCAGCACCCCGACGGGCGACCGCACGCTGACCACGGGCGCGGACCGGCACAGCCCGTCCAGCTGCTCCGCAGACGGCGCGCGACGGCCCCACCACAGGGCCAGCGGTCCCGCTTCGGCGGTCTCGGGCGCGCAGGAGAAGCGGGTGCAGGCCCAGCCCTCTTCCGGCCGTTCGACCGGCGTCAGGCCGCGCCGCCGGGACCAGACATCGACGGCGAATTGGCGCACGCCCGGCCGCGCCACGACCGCCTCCCCCGCCACGGTCCACGCCGCATTGGTCCCGCCGTCGCCGATCCACAGATCCGGAGTGGGCGCGCGCGGCCAGAGCATCACCGCCGCGGCGAACGGCAGGCCGAGCCAGCGCAGCGGCCCGCGCCACAGGCAGCAGAACAGCACCCCGAGGAAGGCGATGGGCAGCACGAAGTCCGGCGCGCTCGCCACCGTCCGCACCGCGCCGGGCAATCCCGCGGTCCAGGCCCCGATGGCCAGCATCAGCTCGATCCCCTTCGCCGCCAGCCACAGGAAGGGCGCGCCGAGTCCGAGCGGCTCCAGCAGGGCGCCGAGCGCCAGGGCCGGCATGATCAGGAAGTCGGACACCGGCGCCGTGGCCAGGTTGGCGGCCAGGCCGTACATGGCCGTGCGGTTGAAATGCTGCATGGCGAACGGGCCCGTCGCCGCGCCCGCGACCAGGCTGGCGAGGACGGCGCCGCCGATCCAGGCCCCGGTGCGCTGCACCAGGAGGATCGGCCATGGAGTGGAAATCTCGCGCGGGCGGGTCGGCCACGCCTCGACCAGGGCGACCAGGGCGGCCGTCGCCGCGAACGACATCTGGAAGCCGGGCGTGACAATGGCTTCCGGCTGCAACAGCAGCACCACGAAGGCCGCGACCGCGAGGGCGTGCATGGTGATGGCCTGGCGGTCCAGCAGGATGGCGAGAAAGGCGATGGAGGCGGTGATGGCGGCCCGTTCGGCCGGCGGCGGGGCGCCCGAAATGACCAGATAGGTCCCGACCGCGAGCAGCCCGCCGACCGCCGCCACCTTCTTGCCCGGCACGCGCAGGGCCAGCCACGGCCAGGCGGCGACCAGCAGCCGCACGAGGAAGAAGGCGAAGCCGCCGACGACCGCCATGTGCAGGCCCGAGATCGACAGGATGTGCGCCAGGCCGGAGTCGCGCATCACATCGACATCGGCCGGATCGAGCCAGGCTTCATGGCCCGTGGTCATGGCGGCGGCGATCCCGCCGGCCCGCTCGCCCTGCCGCGCCACGATCCGCCTGGCGAGGTCATAGCGGACGCGGTTGACCGCCATGGCCGCGCGCAGCCGCCACGGCGGCTCCGGCAGGGAGGCGGGCCGAACCTCGCCGAGCCCGAAGGCCACGCCGCCCATGGCCTGAAAGAAGGCCGTGCGGCCGAAGTCGTAGGCGCCGGGGCTGGCGGGCGCCGGCGGCGGATTGAGGATGGCGAACAGGCGGATCGCCTCGCCCGGCTCGGGCGCCGCTCCGCGCACGGTGGCGCGCAGGCGCACCGGCGTGTCCTCCGCCGCGAGGCCGCGGATGCGGACCGGGGCGATGACGACGCGCGGCCCGGCGGCGCCGGGGCTGTCGACGTCGACGACCCAGCCCTCGACCACGGTCGGCTCGTCCATGGCGGGGGCGATCGGCGCGGCGACCGCATCGGTGCGCGCCTTGGCGACGGCGAGGCCGAGGGCGAAACAGGCCAACAGCATCAGCGGCAGGGTCCAGATACGGTCCAGCCGGGGCCATCTGGCGCCGAACCATGCGGCGGAGGTCAGGACGGCGAGCGCCAGCAGCGGCCATGCCTGCGGCTCGGACTTCAGCGAGAAATAGACGGCGCAGCCGCCGCCGAGCGCCACCGGGGCCCACAGCCGCCAGCGCAGGGACTGGGTGAGGACCTGGGCGAGCAGAAATCCGGCTGCGCGCGCGCGAAGGCTGGGCATAGGCTGAGCGGGCGGTATAACGCCCGCCATGACCTCCCCGTCCGCCTCCCCGAGCACGTCCAAGTCCGAAGTCGTCACCCGCTTCGCCCCCTCGCCGACCGGCTATCTGCACATAGGCGGCGCTCGCACGGCGCTTTTCAACTGGCTGTACGCCAGGCGTCACAACGGCAGGTTCCTGGTCCGGGTTGAAGACACGGATCGCGAGCGCTCGACGGAAGCGGCGGTCAGGGCGATCTTCGACGGCCTGAGCTGGCTGGGCCTGTTCGCCGACGAGGAGCCGGTGTTCCAGTACGCCCGCGCCGACCGCCATCGCGAAGTGGCGAATATTCTTCTGGAGACCGGGCACGCCTATCGCGATTTCCTGTCCGCGGAGGAGACCGGCGCCCTGCGCGACGCCGCCAAGGCCGCGGGCCGCCCCTTTGAATCGCCGTGGCGCGACCGCACGCCCACGGTCGACCATCTGGCGAAGCCGCACACCGTGCGCTTCCGCCGTCCGGCCGACGCGCCGGTCGTCGTCGAGGACGCGGTGCAGGGGACGGTGCGCTGGGAGTCCGCCTCTCTGGACGACCTCGTCATCCTGCGCTCCGACGGCGCGCCGACCTACAATCTCGCCGTGGTCGTCGACGACCACGACATGGGGGTGACGCATGTCATCCGCGGCGACGACCACCTGAACAACGCCGCCCGCCAGAGCCTGATCTACGACGCGCTCGGCTGGACCCGGCCGACCTTCGCCCACATTCCCCTGATCCACGGGCCCGACGGCGCCAAACTGTCGAAGCGACACGGGGCCCAGGCGGTGCACGAGTATGCCGAAATGGGCTATCTGCCCGAGGCGATGCGCAACTATCTGGCGCGGCTGGGCTGGGCCCACGGCGACGACGAGCTGTTCTCGGACGCCCAGGCCATCGAATGGTTCGATCTGGCCGGCGTGGGGCGGGCCCCGGCGCGGCTGGACTTCGACAAGCTGGCCCACGTCAACGCCCACTGGATCCGGCTGGCCGACGACGACCGCCTGGCCAAGCTGACGCTGGACGTGCACCTGGCGCGCGGCCACGTTCTGGGCCCCGACGACGAGGCGCGGCTGACACGGGCCATGCCATTCGTGAAGGACCGGGCCAGGACCACGCTGGAGCTGGCCGACCAGACCGCCTTCGTGCTGGCGGCGCGGCCGATCGCCATCGCCGCCAAGGGGCGGGAATTGCTGACGGGCGAGTCAGGGGAACGCATCGGCCGCCTGCGCGACCGGCTCGCCCTGTTCGAGAGCTGGGACGTGTTCGCCCTCGAGGCCGAACTGAAGGTGTTCGCCGAGGAGGAGGCCGTCGGCTTCGGCAAGATCGGCCCGGCGGCGCGCGCGGCGCTGACCGGCGGCTCGGCCTCGCCCGACATCGCGAAAACTTTGGCGGCGCTGGGGCGGGAAGAGAGCCTCGGCCGTTTGAATGATGCGCTGCAACAGACTATCTGACTTCCGATAGCGAACCACGACCCGCCGCCTCCCATGTGCGAGGCCGCCGTCTCACCAAGGGGCCCCTATGACTGAACTCGCCAAACCCGCCGGCTCGGCCACCCTCACCTACGGCGACAAGTCCGTGGACCTGCCGGTGCTGTCGGGTTCGACCGGCCCCGACGTGATCGACATCCGCAAGCTCTACGGCGCCACCGACGCCTTCACCTATGATCCCGGCTTCACCTCGACGGCGGCCTGCGAGAGCGGCCTGACCTTCATCGACGGCGATGCGGGCACCCTGCTGCACCGCGGCTATCCGATCGACCAGCTGGCCTCGCGCTCGAACTTCGTCGAGGTCTGCCACCTGCTGCTGCATGGCGAGCTGCCGACGGCTTCCGAATACGAGGCCTTCGAGCGCAACATCACCATGCACACGATGCTGCACTCGCAGTTCGACCGCTTCTTCGAGGGGTTCCGCCGCGACGCCCACCCGATGGCCATCATGGTCGGCACCGTCGGCGCCCTGTCGGCCTTCTATCACGACAGCCTGGACATCCATGATCCGGTCCAGCGCAACATCTCGGCCATCCGGCTGATCGCCAAGATGCCGACCATCGCGGCCCGGGCCTACAAGTACCACATCGGCCAGCCGTTCATCTCGCCGCGCAACGACCTGAACTACGCCGAGAATTTCCTGCGCATGTGCTTCGCCGTTCCGGCCGAGGAGTATGTGGTCAATCCGGTGCTGGCCAAGGCCATGGACCGGATCTTCATCCTGCACGCCGATCACGAGCAGAACGCCTCGACCTCGACCGTCCGCCTGGCCGGTTCTTCGGGAGCCAATCCCTTCGCCTGTATCGCGGCGGGGATCGCCTGCCTGTGGGGCCCGTCGCACGGCGGCGCCAACGAGGAGGCGCTGACCATGCTGAAGGAGATCGGCACTCCGGAGCGCATCCCCGAGTTCATCGAGGGCGTGAAGGCCAAGAAATACAAGCTGATGGGCTTCGGCCACCGGGTCTACAAGAACTACGATCCGCGCGCCCGGGTGATGAAGGAGAGCGCCGACGAGGTGCTGGAGGCCGTCGGCGACCCCAACGACCCGCTGTTCCAGGTCGCCAAGGAGCTGGAGCGGATCGCGCTGAACGACGAGTATTTCATCGAGCGCAAACTATTCCCGAACGTGGACTTCTATTCGGGCATCACCCTGTCGGCGATGGGCTTCCCGACCTCGATGTTCACCGTGCTGTTCTCGCTGGCCCGCACGGTCGGCTGGATCGCCCAGTGGCAGGAGATGATCGGCGATCCGACCCAGAAGATCGGCCGCCCGCGCCAGCTCTACACCGGCCCGACCGAGCGCGACTACGTGCCCATCCAGAACCGGGGCTGACCCGACGGGCGGGGCCCCGCCGTCAGACCGGCGGGGCCTTGCAGTACCGATCGATGAAGGCCTGGTGGGTCGGCATCTCAGCCGCGGCGTGGGCCACGGCATGGCGGAAACGCTCCATACGCTGACGCATCGCCTCAGGGTCGTGAGCCGCCGCGACGGGGTCGTAGGCGCGCGGCATGACGCCCTGCCCCATCATCACCGCGACCCAGCTGGTCTCCGAGAACAGTTCCTCGTCCTCGCGGAAGAAGCGGCCCTGGCTGCGGAACAGGGCCAGCTTGCGCTGCAGGGTCTCGGGGATCTCCATGGTCCGCACATGGTCCCACAGCGGCGAGTCCGAGCGGGTCGTGGCGTGGTAGTGCAGGATCACGAAGTCTCGCAGCCGGGCGTATTCGTTTGCGGCCTGGCGATTGTACTCCTCGGCCAGGACCGGATCGAAGGTGCGGTCGGGGAACAGGGCCAGCAGGCGGAAGATGCCGGTCTGGATCATATGGATGCTGGTCGATTCCAGCGGCTCGAGAAACCCCGAGGCCAGGCCGATGGCGACGCAGTTTCTGATCCATGACTTACGCCGCCGGCCCGTCTTGAAGCGTAGCATCCGCGGTTCGGCGAGGGCCTCGCCATCCAGCCCCGCCAGCAGATCGGCCGTGGCCTCATCCTCACTGATGAACTGGCTGCAGTGGACATAGCCGTTGCCGGTCCGGTGCTGCAGGGGGATGCGCCAGCGCCAGCCCGCCCTCTGAGCCGTAGAGCGGGTGTAGGGCTCGGGCGGTCCGACGTTCTGGCTGGGCACCGCTACGGCGCGGTCGCAGGGCAGCCAGTGGCTCCAGTCCTCGAAGCCGGCTTCCAGCGTCTGCTCGATCAGCAGGCCGCGGAAGCCCGTGCAGTCTACGAACAAGTCGGCCTCGATCACCTCGCCCGATTCGAGGCGCACGCCCTCAATGAAGCCGTCGAGAGGGCGTTGCACGACCTCGACGATCTTCCCTTCCTGCCGCACCACGCCTCGCTCCTCGGCATAGGCGCGCAGGAAGGCGGCGTAGCGCGAAGCATCGAAATGGAAGGCGTAGGCGAGCATCGACAGGATGTTCCGCGTATCCTTCACCGGCCGGAAGAATTTCCCGGCCCGGGCCGCGGCGGCTGGCAGGCAGTATTCGTCCAACGTCCCGGGATCGCCCAGCTCCCTCTGGCGCAGCCAGTGCTGGTGGAATGAGGCGCCCTCGAAATCGAGGCCGTAGCGGCCGAACGGGTGCAGGTAGCGGTCGCCCGGCGCGCCCCAGTCGCGCAGTTCTATGCCCAGCTTGAAGCTGGCCTGCGTCGCCTGGATGAAGGCGGTCTCGTCGATGCCCAGGAAGGTGTTGAAGTCGACGATCGGGGGAATCGTCGCCTCGCCCACGCCAACCGTGCCGATCTCGGCCGACTCGACGAGGGTGATCCTCACCGTGCCGCGAAGTTTTCGGGCCAGCGCCGCCGCCGCCATCCAGCCTGCGGTCCCGCCGCCGATGACGGCGACTGTTTCTATGGCCTGTTGGGTCACGGGGGGAGCGTAGCGGCTCGAACCGCGATGGCAAGGCGTGGGCCGGAGCTCAGTCCGGGGAGGGCCCGGCGCCGCGACGCTCGACGATGACCCGCAGCACCGCGTCGGCGGCCAGCTCCGACGGGTCGCGCCCCTCCCGCCCCATCAGGTCCAGCGCAGCAGTCTGGCGCGCCGACTGCCCCGCCCGCGCCTCCGGGTCCGCGAGCAAGCGTCCGACGGCCTCGGCCAGCCTGCCGGGCGTGGCGTCGTTCTGGATCAGCTCCGGAGCGATCTCCTCGCCGGCGGCGTGGTTGAACAGGGTCGCGTACTTGCCGGTGAAGAACGGCTTCATGATCGCGTAGCTGAGCGGCTGGAAGCGGTAGGAGATCACCATCGGCGCCCCCGCCAGCGCCAGTTCGGTGGAGACGGTGCCGCTGGTCGCGAGGGCGACCGTGGCGGCCTTCATGGCGGAGTATTTTTCGCTTTCCGGCACGAGGTGAGCCCGGAACGGCCAGGACGCGACCCGGGCCGTGACGTCGTCGGCCACGGCGCCGGCCGCGACGACGGCGACCTCCAGCGTCGGATCCTGCCGCTTGAGCCGGGAGACGGCCTCTTCATAGACCGGAGTCATCAGGCGAATCTCGGACGGGCGGCTCCCCGGCAGCACCAGCAGCAGGGGCGCATCACGGGCGATGCCGCGCGACGCCCTGAAGGCTGCCGGATCGGCGCCGCTCATGTCGACGTGCAAGGCCTGCGACCCAACCACGGTCGTCGCCAGGCCCTCGCGCTCGAACCACGGCGCGTCAAAGGCGTAGAGCGCCAGCAGGTGGTCGACCGCGCCCGCCAAGGTCTTCGCCCGGCCCGGACGGGAGGCCCAGACCTGCGGACCGACATATTTGATCAGCGGCGTGTCCGGCAGGGCCGCCCGGATCGCCTTGGCCACGCGAATGGTGAATCCCCAGCTGTCGATCAGGACCACGGCGTCGGGCCGTTCGGCCATGGCCAGGGCCGCGGTGTCGGCGACCCGCCGCTTGACCACGCCATAGGCCTTGAGGCCCTCAAGCCAGCCAAGCACCGACAGGTCGGTGATGTCGAACGGGCTGGCGACCCCGGCCGCAGCCATCTTCGACCCGCCGACGCCGACGAAGGCGACATCGTCGCCCAGCCGCGCCTTGAGGGCGTGGGCGAGCCCGGCCCCGAGCGCGTCGCCCGACGCCTCCGCCGCCACCAGCATGATTTTCAGCGGCCGGCTCATCGCGTCTCACCCCAGACGAACAGGCCGAGGCGGTCGGCGGCTTCGACAATGGCCGCATGGTCGATCAGGATCAGCTTGCCGGCCACGCCTCCGACGCCGGCAAGGCCCGCGGCGGCGGCGAGCTCCACGGTCCGGGCTCCCATCACCGGCATGTCGACGCGCAGGTCCTGGATCGGCTTGGGCGCCTTGCCGAGCGCTCCCTTGCGCGTTGCCGGCGAGCCGCGCAGGTCAGCCGGCAGACCGGCGACCCGGGCCAGCATGGCGTCCGTGCCTTCCTGGGCTTCGACCGCCAGAACCAGGCCATCGCACACGACCGCCCCTTGGCCGATATCCAGTTCTCCGGCCTTTTCCGCGACATACAGGGCCTTCTTCAGATCCTGAATCTGCTCCGCCGTCGGTGTCACGCGTCCAAGCGCACCGGCCGGCAGGGTCTCGCCGCCAAGGATGTCGTCGGCCCCCTCGATGGCGTAACCCTCGCCCTCGAACACCGACAGGATCTTGCGCAGCAGGGCGTCATCGCCCTTGGCCGCCTCCGCAATGATGCCCGGCAGCAGGGTCATTCCCTTGAAATCCGGCTTGAGGCTCTTGAAGTCGGGCCGATTGACCGTGCCGGCGAAGCAGACGGCGTCGCAGCCCGCCTTCTTCAGCGCCGAGAGGACGCGGCCGATCTCGGCCATGCCGGCGTCTACACCGGGATAGCGGACCAGGTGCGGATCGGCGAAGCCCGCCAGCCGGACCACGAAGACCGGCCGGCCCTCGGCCTCGCAGCGGGCGGCGACGGACAGCGGCAGGGCCCCGCCGCCGGCGATCAGACCCAGCTTGCTCATTCGCCGGGCAGGCAAAGCGGACGTTTGCCGTCCTCGCGGATGAAGGCGATGATCTCCATGATCTCAGGCAGGTCGGCGTAGTCGCTCGCCACCGCATCGACGCGCTCGCCGAAGGTCCCGCCGCCCTCGAACAGGTCGCGATACGCCGCCAGCAGCCGGCGGATGGCGTCCTTGCCGTAGCCCTTGCGCTTGAGGCCTATCAGGTTGAGGCCGTGAAGGCGCGCGTGATTGCCCCAGGCCGAGCCATAGGGGATGACGTCGCGGGTCACCGCGGCCAGTCCGCCGACGATGGCGCCCTGCCCCACCCGGCCGTTCTGATGCACGGCGCACAGACCGCCGAGGAAGACCTTTGACCCGATGCGCGCGTGACCGCCGAGGGTGGCGTTATTGGCCATGACCACATTGTCGCCGACGACCGCGTCGTGGCCGACGTGAGCCCCCGTCATGAACAGGCCGTTGGAGCCGACCCGGGTCACCCCGACCCCCTGCGGCGTCCCCCGATTGAAGGTGCAGTGCTCGCGGATCAGGTTGTCGGAGCCGATCTCCAGCGTGACCGCCTCGCCCTTGTAGCCGCCGTGCTGAGGATCTCCGCCGATCACGGCGAAGGGATGGATGACCGTGCGGGCGCCGACGGTCGTGTCCTGCTGGATCACCACATGGCTGACGAGCCGCACATCCTCGTGCAGGACCACGCCCGGGCCGACCGTGCACCAGGGACCGACCTCCACGCCCTCCGCCAGGCGCGCGCCGGCGTCCACGATCGCGGTGGGGTGAATGCTCACGACGCCGCCGGCTGGTCGACGGTGACCACCATGGCGGCGAAGTCGGCCTCCGCGGCCAGCTTGCCGTCGATGAAGGTCTCGCCGCGGAATTTGAAAACGTCGCCGCGCTGTTTCGTGACCACCACCTTCATCCGCAGCTGGTCGCCGGGACGCGCCGGCTTGCGGAAGCGAACGCCGTCGATGGACATGAACATGATGATCTTGCCCTCCACGGCGACGTCCATGGTCTTGGACATCATCAGCGCGCCCGTCTGGGCCATGGCTTCGACGATCATCACGCCAGGCATGACCGGGTCGATCGGAAAGTGGCCCGGGAAGTAGGGCTCGTTGTGGGTGACGTTCTTGATGCCGGTGATCGAGGTTCCGGAAACGAAGTCCTCGGCCCTGTCGACCAGCAGGAACGGATAGCGGTGCGGCAGGCGCCGCATCACCTCGGCGTAGTCGATGGTCCCCCCGGCTCCCTTTTCGTCAGTCATTCCCGGCCTTCCCTGCGCGTGCCTTTCCGGACGCCTGTTTGGCGAGCCAGACCGCTTCACGCAAGAACTGTCGGAGGGGTTTCGCGGGATATCCGGACCAGGTTTCGCCGGCGGGAATGTCCTGCAGCACCCCGGCGCCGGCCGCGACCCGGGCGCCGTCGCCGATGCTGAGATGGTCGCCCACGCCGGCCTTGCCGCCGAACATGACGCCGTCCCCGACGGTCACCGAGCCCGACAGGCCGGTATTGGCGGCCATCAGGCAGTTGCGGCCGATCACGCAGTTGTGGCCGATCATGACCAGGTTATCGATCTTGGTATTCTCGCCGATGACCGTGTCGTCATAGGCGCCGCGATCGATGCAGCTGTTGGCGCCCACGCTGACGCCGTCCTGCAGGATGACGCGGCCCAGCTGGGGCACGTCCACGGGGCCCGAGCGCGACACCGCGGCTCCAAATCCCGGCTCTCCGATGCGGGCGCCGGACAATAGCCGCACCCGGTCGCCGATCAGGGCGAAGCCGATGGTGACGTTCGATCCGATCACGCAGTCGCGGCCGATCTGCACGCCCGGGCCGATGACGGTGTTGGCGCCGATCCGGCTGCCGCGCCCGATGCGGGCCCCGGCGCCCAGCACCACGCCCGGCTCGATCACGACCGTATCGTCCTCGACGACATCATCGGGCGCGAGAGAGCAGGTCAGGGAAATGGGACGATGGAAAAGCAGCGACGCCCTCGCCCAGGCGGCCTGGGCCTCGCCCGAAACGATGACGGCGGCGCCCGGGGGAGCCGCCTCGACGGCCGACGCAGGAAGAATGACGCAGCCGGCGGCGGCGCCAGAAAGGCTGTTCAGGAAGCGACGGTCGCCCAGGAAGGCGAGGTCTTCCGGCCCCGCCGTCCCGAGAGGCGCGACGGCGGAGATCATTCGATCTCCGCCGCGAACGACTTCCGCCTCGATCCGCTCGGCCAGCCCGGCGACGCTCAGCGCCGGCAGGTGTTCGAAGAAGCGCGGATCAGGCATCTCCCGATACTGGACCTACTGCTGCTGCTGGACCGGCACCGGGGTGCGGTTGAAGTTCGGCAGCGACGGAACCTGGCTGTTCAGTTGCTGAAGAACGGCTTCGCTGATGTCCATGCCCGGGTTGGTCAGATAGACGTTCGAGCGGTCCAGCAGGATGCTGCAGTTCCGCGACTGGTAGATGGACGCGATGATCGGGTCCGCCGCGGTGAACAGGGCCCGTTGCTGCAGCGAGGCGGTGTACTGGAGCTCGCGCTCGCGGGTCTGGCCCAGCTGCTGGTATTCGGAGTAGCGGGCCTGCAGGGCCTGGGCGCGCTGCTGGCGCTGGTCGGCGGGCAGCGAGGCGCCCGCCTGGAGCAGGGCGGCGTCTTCCTGTTCGATCGCGGTCTGGTAGGGAGCCAGCTCGGTCGCGACTTCCTGCTGCAGGGCCTGCATGCGCGTGGCGACGCCCTGGCCCGCCGTGGAGGTGCGGATGACGCCTTCGAGGTTGAGCACGCAAACGCCGGGCACGGGCGCGCCGTGCGTGATCTGCTGCTGGGGGGTCTGGGCCGAGGCCGCACCGGCGGTCAGCACGGTGAGGGCGAAAGCGCCGAAAGCGAGGGTTTTCATCGTTATGCCTTTGATCGGGCCCAAGGGCCCGCCGGTTAGAACTGGGTTGAGGTCGAGAAGCGGAAGGTTTCTGTCTTGTCGTATTCCTGGCTGCCGAGGACCTTGCTGAGGTCGAAGCGGATCGGGCCCATCGGCGAACGCCAGTGGATGCTCACGCCCGCCGTCGCGCGCAGATCCAGCTCGTCCGCGATATTCGGATCGCGCTGGCCGGCGTTGGGGCCAGACTGGATCACGGTGTAGCGGTCATCCAGGGCGCCCACGGTGCCCACGTCGGTGAACAGCGAGGTGCGGATACCATATTCCTCGGGCAGACCGTTCGGAACCGTCAGCTCGAGGGTGCCGATGACGTAGAAGTTACCGCCGAGCGCGTCCGTGGTGGTCAGGTCACGCGGCCCGATGCCCGCCGTCTCGAAGCCGCGGAAGCTGTTGCCGCCCTTGAAGAAGCGGTCGTTGATGCGGATCGGATCGCCGCCCCAGCCGGACACATAGCCGGTCGAGGCCGCGGCCGTGACGATCCAGTTCGGCGTGATGCCCCAGTAGGCGGACACGTCGGCCTCGGTCTTCACATAGTTCACGTCGCCGCCGATGCCGGCGAAGTCCTGGCGCAGCGAGCCGGTCCAGCCCCGCGTCGGACGGACCGGATCGTTCCGGCGATCGACGTACAGCGTGTAGCCGGCCGACGAGTTGAGGAACGAGCCGACCTGGTCGCACAGGGCGTTCGAACCCGTGCCGCCGGGCACGCAGAAATTGGTCGGGACGATGATCTCGTCCGCCTTGAGGAAATAGCGGGTGCTCAGCAGGGTGTAGGCGTTCAGCGGATAGGACAGGCGCACGCCGCCGCCGGTGGAGCGGTAGTCGTACGAGGAATATTCGCTGAGGTCGTAGCGCGAGTGGAAGGCGTCGAAGCCGGCGCGCAGGTCGCGGCCGAGGAATTTCGGCTCGGTGAAGCGGAAGTCGATCTGCTGGCGCAGCGAGCCCCATTCGATCCGCGCGACGACGTTCTGACCGCGCCCGCGGAAGTTCCGCTCGGTAATGCCCAGGTTGACGACGAAGGAGTCGACCGAGCTGAAGCCCGCGCCGACGGACAGTTCGCCGGTCGGCTGTTCCGTCACGGTGACGTTGACGACCGAGCGGTCGGGGGCCGATCCGCGGGCTTCCTCGACAGTGACGTCCTTGAAGAAGCCCAGGCCGCGCAGGTTGTTGCGCGAACGCTCCAGCAGGGTGCGATTGAAGGCGTCGCCCTCGGTCAACATCATCTCGCGGCGGATGACGTTGTCCAGGGTGCGGGTGTTGCCGATGACGTTGATCCGGTCGACGTAGACGCGCTGGCCTTCCTTGACGTTGAAGGTGACGTCGACGGTGTCGGTCTCGGGGTTGGCGCGGTAGGTCGGCTCGATTTCGACGAAGGCGTAGCCGGCGGACCCGGCGGCGAAGGTCAGGGCGTCGACCGCCGCCTCGATCTGGTCGCTCTCGTACAGCTGGCCCGACCGGATCGGCAGCAGCATCTTGAGGAATTCGGGGTTCAGCCGGTCGTTCTCGGTGACCACGTCGACCGTGCCGAAATTGTAGCGGTCGCCCTCGTTGACGGTGATGGTGATGCCGAAGGCGCTGTCATCCGGGGCGAGCTCGGCGATCGCCGACAGGACGCGGAAGTCGTAATAGCCGCGGTTCGTATAGAATTTCCGCAGCTGCTCCCGATCGTAGTCGAGGCGATTCGGGTCGTAGTTGTCGTTTGACGAGAAGATCTGCCACCACTGCGAGCGCTTGGTGACCATCACCTCCTGCAGATCGCCGTCCGAAAAGGCGGTGTTGCCGAGGAAGGTGATCGCCCGGACGCCGGTCTCGGGGCCCTCGTCGATCTCGAAGACCACGTCGACCCGGTTCTGGTCCAGCTGGACCAGCTTTGGCGTGACCGTGGCGGAGATGCGGCCGGACAGGCGGTAGAGCTCGACGATCTTGCCGACGTCCTCCTGCACCCGGGCGCGGGTGTAGATGCCGCGGGGGGCCAGGGTGACCTCCTCGCGCAGCTTGTCCTCGCCGATCGCGCCGTTCCCCTCGAACACCACCTGATTGATGATCGGGTTCTCGACGATCTCGACGACCAGGTCGCCATTCGGCTGGACGCCCAGCTGGACGTCCGCGAACAGCTGGGTCCGGGTCAGGGTCCGGACGGCCACGTCGAGGACGGCGGGATCGACCGTGTCGCCCGGCTGGATCGGCAGGTAGGACAGGATGGTGGTCTGGTCGATCCGCTGGTTGCCGCGCACCAGGATGCGGTTGACCGTCACCCGCTGCTCCTGGGCGGCGGGGGGCGTTTGCGGGGCCTCCTCGACCACCACGTTCGGAGCGGTCTGGGCCGGAGCCTGGGCCGGACCTGGGGCCGGAGTCTGGGCCAGGGCGGGACCGGCGAGGCCGGCCGCGACCACAAGGGCCATCAGGCTCGGGCTCAGGCCACGAGCGAAACGAAGGGCGGACGCGTCTTGTCGGATCATGCGTGAAACCATCGGGGGCTGGCGTCGGCTCATCAGGCGAGCCCGCCGAGGAAGGTGAACAGGCCGTTTTTCTGCAGGTCGTTCCAGGTGGCGAACAACATCAATCCCGCCAGCAAAGCAAGACCGACGCGGTAGCCGACTTCCTGAACGCGTGCGGGGACTGGCCTGCGCGCCACAGCTTCATAGCCGTAGAACAGAAGGTGGCCCCCGTCGAGGACCGGGATCGGAAGCAGATTTACAAAGCCGATCCCGATCGAAACCAGGGCGGCGAACTGAACGAGATTGATCAGCACGTTGAGAGCGCTGAGACCGGGGTCGGAACTCGCGGCGGCCGATTGCTGGGTGATGCCCCCGGCGGCCTTGGCGATGCCGAGCGGTCCGTTCAGCAGGTCGCCCGATTCCTTGCCGGCGAAGATTCGTCCGAGATAGGTCACGGTCGAGGTCAGGACCGCCCCGATGCGCTCGGTGGCCTTGCCCGCGGCCTCGAACGGGTTCAGGCGGCGGTAGCGGTAGTCCGACCGCAGCGGCTCCATCCGCAGCCCGATCCGGGCCACCTGCACCCGTCCGGCGATGGCGTTCTGCTCGACCTGTCTGACGGGGGTCGCCACGAGGCTGACGACCTGCCCCGCCCGATCGACGGTGAACCGGACCGGATCGTTGGCGCTGAGGATCACGATCTCGGTGACGTCCGCCGATTCGTCGACGGCCCGGCCGTTCACCGTGCGGATCATGTCGCCCCGCTGGAAGCCGGCCTCGGCCGCCGGGGAGCCCGGGGTGACCAGCCCGACCCGCGGCGGCGCGATCAGCTCGCCCAGGGCCATGAACAGGGCGGTGAGAAGCACCAGAGCCAGCAGGAAATTGGCCGCCGGCCCGGCCGCGACGATCAGCGCGCGCTGCCAGATCGGCTTGAAGTGGAAATAGTCGCGCTCGGCGCCCGGCCCATGCTCGGCGATGACCCGCTGGCGAAGTTCGGCGAGGCCGGCCTGGTCGGGCACGCTTGAGGCGTCGAGGTCGCCGGAGAATTTGACGTAGCCGCCCAACGGCAGCCAGGCGATGCGCCATTCGGTGCCGTGGCGGTCGGTGCGGCCGACGATCGTCTTCCCGAAGCCGATCGAGAACCGGTCGATCTTCACGCCGAAGGCGCGCGCGACAAGGAAATGGCCCAGTTCGTGGATGGTGACGATGAACGTCAGCACCAGCAGGAACGGCACGATGTAGAGCAGCGCCTGGCCCAGGAAGCCCGTCATGCCGTTATGTCACCCTCCGCCGTTCAGGCCGCTGCGGCCAGACCCCGGACGATCGACTCCGCCTCCCGCCGCGCCAGCGCATCCACGGCAAGAGCCGCATCGCAGGCGTTGCGGGAACCGGAATCCACCCCCGAGGCCGTCACTCGCGACAAGGTGTCGGCGACGACTGCGGCAATATTGAGAAAGCCCAGACGACGGTCAAGAAACGCCAGCGCCGCCACCTCGTTGGCGGCGTTGAACACGATCGGCGCGGAACCGCCCGCCCGGAGCGCCTCACGAGCCAGTTTCAGGGCCGGAAACCGCGCCTCGTCCGGCGCTTCGAAGGTCAGGCGGCCCAGCGCCGCCAGATCGAGCCGTGGCGCCGGCCAGGCGATCCGGTCGGGCCACGCCAGGGCGCAGGCGATCGGCGTCTTCATGTCGGGCGGGCCCAGTTGGGCCAGGGTCGAGCCGTCGACGTATTCGACCATGCTGTGAATGATCGATTCCGGATGCACGACGATATCGATGCGGTCGGCGGGCATGTCGAACAGATAGGCCGCCTCGATGGCCTCGAGCCCCTTGTTGGCCATGGTGGCGCTGTCGACCGAGATCTTGGCCCCCATGCTCCAGTTCGGATGGGCCACCGCCTGTTCCGGGGTGATGTCCGCCAGGGTCTCGCGGGGCATCGAGCGGAACGGCCCGCCCGAGGCGGTCAGGACCAGCTTGGCGACCTGATGCGGCGCCGCGTGCGGGAAGACCTGGAAGATGGCCGAGTGTTCCGAATCGACGGGGATCAGCCGCCCGCCGGAGCGCCGCACCCGCTCGATCAGGGCCGGACCGCAGCAGACCAGGCTTTCCTTGTTGGCGAGGGCGAGGGTCGCGCCGGTCGCAGCCGCCGCCCAGGCCGAGCGCAGCCCCGCGGCGCCGACGATGGCGGCCATGACCCAGTCGGCGGGCCGTGCGGCGGCCTCGATGACCGCCCCCTCCCCGGCCGCGGCCTCGACCCCGGTTCCGGACAGGGCGTCCCTCAGTTCTTCCAGGCGGGCCGGATCGGCGGTGACGGCGAGTTTCGGCTTCCAGCGACGCGCCTGTTCGGCCAGCCGGGCTATGTTGGCGCCGCCGGTCAGGGCCACGACCTCGAACGCCCCGGTCCCGCTCGCCTCGGCCTGATCCATCAGCTCCAGCGTCGAAGAGCCGACCGAGCCGGTCGAGCCCAGGACGGTGATGCGCCGGCGGATCACGCCCCGCCTCCGAAGGTCACGACCAGCAGCCGTCCGCAGGCGACCACGACGACGGCGAACATCAGCCCGTCGACCCGGTCTAGCAGGCCGCCGTGGCCGGGAATCAGCTTGCCGGCGTCCTTGACCCCGTAGCGGCGCTTGAGGGCGGATTCCCAGAGATCGCCGGCCATGGTGGCCAGGGCGGCGGCGAGGCCGAGGCCAGCGCCCCATGCCGGACCGATCCCCATGTCGAGGAAGGTGGCCAGCAGCGCGCCCGCCACCGTCCCGGCGACCAATCCGCCGATGAAGCCCGACCAGGTCTTGTTGGGCGAGAAGCGCGGCCACAGCTTGCGGCCGCCGATCAGGCTGCCGACCATATAGGCCATGATGTCCGAGGCCCAGGCGATGATGAAGGCCGACACTGTCCAGGCCAGGCCGCTGGCTTCCGTGCCGTCCCTCAGCCAGATCAGCAGCACCGCCGGCCAGCCGAGGTAGAGCACGCCATAGGCCGCGTCGAGCGCCTCCTGGCCCCGGCTGCGCGCGAACAGGCCGGCCGCCGCGGCGCAGAAGACCAGCATGACGAGCGCGAGCGAGAGTTGCTCGACATGGGCCGAGATGATCGCCGCGAACAGGCCGAACGCCACCGCCCCCGCCATCAGCCGCCAGGCCGTCGCCGCGCTCATCATGGCCCATTCGACGGCCAGCAGGGCGCAGGCCAGCAGCATCAGGGCGAGGAACCACAGGCCGCCGGCCCAGATGCCGAGCACCGCCGCCGGGGCCAGCACCACGGCCGAGGCGGCCCTGAGGCCGATGTCGCCGGCGCGCATCGCCATCAGCCGGCCGCGTGCGCGGGAGCGGGGGTCAGCCCCCCGAAGCGCCGGTCACGGTTGCGGTACTGCTGGACCACGTCGGCCAGCGCCTCCGGACCGTAGTCCGGCCACAGCACGTTCTGGAACACCAGCTCGGCGTAGGCGGCCTCCCACAGGAGGAAGTTCGACAGCCGCTGCTCGCCGGAGGTGCGGACGATGACGTCGACGGGAGGGCCGCCGGCGGTCGACAGGCCGAGCCCCAGCGTCTCCTCGTCGAGGGGCCCGGCGGCCTCCCCCGCCCGCACCCGATCGGCGTAGCGTTGGGCGGCGTCGACGATGTCGGCGCGGCCGCCGTAGTTGAAGGCCACCTGCAGCAGGAATTTGTCGTTGTGGGCGGTGCTCGCCTCGGTGTGCTCGACGATCCGCGCGATGTCGGGCGGCAGGCCCGCCCGTCGGCCGAGGATGCGCACCCGCACCCCCTCGCGTTCCAGCCGCTTAAGGTCGCTGGCGACGTAGGAGCGGACGAGGCCCATCAGGTCGGACACCTCCTCGGCGGGCCGGCGCCAGTTCTCGGTCGAGAAGCCGAACACCGTGAGGCAGCGGATGCCCAGCGCTGGCGCGGCCTTGACGGTGCGTTTCAGCGCCTGGACCCCCTCACGGTGCCCCATGGCCCGTGGCAGGCCGCGCGCCTGCGCCCAGCGCCCGTTGCCGTCCATGATCAGGGCGACGTGGCCGGGCCCATCGGACGCGGGCGGCTGCTCAAGGGGTTCGACGGGCATGACCGGCGCGTATCCTACGGCAAAACGCGCCGTCAAACCTGCATGATCTCAACTTCCTTGGCCTTCAAGGCCTCGTCGATGCGCTTGATGGCTGCGTCGGTGTCCTTCTGGACCTCGGCCTCCATCTTCTTCTGCTCGTCCTGGCTGATATCGGAGGCCTTCTCGGCCTTCTTCAGGTCGTCGTTGGCGTCGCGGCGGACGTTGCGGACGGCGATCTTCTGCTGCTCGGCGTATTTGCCGGCCAGCTTGGCCAGATCCTTGCGGCGCTCCTCGGTCAGCGGCGGCACCGGAATGCGCAGGGTCTGGCCGTCGACGATCGGGTTCAGACCGAGGCCGGCGGCCCGGATGGCCTTCTCGACCGGCGTCACCATGCTCTTGTCCCAGACGCTGACCGAGATCATGCGCGGCTCGGGCACGCTGATCGCCGCGACGGAGTGCAGCGGCGACATCGAGCCGTAGGCCTCGACCTGGACCGGCTCCAGCAGACCGGCGTTGGCCCGGCCGGTGCGCAGGCCGGAGAATTCTTCCTTCAACGCGCTGACCGCCTTGTCCATCCGGTCGCGGTAGGTTTTCAGATCGGGCTTGGCCATGGACTTTTCTCTCATTCTCGAAGGACTTGTCAGGCTGATTTAGCCTTGGAGGTGATGACCGTGAAGGTCCCCTCTCCGGTCAGGGTCTTGCGCAGCGAGCCGTCCTCGCGGATCGAGAAGACCACGATCGGAATGCCCGAGTCGCGCATCAGGGCGATGGCCGAGGCGTCCATGACCTTGAGGTCCCTGGCCAGCACGTCGTGGTAGCTCAGGGTGTCGTAGCGCGTCGCCGTCGGGTCCTTCTTGGGATCGGCGGTGTAGACCCCGTCGACGCTGGTGCCTTTCAGCAGGGCGTCGCAGCCCATTTCGGCGGCTCGCAGGGCGGCGCCCGAGTCGGTGGTGAAGAAGGGCGCCCCGACGCCGGCGGCGAAGATCACCACCCGGCCCTTCTCGAGATGGCGCAGGGCGCGGCGGCGCACATAGGGCTCGGCCACGGCGTTCATGGTCAGGGCGCTCTGGACCCGGGTCTGGACCCCGATCTTCTCCAGCGCCGCCTGCATGGCGAGGGCGTTCATCACCGTGGCCAGCATGCCCATGTAGTCGGCCGTGGCGCGGTCCATGTCGCCGGCGGCCTTGCTCAGTCCGCGGAAGATGTTGCCGCCGCCGATGACGAGGCAGATTTCGACGCCCTCGCGCGCCACCTGGGCGACCGCCTCGGCGACGTTGGCGACCGTCTTCATGTCGATGCCGTAGGCTTGATCGCCCATCAGCACCTCGCCCGAGACCTTCAGCAGGACGCGCTTGTAGCGGAACTCGGGCGAGACATCGGGCATGGAGCGGTCCTTGGGCGGAGGAATCGGCTCCTTATAGGAAGCCCGGCGACGGGTTCAAAGCCTCAGCACGATGGTCTCGACGATCGGACGGCGGTCCCAGATCTGCTGGCTGGCCTTCTTCAGCGCTCGCGACACGGCCTGTTCAATGACCATCTCGTCCTCCAGCGCCTCGCCCTTCAGCTTCATCACCGCCGCCTCGGCCCGCTCGGCCAGGTCGTCCAGCGCGTCGCCGAGCGGCGACTCCGCGTCGCCCGGCAGGCCGATGGCGCGCACATCGATGTCGCTGACGATCGCGCCGCGCCGGTCCATGGCGAAGCTGACGATCAGCACGCCATTGGTCGAGGCGTGACGCCGTTCGTGCAGGGCCTCGCCCTGTTCGGTGACGAGACGGCCGCCGTCGACATAGAGCCGCCCGCTCGGCACCTCGTCGATGATCGCCGCCGGGCCGGGGGCCAGGCGGACCATGTCGCCGTTGCGCGGGGTCACCGTCTCGGGCACGCCGATGTCCCTGGCCAGGTTGGCGTGTTCGGCGAGGTGCCGGCGCATGCCGTGCGTCGGGACGGCGATCCTCGGCCGCGCCCAGGCGTACATCTGGCGCAGCTCCTCGCGGCACGGATGGCCGGAGACGTGAATGCCGGGGTGGTCCCGCTCGGTATAGATGCGCACGCCGCGATCCGACAGCCTGTCCTGCAGACGGCCGACCGACAGCTCGTTGCCGGGGATCACACGCGACGAGAAGATGCAGTGGTCCCCATTGCTCAGCTTGATGTAGGGGTGGGTGCCCTCGGCCACGCGGGACAGGGCCGCGCGCGGCTCGCCCTGGCTGCCGGTGCACAGGAACAGGATTTCATCGGCCGGCCAGACCCGGGCCTCCTGCTCGCTCAGGAACGGCTGGATGCCCTGCAGCATGCCGACGTGCTTGGCCGCGGAGGTAATGCGGTGCATCGACCGCCCGGCCAGCGAGACGCGCCGTCCGGCGGCCTCGGCGGCGCGGATGATACTGTCCATGCGAGCCACGTTCGAGGCGAAGCAGCCGACGGCGATACGGCCCTTCAGCGAGCCGATCAGTTCGGTCAGCCGATCCCGGACGTCGCCTTCCGAACCGGCCACGCCCTCGACGAAGACGTTGGTCGAATCGCACACCATGGCCAGCACGCCCTCGTCACCGAGGCGGGCGATGGCCCCGGAATCGGTGACGCCGCCGACGATGGGGTCGTCGTCGATCTTCCAGTCGCCGGTGTGCAGCACCGTGCCCAGCGGGGTGCGGATCGCCAGCCCGTTCGGCTCGGCGATCGAGTGGGTCATGGTGATGAAGTCGACCGTGAACGGGCCGAGATCGACCGTGCCGCCCAGCGGGATCTCGTGGATTTCGACCTGGTCGAGAATGCCCGCCTCGCGCAGCTTTTCGCGGATCAGGAAGGCGGTGAACGGCGTGGCGTACAGCGGCGCCTTCATGCGGGTCCACAGCCAGCCGAGGGCGCCGATATGGTCCTCGTGGGCGTGGGTCAGCACGATGCCGCGGATGGTCTCGCCCTCGAGGAAGGCGGGGTCCGGCACGATGACGTCGACGCCCGGCGTCGACAGGTCGCCGAAGGTCACGCCGACGTCGACGACGATCCACTGGCGGTCGCTCTCCGGCCCATAGCCGTAGAGATTGAGATTCATCCCGATCTCGCCTGACCCGCCGAGCGGCAGGAAGACGAGTTCGTCACTGGTTTGCTTTTTCATATGTCCTTGATGTGGGTATTCCGCCGCCAGATTTCGAGGAGGCCGCGGATAGTCAGGTCCGGATCGAACCGGTCGATTGAGTCGGTGGCGCCCTCGAACAGCGAGGCGACGCCGCCGGTTCCGATGACGGTCATGGGTCGGCCCCACTCCGCCTTGATGCGCGCCACCAGCCCCTCGATCAGGGCGACATAGCCCCAGAAGACGCCGGACTGCATGTTGGAGACGGTGTCCTTGCCGATCACGTGCTCGGGCCGCTGGATGGCGATGCGCGGCAGCATGGCCGCCGCCTCGTGCAGGGCCTGGAGCGACAGGTTGATGCCGGGCGCGATCACCCCGCCCTCGAAGGCGCCGTCGGCGGCGACCACGTCGAAGGTGGTGGCGGTGCCGCTGTCGATGATGATCAGATCGCCGGGATAGACCAGATGGGCGCCGATGGCGTTGACCAGCCGGTCCGCGCCCGCCTCGCTCGGTTTGAGGATGCGCACCGGAATGCCGAGGTCGACATTGTCGCCGACGACCAGGGGTTCGACGTTCAGGTAGCGCCGCGACAGGTTGCGCAGGTTGAAGATCGACTGCGGCACGACGCTGGAAATGATGCAGCCGTCCAGCTGGCCGATCCCGAGGCCCCGCATGGTCAGGAGCTGGCTGAGCCAGACGGCGTATTCGTCGGCGGTGCGGCTGCTCTCGGTCGCCGTGCGCCACTGGGCGACCCAGTCCGCGCCGTCATGCACCGCGAACAGGGTGTTGGTGTTGCCTTGCTCGATCGCCAGAAGCATCAGGCGGCCTCCCCGAAGAATACGTCGCCGGCCGAGATCAGCCGCAGCGACCCGTCCGCCAGCCGCAGCTTCAGCGCCCCGTCCGGCGCCACGCCCTCGGCCCGGCCCTTGACCGTCTCATGGCCCAGCCGCGCGGTCGCCGGACCATCGAGGCCGGATGTCCGCGCCCGCCACGCGTCGAGGATGGGCTCGAAGCCGAGCGTCTCCCAGCGACCGGTCCAGATCGCGAAGGCCTCGGCCAGCCGGGCGGCGGCGGCCTCGACGGACGGCGGCGCACCGACATCGCCCCGCAGGTGATGGACCAGCGCCGTCGCGGGCCGTTCCGTGCCGGCGGGTGCATGAGCCAGATTGACCCCGATACCGACCGCCAGCCACAGACCGCCGCCTGGATGCGCCCCCGACTCCACCAGTATGCCCGAGGCCTTGTCGCCGGCCAGCATCACGTCGTTGGGCCATTTGATCGTCACCAGCGACGGCGGGACGAACGCGTCCAGCAGGTCGGCCACCGCCAGGGCCGCCAGGAAGGTCACCTGCGCGGCCTCCGCCGGCGGCCTGGGCGTGATGGTCAGCAGGGTGGCGAACAGATTGCCCGTCTCGCTTGCCCACGCCCGGCCGCGCCGGCCGCGGCCGCCGGTCTGCCGGCGCGCCACGATCCACAGCGGTCCGGCCTCGCCGGCCTCGGCCCGGCGGCGGGCCTCCGCATTGGTGGAGTCGGTCTGGTCGAGCAGCAGGACGGGAGCGGCGGGCATGAACGCCCTACCCGGCTCCGAAACCGGCGGCGGCGGCGACGGTCAGCGGCTGGAGCCAGGTCAGACCGACGATGACCAGCGGAAAGGCGAAGGCGGCGCAGGCCCAGGCGATGGTTTTCGCCTCGACCGGAGCCCTGTCCGTCGCGGCCTGATCCGGCGCCGGGTCGAACCACATCAGCTTGATGATGCGCAGATAGTAGAAGCCGGCCACGACCGAGGCCACCAGGCCCGCGGCGCCGACCATCCAGTAGCCGGCGTCGGCGGCGGCGCCGAACACGGCCCACTTGCCCCAGAAGCCGGACAGCGGCGGCATGCCCAGCACCGAAAGGCAGAGCACCGTCATCGCCAGGGTGGTGACCGGCCGCTCCTTTCGCAGACCGGCGAAGTCGGCGATCGAGCGGACCGGCCGGCCGTTGCGGCCGAGGGACAACAGGATGCCGAAGAAGCCGAACTGGTCGATGACGTACAGGGTCATGAACAGCAGCATCGACTGCACGCCCAGCGTCGTGCCCGCCGCGATGCCGAGCAGGGCGTAGCCGATGTTGGCGATCGACGAATAGGCCAGCAGCCGCTGCAGGTCCTTCTGAACCAGACCCCCGAAGGCGCCGACCGCGAAGGAGATCAGCGAGATGAGGATCAGCACCTGGGCCCACTGGTCGTGCGAACCGGCGAAGGCGCCCTCCAGGGTGCGGGCGATCAGCACCATGGCCGCCACCTTGGGAGCGGTCGAGAACAGGGCCACGACAGGCGTCGGCGCGCCCTCGTAGACGTCGGGCGTCCACATGTGGAACGGGGCCGCGGAGACCTTGAAGGCCAGGCCGCAGATCAGGAACACGAGGCCGAACACCAGTCCGGTCGAGGGATTGGCCGCCGCATAGGCGGCGATCTCGTCGAACCGCATCGAGCCGGCGAAGCCGTAGATCAGGCTGGCGCCGTACAGCAGCAGGCCGGACGACAGGGCGCCGAGCACGAAATACTTCAGCCCGGCCTCGGACGCCTTCAGGTCGTCGCGGTGGAAGGCGGCCAGCACGTACAGCGCCAGGGAATGCAGCTCGATGCCCACATAGAGCGAGATCAGATCGCCCGACGAGGCCATCATCCCCATGCCGGCCGAGGCCAGCACGATCAGGATCGGATATTCGAAGCGGGCGATGCGCATGCGCTTCATCCAGCCGTCGCCGAGCACGATGGCAACGGCGCTGGACAGGAAGATCAGCGCCTTGCCGTAGACAGCCAGCGGGTCGGCGACATACGCCCCGTTGAAGGCCCGGCCGAGAGGACCGGTGACGGCCAGCGCCGTCGCGGCGACCAGCAGCAGGACCGACAGGACGGAGACGACGCGCGCGCTCCTTTCGCCGGCGAAGGCGCCGATCATCAGCAGCACGAGGCCGCCGACCGCGAGGGCGGCTTCGGGAGCCGAGAGCTGGAGGGCGGAAATCAGATCAGGCATCATGGTCTCACCCGCCGATCGCAAGTTGATAGGCGGAAGTCAGGGCCTCGACCGAGGCGGCGGTATAGTCCAGCACCAGACCGGGCTGCACGCCCAGCCAGATCGTGCCGAGGATCAGCGGGACGAAGATCAGCAGTTCGCGTTTGTCGACATCGGTGATCGCCTTCATCGCCGGATTGGTGATCTCGCCGAACATGACGTTGCGGTACAGGGTCAGGGCGTAGACCGCCGAGAAGATCACGCCTGAGGCCGCGAACAGCGCGGTCCAGGTCGAGACCTGATAGATCCCGGTCATGGTCAGGATCTCGCCGATGAAGCCCGAGGTGCCGGGCAGGCCGACGTTGGCCATGGTGAAGAGCATGAAGATGGCCGCGAACCACGGCATCCGCGCGGTCAGGCCGCCGTAGAGGGCGATCTCGCGGGTGTGCATCCGGTCATAGACCACGCCGACGCAGAGGAAGAGCGCACCGGAAATCAGGCCGTGGCTCAGCATCTGGAACACGGCGCCCTGCACGCCCTGATCGTTGCCGGCGAAGATGCCCATGGTCACGAAGCCCATGTGCGCCACCGACGAATAGGCGATCAGCTTCTTCATGTCGGTCTGCCGGAAGGCGACCAGCGAGGTGTAGACGATGGCGACCGCCGACAGCACGAAGACCAGCGGGGCGAACATCTGCGACGCCTGCGGGAACATCGGCAGGTTGAACAGGATGAAGCCATAGCCGCCCAGCTTCAGCAGGATGCCGGCCAGGATGACGGAACCCGCCGTGGGGGCCTGCACGTGGGCGTCGGGAAGCCAGGTGTGGACCGGCCACATCGGCATCTTGACCGCGAACGAGGCGAAGAAGGCGAGCCACAGCAGCGGCTGGGCGTAGGCCGGGAAGTCGAATGTCTTCAGCGCCGGAATGCTGGTGGTGCCGGCCTCGGCCGCCATCCACAGCATGGCCAGCAGCATCAGCACCGATCCCAGCAGGGTGTAGAGGAAGAACTTGTAGGCGGCGTAGATCCGGTTCGCCCCGCCCCACACGCCGATGATGATGAACATCGGCACCAGGGTGCCTTCGAAGAAGATGTAGAACAGGAACAGGTCCAGCGCCGTGAACACGCCGATGACCAGCGTCTCCAGCACCAGGAAGGCGATCATGTAGTCGACGACGCGGTCGGTGATCGTCTTCCAGCTGGCGATGATGCAGATCGGCATGAGGAAGGCCGTCAGCAGCACGAACAGGATCGAAATCCCGTCCACGCCCAGGTGGTATTCGGCGCCGGCGAACCAGACGTAGCGCTCGACGAACTGATAGGCGGCGCTCGAGGCGTCGAAGCCGGCCACCAGCACGGCCGAGACGGCCAGGGTCGCGAGCGTCGTGACCAGCGCGATCCAGCGGGCGGCGCCGGCGGCGTCGCCCTTGCCCATGATGCGGGCGAGCAGGATCAGGCCCGCGCCGACCAGCGGCAGGAAGGTGACGACGCTCAGGATGAAGGGGATCTGGGGCAAGATCAGGCTCCCCACGCATAGATGGCGAAGGCGAGGAAACCGGCCACGCCGAGCAGCATCACGAACGCATAGTGGTAGACATAGCCGGACTGGAGCTTGCCCAGCCGGGCGGCGGATTTCAGCGAGGCCCAGGCCGCGCCGTTCGGGCCGAGGCCGTCGATGATCTTCACGTCGCCGATCTTCCAGAACAGGTCGCCGACGGCCTTCGCGCCCTTCACGAACACGAAGTCGTACAGCTCGTCGAAGTACCACTTGTTGTAGAGGAAGGCGTGGATGACGCCGCCGCGGTCGGCCATGCGGCGCGCCATGCCTTCCTTGAGGACATAGAGCCAGAAGGCGGCGAAGGTGCCGATCAGGCTCAGCACCAGCGGCGACCAGACCACCCAGGTCGGCACGTCGTGGGCCTCGTGCAGGACGTGGTTGTGCGGACCGTTGAAGATGGCGCCGCGCCAGAACTCGCCCTCGTGGTGGCCGGTGAAGAATGCCTCGAACATGAAGCCGGCGGCGACGGCGCCGACCGACAGCACCAGCAGCGGCACGATCATGACCCATGGGCTCTCGTGCGGCTTCAGCGGGCCGTGGTGGTGGTGGTCGTCGTGCGCATGGTCGTCATGCGCATGGTCATCGGCCAGCGGCTCGGAGTGGGTTTCCAGTTGGGCGTGCGAGGCGTGGTCGTCGGCGTGATGGGCCCCCTCCTCCTTCCACACCGGCTTGTTGTGGAAGGTCATGAAGATGAGCCGCCAGGAATAGTAGGCGGTCAGGCCGGCGGCGAAGATGCCGACCAGGAAGGCGAACAGGCCCATGGGCGAGTGGCCCGAGGCCGCCGCCGCCCAGGCGCTCTCGATGACGATGTCCTTGGAATAGAAGCCGGCGAAACCGCCGATGCCCGGGATGCCCAGACCGGTGATGGCGATCGTGCCGATCATCATCACGGCGTAGGTGATGGGCAGCAGCTTCCACAGCCCGCCCATCTTCCGCATGTCCTGCTCGTGATGCATGCCGTGGATCACCGAGCCGGCGCCGAGGAACAGCAGGGCCTTGAAGAAGGCGTGGGTGAACAGGTGGAACATGGCCGCCTCATAGGCGCCCACGCCGGCGGCGAAGAACATGTAGCCGAGCTGCGAACAGGTCGAATAGGCGATGACCCGCTTGATGTCGTTCTGGGCCAGGCCGACGGTGGCCGCGAACAGGGCCGTGACCGCGCCGGTCAGGGCGATGATCGACGAGGCGACGGGGGCGTATTCGTAGATCGGCGACAGCAGGCAGACCATGTAGACACCGGCCGTGACCATGGTCGCGGCGTGGATCAGGGCCGACACGGGGGTCGGGCCTTCCATGGCGTCGGGCAGCCAGGTGTGCAGGAAGAACTGGGCCGACTTGCCCATGGCGCCGATGAACAGCAGCACGCCCGCGAGATCGAGCGCCGACCAGGTGTGGCCCAGGAACTCCCAGCCCGTGCCCTCGCGCGCCGCGATCATCGGGAACAGCTCGGCGAACTCGATCGTGCCGAACATCCAGAAGACGGTGAAGATGCCGAGGGCGAAACCGAAGTCGCCCACCCGGTTGACCACGAAGGCCTTGATGGCCGCGGCGCTGGCGGTGGACTTCTTGTACCAGAAGCCGATCAGCAGATAGGAGGCGAGGCCCACCCCTTCCCAGCCGAAGAACAGCTGCATGAAGTCGGCGGCGGTGACCAGCGCCAGCATGGCGAAGGTGAACAGCGACAGATAGGCGAAGAACCGCGGCTTGTCCGGGTCCTCGGCCATGTAGCCCCAGCTGTAGAGGTGGACCAGGGACGACACCGTCGTCACCACCACCAGCATCACCGCCGACAGGGCGTCGATGCGGATCGACCAATTGGACTGGAAGTCGCCGACATGGATGAACGGCGCGATCTGCACCGTGAACGGCTCCAGGTGGCCCCAGGTCCACTGGCTGAACACGATCCAGGCGACGGCGCACGAGACGAACAGCAGGCCCGTGGTGATCGATTTGGACAGCAGGTCGCCCAGCCGGCGACCGGACAGGCCGACGATGAAGGCGCCGAGCAGCGGGGCGAAGACGCCGAGAGTGACGAGAAGCTCGAGGTTCACGATCAGCCCTTCATGACCGAGGCGTCGTCGACGGCAATGTCGCCGCGATTGCGGAAGAAGGTCACCAGGATGGCCAGGCCGACGGCGGCTTCGGCCGCGGCGACGGTCAGGACGAACATGGCCATGATCTGACCCGAGACATCATTGAGATAGGCCGAGAAGGCGACGAAATTGATGTTCACCGCCAGCAGGATCATCTCGATCGACATCAGGATGATGATGACGTTCTTGCGGTTCACGAAGATGCCGAAGACGCCGATGGTGAACAGGATGGCGGCGACCGCCAGATAGTGCTGCAGGGTGATTTCCATCAGACCAGATCCTCCGCGGAAACGCCTTCGCCGGTGGCCGCGCCCTTGACCTCGACGGCGGTGCGCCGGTCGCGGTTGACCTGGTCGTGGGCGTTCTGACGCTTGATGTTGGGCTTGTGGCGCAGAGTCAGGACGATGGCCCCGATCATGGCGATCAGCAGCACGATCCCCGCCGCCTGGAAGATGTAGACGTAGTCGGTGTAGAGCACCCGCCCGATCGCCTCGGCGTTGGTGGCGTCGAAGGCCGCCACGGCCGGCGCCGTCGCCCCGGACGCCGCGCCCCCGTCCACGACCACCAGCGAGATCATGATCATCTCGGCCAGCAGCACGCCGGCGACGATCGCCGCCAGCGGCAGGTAACGCGCATAGCCCTCGCGCAGCCGCACGAAGTCGACGTCCAGCATCATGACCACGAACAGGAACAGCACCGCGACGGCGCCGACGTAGACCACGACCAGCAGCATCGCCAGGAACTCCGCGCCGAGCAGCACGAACAGTCCCGCCGACGAGAAGAAGGTCAGGATCAGCCACAGCACGCTGTGCACGGGGTTCTTCGCGGTGACGACCATCAGGCCGCCGACCACGGCCACCGCCGCCAGCAGGTAGAAGGCGAGTCCTTGCAACATCTGAGGCTATCGCCCCTTTCGGTTATGGCCGGCGATCCCTTCGGAATCGCCCGGGCCGTTCAGCGGTTGCGCCTTAACGGTAAGGCGCGTCGAGTTCCAGATTCTTCGCGATCAACCGCTCCCAGCGGTCGCCGTTCGAAAGCAGTTTTTCCTTGTCGTAGAGCAGCTCTTCCCGGGTCTCGACGGTGAACTCCGAGTTGGGGCCCTCGACGATGGCGTCCACCGGGCAGGCCTCCTGGCACAGGCCGCAGTAGATGCATTTGACCATGTCGATGTCGTAGCGGGTCGTGCGGCGGCTGCCGTCGGCGCGCGGCTCGGCCTCGATGGTGATGGCCTGGGCCGGGCAGATGGCCTCGCACAGCTTGCAGGCGATGCAGCGTTCCTCGCCGTTCGGGTAGCGGCGCAGGGCGTGTTCGCCCCGGAAGCGCGGCGACTGCGGATTGCGCTCGAACGGATAGTTCACGGTCGCCTTGGGCCGCGCCATGTATTTCAGCGACAGGCCGATGGCGCCGATGACGTCCAGCATCATCGCGCCTTTGGTCGCCTGGACGAGACGGGTAAGCATCAGTCTTGGTCTCCGGAGACGCCGCGGCAGCGTTCGGCCTTGCGCGGATCCTCATCCTTGGTGATACGGCACAGCCGCTCGCGTTCGGCGTAGTCGCGCTCCACCGCCTGCTGGCGCCGCTCCCACTGGTACACCGAGGTCGGCTCCGGCTCGTAGACCGGCACGGCGCAGGCCGACGCGCCCGCGGCGACGGCGACCAGACCGGCGAGCATCAGCGGGCGGCTCATAGCAGACCCGCCTCAAGCGCGACGCGCCAGCCCGACACGATGACCACCGCGACCAGCGAGGTCGGCAGGAAGATCTTCCAGCCCAGCCGCATCAGCTGGTCGTAGCGGTAGCGGGGCACGAAGGCCTTCACCATGGCGATCATCGTGAACCAGAAGACGATCTTGGCGCAGAACACCACCACGTAGAACAGATTGGCTGCGAACTCGGGCCAGTCGTTCAGGAAATCGGTCGGGAAGCCCGGGTTCCAGCCGCCGAAGAACAGCAGGCTGATCATGGCGCACATGAAGACGATGTTGGCGTATTCGCCGATCATGAACAGCAGGTACGGGGTCGAGCTGTACTCGACCTGGTAGCCGGCCACGAGCTCCGACTCCGCCTCGGGCAGGTCGAACGGCGGGCGGTTGGTCTCGGCCAGGGCCGAGATGAAGAAGATGATCGCCATCGGGAACATGACGATGATGGTCGGCAGGGTCGCCAGACCGCCGCCGAAGGCGAACCAGTTCCAGATCCAGCCGCCCTGCTGGGTGACGATCTGGGTCAGGTTCATCGTGCCGGCGAGCAGGATGACGTTGATGATCACCAGGCCGATGGAGACCTCGTAGGACACCATCTGGGCCGCCGATCGCAGCGACCCCAGGAACGGATACTTCGAGTTCGAAGCCCAGCCGCCCATGATGATGCCGTAGACGCCCAGGGAGCTGATGGCGAAGATGTAGAGGATGCCGACGTTGAGGTCCGAGATGACCCAGCCGGGCGCGAACGGGATCGCCGCCCAGGCGATGAAGGCCAGCACGAAGGTCAGCAGCGGGGCCAGCAGGAAGATGACCTTGTCCGCGCCGGCCGGGACGACGATCTCCTTCAGCACGAATTTGAAGAAGTCGGCGAACGACTGCAGCAGGCCGAACGGGCCCACGACGTTGGGGCCCTTGCGCATCTGCACGCCGGCCCAGATCTTCCGGTCGGCGAGCAGCAGGAAGGCCAGCGAGATCAGGATGCCGACGGTGACCAGCAGGATGCCGCCCGCCGTGATCAGGGTCCAGCCGAGAGGGGTGCTCCAGAAATCCATCGGGCCTTACTCCGCCGCCATCGCGACCGGGGCCACCCGCAGGGCGGACAGCTCGGCCATGGTCACGCTGGCGCGCGCGATCGGGTTGTTGAGATACGGGTCGCGGACCGCGGAATGGAAGGTCACGTCGCCGAGGTCGCCCTTCTTGCCGAGGCTCGCCACGTCGAACGACGCCGCCGCCGGCAGATAGTCGATGCGGCCGAAGGTCGGATGGTCCGCCATCAGCTTCGAGCGCAGGGCGTCGATCGTGTCGTACGGCAGGGTCTGGCCGACGAGCGCGGACAGGGCGCGCAGGATCGCCCAGTCCTCCTTGGCCTGGCCCTTCGGGAAGACGGCGCGTTCGGCCATCTGCACCCGACCCTCGGTATTGACGTAAATGCCCGGCTTCTCGGTATAGGCCGCCCCCGGCAGGATCACGTCGGCGCCGTGCGCGCCGCGGTCTCCGTGGCTTCCCAGATAGACGCGGAAGGCTTTCGACTTCGACAGCTCGACCTCGTCGGCGCCGAGCAGGAACAGCACGTCCAGCGCGCCCTTGCCGACCATCTGCGCGGCGGTGAGCCCGCCCTCGCCGGGCACGAAGCCCATGTCGAGCCCGGCCACGCGCGATGCGGCGCTGTGCAGGACGTTGAAGCCGTTCCAGCCCTCGCTGACCACGCCGACCTTTTTGGCCAGGGCGCCGAGCGCGTTCAGCACAGCCGGGCCGTTGTCGCCGGTCAGGGCGCCCGAGCCGACGATGATCGCGGGCCGCTCGGCCTTCGTCAGGAAGTCCATCGCCGCCTTCGGCAGCTTGCCCAGGGTCTTCGAACCGGCGCCCAGCCAGCTGTAGTCGAAGGTCAGGTCGACCTGCTCTCCGACCACCCCGACCTGGGTCTTGCCGGTCAGCCAGGCCTTGCGCAGACGGGCGTTCAGCAGCGGCGCCTCGGTGCGCGGGTTGGCCCCGACGATGAGGATGGCATCTGCTTTTTCAATGCCTTGGAGGCCGGAGTTGAACAGCCACCCCTCGCGCGGGCCATAGCCAACCGCCGCGCCGTCCTGGCGGCAGTCCGTATTGGCCGAGCCCAGGGCGCGGAACAGGTCCAGCGCCGCCTTCATCGATTCCGCGTCCTGCAGGTCGCCGGCGATGACGCCGATCTTCTCGGGCCTGGCGGCCTTGATCTTCTCCGCGACCACACCGAGCGCCTCTTCCCACGAGGCCACCCGCAGCTTGCCGTTCTCGCGCACATACGGGCGGTCGAGGCGCTGGCGCTGCAGGCCGTCGACGACATAGCGGCTGATGTCGGACAGCCACTCCTCGTTGACGCCCTCGTTAACGCGCGGCAGCACACGCATGACCTCGGGGCCGCGGGCGTCGACGCGGATGTTCGAGCCCAGGGCGTCCATGACGTCGATCGACTCGGTCTTCTTCAGCTCCCACGGACGGTAGTGGTACTGCCACGGCCGGTGGGTCAGGGCGCCGACCGGGCACAGATCGTTGACGTTGCCCGACAGCTCGCTGTCGATGTTCTTCTCGAGATAGGTCGTGATCTCGGCGTCCTCGCCGCGCGAGATCATGCCGATGTCCGGCACGCCGGCGACCTCGGTGATGAAGCGGACGCAACGGGTGCACTGGATGCACCGGGTCATGAAGGTCTTGACCGTCGGACCCATGTTCTTTTCTTCGACGGCGCGCTTGTTCTCGGCGTAACGCGAGCCGTCGCGGCCGTAGCCCATGGCCTGGTCCTGCAGGTCGCACTCGCCGCCCTGGTCGCAGATCGGGCAGTCCAGCGGGTGGTTGATGAGCAGGAACTCCATCACCCCTTCGCGCGCCTTTTTCACCATCGGCGTGTCGGTGAAGATCTCCTGGCCGTCGGCGGCCGGCAGGGCGCAGCTGGCCTGCGGCTTCGGCGGTCCGGGCTTCACCTCGACCAGGCACATGCGGCAATTGCCGGCGATCGACAGCCGCTCGTGATAGCAGAAGCGCGGAATCTCCTGGCCGGCCTTTTCGGCGACCTGGAGCACGGTCATGCCGGGCTCGAATTCGATCTCTACGCCGTTGACCTTGGCGACGGGCATCAGCGGGCCTCTTGCTCAGCGGCCACGGCATAGGTCTCCGTGGCGGTCGTCCCATCCGGGAGCGTCGTGTTGATGGTGATGGCGTCGCCGTCAAGGACGAAGCGCGTCACCGGGTCGCCGGACTGGTTCATCCAGCGGTTCTGTTCGGGGGTCGGGGCGTCGACCGGCTTCCAGGTGATCAGGTCGCCCTCGACCCGGCACTGGGCCCGACGGCGGCCGCCGTCGACCGGCGCGCGCCACGAGGCGTTGACGATCTCGCCCTCCAGACTGTCGATGGCGATGTCGCCGAGAACCTGGCCATGAATCGCCGCCAGACCGGCCTGGCAGACGCGGCGCAGGGCCGCGGCGTCCAGCACCGCCGGCGCCGCCGGGGCGGCGTCGCTCTCGACCGGCGTGGCAGAGACCACCTCCGCCGCCGTCGGCGCGGCCTCGCCCGCCCGCTCGCCGCAGGCGGCGAGGGACAGCGAAGCGATCATCAGCATGGCGATCCTGCCCATCGTCACTCCGCCGCGATCGCGTGGCCGGCGAAATTCGCGCGGCGGCTGCGGTAGGAGGCGATCCGCTCCTCGATCTCGTGGCGGAAATGCCGGATCAGGCCCTGGACCGGCCAGGCCGCGGCGTCGCCGAGGGCGCAGATGGTGTGGCCCTCGACCTGGCCGGCGACGTCCAGCAGAAGGTCGATCTCCGACGGGTCGGCCTCGCCGATGGCCATCCGCTCCAGCACCCGCCACATCCAGCCCGTGCCCTCGCGGCAGGGCGTGCATTGGCCGCAGCTCTCGTGCTTGTAGAAATAGGAGATGCGGGCGATGGCGCGGACCAGGTCGGTCGACTGGTCCATGACGATCACCGCCGCCGTGCCGAGGCCCGAGCGCATCTCGCGCAGGCTGTCGAAATCCATCAGCGCCGTCTCGGACATCTCGCGCGTGATCAGCGGTACGGACGAGCCGCCGGGGATGACGGCCTTGAGGTTGTCCCAGCCGCCGCGCACGCCGCCGCAGTGCTCTTCCAGCAGCTGCTTCAGCGGGATCGACATCGCCTCCTCGACATTGCACGGCCGGTTCACGTGGCCGCTGATGGTCATCAGCTTGGTGCCGGTGTTGTTCGGACGTCCGAAGCCCGCGAACCAGTCCGCCCCACGGCGCAGGATGGTGCCGACGACGGCGATCGACTCGACGTTGTTCACCGTGGTCGGGCAGCCGTACAGACCCGCGCCCGCCGGGAACGGGGGCTTCAGGCGCGGCTGGCCCTTCTTGCCCTCCAGCGATTCCAGCAGGGCCGTCTCCTCGCCGCAGATGTAGGCCCCGGCGCCGTGGTGAATGTAGACGTCGAAGTCCCAGCCGTGGACGTTGTTCTTGCCGATCAGCTGCGCTTCATAGGCCTGCTTGACCGCGGCCTCCATGCGCTCGCGCTCCAGCACATATTCGCCGCGCAGGTAGATGTAGCAGGCGTGGGCCTGCATCGCGAAGCTGGCGATCAGGCAGCCCTCGATCAGCAGCTGCGGATCGTGGCGCATGATCTCCCGGTCCTTGGCGGTGCCGGGCTCGGACTCGTCGGCGTTGACCACCAGATAGTGCGGCCGGTCCTTCACCTCCTTGGGCATGAAGGACCACTTCAGCCCGGTCGAGAATCCGGCGCCGCCGCGTCCGCGCAGGCCCGAGTTCTTGACGTTGGCGATGATCCAGTCACGACCGAGGTCGAGCATGTCCTTCGTGGCGTTCCACGCGCCGCGCGACTTCGCGCCCTCGAGGCCCCAGTCCTGGAGACCATAGAGGTTGGTGAAGATGCGATCCTTGTCTTCGAGGATTCCGACCATGGTCAGTTCAGGTCTCCACGCCGGCTTTCGGCCTTGCTGAGATTGTTGCGGGCCCACAGAAACAGGCCCAGGCCGACGAGCACCAGCAGCCCGCCCACGAAGGCGAGCACCATCTGGTCGCTGTCGCCGAGAAAGCCGGTCAGCGCGGCCGTGGCCAGGGACACGCCGATGATCATGTCGGCAAGCCCGGCCCAGACCATCACCTGCCAGTTGATTGGCTTCTGAGGCCTGTCCATCACCCCTCCTCCCGCATGCGCCGGCGGTGATACCGTGTGCGCAGGAAGATGGCGGCCAGCATCAGGGCCCAGCCGAACGCCAGGGCGGCGTAGCCCGCCCACTGGATCGCGGCCGCGGCCGCTCCGGTGTAGCTGGCGGTCCAGACGGCGAGCGCGCCCAGGATGACCAGGGCGAAGCCGGCCAGCCGCTGGTTGCGGCCGACCACGCGCAGCTCGGCGCGATAGCGGGCGATGGCCTCGTCCTCGGACAGGTCGGGGCGCGTCACGCGGACACCGGATCGCTGTTGGGGAGCTTCCTGATCGGCTTCGCCGCCGAGCCGTCATAGAGTTTCGGATCGGTCAGGGTCAGGGCCCCGCCTTCGGGCTCGGAGCTGGCGCGACCCGCGCGGCTGCCCGGCTCCGGCTTCTTGCCGGCCGCGAAGTCGTCGATGATCCGGGCCATGCTCTCCGGCGTCAGGTCTTCGAAATAGTAGTCGTTGATCTGGGCCATGGGCGCATTGGCGCACGCGCCGAGGCACTCGACCTCCTGCCATGTGAAGCGGCCGTCGGCGCTCAGCGTGTCCTTGGGTCCGATCCGGTCCTTGCAGACCTTCATCAGCTCCCCGGCCCCGCGCAGCATGCAGGGCGTCGTGCCGCAGACCTGGATAAGCGCAGCGGATCCAACGGGTTCGAGCATGAACATGGTGTAGAAGGTCGCGACCTCCAGCACCCGGATGTAGGGCATGCCCAGCAGTTCGCCGATGGCGCGGATGGCCGGCTCGGAGACCCATCCCTCCTGCTTCTGGACCAGCCACAGGATCGGGATCACCGCCGACTGGCGCCGCTCCTCCGGATATTTGGCGATCCACCAGTCAGCCTTGGCCTTCGTCGCCTTCGAGAAGGCGAACGAGGCGGGCTGTTCCTTGGCGAGACGACGAACGCTCATCAGATTTCCATTTCCGACACGACGACGCCGTCGCCGATCATCTTCTTGCGCACGGTCAGAATCTTGTGCTGGCCCTGCCGTCGCAGCAGGACGTTGTGCTGGTAGGTCTCGCCGTTCATGTCGGTCGCCGAATATTCGACGATCTCCCAGCCTTGCCGCACGGCGTCGCTCAGGGGTTTGTCGCTCACCGGTCCACCTCCCCGAACACGATGTCCAGCGAGCCGAGGATGGCGCTCACGTCGGCCAGCATGTGGCCGCGGTTCATCCAGTCCATGGCCTGCAGGTGGCGGAAGCCCGGGGCCGAGATCTTGACCCGGTACGGCTTGTTCGTCCCGTCAGACACCAGATAGACGCCGAACTCGCCCTTGGGGGCCTCGACCGAGGCGTAGACCTCGCCCTCCGGGGTGCGGAAGCCCTCGGTGTAGAGCTTGAAGTGGTGGATGAGCGACTCCATCGACCGCTTCATCTCGCCCCGCCGGGGCGGCACGATCTTGTTGTCCTCGACGATGACCGGTTCGCCGGGGCAGTTGCGCAGCTTGTGGATGCACTGCTCCATGATCCGCACCGACTGCTTCATCTCCTCGATGCGCACCAGGTAGCGGTCCCAGCAGTCGCCGTTCTTGCCGACCGCGATGTCGAACTCGAGATCGGCGTAGCATTCGTAGGGCTGCGATTTGCGCAGGTCCCAGGCGATGTCGGAGCCGCGCAGCATCACGCCCGTGAAGCCCCAGTCCAGCGCCTGCTGCTTGCTGACCACGCCGATGTCGACGTTGCGCTGCTTGAAGATGCGGTTCTCGGTGACGAGCGACTCGATATCCTTCAGGGCCGCCGGGAATTCCAGGCACCAGCGGCCGATGTCGTCGATCAGGTCGGGGGACAGGTCCTGGTGGACGCCGCCGGGGCGGAAATAGTTGGCGTGCAGACGGGCGCCCGAGGCGCGCTCGTAGAACACCATCAGCTTCTCGCGTTCCTCGAAGCCCCACAGCGGCGGAGTCAGGGCGCCGACGTCCATGGCCTGGGTGGTCACGTTCAGCAGGTGCGACAGGATCCGGCCGATCTCGGAGTACAGGACCCGGATCAGCTGACCCCGGTACGGCACGTCGAGGCCCAGCAGCTTCTCGATGGCCAGGCAGAAGGCGTGCTCCTGGTTCATCGGCGCGACGTAGTCGAGGCGATCCAGATAGGGCACGTTCTGCAGATAGGTGCGCGCCTCCATCAGCTTCTCGGTGCCGCGGTGCAGCAGGCCGATGTGCGGGTCGACGCGGGTGACCAGCTCTCCGTCCAGCTCCAGCACCAGGCGCAGCACGCCGTGCGCGGCCGGGTGCTGCGGGCCAAAGTTGATTGTGAATTTGCGGTCGTCGAGCGCCCGCGCGTGCTCGGTGCGCGGATCGTCCTCAAACACGTCGACCGACGCGCCCAGCGGCGCCGGAATGTGCGAACCTTCCGCCATCAGCCCTGAACCTTCTCGTCGCCCGGCAGCACCGGGGCGGGGTATTCCGCGCCTTCCCACGGCGACTGGAAGTCGAAATTGCGGAACTCCTGGGTCAGCCGGACCGGCTCATAGACCACCCGCTTCTGCTCCTCGTCGTAGCGGACCTCAACATAGCCGGTCATCGGGAAGTCCTTGCGCAGCGGATAGCCCTGGAAACCGTAGTCGGTCAGCAGCCGGCGCAGGTCCGGGTGATCCGAGAACAGCATGCCGTACATGTCGAACGCCTCGCGCTCGAACCAGTCGGCGCAGGGGAACACCGACACCACACTGGGCACAGGCTGGCGCTCGTCGGTCGTCACCTTGACCCGCACCCGGGCGTTCCGGGTCAGCGACAGCAGGTGATAGACCACCTCGAACCGTTCCTCGCGGTCCGGGAAGTCGACGCCGCAGATGTCCAGCAACTGCTGGAAACCGAAGCGGTCGCGCAGCGCCGTCAGCACCGCCGGAATGCTGTCGCGTTCGGCGACCAGCGTCAGTTCGCCGAACGCCACCTGGGCCTGCACGCCCAGAGCGCCGACCATCTCGGCGCCGAGCGGCGTCAGCGCCGATTCCATCTCTTCAATGCGAGCCAGGGCGTTCATCGCTCGATCGTCCCCGTCCGGCGGATCTTCTTCTGCAGTTGCAGCAGGCCGTACAGCAGCGCCTCCGCCGTCGGCGGGCACCCCGGCACATAGGCGTCTACAGGCACGACCCGGTCGCAGCCGCGCACTACACTGTAACTATAGTGATAATACCCGCCGCCATTCGCGCACGAGCCCATGGAAAGTACGTAACGCGGGTCAGGCATCTGATCGTATACTTTACGAAGAGCCGGAGCCATCTTGTTGGTCAGGGTGCCGGCCACGATCATCAGGTCCGACTGGCGCGGGCTGGCGCGCGGGGCCATGCCGAACCGCTCCATGTCGTAGCGCGGCATCGAGGCCTGCATCATCTCCACGGCGCAGCAGGCCAGGCCGAACGTCATCCACATCAGCGAGCCGGTCCGGGCCCAGTTGATCACGTCGTCCAGCGAGGTGGTGATGAAGCCGCGCTCGCCCAGTTCGGCGTTCACCTGCTCGAAGAATTTGTCGTGCACGGCCGGGTCGTAGCCCTGGACCAGCGTCCGCCCGGCCTGGCCGAAGGCGACCGGCGACGACGGCGCCGTTCCGGCCGGCGACGCGCCCTGGTTGCCCGCGCCGATCAGCGGAAAGGTGTTGTCGGTCACTCCCATTCGAGGGCGCCCTTCTTCCATTCGTAGATGAAGCCGACGGTCAGCACGCCCAGGAAGACCATCATCGACCAGAAGGCGAACACCATGCCCGCGCGCGACAGGTCGAACATCGACACCGCCCACGGGAACAGGAAGGCGACTTCCAGATCGAAGATGATGAACAGGATCGAGACCAGGTAGAAGCGCACGTCGAACTTCATCCGTGCGTCGTCGAAGGCGTTGAAGCCGCACTCGTACGCCGACAGCTTCTCGGAGTCCGGGTTCTTCGGCGCCAGCACCCAGGCGGCCACCATGAAGCCGAGACCGAGGACCGTCGCGATCCCGAGAAAGACCACGATCGGCAGATATTCGAGAAGGAATGCATTCATCCGGAGGGACCTCGTCCGCCGTGAAGGGAGGGGCGGATTCGGCGCTTTCTAGACCCGGAACCGCGCCCGTTCAAACCCATGCGGCGAAAGGTTTTTCTTGAGAATGGTTCGCAGGTTTGGCGGCCTCGGCCATGGTCGGCGCCGCCTCGTCGAAAGCCGCCGAAAAACTGTCGAAGTCGGCGGCTTCCTCGCTTGACAGTGCGCGGCGCCCCCGCCTAAACGACGCCCCTCGCCGCGACGCACTGCTTCGCGGCCGGGAAACGCGGGTGTAGCTCAGTTGGTTAGAGTGCCGGCCTGTCACGCCGGAGGTCGCGGGTTCGAGCCCCGTCACTCGCGCCATTCCCTCTGATATCGCAGTCAGGGAATGGCGCATTCCGCTCCGCGAGCGGCTTTATCGAAATCGGGATGGAGACGAGGCGTCAGCTGCGCCCGGCGATCAGCACATTGTTGACGCGGCGCCCCAGCGGATCGCGTGACTGCCAGGTCTCGCCGACCGTCGCGTCGATCATGTCGGTGCAGAAGCGCGGGATCAGCATGTTGGGTCGGATATTGGTCAGGCAGAGCTTTTCGCCCCGCACCGACCAGCGGGCCGAAAGACGCCGACCGTCCGAGAACTGGGCGGCGTAGGTGCCGTCCGGATTGAACCAGTGCTTGACCCAGCCACCGTCCGCATAGCGCGAGAGGACGGTGTTGCCGAAGGCGGCGTTGATGTCGGCCCGGCCCGGGCTCGCCAACAGGCAGGCGGCCGCCACGGTCGTCACGGCAAGCGTGCGAAGCATACTTGAACCCCTACTCAGCCCTTCCCGGGCAGGACTATTAACAATCGTTTAGGGAATGCCAACCCCCTGCCCCGGTTCCGCGAATAGTTGACTCTCGCGTGTGGGCTTCTATATGCGGCCCACGTTCGGGACAGGACTGGCGAATCCGCGCCGCCCGCTCGCCCAGAGACAGGGCGGTTCCGCACATCGCACGACGGCCCGATGCGCGGGACGTCCTTCAGCACCAGTCCCAAGGACCCATGACCGAATTTTCCCAACTGGGCCTCTCGCCCACGACCCTGCAGGCGGTCGCCGATACCGGCTACACCACGGCCACCCCGATCCAGGCCCAGGCCATTCCGGTCGCCCTCGCCGGCCGCGACGTCCTCGGCATCGCCCAGACCGGCACCGGCAAGACGGCCGCCTTCACCCTCCCCCTCATCGACCGCCTGTCCAAGGGCCGCGCACGGGCCCGGATGCCCCGCGCCCTGGTGCTGGCCCCGACCCGCGAACTGGCCGACCAGGTCGCCTCCAGCTTCGAGAAATACGCCAAGGGCACCAAGCTGAGCTGGGTGCTGCTGATCGGCGGCGTCTCCATGGGCGACCAGGTGGCGGCCCTGAACAAGGGCGTCGACGTGCTGATCGCCACCCCGGGACGGCTGCTCGACCTGTTCGAGCGCGGCAAGATGCTGCTGACCGGCGTCGAGCTGATGGTCGTCGACGAGGCTGACCGCATGCTCGACATGGGCTTCATCCCGGACATCGAGCGGATCTTCAAACTGACCCCGCCGAAGCGCCAGACGCTGTTCTTCTCGGCCACCATGCCGCCCGAGATCACCCGGCTGACGACCCAGTTCCTCAAGGACCCGACCCGCATCGAGGCCTCGCGCCCGGCCATGACGGCCGAGACCATCACCCAGTATCTGGTGCGCATTCCGTCCAGCGACCCGAAGATGAAGCGGGCCGCCCTCCGGGCCCTCATCGGCCGTTCGGACGTCAGGAACGGCATCGTCTTCTGCAATCGCAAGTCCGAGGTCGATGTCGTCGCCAAATCGCTGAAGCAGCACGGCTTCGACGCCGCGCCGATCCACGGCGACCTCGACCAGTCGCTGCGCATGAAGACCCTGGCCGCCTTCCGCTCGGGCGAGCTCAAGCTGCTGGTCGCCTCGGACGTCGCCGCGCGCGGCCTCGACATCCCGGATGTCAGCCACGTCTTCAACTACGACGTCTCGCACCACGCCGACGACTATGTGCACCGCATCGGCCGCACCGGCCGCGCCGGCAAGACCGGCCAGACCTTCATGATCGTCACCCCGGCCGACGACCGCTCGCTCGACAAGGTCCTCAAGCTCATCAAGATGACGCCCGAGGAACTGACGCTGGATAGCGCCGACCTTGGCGGCGGCGCCGGCCGGCGGCCCGACGAGGCCGAGCGGGCCGAGCCGGCGCGCGAGCGCGCCGAGCGGCCGTCGCGTTCGCGGCGCGCCCCCGCCGCGACCCCGGCCGAAGCCGCCGCCGAGACCGTCGAGACGGTCCAGGTCGCCCCGGAGGCGCCGCCCTCCCCGGCCGAGCCCCAGGCCGCGGAACCCCGCACCCCGAGCCGCCGGAGCCGCAGCCGCCGCGGCGGCGCCAGGTCCGCTGCGGCGCCGGCGGAGACTTCGGTCGAGACCGGAGCCTCCACGGAAGCCGAAGCGCCCGTCGAGACCACGACCACGCCCGAAGCCGCCGCCCCGGCGCGCCCGGCCCAGCAGGCCCACCTGCGCCAGTCGGACCGTCGCGGCGCGCGCGCCGAGGCGGAGCCCCAGCGCACCAACGGCCGCCCGTTCGGCGAGTCGGAGGTCCCGGCCTTCCTGCGCCGCCCCGTGTCCATCAAGACCTAGCGGCCAGGCGTTCGGGAGCGGATTTAACCCGGCGTTACGGAACCCTCTCTAGCGTGCAGCCATGAGGTCGTCGTCTCAAGGCGACCCGCCAGAGGACATCGATGACGGAACCGGTCGAAGCCACGCTGAGGGGACCCCAGGCCTATTCTCTGGCGCGGCGGGCGGTCGAGGCGATGGAAGCCGCATCGGTCTGGCCGACCCCTCTCAATTTCGAGCTCTGGCTGCAGTACCTGGGCGACCCCGAAGGGGCGCTCGGCCGCGAGATCGACCGGATGCTGGCCGCGGGCGAGCCCTTCACGGAAGAGACGGCCGGAATCCTGGCCGCCGAATACCTGCCGCGGGGACGCCTGACCGAGGAGATCCGCGACGCCGGTCGGGTGCTGGACCGCGAGCTGTCCAGCGTCACCGAGGCCATCTCTCGCGCCCACAAGGCCCAGTCCGACTACGGCCGCACTCTCGAGGGCGCCGCGGGCAGCCTGGAGTCCGCCGACGGCGCGCCGCAGCTCCGGGCCATCGTCACCGGCCTGTCCGACGCGACCCACAAGATCAGGCGCGACAACCAGGCCCTGGAGAAGAAGCTGGAGCTGTCGACCCGCGAGATCGCCCGGCTCAGCGAACACCTGGAACAGGTGCGCCGCGACTCCATGACCGACGCCCTGACCAATCTGGCCAACCGCAAGGCGTTCGACGAACAGCTGGAAAGCGCCTGCGAGACCGCGCTGTCCGAAGGCGCCCGGCTGTCGCTGGCCGTGCTCGATATCGACCATTTCAAGCGCTTCAACGACACCTGGGGGCATCAGACCGGCGATCAGGTGCTGCGCTACGTCGCCAGCGTGCTGGCCAAGGCGGCGAAGTCGCCTCGCGTCGCCGCGCGCTACGGCGGCGAGGAATTCGCCATCATCTTCCCGCGCGAGAGCCTGCCCGAGGTCGAGGCGGCGCTGGAAGCCGTGCGCAAGGAGATCGGCTCCCGTTCGCTGCGCCGCCGGTCGACCAACGATGAGCTCGGCGCCGTGACCGTGTCGATCGGATTCGCCCATCGGCGCGCCAGCGAGACCGCCTCCAGCCTGCTCGGCCGGGCCGACGCCGCCCTCTACGCCTCGAAGCGTTCCGGCCGCAATCGCGTCACCTGCGCCGACTGGCTGGACGACGCGGCGGCCTAGACCCCCCGTCAAATCACGCCATAGTCGCCCGATGCGAAGCCTGGCCTTCAACATCGCCTACTGGCTCCTGTCCATCGGCTACACCCTGGCCGCCGTGGTCGCCGCCCTCGCCCCGGGACGGCACGCCACCGGCTGGATCATCCGTCGCTATGTCAGGCGGATGGTGCAGGCCATGAGCCTTCTGGCCGGCATACGCCTCCAGTACCGGGGCGAGGAACGACTGCCTCCAGGCGCCTTCATCATCGCCGCCAAACATCAGAGCTGGGGCGACGGCTACTCGGTCTACGACCGTTTTGACGACCTGGCGTTCGTCACCGGCGACCATCTGGAGAAGTTTCCGCTGATGGCCACGGTGCTGCGCAAGCTGGGGGCCATAGTGGTCAACAACTGCGGCGGCCGCGAAGCCCGCGAGGCGTTGAAGGACCGCGCCGCCGACGCCCATGCCGCCGGCCGCCGGATCCTGATCTACCCCGAAGGCAATCTGGCGAAGGTCGGCGAGAAATTCCGCTACCGGGCCGGCGTCTGGCACATGTACCGCGACTTCGACATGCCGGTCGTCCCGCTGGCCACCAACCTCGGCCTGTTCTGGCCGCAGGAGGCGTTCCGGAAGCACCCCGGCACGGCCACGCTCGAATTCCTCGACCCCATCCCGACCGGACTGCCGAAAGACGAATTCCTCGCCCGGCTGGAAGCCGCCGTCGAAGGCCGGACCGCGGAACTGATCGCCGAGGCCACGGGCCAGCCCCTCGCGCCGGCCGTTCGCGTCCTGGCGCCGGACGAGGCGGCCCGGGCGGCAGCCGTTCCCGCCTAGGGCCTGGGCTTCGGCTTGCGGGGCTTTCGCGCGGCCGCCTTGCGCAGGGCGGCGTCGATCGATTTGCGCGCCCAGCCCACGGCTTCATCCGGGTCGTCCAGGGCGCTCTCGGGCAGCGACCAATAGGCCATCGCCATCATCGCCCCGTCCCTGGTCGGATAGGTGAATTGCCGCGCCCCCGCCTGCGTCAGCAGGGGCTCATTGACCTCGTCGGCCTTCAGCCAGATCACCCCGTCGTCCAGCAGGGCGAAGATCAGGCCGTTCGCATAGACGGCGGCGGCGCCGAACATCCGCTTGATCTCGAGCGGGCCCAGCGCCGCGAAATGCTCCCGAACCCACTCGCCGAAATCGGGGTCGTAGGCCACGCGTCAGGCCGCCGGGATCACGGCGCCATCGTATTTCTGCGCGATGAAGTCCTTCACCGCCTGGCTGCGCAGCATCGCCGCCAGCGCCACGATGCGCGGGTCGTCGCGGTTGTCCGGCCGAGCCACCAGATAGTTCACATAGGGGCTGTCGGCGCCTTCCAGGGTCAGGGCGTCGGTCTTCGGCTTCAGCCCGGCGTCCAGCGCGTAGTTAGTGTTGATCACCGCCATGTCGACCTGGTCGAGCACCCGCGGCAGGGTGGCCGACTCCAGCTCACGAAAGCGTAGTCCCTTGGGATTGTCGACGATGTCGCGCAGGCTCTGCAGCGGGTTGGCCGGATCCTTCAGCCGCACCAGTCCGGCCTTCTGCAGCAGGATCAGCGACCGGCCGATCGACGAGGCGTCGTTGGGCACCGCCACCTGCGCGCCCTGCGGGAGTTCGGCCAGCGACCTGTAGCGCCGCGAATAGGCCCCCAGCGGCTCGACGTGGACGCCGGCCACCGTGATCAGGTCCGAGCCGCGCGAGGCGTTGAACTCGTCCAGGTAGGGCTTGGTCTGGAAATAGTTCACGTCCAGCCGGCGCTCGGCCAGCTGTGTGTTCGGCTGCACATAGTCGTTGAACACCTTGATCTCGATGTTCACGCCCTCGGCCGCCAGCAGCGGCTTGATGTGTTCAAGGATCTCGGCGTGCGGCACGGCGGTGGCGCCGACGATCAGCGGCCGGCTGGCGTCGGCCGCCTTGTCGGCGCCCTGCCCGCAGGCGGCGAGCGCCCCGAGAGCAGCGGCGGCGGCAAGGGTCAAAAGGGTGCGGCGGATCATGGAGAGCCTTTCGGGGAGCGATCAGCGGTGGGAAACGGCGGCGACCAGCCGGTCGCCGAGCATCTGGAGACCCTGCACCAGCAGCAGAAGCAGGACGACGGTGACCACCATGACATCGGTCTGGAAGCGCTGGTAGCCGAAGCGGATGGCCAGGTCGCCGAGCCCCCCCGCGCCGACAACCCCGGCCATGGCCGTGTAGCTGACCAGGGCGATGGCGGTGACGGTCGCGCCGGCGATGACCCCCGGCATGGCCTCGGGCAGCAGGGCGCGGGTGACGATCTGCCAGGTCGAGGCGCCCATGGCCTGGGTCGCCTCGACGACGCCGTTGTCCACCTCGCGCAGCGCCGATTCGACCAGGCGGGCGTAGAAGGGCGCGGCGCCGACCACCAGCGGCGGAATGGCGCCCGCCACCCCCAGCGATGTCCCCACCAGCAGCACCGTCACCGGCAGCATGACGATCAGCAGAATGATGAACGGCACCGACCTCAGGACATTGACGACCAGAGACAGCGCCGCATTGAGCACCGGGTTGGCCGCCAGCCGCCCCCGGCCCGACAGATAGAGCAGCACCCCCAGCGGCACGCCGAACAGCACCGTCAGGGCCATCGACCCACCGAGCATCAGCAGGGTGTCCCATGTCGCCCGGCCGATCTCCGGCCAATCCACATTGGTGAAGAAAGCCTCCATCACACCGCCTCCACCACCACGCCGCGCGCGCCCAGCTGGGCCACCGCCGCCTCGGCGTCGCCGCCGGTGAAGGCGACCACCAGCTGGCCGTAGGGCTCGCCGCGGATGCGGCTGATGCGGCCAGACAGGATCGAATAGTCGACGCCCACCGACCGCGCCACGCGGCTCAGCTCCGGCTCATAGGTCGAGCCGCCGCGGAAGGTCAGCTTCGCCAGCCGCCCGCCGACCGGCGCCAGCAAGGCGTCGAACGCCTCCTCGCCCTCGGCCAGCATGGCTCGCGTCGCCGGATGTCCGGGATGAAGGAAGACATCGGCCGTCGCCCCCTCCTCCACCACCCGGCCGTCCTGCATCACCGCCACCCGGTCGCAGACGCGGCGCACCACCTCCATCTGGTGGGTGATGAGAACAAGGGTCAGCCCGAGCTCCCGGTTCAGCTGGTCCAGCAGGGTCAGGATCTCGTCCGTGGTCTCCGGGTCGAGGGCGCTGGTCGCCTCGTCGCAGAGCAGCACCTTCGGCTCCGTGGCCAGCGCCCGGGCGATGCCGACGCGCTGCTTCTGCCCGCCCGACAGCTGGGCCGGGTGTTTCTTCGCATGTTCCGCCAGACCCAGCCGGTCCAGCAGTCCCGCCACCCGCCGGTCCACCTCAGCTCCCGACCGCCCCTCCAGCCGCAGCGGAAAGGCCACGTTCTCGGCGATGGTCTTCGCGTTCAGCAGGTTGAAATGCTGGAAGATCATGCCGATCCGCCGCCGCGCCGCCCGCAGCTCCGCCGGCGCCAGCGCCGTGATCTCCTGCCCGTCCACGATCACCCGGCCGGCGTCCGGCCGCTCCAGCAGGTTGATCGTCCTGATCAGCGTCGACTTGCCCGCGCCCGAGCGGCCGACGACGCCGAACACCTGACCGGCCGCGACCGTCAGATCGACGCCGTCCAGCGCCACGCGCTCGCCCGCGGCGCTCCGGAAGCGCTTCGTCACCCCGTCCAGCCGGATCATCAGCCGGCGTCCAGGGCCTTGGCGGGAATGATGGTGACGCTCTCGCCGCAGCCGCAGGCGTCGGTCTGGTTCGGATTCCGGAACACGAATTTCGAAGCCAGCTTCGTCGTCTCGTAGTCGATCTCGGAGCCGATCAGGAACAGCACCGCCTTGGGGTCGATCAGGATGGTGACGCCCTTGTCCTCGACCACCTCGTCCAGCGGCTCGATCGTCTCGGCATAGGCGAAGGTGTACTCCTGCCCCGCGCATCCGCCGTTCTTCACGCCGACCCGCAGCGCCACATAGGGCTTGTCCGCCCCGTCCTTCCTCGCCTGGCCCATGATCTCGCGCACGCGGGCGGCGGCCGCCTCGGTCAGGGAGACGACCTTGGGGCGCGGGCGGCGGGGACGACTGGTGGTCTGAAGCTCGGTCATCGCGTCCTCAGAACATGTTCAGGGCCAGCTTGGCCTCGTCGCTCATCTTCGACGGATCCCACGGCGGGTCGAAGGTCAGTTCGGCCGTCGCCGACCGGATGCCCTCGACCTTCATGATCGCCTGCTCGACCCACATGGGCATTTCACCCGCGACCGGGCAGCCCGGCGCCGTCAGCGTCATCTCGACCGCCACGTCGCGGTCGTCCGACAGGTCGACCTTGTAGATCAGCCCCAGCTCATAGATGTCGACCGGGATCTCCGGATCGTAGACGCTCTTCAGCGCCTCAATGATCTCGTCGGTCAGCCGGTCCAGCTCGGCCTGGCTGATCTTGCCCGAGGCCACGGCCGCGGTGCGGCCGCCGTCATCCGCGGCGTCGGCCTGAACTGTGGTCGTCTGGTCGCTCATGCAAAGAACTCACGGGCCTTGATCAGGGCGTCGGCGAAGGCGTCGGCGTCCTCGAGGGTGTTATATAGGGCGAAGGAGGCGCGGGCGCTCGACGTCAGGCCGAACCTTTTGGCCAGCGGCTCGGCGCAATGCAGGCCGGCCCGCACGGCGACGCCGTAGCGGTCCATCACCTGGGCGATGTCGTGGGCGTGGGCCCCCTCGACGGTGAAGGTCAGGATGGCCCCCTTCCCCGCCGCCTCGCCGATGACGCGCAGCCAGTTCACTCCTTCCAGCCGGGCGCGGGCGTGGTCGTACAGGGCGTGCTCGTGGGCGGTGATCGCCGCCTTGTCGAACGGGCTCAGCCATTCGACGGCCGCGCCCAGGCCGATGGCCTCGACGATCGGCGGGGTTCCGGCCTCGAACCGGTGCGGCGGCCTCGCATAGGTGACCCGGTCGCGCTCGACAGTCTCGATCATCTCGCCGCCGCCCTGGTAAGGCGGCAGGGCCTCCAGCGCCTCCGCCGTCCCGTACAGGGCGCCGATGCCCGACGGGCCGTACAACTTGTGGCCGGTGAAGACGTAGAAGTCGCAGCCGATGGCCTGCACATCCGGCGCAGCGTGCACCGCGCCCTGGCAGCCGTCGATCAGCACCTGCGCCCCGGCGGCATGGGCCATTTCCGTGATCGCCCGCACCGGATTGATGGTGCCCAGCACATTGGACATGTGGGTCACCGCGACCATCCGCGTCCTCGGCCCCAGCAGGTCGGCATAGGCCGCCATGTCCAGCGAGCCGTCGTCCAGCACGGGGATCCACCTGATCACCGCGCCGCGCCGCTCGCGCAGCAGATGCCAGGGCACGATGTTGGAGTGGTGCTCCATCTCCGAGACGATGATCTCGTCGCCCGTCTGGATGGACTGGCCGATCCCCGAGGCCACCAGATTGATCGCCTCCGTGCCGCCCTTGGTCCAGACGATGTTGGTCGCGGCTTCGGCGTTCAGGAACCGGGCCACGCTCTCGCGCGCGCTTTCGAACGCCTCGGTGGTCTCGTTGGCCAGGGTATGCAGGCCGCGATGCACGTTGGCGTAGCTGCCCTCCATGGTCCGCACCATGGCGTCGATCACCGCCCGCGGCTTCTGCGCCGAGGCGGCCGAGTCCAGATAGACCAGCGGCCTGCCGTTCACCGTCCGCGACAGGATCGGGAACTGCGCCCGCGCGGCGTGGGCGTCGAACAGCCGGTTCACAGGCGAGCCGTCAGCCATTCCCGCACCACCTCTCTCGCGCCCTCGTGTTCGATGCGGTCGACCACCTCGACCAGGAAGGCCTCGGTCAGCAACGCCCGCGCCTCGTCGGCGGGAATGCCCCGCTGCTGCAGATAGAACAGCGCCGCCTGGTCCAGATTGCCGACCGTATTGCCGTGCGCGCACTGCACGTCGTCGGCGTAGATGACCAACTCCGGCTTGGCGTCGACCTCCGCCCGCTCGCCGAGGATCAGGGCATGGTGGCCCATCCGGGCATCGGTGCCGTCGGCCCCGCGCTCGACGACGATCCTGCCCTGGAAGACGCCGCGGGCGGTGTCGCGCACAACGCCCTTGGTCAGCTGGGAAGTGGTTCCGTCGGCGCCGACGTGATCGACCACGGAGGTCAGGTCCGCCTGCCGCGCATCCGACAGCACATAGAGCCCGTCTATGCGCACCTCGGCGCCCTGCCCCGGATGCCGGACCTCCGTCTCCAGCCTTTGCAGCCGGGCGCCCGTCGTCGCGATGGTCTGGCGGTACCGGCCGCCGGCCTCGACCCGGACCTGGGCCTGGGTGATCGAGATCGCGTCTTCCGGTTCGTCGGTCAGGACGATCCGCGTCACCTCGGCGCCGCGCGCCACGTCCAGCTCAAGCCGGTTGTGCGCCACATAGGCCGAGCCCTCGCCCTCGTGGGTCTCGAGGATCAGCAGCTTCGCCCCGGCCCGGGCCGAGATGCGCGCGGTCGTCGCATGGCCGGTGCCGGTCGCCTTGGACATGAAGCGCAGCCGCACCGTCTGCTGGCCCGAGCCCATGAAGGCGCTGGCGCCCACGGGCCGGCCGTTGACGAACACCATGGCCTCGCCGCCCAGCGCCTCGAACGGCCCGCCGCCGGTGATCGAGATCGCCGCCGACGGCGACGGCGCGGGCGCCTCGCGCAGATATTTGCGCAGGTCGCTGTATTTCCATGCCTCAGTCCGACGGGACGGGAAGCTGGACGCGTCCTTCAGATCGATGAGCGGCAGGGCGTTCACGCCGCCTCCGGCAGATACTTGTCGTAGCCTTCCGCCTCCAGCTGGTGCGCCAGCTCCGGTCCACCCGAGGCGACGATGCGGCCGGCGGCCAGCACATGCACCCGGTCCGGTTTGATGTAGTCAAGCAGCCGCTGGTAATGGGTGATCACCAGCATGGCCCGCTCCGGCGAGCGCAGGGCGTTGACCCCGTCCGCCACGATGCGCAGGGCGTCGATGTCGAGGCCCGAATCCGTCTCGTCGAGGATCAGCAGCGACGGCTCCAGCAGGGCCATCTGCAGGATCTCCATCCGCTTCTTCTCGCCGCCCGAGAAGCCGACGTTGAGCGGCCGCTTCAGCATGTCGAAATCCATCTTCAGCGCCGCCGACGCCGCCTTGACCATCTTCAGGAAGGCGGGGGCCGAGACCTCCTCCTCGCCGCGCGCCCGCTTCTGGGCGTTCAGCGCCGTGCGCACGAAGGTCAGGGCCGGGACGCCGGGAATCTCGATCGGATACTGGAACGACAGGAACACGCCCTTGGCGGCCCGCTCGGCCGGCTCCAGGGCCAGCAGGTCCTCGCCCTTCCACGATACGGCGCCCTCGGTCGCCTCATAGCCCGGCCGTCCCGACAGGGCGTAGCCCAGCGTCGACTTGCCGGCCCCGTTCGGCCCCATGATGGCGTGCACCTCGCCCGCCGGCACATCGAGCGAAAGCCCCTTGAGGATCGGCTTGTCGCCGACGGAGACGTGGAGGTTGGCGATGGAGAGCATGGTCAGTGTCGGGCCTTCATGTGGAGGTCGTCGCCGGCCTCGCAGAGATATCGAACATCGGAAGAGGAGAGCACCACGTCGGCGTTGACCCACGGATGGCCCGAATGATCGACCTGAAGCCAAAGCAGGCTCCGGTCCCCATCGGCCGTACCGAGCACGACGAGTTTGACTCCGGGCTCAAGTACGATTGGTTGGGCTCCGGCCTCGTAGTGCTGGCAGATCTGCCCCACGGGTGTAACCACCGAATACATCCTCACCGGATGCCCATCGGAGTCGGAGATCTCGCCTTCGAAGAGATGTTGCTCGGAAGCGCGGCGAAAGAGGTCTTCGGCGAGCGTCACCCCACGCTCCCTTCCAGACTGATCGCCACCAGCTTCTGCGCCTCGACGGCGAACTCCATCGGCAGTTCCTGCAGCACGTCGCGGACGAAGCCGTTGACCAGCAGGGCCACCGCCTCCTCCTGCGACAGGCCGCGCTGCTGGGCGTAGAACAGCTGGTCGTCGGACAGGCGCGTCGTCGTCGCCTCGTGCTCCAGCTGGGCCGAGCCATTGCGGGCCTCGATATAGGGTACGGTGTGCGAACCGCACTCCTTGCCGATCAGCAGGCTGTCGCACTGGGTGAAGTTGCGCACCCCGGTCGCTTTCGGATGCACCGACACCAGACCGCGATAGGTCGAGTCCGACCTGCCCGCCGACACCGCCTTGGCGATGATCCGGCTCTTCGAGTTCTTGCCCAGGTGCACCATCTTGGTGCCGGTGTCGGCCTGCTGGCGTCCGTTGGTGATGGCGATCGAATAGAATTCGCCCGAGCTGTCCTCGCCCTTCAGCAGGCAGGACGGATATTTCCAGGTGATGGCCGAGCCGGTCTCCACCTGCGTCCACGACACCTTCGAGCGGTCGCCGCGGCAGTCGGCCCGCTTGGTCACGAAGTTGTAGATGCCGCCCTTGCCGGTGACCGGATCGCCGGGATACCAGTTCTGCACCGTCGAATATTTGATCTCGGCGTCGTCCAGAGCCACCAGCTCGACCACCGCCGCGTGCAGCTGGTTCTCGTCCCGGGTCGGCGCCGTGCAGCCCTCCAGGTACGAGCAGTACGACCCCTTGTCGGCGATGATCAGCGTCCGCTCGAACTGGCCGGTCTGGCTGGCGTTGATCCGGAAATAGGTCGACAGCTCCATCGGGCAGCGGACGCCCGGCGGGATGTAGACGAACGATCCGTCCGAAAAGACCGCGCTGTTCAGGGCGGCGAAATAGTTGTCCGAGACCGGCACCACGGAGCCCAGGTATTTGCGCACCAGCTCAGGATGTTCGCGCAAGGCCTCGGAAATCGGCATGAAAATCACCCCGACCTTGGCCAGCTCGGCCTTGAAGGTGGTCACCACCGACACGCTGTCGAACACCGCGTCCACGGCGTAGCGCGGCGCGCCCTCGACCCCGGCCAGAACCTCCTGTTCCTTCAGCGGGATGCCCAGCTTGGCGTAGACGGCCAGCAGCTCCGGATCGACCTCGTCGAGGCTCTTCGGCCCCTCCTTCTGTTTCGGCGCCGCGTAGTAGAACAGGTCCTGGTAATCGACCGGCTCGTATTTCACCGAAGCCCAGGTCGGCTCCTCCATCGCCTGCCAGCGCTCAAAGGCGGCGAGGCGCCATTCCAGCATCCACGCTGGCTCGCCCTTCTTCTGCGAGATGAAGCGCACGATGTCGGCGTTCAGCCCCTTGGGCGCGAACTCCGTCTCGATGTCCGAGGTGAAGCCGTGCTCGTACTTCTCGAGCGCGGCGACCGCTTCGATGGTTTCCTTGACTGCGGCCATGACCTACGCGAGTTCCTTCGCGCGCTCACTGACGCGCGCGACATGCTTCTGATACGCGGCGACCCAGGCGTCGGCGAACCGCTGCCATTCGCCCTCGACCGTGCCCCAGCCGCCCGAAACCCGGACGCCGCCGGTGGCGAGGTGATCCAGCCCCATGGCCGAGATCGCCTTCGACGGCTTGGTCTTGCCCGACGTACAGGCGCTTCCGGCCGACACCATGACGCCCATCAGGTCGAGGGTGATCAGCTGCTGCGGGCTGTCCCAGCCCTCGACGGCCATGAACAGGGTGTTGGGCAGGCGCTCGACGGCGCCGCCGATGATGGTCGCGCCGGCGGCCTTCACCTTCGCCTCGGCTTCATCGCGCCACGTCCTGTGGGCCATGGCCGACGGCACGTCGCGCGCGGCGCAGTCCGCCGCCACGCCAAAGCCGGCGATGCCCGGCACGTTCTCGGTCCCGGCGCGCAGCCCGCGCTCCTGCCCCGCCCCGTGCAGGGTGCGGATCACCGGAACGCCCTCCTTCGAGACCAGCGCGCCCACGCCCTGCGGCCCGCCCAGCTTGTGCGCCGACAGGGTCAGGGTGTCCGCGTCCAGCTTGCGCATGTCGACCGGGATCTTTCCCGCCGACTGGATGGCGTCGACATGCAGCCAGCCGCCCGCCGCCCGCACCAGCTTCGCCGCCGCCTCGATCGGCTGGATGACGCCGCTCTCGTTGTTCGCATGATGGATCGCCACCACGGCCCGGCCCGGCCGGGCCAGCGCCTCGGCCAGCCACTCCAGATCGGCCACCCCGTTCGCGTCGACCGGCAGGATTTCCACCGGCTTGCCGCTGACATTCGCCGCCTCGGCCACGCACGGGTGTTCCGTCGCCCCGACGATGAGCCGCTCGCAACCCGCCGCCAGGGCGCTCTGGATCGCCTGGGCGTTGGACTCCGTTCCTCCCGACGAGAAGACGATCGCCGTGGGATCGGCGCCGATCAATTCGGCCACCCGGGCCCGCGCCGTCTCCACCCGCGCCCGGGCGCGGCGGCCGGCGGCGTGCACCGCATTGGGATTGCCCCCCTCGGCCAGAACCTCGGCCATGACCTCGCGGACCTCGGGACGAACGAGGCCCGAGGCGTTGTAATCCAGATAGACCGCGCTCACGCCGCCACTCCCACGTCCTGGTTCGCGCCCGACCGGCGCCTGCCGGTGCGGTTCATCACCACGTCTTCCAGCGACACGCTGGCCAGATAGGCATGGATCTCGGCGCCCAGATCCTCCCACAGATTATGGGTGATGCATCGCTCGCCGGCCATCATGCAGCCCTTGGGCGACGAGTGGCCGACGCAGCGCGTGGCCCGGATCGGCTCATCGACGGCCAGCACGATCTCCGCCACCACCGTCTCATCCGCGCCCTTGGCCAGCCGGTAGCCGCCGCCGGGGCCGCGCACGCTCTGCACCAGTCCGCTCTTCCTCAGCCGCGCGAACAGCTGCTCCAGATAGCTCAGCGAAATCTCCTGCCGCGCCGCGATCTCGGCCAGCGACACCGCCCGCTGCACCCCGTCGGTGCGCCCGTTCCTGGCCAGATCGGCCATCGCCATCACGGCGTATCGTCCCTTGGTCGACAGTCGCATCGCGCTACCCGCAAAAACCGCGCGCTTTTCGAGGGTCCTGTGCTAGAACCCGCGCCTTCGCAAAAGCGTCAGCACGCAGGGCGGACTTAGAAAGTCCTACTGCCCCGGTCAAGTATTACGCAGATGCGAAACGACAGTTGAACACGGGAATTCGCGCCGCCCATGCCTGAAGTCATTCTGCCCGGGGCCTCTGGCCGTATCGAAGGCCGTTATTCGCCGGGCAAGCGCCCGAACGCTCCGATCGCCCTGATCCTGCATCCCCACCCCAAGGCGGGCGGGCACATGAACAACCCGGTCACGGTGACCCTCTACCAGCTGTTCGTGAAGCGCGGCTTCGCGACCCTGCGCTACAACAGCCGCGGCGTCGGCAAGTCGCAGGGTGAGTTCGATTCGGGCATCGGCGAGCTGGCCGACGCGGCCACCGCCCTCGACTGGCTCCAGGCCAACAACCCCGGCGCCACCCAGACCTGGGTCGCCGGCTATCAGTTCGGCGCCTACATCGGCATGCAGCTGCTGATGCGCCGGCCCGAGACCGACGGCTTCATCTCCGTGTCGCCGCCGTCGAACATGTACGACTTCAGCTTCCTGGCCCCCTGCCCGGCCTCCGGCCTGTTCCTGCACGGCACGGCCGACACCATCGTCCCGCCGGTCGAGGTCGAGCGCGTCGTCAACAAGCTGCGCACCCAGAAGGGCATCGTCATCGACTACGAGCTGGAAGAGGGCGCCACCCACTTCTGGCAGGACCACATCGACGCCGTCGACCGCCGCGTCGGCGCCTACCTCGACAAGCGGCTGGAAGAGAAGCCGGCCTGATCAGTTCTCGGTGCAGGGCGGATAGTGGGCGAATAGAGCCTCATACTCCAACAACGTCCCGGGAATTCCCAGCGCAGCGCGGCGGGCGTCGGCGTTCGCCGGGTCCTCGATATTCTCCCAGTCGATGACGACCTTCCCGGCCTTGCAGGTCATCTGCGTGCCGTAGCGCTGTGGACGACCCTCGTTGACAGCCAAACGATCGTACATCAGCCCATAATCCTGCCCGTCAATCTTTCCGGCCAGCGCCAGCGGTTCGAGAATCGGCACGAAGCGCCGCCACTGTTCGACGTTGGAGTGCTGGATGATCAGGAAGGCCGCGTTCGACGCTCGCTCGCCATACTCCTCCTCCGTGAACCAACCTTCCTCCGGCACCAGCGGCAACAGTTCGCCCAGCAGCCGCTCATCCATGGCCGCCACCGGCGCCCACATCGCCGACAACGCCGCCTGCCGCTCCTCTTCGGGCAGGACGCTGACGTCAACCGCAATGGACGCCCGACGGCCAACCTGATCCAGCTGTCCCATCCGCTCCAGACGCTCCCGCACATCAATCGGCGGCGGCAGGGCCGCCTGCCGCGCTTCCTCGGCGGCCATGGCGTCGGTCACCGGCGCGATCAGCGCCCGGGCTTCCGGACTCAAGGGCGTCGGGTCCTGAACCATCAGAACGGCGGCAAAAAGCAATGCGATCATGGTGGACCTCACTCGGGCGGCCACAACAACCGTCGATTACGGCGACTTCGCGACCGTCAGTAGAGCAGAAACCGCTTCCGCTCCTCCACCCACGCCAGCTCGTCCGGCACGGTGATCGCGTCCAGATCGGCCGCCGTCGACCCCGGCGCATCGACCCATTCCCGCAACCCCGGCCCGCCGTTGATCACGTCGATGGCCAGTTTCCCGAACTCGTATTCGTACGGGAAGTCCCGCCACAGATCGTAGTCCGGATACAGCCGCCGGATCGCCTTGAACGCCAAGGCCTGCACCCGCCACGGCCGGAACGCCGCATGGTCGTAGGCCGGCCCGGCGACATGCATCTGCACCCCGTTGCAAAGCGTGCCGACGTGCTTGTGGAAGGTCGGCTCGAACCAGATGTCCCTCAGGACGCACCCCTCCAGCCACGCCGGCGCAAACGCCTGCATCTCCGCGATCACCGCCCGGGCGTCGATGTCCGGCGCCCCGAACAGCTCCAGCGGCCGGGTCGTGCCGCGCCCCTCGGACAGCGTCGTGCCCTCCAGCATCACCGTCCCGGCATAGGCCCGCGCCATCGAAACATTGGGCGCGTTCGGACTGGGATTGATCCACTCCCGCTCCAGCAGCGGCCAGCCGTAGCCGGGGCCCTGTTCGGGCTCCCAGCCCTCCATTTCGATGACGCGGTAATCCACGTCCAGCCCGAACCGGTCGATGAACCACAGCCCCAGCTCGCCCAGCGTCATGCCGTGCCGCATCGGCATCGGCCCGGCCCCGACGAAGCTCTCCCAGCCCGGCCGCAGCGTCAGGCCCTCGACCGGCCGCCCGGCCGGATTGGGCCGGTCCAGCACCCAGACCGTCTTGCCGTGCTCCGCCGCCGCCTCCAGCACATAGAGCAGGGTCGTGACGAAGGTGTAGATGCGGCAGCCGAGGTCCTGCATGTCGACCAGCAGCACGTCGAACGTGCCCATGGCCTGCCCGGTCGGCCGCCGCACCTCGCCGTACAGGCTGAACACGGGAATGCCGAGCCGCGGATCGGTGAAGTCCGGCGACTCCATCATATTGTCCTGCAGGTCGCCCCTCATGCCGTGCTGCGGCCCGAAGGCGGCGGTCAGCCGGATGTCGGGACAGGCCGCCAGCGCGTCCATCGCATGCGTCAGATCCGCCGTCACCGAGGCCGGATGCCCCAGCACGGCCACCCGCCGCCCCTTCAGCGGCGCCCGCAGCGCGGGATCGGACAACAGGCGGTCGAGGCCGGTCTTCATGCGGGCTCCGGAGGCGGCAGGATCAGGGCGAAGGAATCGGGATGGTGGAAGTCAGGCTTACCCGGCGGATGCGCCAGGGCCCAGTAGGAGAGATTGCCGTCGATGTCCTCGATGACGGCGGAGAGGCCGATGCGTTCGATGAAAGGCCAATCGGTCCAGCTGACCATGGCCTCCAGTTCGAAGGCGTAGTCGGTACGCTCGGCTCGTATCACCCTGATCGGACCTGCGAGATTCGTCATATTCTCGCGATAGCCGGTGAATCCGTACGCCGCCCACTCGCCTGAGGAAGAGATGTTGAACTCGGCGTAGCGACCGTCCCGCAGGCGGGCGAAGACCTCGAAGCACGTGCTGCGCCAGAGCCCATCGGTCCGACCGACGTCAGAAGCAGCGCCGACGGCCCCCACCTTCTCGCCGGCCAGTTGCATCAAGGCAGCTTCTGCGAAGTCACGCTGACGCCTGACCTGAACGCGCGAAATCGACTCGGACGGCTCGGGAACAAGTATCCCGTCGCCGAAGCCGTTCAGGCGGAAGGTCACGAACACATAGCTGCGGCCTTCAATATTGACGGAGGCATCGATCGACCTTCCGCGCCGGCCGGGCGTTTCCTCATATGGGCGCAGGGCTGCGTTCAGAATCATCAGTGGCCGCTTGGTTCGCCTCGGCAGATGACCGTGCTACACGCGCCCTCTCCCCAAGCAAAGCCTCGCCGTCCATGACCGACACCGCCTTCAAGTCCGACTTCCTGCGCACGCTCCGGGACCGCGGCTACATCCACCAGATCACCCACCCGGCCGAGCTCGACGAGGCCGCCGCCTCCGGCGTGATCACCGCCTACATCGGCTTCGACGCCACCGCCCCCTCGCTGCACGTCGGCAGCCTGATCCAGATCATGATGCTGCGCCGTCTGCAGCAGGCCGGGCACAAGCCCGTCGTCCTCATGGGCGGCGGCACCACCAAGGTCGGCGACCCGACCGGCAAGGACGCCTCGCGCCCTCAGCTGACCGACGCGACCATCGCCGCCAACATCGCCTCGATCCGCACCGTGTTCGAGCGCTTCCTGACCTTCGGCGACGGCCCCACCGACGCGGTCATGGTCGACAATGACGAGTGGCTGTCGACCTACGGCTACATCCAGTTCCTCCGGGAATACGGCACGCACTTCACCGTCAACCGGATGCTGGCCTTCGACTCGGTCAAGCTGCGCCTCGAGCGCGAGCAGCCGATGACCTTCCTCGAGTTCAACTACATGCTGATGCAGTCGGTGGACTTCCTCGAGCTGAACCGCGCCCGCAACGTCACCCTGCAGATGGGCGGCTCGGACCAGTGGGGGAACATCGTCTCGGGCGTCGACCTGGT
>NZ_DASPLR010000060.1:0-72218 GCF_035627475.1 Brevundimonas sp. | reverse complement strand
TCCGGAGGGGGTGCGGCCGTGGACCGACGACTACACCAACCTGATCGGCGCCCTGTGGCGTGACCTGAAGGTGCGCACCGGCGATCTGCTCGAGCGGGACTGACCCCCGCGTCAGGCCGGCAGATCGACGCTGGCCACCGCCTGGGCCGCCAGGCCCTCGCCGCGACCCGGAAAGCCCATGCCCTCGGTGGTGGTGGCCTTCACGCTGACGGCCTGGAGCGGCAGGTCCAGAATCTCCGCGACCCGCGCGCGCATGGCCTCGCGGTGCGGCTTCACCTTCGGCCGCTCGCAGATCAGGGTCACGTCGACGTTGGCGATCCGGCCGCCGCGCGCCGCGACCATGTCGGCGGCGTGCCGGAGGAAGCGGTCGGAGGAGGCGCCCTTCCACTGTGGGTCCGACGGCGGGAAGTGGTCGCCGATGTCGCCTTCGCCGAGCGCGCCCAAGAGGGCGTCGGTCAGGGCGTGCAATCCGGCATCGGCGTCCGAGTGGCCGATCAGGGTCTGGTCGTGGGCGATCTCGATCCCGCACAGCCATACCGACCGGCCGGGCCCCCAGCGGTGGGCGTCGAAGCCCTGGCCGATGCGGGTGACGCGGGCCTGCCCCGCCAGCGCTTCTGCCATGGCGAAGTCCTCCGGCCAGGTCAGCTTCATCAGGCGCGGGTCGCCCGGGACCAGGGCCACGGTTCCCGCGTTGCGCTCGACGGCGGCGGCGTCGTCGGTCATCTCGCCGCCGCCCGGCCAGGCCGCATGCGCGGCGACGAGCCGGTCGTACCGGAAGGCCTGGGGCGTCTGCGCACGCCAAAGTCCGTCACGAGGCAGGGTGGCGTCCACCCGACCCTCGGCGCCGCGTTTCAGGGTATCGGCCAAGGGCAGGGCGGGGACGGCTCCGTCGGCCTTCTCCAACGCCGCGAGCAGCGCCTCCACCACGGCGGCGGTGACCAGTGGCCGGGCCGCGTCGTGCACCAGCACCGCCTCGGGCGAGTCTGCGGCCAGGGCGTCGAGCCCGGCCCGGACCGATGCCGCCCGGGTCTTCCCTCCGGCGACGAAGCGAAGGTCGGAAAGTCCCGCCAGCGCCTCCCGCGCCGCCGCCTCTGCGTCGGGCGGGACCACGACGATCAGCCGCCGCGCGCCCGCTGCGAGGAGCGCCTCGGCCGACCAGCGGACCACCGGCCGCCCCGCCAGAGGACGCCACTGCTTGGGTCCGCCGGCACGGGCGCCGGAGCCGCCGGCGGCGATGATCGCGTCGAAAACCATGCTGCCGTATCCGCGAAGCCCGACGCCCGCGCAAGGGCGGGGCGCCCGAACGCATCGCCTCCTGTTCCCCGGGCTGTTATAGCCGGCCCGCGCCCTGTTCCTGCGCGCCTTGTGGAAGCCCGCCCGTGACCCGTCCGTTGCGCATCGGAGATGTCGAGATCGGCGGTCAGGTGCTGATCGCCCCGATGACGGGAATCAGCGACCTGCCGTTCCGCCGCGCCGCCTCCCGCCTCGGCGCGGCCTACGTCGCCACGGAAATGGTGGCCTGCGCAGAGCTGGCCAAAGGCCGCCCGGACGTGGTCCGTCGCGCCGCCGTCGGCGAGGGCCTGCCCCTGACGGTGATCCAGCTGGTCGGCCGCGACCCGGCCATGATGGCCGAGGGGGCCCGCATGGCCGAAGCGGCCGGCGCCGACCTGATCGACCTCAATTTCGGCTGTCCGGCCAAGGAAGTGACCGGCATCGCGTCCGGTTCAGCCCTGATGCGCGACCCGGACCTGGCCGCCCGCCTGATCGACGCCGCCGTGTCCGCGACGACGCGGCCCGTCACCGTGAAGATGCGCCTGGGCTGGTGCGACGCCAGCCGCAACGCCCCCGAGATCGCCGCCCGCGCCGAGCAGCTCGGCGTCGCCGCCATCACCGTCCATGGCCGCACCCGCCAGCAGTTCTACAAGGGCGTCGCCGACTGGACCGCCGTCGCTGAGGTCAAGGAGTGCATAAAGGTCCCCGTAATCGTCAACGGCGACATCATCGACGCGGCCAGCGCCCGCGCGGCGCTGAAGGCCTCGGGGGCCGACGCCCTGATGCTGGGGCGGGGAATCTACGGCCGCCCGTGGCTGGCGCCGGCGCTGGACCAGGCCCTGCGCGACCACGCCCCCGACGCCGCGCCCGGGGCGGCAGCGCGGCTGGACATCGTACTGGACCACTTCCGCGACAGCCTGGCCTTCTATGGGGACGGCCTGGGTCTGAAGATGTTCCGAAAGCACCTCGGCTGGTACGTCGAGCAGGCGCCCTGGCCTGAAGCGGCCGAAGCCCGCCGCGCCGCAAAGGCCGCCCTCTGCCGTCTGGAGGCGCCCCGCGAAGTCGAGGCGGGTTTGGCCGCATTGTGGACTCCAGATTCGGACAAGCTGGCCGCCTGATCACTGATTGGGGTTTTGCAGCCACATGGCTGTTGAGTTTACGGCACAGTCCTCCTAGCTTCGAACCATGCTGAACGCCTTCGTCCGCAAGGGCGCGCCGGCCTTGACTGTCTTCCAGGCCTGGCCGGGCTCCGGCCGGGGCAAGGCGGTGTTCGGCCTGGTCTACGGCGTCGCGGTCATCGTCACCGGCCTCGCCATCTGGCTCGTGGCCTCGGCGCCGGCCGCCGGACCGATTACGCCCGCGAGCCAGGTGCTGCTGTGGGTGCTGGGTCTGAACCTCCTGGCCATCCTCTCGCTGGCGGCCGCCATGTTCTGGCGCGTGGTCCGGCTGGCGCGCGAGCGAGACATCGACGCAGGCGCGCGCCTGCGGCTGCGGTTCGTCACCCTCTTCGCGGTCGCCGCGGTGGTGCCGGCCGTGATCGTCGCCCTGTTCTTCGGCGTGCTGGTCACCCGCGGCGTCGAAAGCTGGTTCAGCGAGCGGGTGCGCAGCACCGTCGACAACTCGGCCGAGATCGCCAAGGCCTATGTCGACCAGGAGTCCGGCGAGGTGGGCTCCGAGGTCGCCGCCATGGCCGGGGACCTGTCCCAACCCCGCGTCGTGGCCATGTTCCCCAACCGGCTGACCTTTTCGCGCGCGCTGGAGGAACTGGCCTCGATCCGAGGCTTCGTCGCCGTCTACATCATCGACGGGCAGGGGCAGGTCCTGGCGCGCGCGGAGGCTCCCCAGGCCCCGCCCTATGCAGCCCCTCCGCCCTCTACGATCGCCACGGCGCGGGGCGGCGAGGTGCCCGTCGGCGTCTTCCCCGATCCCGATCTCGTTCGTGGGGTCGCGACCCTCGAAGGATACGGCGACGCCTACGTCTACGGCGTGCGCTCGTTGCAGAACGGGATCGTCGGGCGCCTCCGCGATGCGGAGCAGGCCATCGTCGCCTACCGAGAAGCCGAGGAAAGCCGGGCGCGCATCCAGTCGGCCTTCATCCTGGTCTACGTCGAGACGGCGCTCCTGGTGCTGGTGGGGGCCGTGTGGCTAGGTATGGCCGCAGCGGGAGCCATCGCGGCGCCTGTTGCGCGGCTGGTCCAGGCTGCCGACCGGGTGGCCGGCGGCGACCTCGATGTGCGGGTGGAGGCGGACCGGGACGTCGAAGAGATCGCCGTCTTGTCCCGCGCGTTCAATCGCATGACGAGCGACCTTCAGACTCAGCAGGAGGCGTTGAAGAACGCCAGCGCGGAGGCCCAGGCGCGCCGCCGCTTCATCGAGACGGTGCTGTCCGGCGTGAGCGCGGGCGTCGTCGGCCTCGACGCCCGCGGCCGCGTCTCGGCCGTGAACCGCCAGGCCCTGTCGCTTCTGAGCCTGACCGAGGCGGAGGCCGTGGGTCAGGCGCTCGCCAAGGTCGCGCCGGAACTCGCCACCGTGGTCCAGGGACCGCCCGAGGCCGGGGAGCAGGAGGTGGACGTCATCCGCGGCGGCGACACCCGCCGCCTGCGCGTGCGCGTCTCCGATGGCGAAGAAGGCGGGCTGATCCTCACCTTCGACGACATCACCCGCCTGGTGACGGCCCAGCGCAACGCCGCCTGGAAGGACGTCGCGCGCCGCATCGCCCACGAGATCAAGAACCCGCTGACGCCCATCCAACTGTCGGCCGAGCGCCTGCGCCGCAAGTACCGCAGCCAGTTGACCGACGACCTCGACACCTTCGACCGCTGCACCGACACCATCATCCGCCAGGTGGGGGACATCGGCCGCATGGTCGACGAGTTCTCGGCCTTCGCCCGCATGCCCGCGCCCAAGTTCGCCGAGGAAGACCCGGCCGAGCTGCTGCGCCAGGCGGTGTTCGCCCAGCGCGTCGCCCAGCCAGAGGTCCACCTCGAACTGGTCGAGCCGCTGCCGGCGGTGCGCTTCGTCGCCGACGGCCGCATGGTCGGCCAGGCCCTGACCAACGTGCTGAAGAACGCCGGCGAGGCCGTCATGGCCCGGCGGGCGGTTGACTCCTCGGCGCCGAACAACATGCGCGCCGCGCTGGTGCTGGAGGGCGACGGCCTCGCCTTCGTCGTCGAGGACGACGGCGTCGGCCTGCCGGTGAAGGACAGGGACCGGCTGACGGAACCCTACGTGACCACGCGCGAGAAGGGCACGGGGCTGGGCCTGGCGATCGTGAAGCGAATTTGTGAGGACCATGGCGGCGAGCTCGAGCTCGCCGACGCGGTGGAACTGACCGGGGCGAGGGTGGCGCTGCGCTTCCCCCGCACCAGCAAGGGGGCGGCGCGTCCGTCCGCAGCGGCTTGAGGATGAGCATGAAACCCGTCACGGGCGCCGATATTCTGGTCGTGGACGACGAGGCGGACATCCGCGAACTCGTCGCCGGGATCCTGCAGGACGAAGGCTACGGCGTCCGCACCGCGGCAGATGCCGAGGCGGCCCTGGCCGCGTTCAAGGCGCGCAAGCCGAACCTGCTGGTGCTGGATATCTGGATGGCCGGCGGGGGGCTGGATGGCCTCGAGCTGCTGGACGCGGTCAAGGTGCTGGACCCCGATATGCCCGTGGTCATGATCTCCGGCCACGGCAACATCGAGACGGCGGTCAGCGCGATCAAGCGGGGGGCCTACGACTTTCTCGAAAAGCCGTTCAAGTCAGACCGCTTGCTGCTGGTGGTTCAGAGGGCGCTGGAAGCGGCGAACCTGCGGCGCGAGAACCGGGTCCTGCGCGCGCGGGCCTTCGTTCCGGACAATCTGATCGGCAAGTCGCCGGCAGCCCAGCAACTGCGCTCCACCATCGCCAAGGTGGCGCCGGCCAACAGCCGCATCCTGATCTCGGGTCCGCCCGGGTCCGGCAAGGAGCTGGTGGCCCGCCTGATCCACGATTCCTCTTCCCGGGCCGGCGGCGAGTTCGTGGCCATCAGCTCCGCGGGGATGGCGCCCGAGCGGCTGGACGTGGAGCTGTTCGGCGAGGAAGGCGAGGAGGGTCGCACCCGCAAGATCGGTGTGTTCGAACGCGCTCACGGCGGCACCCTCTACCTCGACGAGGTCGCGGACATGCCTCGCGAGAGCCAGAGCCGAATCCTGCGGGTGCTGGTCGAACAGCGCTTCCGCCGGGTCGGCGGCGAGCAGGACGTGCAGGTCGACGTGCGGGTGATCACCTCGACGTCGCGCGACCTGAAACAGGAGATCGCCGAGGGCCGCTTCCGCGAGGACCTGTTCCACCGGCTGAACGTGGTCCCGATCCGGGTGCCGGCGCTGGCGGAGCGGCGCGAGGACATCCAGGAACTGGTCGACTACTTCATCGAGACCCTGGCGGCTTCGCAGGGCCTTCCGCGGCGGCGGCTGGGCGACGACGCCATCGCCGTGCTTCAGGTCCATCCGTGGCCAGGCAACGTCCGGCAGTTGAGGAACAACGTCGAGCGGCTGCTCATCCTCGCCACCGGCGATCCGAACGACCCCATCGGCGCCGACGCCCTGCCGCAGGAGGCGACCAACGCCGGCGCCAGCGGCTCGCTGGGCGCCGAGCGGATCATCGCCCTGCCGCTGCGCGAGGCCCGCGAGGTGTTCGAGCGGGAATATCTGGCGGCGCAGATCATGCGCTTCGGCGGCAATATTTCCCGCACGGCGGCCTTCATCGGCATGGAGCGGTCGGCCCTGCACCGCAAGCTGAAGTCGCTGGGCGTGTCGCCGGCGCGCGGCGCAGCCGAGGACGAAGAAGAGGGGGCCGTCGAGGGATGAGCCGCGTCGCCTATGTCAACGGCCAGTATGTCCCGCACGGCCAGGCCACGATCCATGTCGAGGACCGCGGCTTCCAGTTCGCCGACGGCGTGTACGAGGTCTGGTCGGTGTTCGACGGCCGGATGGCCGATTTCGACGGCCACATGGCCCGGCTGCACCGCAGCCTGAACGAGCTGCGCATACCGATCCCCATGACGCGCGAGGCGCTGGAGCGGGTGCTGAAGGAGACGGTTCGCCGCAACCGGGTGCGCGAGGGGCTGGTCTATATCCAGGTGACGCGGGGGACCGCCCGGCGCGACCATCCGTTTCCGGCCGAGGGCACGCCACCAAGCGTGGTCGTCACGGCCCGATCGCTGCCACTGTCGAAGGGCAACGCCGCCGCCGAGAAGGGCGTCGCGGTGATCACCCAGCCTGACATCCGCTGGGGCCGCTGCGACATCAAGACGGTGGGGCTGTTGCCCAACGTCCTCGCCAAACAGGCGGCGCGCGAGCACGGGGCCGCCGAGGCCTGGATGGTCGACGAGATGGGACTGGTCACGGAAGGGTCCTCGACCAACGCCTGGATCGTCGACGAGACCGGCAAGCTGCGGACGCGCGACACCCAGTCGAACATCCTGCACGGGATCACCCGCGCCGCGGTGATGCGCATGGCCGCCGAGGAAGGGCTGGAGGTCGAGGAGCGCGCCTTCTCGGTCGAGGAGGCGAAGCGGGCGCGGGAGGCCTTCTACACCTCGGCCAGCGGCTTCGTGATGCCGGCGGTTTCCATCGACGGGGCGAAGATCGGCGACGGCAAGCCGGGGCCGATCGCGACGAAGCTGCGGGCGCTTTACATCGACCAGGCCCGGCACGACGCCATCTAGGCGTTGCGACCGTCGCCGGGGCGGTTAAGGTGCGTCAGCCGGCGTCGATCGGTCACTGAAACAACAAGAACAGGATGAACCTGCCATGTCGCAAGACAAGTCCAAGAACCTTCAGGACACCTTCCTCAACAGCGTCCGCAAGACCAAGACGCCGCTGACCATCTTCCTCGTCAACGGGGTCAAGCTGCAGGGCATCGTCACCTGGTTCGACAATTTCTGCGTGCTGCTGCGCCGGGACGGCCAGTCGCAGCTGGTCTACAAGCACGCCATCTCGACGATCATGCCCTCGGCGCCGGTGCAGCTGTACGAGCCGGAAGCCGACGAGGACTGAGTCCAGGGGGATAGCCGCGCGGCTCTCGTCTCCCTATCTGTCGGCCCCGACACCTCCAGAGAGCTCACGCCCACTTGGCCACCCAACTGATCGACCACGCCGTCCCGCTGATCCGGGCTATCGTCATCCACCCCGACGGCCGGAGCGAAAGCTCGCGGCTGGCCACGGAGCGGCTGGAGGAGGCCGTCGGCCTGGCCCGCGCCCTCGACCTCGACGTGCGCGGCGAGGAGATCGTGCGGGTCCGCAAACCCACGCCCGCGACCCTGTTCGGCTCGGGCAAGGTCGAGGAACTGGCGGCGCTGGTCCGGGCCGCGGAGGCGGAGGCCGTGGTCGTCGATGACGATCTGTCGCCGGTGCAGCAGCGCAATCTGGAAAAGGCCTGGGACTGCAAGGTCATCGACCGCACCGGCCTGATCCTGGAGATCTTCGGCCGCCGCGCGCGCACCAAGGAAGGCCGACTGCAGGTCGAGCTGGCGCGGCTGGACTACGAGCGGTCGCGGCTGGTGCGGACCTGGACCCACCTCGAGCGCCAGCGCGGCGGCACCGGCAGCACAGGCGGCCCCGGCGAGACCCAGATCGAACTCGACCGGCGCCTGATCGCCGACCGCATCGTCAAGCTGAAGGCCGAGCTGGACGAGGTGCGCCGCACCCGCGGCCTGCACCGCAAGCAGCGCCAGAAGGTCCCGTTCCCGACCGTGGCCCTGGTCGGCTACACCAACGCCGGCAAGTCGACCCTGTTCAACCGGCTGACCGGATCAGAGGTGCTGGCCAGGGACCTGCTGTTCGCCACGCTGGACACGACGCAGCGGACCATCCGCCTGCCGCAGGGCCGGCCGGCGATCGTGGCCGACACGGTCGGCTTCATCTCCGACCTGCCGCACGAGCTGGTCGAGAGCTTCCGCGCCACGTTGGAGGAGGTCGGAGAGGCCGATCTGATCCTGCACGTCCGCGACATCGCCAGCCCCGACAGCGACGCCCAGCGCAAGGACGTCGAGGCGGTGCTGAGACAGATCGAGACGCCCGAGGGCAAGACGCGGCGGGTGCTGGAGGTCTGGAACAAGATCGACCTGCTCGACGCCGAGGCGCGCGAGGCGGTGCTGGGCCAGGCCGAGCGGCTGCGGGCCAAGGGCGAGGCGGTGGCGGTGTCGGCCTGGACCGGGGAGGGGATCGAGACGCTGCGCGAGACCATCGCCTGCCTGATCGACGACGACCCGGAGACGGAGCTGACGCTGGATCCGTCGCAGGGCGAGGCGCTGGCCTGGCTGTACGAGAACGGCCGCGTCACCGGGCGCGAGACGGACGACGAGGGCCGGACGCATGTGGTGGTGCGGCTCCACCCCGCAGCGCTGGGCCGGTTCGAGCGGCAGTTCGGGGCGGTTTGAACCGTCTCCTCCCTGTTCGCAGAGCGAATGGGGAGGGGGACCGCGAAGCGGTGGAGGGGCGTCAACCGCCCAGCAAGTCCGCCACCTCGGCGAACCGCTTCACAACGTGATGCGCTCCCGCGGCCTGCAAGCGCTCCAAATGCCCGTCGCGGATATGGCCGCCAGCGCAGAGACCCACCACAGTCATGCCCGCCGCGACCCCCGCGCGGACACCGGTCGGCGTGTCCTCGATCACCAGGGCGCGGGCCGGGTCGATGTCCATCGCCGCGGCCGCGTGGAGGAACAGGTCCGGGTGGGGCTTGCCGCGAGCGACATGCACGGCCGCGCTGAAGATCGGTCCGTCGAACGACGTCGCCACGCCGAACCGCTCGAGGCCCATCTCGATCCAGCTCACCGGGCTGGACGAGGCGATGCAGCGGCGTTCGCCCCGGGCCGCCAGGAACTCGACGAAGCCGGCGACCGGCCTCAGTTCGGCGGCGGCTCGTTCATGGCATCGCCGGGTCCATTCGCCGTGGACGTGATCGGGACATGGACCGCCCAGCCGCTCCTCGATCAGGGGCAGGCAGTCGAGCCAGCGTTTGCCCATATAGGTCGCCAGGGCGTCGTCGAGGCTGGTGGCGAGGCCGGTCTCGGTGAGCAGTTCGGACAGGACGAGGTTGTTCAGCAGTTCGCTGTCCGCGACGACCCCGTCGTAGTCGAAGACGATCAGATCGTAGCGGCCCGTCACGCCCGCTCCGCCGCCTTCGCCGCATCCCACAGTGCGTCCATCTCGGCCAGATCGGACTGCTCCGGCGTCCGGCCGTCCCTGGCCAGCTCGGCCTCGATGAAGGCGAAGCGGCGGACGAATTTGGCGTTCGCGCCACGCAGGGCGTCCTCGGGCTCAACGCCCAGCTTGCGGGCGAGGTTGGCCATCACGAACAGCAGGTCGCCCACCTCGCCGCGCGCCTTCTCCAGGTCGCCGGCGGCGATCTCCGCGCGCAGTTCGGCGACCTCCTCGACGAATTTGTCGAACACCTCGTCGGTCGAGGGCCAGTCGAAGCCCACGCGGGCCGCCCGCTTGGTCAGCTTGGCGGCGCGGGCGAGGGCTGGGAGGCCGACCGGCACGTCGTCGAGCACGCCGTGCTGGGCCTTCGCCTTGCGCTCGTCGGCCTTGATGTCTTCCCAGCGGGCCTTCTGGGCCGCGCCGTCGGCCCTGGCCGCCTCGTCTCCGAAGACGTGGGGATGGCGGCGCTCCAGCTTGTCGGCGATGGCCCCGGCCACGTCGTCGAAGGCGAACAGCCCCTGTTCCTCGGCCATCCGGGCGTGGAAGACGACCTGGAACAGCAGATCGCCCAGTTCCGACTTCAGCTCGTCGAAGTCCCCGCGCTCGATGGCGTCGGCGACCTCATAGGCCTCCTCCAGCGTATAGGGCGCGATGGTCTGGAAGGTCTGTTCGACATCCCACGGGCAGCCGCCGACCGGATCGCGCAGCCGGGCCATGATGGCGTTGAGGCGGTCGATCGGGGTCATGCGGCCTCCGCGGCGGCGTCGCGCTCGGCCAGCCGGGCCCGGACTTCGGCGTGGCGCGCGGCGTCGAGCGGATAGCGGTTCAGCACCCAGGCGGAGGCGAACAGCAGGACGGTGGGCACGGCGAGGAACAGGATCGACAATGTGGTCAGGGCGGTCGAGCCGTTGGCCGCTCCAGGCGTCTGGTCGAAACCGACCCAGCCGAGGATGATCAGCACGCCGACGCTGATCGCATAGCCCAGCTTGGTGGTCAGGCTGAGGAAGGAGAACAGCAGGCCCATGCGGTCGTCGCCGGTCTCCAGCCGCACCTCGTCGGCGACGTCGGCCATCATGGCCCGGGTCAGCAGCAGGCCGGCCGCGTAGGGCAGGCCGGCGATGAACAGGCCGATGGCGGTGACGACGAAATTGCCCGTCGGCAGGAAGCCGACCATGGCGTAGAGAACCGCGAAGGCGACCGAGGCGATCTGCAGCGCCCGGTCCTTGCCCAGCCGCACCGCCAGCCAGCTCCAGAAAGGCGCGGCCAGCAGGCCGGCGACGAAATACAGCACCATGAAGATCTGGCTGGCCCCCCGGTCGAAGCCCTTGATGCTCTCGAAATAGAAGAACAGCAGGGCGCCGGTGATGCCCGGCGCGATGCCGAGGAACAGGTCGCAGAGCAGGACCTTGCGCACCACCTTGCGCCGGAACAGGGCGAGCCAGGCCTTGAGCGCGCCGTGCGGCTGGGCCTTCACGGTCTGGGGCTCGGGCGCGATCAGCACCGCGGCCAGCAGGGTGACCGGCAGGCTGACGAGAATGAACCAGCCCATCGCCCGCACGCCGTCTTCATAGGTTCCGAGACCCGCCTTGAGGACGACGGTAGGGATGAACAGGGCGATCAGCACGCCGACGATGTTTGCCGCCTGCCACCAGCCGTAGAGCCGCGACCGCTCGTCATACTGGGGCGCAAGCACCGCGCCCCAGGCCAGCTGCGCCAGGGTGGTGATCGAGAAGCCGAGGTAGAGCACCAGCAGCCAGCCGAACAGATAGCCGAAGCCCGCGCCCGGCTTGACGAAGAAGATGAAGGCGACGGCCAGCATCAGCACGGGCGTGCCGATGGTCAGCCAGGTCCGGTAAGGGCCCCATTTGCTGCGGGTCCGATCCATGCCCCAGCCGACCACGGGGTCGAAGAAGATGTCGATCATCCGCACCAGCAGGAAGGCCGAGCCGACCGCCGCCAGGTCGAGTCCGACATACTGGCTGTAGAAGGCCGGCAGGCTGACCGCGAGCGGCAGGCCGACGGCGGCGTAGGGCAGGCACGGCCCGGAGAAGGCGGCGAGGACGAGGTTCGAACGGCGCGGGGCCACGGGGGCCGGGACGGGCGAGGCGGCGTCGGTCATGGACGAATCCGGAAGCGCGGCGGTTGAGTCGCCCGCGCCCTCACCATGCCGGTTTTTCGGCGGCTACGCATGATCCGGACTGTGTCGTGCCTGTCCCGCCTGTCGACAATGTCGCGCCGGCGTGTGTTGCGGACATATCGGGCGAAATGCAGCGGTCCCTGATCGCCGCCGGACGCAGGCACTTGCCCAATCCCGCGGGGTGAGGCTTCCTTCCCTGATGGCGTTGCTCCGCGCATTCCTGGGCCTGCTCGTTCTCTGCGCCACGGTGGCGTTGGCGCCCCAGCGCGCCGCCGCGCAGTCCGCCGAGATCTGTGACACTGGATCCATCGAATGGGGCGCGCCCGCCTTGGCCAACGGGATTTCCTATCACTCGCTGGAATGGACGCCGTTCGGGGCGACCGAATGGGGCTGGGAGACCTATCTGCCGCTGATTCAGAGGGAGCTGGGCACGGACTGCGCGCCGAATTCCCCGGCCTTCGCCCGCGCTCTCGCGGAGTTCCAGTACGCTCACGACCTGCCGCCCACCGGCTGGTTCGACCAGGCGACCTTCCAGGTCTTCCGCGGGGTCTGGCAGGAGCGGCGGCCGTTCATCATGGCGCGGGTGCGCGAGCAGCCCTGTCCGGAGCCGCCGCCGCTGTATCAGCTGGGCTATCTGGTCGAGAGCGAGGAGCACGCCGACCGCCTGACCCGGCTGCTGCGCCGCGACGTGCTGGACGCCTATCGGCGGCTGGTGGCGGCGGCGCGGGCCGAGGTTCCCGAAGTCGCCGCCGATCAGGAACTGCTGCAGATCTTCTCCGGCTTCCGCGATCCCGAGGCCGACGCCGCACGCTGCGCGGCCCAGGGCAATTGCGACGGCCTGCGCCGGGCCGTCTGTTCGCCGCACCGGACCGGAACCGCCGTCGACCTGTATGTTGGCCAGATCGCCGGCCTGGGGGTCGACAACACCTCGCCAGCCAGCCGGCTGCACATGACCCGCACCGCCACCTACCGCTGGCTGGTCCGCAACGCCGGGCGGTTCGGCTTCGTGCCCTATGTCTATGAGCCCTGGCACTGGGAGTGGGTCAGCCCGACCGGCGACTATGCGATGACCGCGGCGGCCCCATGATCCGGCCGCTCACGGCGGGCGAGACCGGGCTCGCGCGGGAGGCCTTCGGCGAGCAGCTGCGCATCGAGACCATCCGCTTCCTGCCCGCGCCATGGCCTTTCGAGCGAGCCTTCGTGCCGGGGCGCTGGTTCGGGCGCGAGTGGATCGTCTGGCCCGGCCGCACCCTTCCGCCGGACATCGCCTCGGAGGCGCTGCGGGTCCAGGCCATTCTGGTTCATGAACTGACCCACGTCTGGCAGGCCCAGCAGGGCGTCAATCTGCTGACCGGCAAGCTGAGGGCCGGCGACCGGCCGGCCTCCTATGAGTATCCGACCGGGATGGACTGCGCCTGGGGTGGTCTGAACATCGAGCAGCAGGCGATGGTGGTGGAGCACCGCTTCCGGCTGCTCCACGGCGGCGCCGCGCCGGCTCCGGCCGAATTCTACGACCGCATCTGCCCGTTGGGGCCGCGGATCAGCGGCTGAGCGCTTGAGAACGCCGGGAGGGCTCCTATCTCTGACACAGTGAGTGTTGCGGATTAAGGAAGCGCCATGTCTCAAGCCCCGAGCCGTCAGCCCGCCGTCTTCTTCGGCCATGGGTCGCCGATGAACGCGCTGGGCGGGTCGCATGCCGAGACCTGGCGCGAGGTCGGGCGGGCAATCGGCAAGCCGGCGGGCATGGTCATGGTGTCCGCACACTGGGAGACCGACGGACCGGCCGTAACAGCGCAGGCAGCACCCGAAACGATCCACGATTTCGGCGGCTTCCCCGCGGAACTGCATGCGATGCAATATCGGGCGCCGGGTTCTCCCCGCCTCGCCGCGCGCGTGTCCGCCCTGACCGGAGCCGCCCCGACAACACAGTGGGGCCTGGATCACGGGACATGGTCGGTGCTGGCGCACGTCTGGCCGGAGGCGGATGTGCCCGTGGTGCAGCTGTCGCTGGACCGGCGTCTCGACGCCCGGGGCCATTTCGACCTCGCCCGCCGACTGAGGCCGCTGCGGGACGAGGGGGTGGTGATCGCCGGATCGGGGGACTTCGTGCACAATCTGCGCACCTGGAAGCGGGCGGGCGGCGAACCCTACGGCTGGGCGACCGAGTTCAACGAGGCGGTCAAGGCGGCGCTGATCCGGGGCGACGACGTGGCCCTGACCGACTGGGTCGGCCTCGCTGAGGACGCGCAGCTGAGCGTGCCCACCGACGAGCATTTCCTGCCGCTGCTCTACGTCGCCGCCCAGCGCATGCCGGGCGACGACGTCGGCTTCTTCAACGACGTCATCGAGGGCGGGTCGATCTCGATGACGGGCGTGCGGATCGGCTAGGTCTTCTTCCGCATCGCTGCGTCGACGCTCCACGGTCCCGGGCCGGCGGCGACGAAGTACAGGAAGACGAAGCAGTACAGGGCGATGGTCTCGCCGCCGTTCAGGAACGGGATCGGCCCCTGGACGCCGTGCACGGCCCAGTAGCCGACGGCGCAGAAGCCCGCCGCCAGAAAGGCCACGGGTCGGGTGAACAGACCAAGCAGGAACAGACCGCCGAGAAGCAGCTCGAACGGGCCGGACAGGCCGGAGAGGCTCAAGCCGGGCGGCGGCAGGCCGTCCATGGCGGGGAAGCCCAACACCTTGGCCGTTCCGTGAGAGACGAAGAGCAGGCCCGCGACGATGCGCAGAAGGCTGAGCAACTGGGGCCGGTAGGCGGAAAACCTGTCGAACATGGATCCCTCCCTGATTGGGAGGGCCAGTCTGAAACGGAGTCGGTGTCAGTTACAACATGATGTCCGGCGCCGGACCCTAGGCGGCCTTGTCGAGTTCGACCATCTGCTGGATGGCGACGTAGTCGGTCTTGCCGGTTCCCAGGACAGGCACCTCTCCGACCCGCACGATCTTCTTGGGCACCGCCAGCTCCGGCGCGCCGTGGCTGCGAGCCCATTCGGCGAGGCGGGCGACGTCCGCGTCCTTGCGGTCGGTGACCAGCACCAGCTTTTCGCCCTTGCGGCTGTCGGGCACCGAGACCACGGCGTGGCGGGCCTCGGGCCAGACCGCGCTGGCAAGGCCCTCGACCGCGGTCAGGGAGACCATCTCGCCCCCGATCTTGGCGAACCGCTTGGCCCGCCCGAGGATGCAGACATAGCCCTCCGGGTCGATCTCGACGATGTCGCCCGTGTCGTGCCAGCCGCCAGCCAGCGGTTCGATGGCGTTCGGATCGTCGGGCGACAGATAGCCTTCCATGACGTTCGGCCCGCGCAGATAGAGCCGCCCGCCCTGGTCGATGCCCTCGATCGGTTCGAGCCGCCACTCCATGCCGGGCAGCATCTGGCCGACCGTGCCCGGACGGTTGCGGTCCGGATGGTTCACCGCCACGACCGGCGCAGCCTCGGTGGCGCCGTAGCCTTCCAGAAGCTTCAGGCCGTGAAAACGGGTGTTGAACAGGTGGTGCGTCTCGTCACGCACGCGCTCGGCGCCGGCCACCACGAACTCCAGCGTGGCGAAGTCGTCGGGCCCCGCCACCCGGGCGTACTGGTTCAGGAAGGTGTCGGTGGCGAACAGGATCGACGCCTTCACCTGCGGCAGCAGCTCGACGATCTGTTTGGCGTGCAGCGGCGAGGGATACTGGAACGCCTTCATGCCCTGCAGCAGCGGCAGCAGCACCCCGCCGGTGAGGCCGAAACAGTGGAAGGTCGGCAGCGGGTTGAACATCACCCAGTCGGGGTCGAGCGCGATATGCTGGGCCACCTGGCGGCAGTTGGCGACGAGGTTCCACTGGCTGAGCACGACGCCCTTGGGCGCGCCGAAGCTGCCGGAGGTGAACAGCACGACGCCCGGCGACGAGGGATCGGTCTTCGTGCGGAACCGCTTCGGCATCATGCCGGCCATCAGGCCATACAGCTTGTCGGGCAGGCCGATCGACTTGCGCACGTCGTCGAGCCAGACGACCTCGGCCACGTTCTCGATATGGCCGATCAGTTCCTCCAGCTTCGCCTGCTGGATGAAGCGTTTGGCGGTCAGGACCTTGCCGACGCCGGCGGCCTGGATCGCGGCCTTGATGTTGCGTTCGCCCGAGGTGAAGTTGAGCATCACCGGCACGCGGCCGTGGGCGTGCAGCCCGTAGAAGGTGACCACCACGCCCATGCTCGACGGCAGGAGGATGCCGATCCGCTCCGACGGCGCGGTCATGGCCGCGATCTTGCGGCCCAGCACGAAGGCGGCGCGGATCAGGCCGGTGTAGGTCAGGGGCTTGCGATCCTGGTCCTCCAGGATCTCCTTGTCGCCGTAGGTGTCGCGGGCCGCGATCAGGGCGTCGAAGATCGTTTCCTCAACGGCCTTGGGGTCCAGGGGTACGCGCAAAGACAGCCTCCGTGGCGCGTTGACCGCGCCTTGTCCGGCGGCAAACTAGAGCGAGGCGGGGGCGTTGAAAAGATACGTTACCTTGCGTGAGCCCCGGCCTCGCCTTGCCTTCGACACGCGGAAGGACGACATAGCGGTCTCGCAACGCCCGGAGCCCGCGACGCCTTGGTCACGCTGATCGACACCCTGACGAAGACGCCGGCCGAGCTGCGTCACCCGGAAAAGCAGAACCGGCCCGAGACCGCCGTGCTGAAGAAGCCCGACTGGCTGCGCGTCAAGGCGCCCGGCTCCGGCCAGTACAACGCCACCCGCGCCATCGTGAAGGAGAAGGGTCTCCACACGGTCTGCGAGGAGGCCGCCTGCCCGAACATCGGTGAGTGCTGGAGCCAGAAGCACGCCACCCTGATGATCATGGGCGACACCTGCACGCGGGCCTGCGCCTTCTGCAACGTCAAGACCGGCCTGCCGCAGGCGCTCGACCCGGAAGAACCCTTCAAGGTCGGCCTGGCCGTGCAGCAGATGGGCCTGAACCACGTCGTCATCACCTCCGTGGACCGGGACGACCTGGCCGACGGCGGCGCCGCCCATTTCGCCGAGGTGGTGCGCCAGATCCGCCTGCAGGCGCCCGGCACAACCATCGAGATCCTGACGCCCGACTTCCTGCGCAAGGACGGCGCGGCCGAGGTGGTGATCGACGCCACCCCGGACGTGTTCAACCACAACCTCGAGACCGTGCCGCGGCTGTATCTGAAAATCCGGCCCGGCGCCCGCTACTTCCACTCGCTGCGCCTGCTGCAGATGGTCAAGGAGCGCGACCCGAACCAGTTCACCAAGTCCGGCATCATGGTCGGCCTCGGCGAGACGCGGGAGGAGGTCATGCAGGTGATGGACGACATGCGCTCCGCTGGCGTCGACTTCATCACCATCGGCCAGTATCTGCAGCCGACCCGCAAGCACGCGGCGATCGAGCGGTTCGTCACGCCCGAGGAGTTCAAGGCCTATGAGGCCATCGCCCGGGCCAAGGGCTTCCTGATGGTGTCGTCGTCGCCGCTGACCCGCAGCTCGCACCACGCCGGCGAGGATTTCGCGCGGCTGAAGGCGGCGCGTCTGGCGCAGACCGGGCGCTGAGCCTCGCTTGGCCGTACACCGCGTCACCAAAATCCTGCCGTATCAGCCCGACCAGCTCGCGACGCTGGTCGCCGACGTGCGCGCCTATCCGGAGTTCGTGCCGTGGGTGTCGTCGATGCGGGCCTGGGGCGAGCGCCAGGAGGCGCCGGGGGTGACGCTGGTGGACGCGGAAGCCGGCGTCGGCTTCTCGTTCCTGAAGGAGCGGTTCTCGACCTGGGTCCGGCATGACCGCAACGCCCCCAAGGTCGAGGTCGGGCTGCTGCGCGGGCCGTTCCACCACCTGAGGAACCGCTGGGAGTTCTTCCCGCACCCGGAGGGGACTCGGGTCGAGTTCTTCATCGACTTCGCCTTCAAGTCCCGACTGCTCGACATGATGCTGCAGGCCAATTTCGACCGCGCGGTCGGCAAGCTGATGCACTGTTTCGAGGCCCGGGCGGCGCATCTCTACGGTCCGAAGGCGTGAGTTTCGACTTCGACGCCGTGGTCGTCGGGGCCGGGGCGGTGGGCCTGGCTTGCGGGCGCGCGCTGGCGAAGCGGGGCCTGTCGGTGCTGGTTCTCGAAAAGGAGCCGCACATCGGCCAGGGCGTGTCGTCGCGCAACAGCGAGGTCATCCACGGCGGCCTCTACTATCCGAGCGGGTCGCTGAAGGCGCGGTTCTGCGTCGAGGGGCGGCGGTCGCTGTACGCCTTTCTCGACAGCCACAAGGTCGACTACCGCAAATGCGGCAAGCTGGTCGTGGCCACCGACGCGGCCGAGGTCCCGCGCATCGAGGCGATCTTCCAGCAGGCGACAGCCAACGAGGTCGAGGGACTGGAACATCTGACCGGCGAACAGGCGCGGACGCTGGAGCCCGGGCTGAACGCCCACGCCGCCATCCTGTCGCCAGAGAGCGGCGTGTTCGACAGCCACGGCTACATGCTGGCCCTGCAGGGCGAGATCGAGGACGCCGGCGGTTCGGTCGTGGTCTCGACGCCGTTCGAACGCGCGGAGCCGCTGCCGGGCGGCGGCTTTACCGTCACGGCAGGCGGGGAGGGCGGCGCGACCCTGACCGCGCGGCTGCTGGTCACCGCGCCGGGTCTGGCGGCGCAGGACGCCGCCGCCCGGATCGCCGGCTATCCGACCGACCGCATCCCCGCCGCCCATTTCGGCAAGGGCGTCTATTTCCGCCTGACCGGCAGGGCGCCGTTCGAGCGGCTGATCTATCCGCCGCCCATCCCGGGCGCCCTGGGCACCCACTATCGCAAGGACCTCGGCGGGCAGGCGGTGTTCGGACCAGACCTCGTCTATGTCGAGGCCGAAGATTATTCGGTGGATGCGGCCAAGGCTGCAGAGTTCGAACGCTATATCCGCCGCTTCTGGCCCGACCTGCCCGACGGCGCGCTGACGCCCGACTACGCCGGCATCCGGCCCAAGCTGCACGGGCCGGGCGAACCGCAGCCGGATTTCCAGCTGCGCGGGCCGGACGATCACGGCATCGCCGGTCTGATGGCCCTGTTCGGTATCGAGAGCCCCGGCCTGACCAGTTCTCTGGCCATCGGCGAGGCGGTGGCGGACGCGCTGCTCGATGACTGAGATCGTCATCCGCGACGCCACGACGGCGGATATCCCGGCGCTGCACCAGCTGATCGAGAGCGCCTATCGCGGCGAGGCGTCCCGGGCCGGCTGGACGACCGAGGCCGACCTGCTGGCGGGCCAGCGCACCGACCCGGAGGATCTCGCCTCAATCCTGGCCGATCCGGCGCAGGCGATGCTGAGCGCATGGCGCGGCGGCGACCTGCTGGGCTGCATCCTGATCGCCGACAGGGGCGAAGGGACCGGCTATTTCGGCATGCTTTCCGTCAGCCCGACGCTGCAGGGCGGCGGGCTCGGACGGCGGCTGGTCGAGACCGCCCACGCCGCGCTGCGCGACCGGTTCGGCGCCCGACAGGTCCGCATCTCGGTGTTTCCGCAGCGGGAGACGCTGATCGCGTGGTACCGACGGCTGGGCTACGAACCCACCGGCGACACCTTGCCGTTTCCCTACGGCGACCCGCGCTTCGGCCTGCCGCTCAGGGACGATCTCCACTTCATCGTCATGGAGCGGCCGCTGGCTTGACCGTTCCGGCGTCAGGCCCCACTCGCACCGGCATGGAAATCCTCACGCCCCGGCTGACCCTGCGGTCCGCGCGCCCGGACGATCTGGCGGCGATCCACGCCGTCCTGTCCGACCCGCGCGCCACGCGCTGGTGGTCGACGCCGCCGCACGACAGCCTCGAACAGACCGCCGCCTGGCTGGACGGCATGATCGCCAACGGCCCCGATCAGCCGGATTTCGTCATCGAGCGCGACGGCGTCGTCATCGGCAAGGCGGGCTTCTGGAAACTGCCCGAGATCGGCTACATCCTGCATCCGGATCACTGGGGCCGCGGGTTCGCCGGCGAGGCGGTGGGGGCGGCGATCGACCATGTCTTCGCCACGCGGGACATCGACGACCTGACCGCCGACGTCGATCCGGACAACGCCGCGTCGATTCGCCTGCTGGAGCGGCTCGGCTTCATGAAGACGGGCTTCGCCGAGCGGACCTGGAATGTCGGCGGGGAGTGGAAGAACAGCCTGTACTACGGTCTTTCACGCCCCGACTGGCGCGCGCGTCTGCAGACTTGAACTCCCCGGCGGGTTAAGGCATAAGCCCGCGCTCACGTGGCGGCTCTTCCGGGGGCCGCCGCAATTGTTTTCGCGCTTTCGGTCTTCAGGACCCCGGGCGCCCGACCTTAAGAAGATTGAGACGGACATGGCCGTTCCGAAGCGCAAAGTATCGCCCTCGCGTCGCAACATGCGCCGCGCCCACGACTCGCTGGGCACGAATGCCTACACCGAGGACAAGGACACGGGCGAGCTGCGCCGCTCGCACCACATCGACCTGAAGACCGGCACCTACCGCGGCCGCCAGGTCCTGACGCCCAAGGAAGACTAGGTCTTTCGACGACGTTGGATGAATAACGGCGCGCGGTTCACCGCGCGCCGTTTTCGTGCGCCTATGCAGCTTCGCCATGGAAACGGAGCCTGCTCATGATCCGCCTCGCCACCACCGCCGCCGCATCGCTGTTGCTGCTCGCCGCCTGCAACTCTCCCGAGTCGACCAAGGCCCCCGAGGCGGAGGCTCCGGCGGCTTCCGCGACGCCGGCGGTCGACGCCAACGCCCTGACCGCCGACGGCTTTGGCGTTCTCAGGATCGGCATGACCAAGGCCGAGGTCGATGCGGCGCTCGGGCCGGACAGCGACCCTGAGGCGGTCGGAGGCGCCGAGCCCGAGGTCTGCGACCAATGGCGGCCTGAGCGTGCGCCCGACGGCCTGCTCGTCATGGTCCAGGACGGCGTCCTGACCCGCATCTCGGTCTCGGCCCCATCCACCCTGAAGACGGATCGCGGCTTCGGCGTGGGCGACACCGCCCAGGCGATCAAGGCGGCCTACGGCGGCGCCGCCGTGTCACAACCGCACAAATATTCTCCGGCGCCGGCCGAGGACATCTTCGTCTGGGCCTCCGGCGGCCCTGCCACCCCCGACGCCTGGGTCGAGAATGCGGCGGCGCGCGGCGTCCGGTACGAGATCGATTCCCAGGGTCGGGTCGGCGCCATCCACGTCGGCGGACCGGCCATCCAGTTCGTCGAAGGCTGCGCCTGACCCCTGAGCCCCGACGGTTGGCGATTCGGCGGGGGTTGGGCTAAACCCCCGCCACTCCCAGACAGCAGAGCCCTCTCATGACCGACATCGCCGACATCGTCGCCCGCCAGATCCTCGACAGCCGCGGCAATCCGACGGTCGAGGTCGACGTGATCCTCGACGACGGCAGCTTCGGGCGTGCGGCGGTCCCCTCGGGCGCCTCGACGGGAGCCCACGAGGCGGTCGAACTGCGCGACGGGGACAAGGACCTGTGGGGCGGCAAGGGCGTCGGCAAGGCCGTCGACGCGGTCAACGGCGAGATCTTCGACGCCCTCAGCGGCATGGACGCCGAGGACCAGCGCCGTATCGACGAGGCCCTGATCTCGCTGGACGGCACCCCCAACAAGGGCCGGCTCGGCGCCAACGCCATCCTCGGCGTCAGCCTGGCCTGCGCCAAGGCCAGCGCCATCTCCTCGGGCCTGCCGCTGCACCGCTACCTCGGCGGCGTGTCGGCCCGCATCCTGCCCACCCCGATGATGAACATCATCAACGGGGGAGCCCACGCCGACAATCCGATCGACATCCAGGAGTTCATGATCCTGCCGACCGGTGCGGACAGCTTCTCCGAGGCCCTGCGCATGGGGTCCGAGATCTTCCACGCCCTGCGCAAGCAGCTGAAGGATGCGGGCCACAACACCAACGTCGGCGACGAAGGGGGCTTCGCGCCGAACCTGGCCTCGGCCGAGGAGGCGCTGAGCTTCATCACCAAGGCGGGGCAGGCGGCGGGCTATCTGGCCGGCGAGGACTTCCACCTCGGCCTCGACGTGGCGGCGACTGAATTCTTCAAGGACGGCAAATACGTCATGACCGGGGAGGGCAAGACGCTCGAGGCCGACGCCATGGTCAGCTACCTCGCCGACCTGTGCGAACGCTTCCCGATCGTCTCGATCGAGGACGGCTGCGCCGAAGACGACTTCGACGGATGGAAGCTGCTGACCGACCGGCTCGGCGACCGCATCCAGATCGTCGGCGACGACCTGTTCGTCACCAACCCGGCGCGACTGGCCGCCGGCATCGGCGAGGGCCTGGCCAACTCCATCCTGATCAAGGTCAACCAGATCGGGACCTTGTCCGAAACTCTTGACGCCGTGGATATGGCTCACCGGGCCGGCTACACGGCCGTGATGAGCCATCGCTCGGGCGAGACCGAGGATTCGACCATCGCCGACCTGGCCGTGGCCACCAACTGCGGGCAGATCAAGACCGGCTCGCTGGCCCGCTCGGACCGCACGGCCAAGTACAACCAGCTGCTCCGCATCGAGGAGATGCTGGGCGACCAGGGCGCCTATTACGGCGACGGCATGCTGCTGAAATAGGTTCAGCCGCCACGGTCAAGCTACGGTTCGTTAGGCATTTTCGGACAGAACTCTTCAATCATGAGTTCACGCTCAGAAGGAGCGTCCGTCAGTGCCCGAGCGGATGAAGCCGTATTTCCCGTCAGCCATGCTGCTGCTGCTGATCGCCTACCTGGGCGTTCAGGCCCTGACGGGGGAGCGCGGCCTGCTGAGCGGCGGCGAGCGTGACGCCATGCTGCTGCGCCGCGAGGCCCAGCTGGCGACGATCCTGGAGCAGCGCCGCGACCTCGAGATCCGCGTCCGCTATCTGCGCACCGACAGCCTGTCACGAGACCTGCTCGAGGAGCGGGCCCGTGCGGTGCTCGGTTTCGCCGACCCCCGCGACTACGTGATCCGGGTCTCGGCGCCCCCTGCGGCTGAAGGCCCCGCGCCGAGGGCGTGAACTTTCGTTACATCCCCGTGAGGCGGCTTTGCCTTTCGGGAACGAAGGCTGCTAAAGCCCCTTTCCGTAACGACAAGAGGCCCCGAGACCGCGGCCCAGCCGGGAGATGACGGATGGCGAAAGCCCCCGCCGCCAAAGCTGATTCCAGCAAGGCGACCAAGTTGCCCAATACGCCCACGGCCTCGAAAGAGGACCTGCTGCGCTTCTATCGCGAGATGGTGCTGATCCGCCGTTTCGAGGAGCGCGCGGGTCAGCTCTACGGCATGGGCCTGATCGGCGGCTTCTGCCACCTGTACATCGGCCAGGAGGCCGTCGCCGTCGGCGTGCAGGAAAGCGTCCGCCAGGGCCACGACAAGATCATCACGGGCTACCGCGACCACGGCCACATGCTGTGCGCCGGCATGGACCCGAAAGAGGTCATGGCCGAGCTGACCGGCCGCATCGGCGGCTCGTCCAAGGGCAAGGGCGGGTCGATGCACATGTTCGACACCGCCACCGGCTTCTACGGCGGCCACGGCATCGTGGGGGCGCAGGTGGCGCTCGGCACCGGCCTCGCCTTCGCCGGGCGCTACCGGGGCGATGACTCGGTCGCCTTCGTCTATTTCGGCGACGGCGCGGCCAACCAGGGCCAGGTCTACGAGAGCTTCAACATGGCCCAGCTGTGGAAGCTGCCGGCCATCTACATCATCGAGAACAACCAGTACGCCATGGGCACGAGCATCGAGCGCTCGTCGTCGACGACGCAGCTAAGCGAACGCGGCGCCAGCTTCGGCATCCCCGGCGAGCAGGTCGACGGCATGGACGTCCTGGCGGTCCGCGACGCGGTGGCCCGGGCGGTCAAGCGGGCGAGGGAAGGGGGCGGCCCCTTCATCCTCGAGATGAAGACCTACCGCTACCGCGGCCACTCCATGTCGGATCCGGCCAAATACCGCACCAAGGAGGAGGTCGACCAGGTCAAGACGACGCGCGACCCGATCGACCACATCAAGACCCTGCTGGCCGCCGCCAAGGCGACCGAGGACGAACTCAAGGCCATCGACAACGAGGTCAAGGCCATCGTCGCCGAGGCCGTGCAGTTCGCCCAGGAAAGCCCGGAGCCGGATCCGTCCGAGCTCTACACCGACGTCTACGTGGAGGCCTGACTCGTGACCGACATTCTCATGCCGGCGCTGTCGCCCACGATGGAAGAGGGCACGCTGACCAAATGGCACATCAAGGCGGGCGACACCGTGTCGGCCGGCCAGGTGATCGCCGAGATCGAAACCGACAAGGCGACCATGGAGGTCGAGGCCGTCGACGAGGGCGAAGTTCTGGAAATCCTCGTCCCCGAAGGCTCGGAGAACGTGAAGGTCAACACGCCGATCGCGCGTCTGGCGGGTGAAGACGGCGCAGCCGCTCCCGCGCCGAAGGCCGATGCGGCTCCGGCCGCGCCTCAGCCGACGTCCGACAAGTCCGGCGATCCGGAGAAGAAGGACGACACGGCGGCCAGCCCGAAGGTCGAACTGCGCGATCCGGAGATCCCGTCCGACGCCAGACTGGTCAAGACGACCATTCGCGACGCCCTGCGCGACGCCATGGCCGAGGAGATGCGCCGCGACGAGGCCGTCTTCCTGATCGGCGAGGAAGTCGCCCAGTACCAGGGCGCCTACAAGGTCAGCCGCGAGCTGCTGCAGGAGTTCGGCGACAAGCGCGTCGTCGACACCCCGATCACCGAGCACGGCTTCGCCGGCCTCGGCGTCGGCGCCGCCATGGCGGGGCTGAAGCCGATCGTCGAGTTCATGACCTTCAACTTCGCCATGCAGGCCATCGACCACATCATCAACTCGGCGGCCAAGACCCTGTACATGTCGGGCGGCCAGATCCGCGCCAGCATCGTCTTCCGCGGCCCCAACGGCGCCGCCAGCCGCGTCGGCGCCCAGCACAGCCAGGACTATTCGGCGTGGTACGCCCAGGTGCCCGGCCTGAAGGTCATCGCCCCGTATGACGCCGCCGACGCCAAGGGCCTGCTGAAGGCCGCGATCCGCGACCCGAATCCGGTCGTCTTCCTCGAGCACGAGATGATGTACGGGCTGGAGTTCGACGTACCCGAGGTCGAGGACTACGTCCTGCCGATCGGCAAGGCCAAGGTCCGGCGCGAGGGGACTGACGTCACCATCACCGCCCACAGCCGCATGGTCGGTTTCGCCCTGCAGGCGGCCGATAAGCTGGCGGAAGAGGGGATCAGCTGCGAGGTCGTCGACCTGCGCACCCTGCGCCCGCTCGACCACGAGACCATCGTCGAGAGCGTCAAGAAGACCAGCCGTCTGGTCTCGGCCGAGGAAGGCTGGGGTCCGATGGGCGTCGGCGCCGAGGTCGTGGCGCGGGTGATCGAGCACGCCTTCGACTACCTCGACGCCCCACCGTTGCGGGTTCATCAGGAAGATGTGCCGCTGCCCTACGCCGCCAATCTCGAAGCCCTGTCGCTGCCGGGCGTCGACAAGATCGTCGCCGCCGTTAAGCAGGTGATGGCATGAGCGAGGCCGAGGAATACCAGCTGAAGACGCCCGCCAGCGTGGCCGCCGACGCCGAGGCCGTCGAGATCATCCGGATCTGGTGGTCGAAGGGCGAGCCGGTCATGTCGGTCAAGCCCGCCTTCAACGATCCGCGTCGGTTCGGACAGGTCCTGGCCACGGCCGCGCAACACATGGCCCACGCCTACCAGGTCCGTCATGGTCAGGATGAGAAGCAGGCCTACAACAAGATCCTGGCGGGGATTTCGGACGTCCTGAACGGCCCGGCCCTGAAGACGGTCGTCGAGGACGAGACAGGGAGCGCGCAATGACCGATATCCTGATGCCCGCCCTGTCGCCCACCATGGAAGAAGGCGTGCTGGCCAAGTGGCACGTCAAGGTCGGCGACATGGTCAAGGCGGGCGACGTCATCGCCGAGATCGAGACCGACAAGGCGACCATGGAGGTCGAGGCCGTCGACGAGGGCGAGGTCACCGACATCCTCGTCGCGGAGGGAACCGAGGGGGTCAAGGTCAACACGCCCATCGCCCGTCTGAAGGACGAGGGCGGCGCGGCCGCCCCGGCCCCGAAGAGTGAGGCCCCGAAAGCGGAAGCCCCGAAGGCCGAACCGGCGAAGGCCGAGGCGTCCTCCGCCGCGGCGAAAGCTCCGGCGGCTCCGGCGAAGAGCGCCGGCGAACGGGTCTTCGCCTCGCCGCTGGCCCGCCGCATCGCCGCGCAGAACGGCGTGGACCTGAAGACCGTCAAGGGCACAGGCCCGCACGGCCGGATCGTCAGGCGCGACGTCGAAGGCGCCGGCAAGGGCGGCGCCCAGCCGGCCGCAGCGGCTTCGGCGCCCGCCGGCGAGGCCCGCAAGGTCCTGTCGCTGGCGCAGATGGGCATCCCCGACGGCAGCTATGACCTCGTTCCGCTGGACGGCATGCGCAAGGCCATCGCCCGGCGCCTGACCGACAGCTTCCGCGACGTGCCGCATTTCCCGCTCAATATCGACTGCGAGATCGACGGCCTGCTGGCCGCCCGCGCCCGCGTCAACGCCATGCTGGAGAAGGACGGGGTCAAGGTCTCGGTCAACGACTTCGTCATCAAGGCCAGCGCCATGGCCCTGAAGGCCGTGCCGGAAGCCAACGCCAGCTATTCGCCCGAAGGCATCGCCATGCACCACAACGCCGACGTGGCGATGGCGGTGGCGATCGACGGAGGACTGATCACCCCGATCATCCGCAAGGCCGAGACCAAGACGCTGTCGCAGATCGCCACTGAGTCGAAGGACCTCGCCAAACGCGCCCGCGACCGCAAGCTGAAGCCCGAGGAGTTCCAGGGCGGCACCTTCAGCGTCTCCAATCTTGGCATGTTCGGCATCAAGTCGTTCGCCTCGATCATCAACGAGCCCCAGGGCGCGATCATGAGCGTCGGGGCCGGGGAGCAGCGCCCGGTCGTCAGGAACGGACAGCTGGCCGTGGCCACGGTGATGACCGTCACCCTGACCTGCGACCACCGCGTCGTCGACGGCGCCATCGGTGCGAAATTCCTGCAGGTCTTCAAGGCGATGATCGAAGACCCCGTGACCATGCTGGCCTAGGCCGGGCATAGATCCGACATGACCGCCCTGCGAGACCTCGCCATCGCCCTCGACGACCGCCCCGGCGCTCTCGCCGAGATGGGGGAGGCCCTGGCGCGGGGCGGTGTCAGCATCGAGGGCGGCGGGGCGTGGATCGCCGACGGGAAGGGCGTGGCGCACTTCCTGTTCACCGACGGTCCCCGTGCCCGAGCGGCGCTGGAAGCGGCGGGCATCCGGGTCGTCGCCGAACGCGAGGTCCTGGTCCAGAGACTGAAACAGGATGTTCCCGGCCAACTGGGGCAGTTGACACGCCGCATGGCCGAGGCCGGGGTCAATATCGAGGTTCTCTACAGCGATCATGACCACCAGATGATCCTGGTGGTCGATGACATGGCGCGGGGACGCGCCGTCTCCGAGGCGTGGACTCGCGAGACAGGCCCCGGCTAGGCTCCCGCACGGGGGGCGATTTGGCGGCGCATCAGGATCCATTTGCAGTGGCCTGCCCGGCCTGCGGCGTCGAGCTGGCGGGTCGCTATTGTCACGCCTGCGGCCAGGACGCCCTGGCCCGGCCCCGGCCGCTGCGGGCTTGGGCGGCGGAGGCCTTCTCCGAATCCAGCCTTGTCGACGGACGGACGGCGCGCACACTCGTGGCCCTCGCCGTGCGACCGGGAAAGCTGCTCGAGGCCTGCCGCGACGGGGCCGGCTCGCTCTACCAGACGCCGACCAAGCTGTTCGTCGTCGTCACCGCCCTGTTCCTGCTGACCCTCAACTTCGCCGACGTGCAGCTGTACCAGTACGTCGCCCGGGTGACGGACCCCGAGAGGCCCGTCTCCGCTCGCCCGGACCCCGATGGGGCGACCGTCCATCTCGACAATGCGACCCAGGGCGAGGTGTGGATGCAGAAGCGGGTCGAGCCCGCGATCGACCCCGCCGTCACTGCCGCGATCGAGGCCGCCGCCCGTCGCGCCAAGACAAATACGGACCGCCAGAACCTGCTCTACGAGAACCAGTCGAACCGGGAACAGGCGCTGATCTCGGAACGTCTGGCAGGCTGGCTGCCGAACGCCGTCTGGCTGCTGATGCCGCTGTACGCCGTGCTGCTGGCGCCGTTCTTCGGACGACGGCGACTGATGATGGAGCATCTGATCTTCGCCATGTGGGCGCACGTCATGGCCTTCAGCCTGCTGATCGCGCTGGCCCTGGCGAACAAGTTCGGAGCAAGGGCGCCGGCCTGGCCGCTGGTGTTGCCCTACCTCGGCTATTTCGTGCTGGCGGCCAGCCGCTACTACGGCGTCGGTCGCCTGCAGGCGCTCTGGCGGGGCGCGGCCCATCTCGCGCTCTACGTGGGCCTGGTTCTGTTTCCGGCGGCGCTCGTGGTGGCGCTCTCAGCGATGGATCTGGGCGCGCTGGTCGCCTTCATCTTGGCCTGACTTTTCGTTTCCGAAGGGCTCGGGGAGGGTGCCTTTCGCGTTTCGGGCGGGTTAAGACGCCCTGCTCAAGGAGATTTTCGCATGGCTGAGTTCGATCTGGTCGTCATCGGTTCCGGTCCCGGCGGCTATGTGGCGGCGATCCGCGCCAGCCAGCTGGGGCTCAAGACGGCCATCGTCGAGCGCGAGGCCCTCGGCGGCATCTGCCTGAACTGGGGCTGTATCCCGACCAAGGCGCTGCTCAAGTCTGGCGAGAAGTACGAGATCCTGTCGCACCTCAAGGACTATGGCCTGTCGGCCGGGAACGTCGCCTTCGATTTCGACGCCATCATCCAGCGCTCGCGAGGCGTCGCCGCCCAGATGAACAAGGGCGTCGCCTTCCTGATGAAGAAGCACAAGATCGAGGTGATCGAGGGCTCGGCCAGACTGGAGAAGGGCAGGGACGCGCCGAAGGTGGTCGTCGCGCTCAAGGCCGGCGGTTCGCGCACGGTCGAGGCGAAAACGGTCATGCTGGCGGTCGGCGCCCGCGCCAAGGCCATCCCCCAGATCGGCCTGGAGGCCGACGGCGACAGGATCTGGGCCTATCGCGAAGCGATGGCGCCGAAGAAGATGCCAGCCTCGATCGTGGTCATCGGCTCAGGCGCCATCGGCGTAGAATTCGGCAGCTTCTACAGAGCATTGGGCGTGGATGTTACGATCGTGGAAGCGGTCGACCGGATCATGCCGGTCGAGGACGAGGAAGTCTCGAAAGCCGCTCAGAAGGCATTCGAGAAGCGCGGGATGAAGTTCCGCACGGGGTGCAAGGTCACCAGGGTGTCGAAGGGCGGGAAGGGCGTGCAGGTCGCCATCGAGGCCGGCGGCAAGGCCGAGACCCTCGAGGCCGAGGTCTGCATTTCGGCGGTCGGCATCACCGCCAACACCGACGGCATCGGCCTGGAAGCGCTTGGCGTGAACATGGACCGCGGCCACATCACCATCGACGGCCATTGCCAGACCAATGTGAAGGGCCTGTACGCCATCGGCGACTGCGCCGGCGCGCCGTGGCTGGCGCACAAGGCCTCGCACGAGGGCATCCACGCCGCCGAGCACATTGCCGGGTTCAAGACGCCGAACGTCCATTCGCCGATCGCCGGCTGCACCTATGCCCAGCCGCAGGTCGCCTCGGTCGGGATCACGGAGCAGGGGGCCCGCGAGGCGAAACGCGAGGTGAAGGTCGGCCGGTTCCCCTTCAGGGTGAATGGCAAGGCCGTGGCCGCCGGCGAGATCGAGGGCTTCGTCAAGACCATCTTCGACGCGAAGACAGGCGCCCTGATCGGCGCCCACATGATCGGCGCCGAGGTTACCGAGATGATCCAGGGCTATGTCACCGCCATCGCCCTGGAGGCGACGGAGGAGGAGATGCACGGCATCGTCTATCCGCACCCGACCATGTCCGAGGCCATGCACGAGGCCTCGCTGGATGCCTATCAGCGGGTGCTCCACATCTAGGGCGGCGCGCGGCTAACGCTTCTTGCCGAGCTCCGCGGCGATGTCCTTGACCATGCGGCCGGCCTTGCGGTGGGCGGCGACGATCTGATCGCGGGTCACGCCCCAGCGCTTCATCCAGTATTCGACGGCCTGGCGCTCGGACAGGTCCAGCCTGTCCTTGTCGATGAATCCGCGCTTGTCCTTCAGGCCCGCCATGGTCGCTCCTTGTCAGCAGGAGGGGTAGCGGGAAGAGGCGCGCTTGGCGAGCCTGAAAGGCTGAGCCGTGATGCGCCTAAGATATATTATGCGAAATGCCGGGTGAGCTATTCGGGCCGCAGTTCCAGAGCGGTGTATGGCGATTGGCCACGCTCGATCCGGATCAGGTCGAGGACGCTGACGATCTGACGCGAGCGCCAGTGGCTCAGATAATAGACCAGCGGCCCAAAGGTGACCGCCACTCCGAACTGGATCGAGGTCTCCAGATTGGCGCGCACGAACGACACCAGGCTGTCGCCGGCGACCTCCGCCAGGATGGCGATGATGGAAACCGGGATCGTCAGATAGGCGATGATCACGGCCCTCAGCATCTGGTCTTGCCGACGCGCATTGACGTTGGCCAGGGCCGACACGGCGTCGAACGTCCGGTCGTCGACTTCCGACAGCAGCTCGAACGCCTGGAGCGTCGAGCGATTGCGGCGGAAACCGCTGATGAAGTCCACGCCCATATAGCCCCAGGCCCCCGGCGTGTAGAGGCTGGACGGCAGCAGGCTCCAGGTCGGGAAATAGCGCTTCAGCTGGTTCCAGAGCGCCCAGATGTCGGTCACGGCTTCTGGAGCCTCGCCGCCAGACTCGACGTGTCCCATCGCGATCCCCCCATCGCCTGCACTTCGGCGTAAAACTGATCGACCAGGGCTGTGAGGGCAAGCCGCGCGCCATTGTCGCGCGCCTCGTCCAGCACCAGCCCGAGGTCCTTGCGCATCCAGTCGACCGCGAAGCCGAAATCGAACTGGCCGGCCGCCGCGGTCTTCCAGCGATTGTCCATCTGCCAGGACTGGGCCGCGCCCCTCGACACCGCGTCATAGACGGCGTCGGTGTCGAGGCCGGCCGTCTGGGCGAAATGCACGGCCTCCGCCAGGCCCTGAACCACCCCGGCAATGGCGATCTGGTTGACCATCTTGGTCAGCTGGCCGCTGCCCGACGGGCCCATGTGCTTCACGGCCTTCGCGTAACACATGAGGACCGGCTCCGCCCGCGCCAGAGCCGCCGCGTCGCCGCCTGCCATGACGCTGAGCTGGCCGTTCTCCGCCCCGGACTGTCCTCCGGACACCGGCGCATCGATGAAGAAGGCGCCCTGCTCCGACGCCAGATCCGCCATTTCGCGGGCCACCCTGGCGGAGGTGGTGGTGTGGTCGACGAGGACCGCCCCCTCCCCCATCGACGGCAAGGCCGCTTGCACGACCTCCCGCACGTCGTCGTCATTGCCGACGCACAGGATGAACAGCTCAGCGCCGGCGGCGGCCTCGGCGACGGTCGCGGCGCACCGGCCGCCGGTCGCGCCGGCCCAGGCTCGCGCCTTGGCCGGCGAGCGATTGAAGCCGGCGACGTCGTGGCCGGCCTGCACGAGATGACGCGCCATGGGAGCGCCCATGACGCCCAGGCCGGCGAAACCGATCTTCATCTGCTGGTCCTCACGTCTGAGGTTCGGTCGCGGCGCCGTAGCGGCCGCGGTAATAGGTCAGGGCGTCGCCCGGGCGGGTTTCAAAGGCCTGGACCTCGCCGACGATGGTCAGATGGTCGCCCATGACGATGCGGTCGCGGGCGACACAGTCGAGCCGGGTCAGGGCGTTCTTCAGGCGCGGCGGCTCGGGGCTGGAGCTGTCGAACTCGTCCGAGGACAGCCGGCAGACGCCCCAGGCGAACCGGTCGGACATCTCGCGATCCTCCACCGGCAGCATGTGGACGGCGAAGCGGTCCGCCGCGGCGAAGGCGTCGTGCCGCCAGGAGGCGCGATCGAGGCACCACAGGATCAGCGGCGGCCGCAGGGAGACCGAGGTGAAGGAGTTGACCGTGATGCCGAACGGCCCCTCGTCGGTGTGGGCCGTGACGACGCAGACGCCGGTCGCGAACCCGCCCAGGGCCCGTCGGTAGGCCGGAACGTCGAAGGCGTCGGGGGCGGCGGGGATGGTCACCCGGCACGACTAGGCGAGGGCCGGACGCCCGGCAAGTTCAGATTCTTCACCCCTGATTTCATGACCGTATTTATCGCAAACGGGTTCTTAACGCCGACTGCCGACTCTGCAGCAACCACCAGCGTCTCGCGAGTCCCCCGATGTCCATGAGCGATCGTCCGGTCCTCATCAAGAAGGTCAAGAAGGTCGGCGGCCACGGGCACCACGGCGGCGCCTGGAAGGTGGCCTATGCCGACTTCGTGACGGCCATGATGGCCTTCTTCCTGCTGATGTGGCTGATCAATACGACGGACCCCGAGCAGAAGCGCGGCATCGCGGAGTATTTCGCCCCGGCCAGCGTATCCGCCACGACGTCGGGCTCGGGCGGCATCCTCGGCGGCACGTCGCTGGGCGACGACGGCTCCAAGGGGGCCGGTTCGCAGACGGTGATCAGCCAACTCGCCCCCGAGGCCCCGCCGGACGCGCCGCCGGAGGCGGGACAGAGCCCGAGCCTCGCCGCCGCCAGCGAGGCGGCCCTGCGCGACGAGATCGCCCGACGCGAAGCCGCCGAGTTCTCGTCAGCGGCGGAATCCCTGCGCCAGGCCATGCAGTCGATGCCCGAGCTGGCCGAGCTGTCGAAACAGCTGATCATCGACCAGACGCCCGAGGGTCTGCGCATCCAGCTGGTCGACCAGGAGGGTCGTTCGATGTTCGAGCAGAACTCGGCCCGGCCCAATCCACGCGCCCAGCTGCTGCTGCGGGCCATCTCCCGGGTGATCAATCAGCTGCCGAACCGCATCTCCGTGACCGGCCACACCTCGGCGGCGCCGGGGTCGAACCGGGCGTCGGGGCCGAACGACTGGCCGTTGTCAGCCGCCCGCGCCAACGCCTCGCGCCAGATCCTGCAGGCGGCGGGCGTCGACGCCGACCGGGTCTACCAGGTCTCGGGCAAAGCGGGGTCTGACCCCCTCTATCCCGACGATCCGACGCTGGCGGGCAACCGCCGGATCGCCATCGTGCTGCTGCGCGAGGCGCCGGTGCTGCCCACGGACACCAGCCTGTGAGCGCCCGCCCGCCGCTCTGGCGTCGGGCGAATGGGCTTGCGGCGCGGGCCGGAGCAGCGCCAAATCAGCAGATGCCGCAACGGGCGCCAAACTGTCGTCGGATTTGGGTGGGGAGCTGTCCCTCGTGACCCAGTTCGTACCCACGCGCCAGCTTCGCTTCTACATGACCTCGGTGGCCCCCTGCCCCTATCTGCCGGGCCAGACCGAACGCAAGGTGTTCGCCAACCTGCCGTTCAGCGAGGGGGCGCATGTCAACGATGAGCTGACCCAGGCCGGGTTCCGGCGCAGCCAGAACATCGCCTATCGCCCGGCCTGCGAGGGCTGCGACGCCTGCGTGTCGGTGCGCCTGCCGGTGCCCGAATTCAGCTTCTCACGATCCGAACGCAAGGTGCTGAGGCGCAACGCGGACCTGACCCGCGATCTGGTCGAGGCCGAGGCGACGGTGGAGCAGTTCGACCTGCTGCGCCGCTATCTGCACGGCCGGCACCCGGGCGGCGGCATGAGCACCATGGGCTGGCTCGACTACGTGGCCATGGTCGAGGATACGGCGGTGCGGACCCACCTGATCGAGTACCGCCTGCCCTCCCCCGAGGACGGCGGACCGGGGGATCTGGTCGGGGTGTGCCTGACCGACCTGCTCTCCGACGGACTGTCGATGGTCTACAGCTTTTTCGATCCGGCGCTGGAGGCGCGCAGCCTCGGGCGGTTCGCCATCCTCGATCACGTCAGGCAGGCGGCGACGGTGGGCCTGCCCTTCGTCTATCTGGGCTATTGGGTGCGGGGTTCGAAGAAGATGGACTACAAGGCCGGTTTCCGGCCGCTGGAGCAGCTGACCCGGCTGGGCTGGGAACGCCTCCCCTAGCCGGCCGCGGGCACCGAGGTGTCGTAGGGCGAAGCCCCCGCCCCGCCGGACCAGGGCCCGGGATCGGACCCGCCGCCGAACCTCACCAGCGCGTCGATGCGCTTCTGGATAGGCGGATGGCTCGCGAACAGGCCCTCCAGGCCTGCGCCATCGGGCTGGTTGTCGAGGAACATCTGCTGCAACTCGTCCGGTCCCTTGATGGAGGAGCGGCCCTCGATCTTGCGCAGGGCCGAGATCATGGCGTCCGGGTTCTTGGTCAGCTCGACCGCCCCCGCATCGGCGACGAACTCGCGGGTGCGCGACAGCATCATCCGGATGACGAAGGCGAGGACGAAGCCGACGACGGCGAAGGCGACGCCGATGAGGATCAGCGGCGCGGCGTTCTTGTTGTCCTTCCGGCCGCCGCGCGAATAGAGCAGGCCCCGGAAGACCATCTCGGCGATGACGCTGATGATCCCGGCGAAGATCGAGGCGATCACCATGGTCCGCACGTCCTTGTTGATCACATGGGTCAACTCATGGGCCAGCACCGCCTCCAACTCATCGCGGCTGAGGGTGTTGACGAGCCCGCGGGTGACGGTGACGCTGTAGCGGCCCTCGTGCAGGCCGGTGGCGAAGGCGTTGAGGCTGTCGGTCTCGATCATGCGCAGCGCCGGGGTGCGCAGGCCGCGAGAGATGGCGAGGTTTTCCAGCAGGTTGTACAGCTCGGGCTCAGTCCGGCGCTCGACCTTCCGCGCACCGGTCAGGGCGTCGATCATGGCCTGGTTGCCGAAGTAGGCGATCGCGAACCAGATGCCGGCGATCACGAAGGCCAGCGGGACGGTCCAGCCGAGCCACGACGCCGCCAGCGCCATGTCGTCGCCGAGCCCGCGGCCCGTGCCGGGCATGAAGCCGAGCCCCATCAGGATCAGCTGCACCCCGTACAGGATGAAGACCACCAGTACGGGGAAGCCGGCGAGCAGCAGGACCGAGCGGGTGTTGTTCGCCCAGATATGGGTCTGGAGCCCGACGGCGCCCATCGGTCAGTTCCTCAGGCCGAGAAATTCACCGTCGGCGGCGCCGCGCTCAGGGTGGCCCGATCCGCCTCCCCGAGATCGAAGAAAGGCTTGTCGGCGCCGAAGCCGACCATGCCGGCGAACAGGACGGTGGGGAACTGGCGGCGCACGGCGTTGAATTCGCTGACGGCGTTGTTGAAGAAGCGGCGGGCGGCGGCCAGTTTGTTCTCGATGTCCGACAGCTCGGACTGGAGCTGCTGGAAATTCGTGTTGGCCTTGAGGTCGGGATAGGCCTCGGCGACGGCGAACAGGCGGCCGAGGGCGCCGGTCAGCATGTTCTCGGCCTGGACCTTGTCGTTGACCGAGGTCGCGCCGGCGGCGGCGGCGCGGGCGGCGGTGACGGCGTCGAGGGTGCCGCGCTCGTGCGTCGCATAACCCTTCACGGTTTCGACCAGGTTGGGGATCAGGTCCTGCCGCTGCTTCAGCTGGACGTCGATATCGGCGAACGACTGGTCGGCGCGCTGGTCCAGCGCGACGAGCCTGTTGTAGCCGCCGACGACGACGAACAGCACGACGGCGACGATGACGGCGATGACGATCAGGGTCGTGAGCATATCGATCTCCAATCCAGGCCAGACTCTGGCCACGCTTGAATATGGAGCCGATATCGGGCCGCCGATAGTGAAATCGGCGTCACCATCCCCCGGTTGCGCGCACAACACCGTTCGGCCACGCTACCGCCGAACGGAGCCATCCACATGCGTGTCGTGATCCTTGCCAGCATCCTCGCCGCCATCGCCCTGCCCGGTGCGACATCCAGTCAGGACCGGCTCCATCGAATCCAGGCGGACTACGACACCTCGGTGCGCTGCGCGGGTGTTTATGGAGCCGCTGCGACGGCTACGTCGATGGAGCATTTCGAGCACCATCCTGACGTCGCGACCTATCGGGGATATGAGCAGCAGTTCGCCCTCTTCACCGAATGGTACGGCCCCGAACTCCGGATACCCGAACCTGTCACCGAGGAGGCTATCAGCGATGCGCGAGGCCAAGCCTTCCGGCCCGTGCGGGAGGCGCTGTTCGCGCAGGACATGGCCCGCTTCAGGGCAGCGCTGTCGGAACTGTACGCCCTGATCCCGGCCTGTGAGACCGAACGGGTGAGGCTGGTCCGAACTAGCGGAATTTCCTGAGGCCGCGCGGCCCCTGCCTTCCCGCCCCAGCCCGCTTGCCGAGCCAGTCCTTCCAGTCGGGCCAGTTGCGCCGGCGGCCGCCGCCGTCGACCCATTCGGGGCCGTGGGCGCCGTCGAAGACGGTGACGTCAGCAAGGCCGCCCTGTTTGTAGAACTGCAGCTTGACGCCCTTGCCGCGGCCCATTTCGGGCAGTTCCGCGAGCGGGAAGATCAGCGCCTTGATGTTGTCGCCGACCGTGGCGACGTGGTCGCCCGTGACGCGGATGGCCGCGGACATCTCGCCGTTCAGCACCTGTTTGCCGCCGCGCTTCTGGGCCAGCAGCTCGTCCTCGGGGGCGATGAAGCCGTAGCCGGCCTTCGAGGCCACCAGCAGTTTCCCGCCCGGCTGGTGGGCCAGCAGGTTGACGATCTCGGCCTTCTCGTCGAGGTCGATCATCAGCCGCAGCGGCTCGCCGTGGCCACGGCCCGAGGCCAGCCTGTCGGCGCCGACGGTGAAGATGCGGCCGTCGGACGCCGCCACCAGCAGCTTGTCGGTCGTGTAGGCGGGCACGAGGAAGGCCAGGCTGTCGCCCTCCTTGAACTTCAGCTCGGACGGGTCGTCGACCTTGCCCTTGGCGGCCCGGATCCAGCCGCGCTCGGACAGGATGACGGTGATCGCCTCGCGCGGGATGAAGGCCTCGATCGAGGCGATGGCGGAGGAGTCGACAGCCTCGGCGATGGTGGTCCGGCGCGGCGAGACCAGCGCCTTGCGCGTCGCCTCGAGATCCTTGCCGATCTGCTTCCACTGCTTCGCCGGCGACGACGACAGTGACTGCAGCGCTGCAAGTTCGTCAGACAATTCCTTGTATTCGTTCTCGATCGCCATTTCCTCGATCCGCGCCAGTTGGCGCAGCCGGGTATCGAGGATGTAGTCGGCCTGGGCCTCGGTCAGACCGAAGCGCGCGATCAGCACGGCCTTGGGCTGCTCCTCCTCACGGACGATGCGGATGACCTCATCGAGGTTGAGGAAGACGATCCGCAGGCCTTCCAGCAGGTGCAGCCGCTTCTCGACCCGCTCGATGCGCCATTGCGCCCGACGGACCAGCACCTCGCGCCGGTGATCGAGGAAGGCCTGCAGACAGGCCTTCAGCCCCATGACCCGCGGCGTGCCGGTGGCGTCCAGCACGTTCATGTTGATCGGGAAGCGCACCTCGAGGTCGGAGAGCTTGAACAGGCTCTCCATCAGCACCTCGGGCTCGATGGTGCGCGACTTGGGCTCCAGCACCAGCCGGATGTCCTCGGCCGACTCGTCGCGGACGTCGGCCAGCAGCGGGGCCTTCTTGTTCTCGATCAGGTCGGCGAGGTCGGCGATCAGCTTCGACTTCTGGACCTGGTAGGGCATCTCGGTGACGACGATGCGCCAGACGCCGCGGCCGAGGTCCTCGGTCTCCCAGCGGGCGCGCAGACGGACCCCGCCGCGGCCGGTCTCATAGGCGTCGAGGATGGAGGCGTGGCCCTCGACGGCGACGCCGCCGGTGGGGAAGTCCGGGCCGGGAACGATCTGGGCCAGCTCCTCGGTCGTCGCCTCGGGCCGCTCAAGCAGCAGGTGGCAGGCGTCGATCAGCTCGCCGACATTGTGCGGCGGGATCGAGGTGGCCATGCCGACGGCGATGCCCGACGAGCCGTTGGCCAGCAGGTTGGGGAAGCCGGCGGGCAGGACGACCGGCTCCTCGTCCTGGTCGTCGTAGGTCGGCTTGAAGTCGACGGCGTGCTGGTCGATGCCGTCCATCAGCAGGACGGCGGCGGGCGTCAGCTTGCACTCGGTGTAGCGCATGGCCGCGGCGCTATCGCCATCGATGTTGCCAAAATTGCCTTGGCCGTCGACCAGCGGATAGCGCTGCGAGAAGTCCTGCGCCAGGCGGACCAGGGCGTCATAGATCGAGGCGTCGCCGTGCGGATGGTAGCCGCCCATGACCTCGCCGACGACCTTGGCGCATTTGCGCGCCGCCGCCTGCGGGTTCAGCCGCATCTGGTGCATGGCGTACATGATGCGCCGGTGCACCGGCTTGAAGCCGTCGCGCACATCCGGCAGAGCCCGGTTGGTAATGGTCGACAGGGCGTAGGCGAGATAGCGCCGCGACAGCGCCTCGCTCATGGGTTCGTCGATGATGCGACCGCCTTCCGGCGGCGGGGTGTGAACGGTCATGAGGTCCGAATCGGCAATCTGAGCCCCGGAGTCTAGCGCCTAAAGCCGCCCCGCCTCGCCCAGCTTGTCGATCATCCACACCCGCGCGGGCGGCAGGGGCTTGTCGAGCGGGTGGAAGACGAACTGTTCGAGGAAATGGCCGGTCAGGGCCAGGCCCGAACCGACGTCGCCCTGCCCCAGCCCGGCCTGGGCGCCGAGCATGAAGGGCGGCAGGTTCAGCAGCTTGCCGGCGTAGGGCTCGCCGGCCGCGCGGCTGACGGCGCGGCCGGTGCGGGGGCTGACCCAGATCAGGTCGTCCATGGTCCCGGTGACGGCGCAGCGCGAAAGGTCGAGACCGAAGCCGAGGTCGTCGAGCAGGCCGGCCTCGAAACGCACGAAGATGGCGGGCCAGACATCGGGCACGGCGAAGGCCGCCATCAGCGCCTCGAAGGCGAAGAAGGCGCCGGGATGCGGCTCGCGCTCGGGCAGCGCGCCCTGGGCCACCGAGGCCGCGGCGGCGAGGCCGGTCAGGGCCAGCGGGTCGTCGAACAGGGCGCTGGGCCCCTCCCCCACCGGCTCCAGCCGCGCCGAGCCCAAGTGGTCAGAGGTCCGGGCGCGGTAGTCGGCGACGACGCGGGCCCCGGCCTGCAGGAAGGGCTTCATCCTGCGCGAGGCCCCACCGGCGACATAGGCGGCGCGGCGGCCGTGCTCCGCCGTCAGCAGCTCGACCAGCACGCCGGTATCGCCGTGCGCCCGGGCCGAGAGGACGAAGGCGTCATCGGTGAAATCCATGGTCTCCGTTAGCTCGCCGGGGCGGTGTTGGCCATACGTTCTCGCCTCGCCAGGGGCGACAGCTTGCACGTCCGCCAACCCCTGCCTTGGCGTCTCACGGCATTCGCCTTATGCGCCGGGCCGCGGGCGACCGACCTCACTCGCCGCGGATGACCCGCACGACGGCCTCGGCCTTGTCGTTGGGGACGGCGAAGCTGAGGACATACTGCTCGATCTTCCAGCCGTCGTCGGTCAGGCGCAGGACGCCGGAGCCGCGGGTCTGACCGTAGCCGGCATTGTCCAGCTCCTCGTCGAACCAGGCGACGCAGCGGCATTCGATCGGGGCGACGGTGATGACGCGCGCCGACGGTGTGTAGGTCCAGCCGCGGCCGCGGGCGAAATAGGGCTCGGCGAAGGCCCGGAACTCGGGCAGCGACCAGCGCTCGGTGGCGTCGGTGCCGATGAAGCGGGCGTCGGGGGTGAACAGGGCGAAATAGGCCGGGCCGTCGGCGGCGGTGGAGGCGGCGTTCAACCTGTCCAGCACGGCGGCGATGGCGGCCTCTTCCGGGGCAGCCGCGGGGGCGGCCTGCACGGCGAGGGCCGAGAGGGCGGCGAGCAGCAGCGACATGGGACCTCCGGACGCGTGAAGGCGCGAGCCTAGACCCGCTCGGCGGTTTCCGGAACCGGATAGGTCTCGGGGCGCAGCACCCGGGCCAGGGCCAGCAGGTTGCGGGCGGCGTTGCGGCCGACGCGGTCGGAATAGTCGTGAGCCTTGTCCGTATCGAGATAGTCGGGCCCCGGCCCGGGGCCGAGGTGCCAGTAGGTCCAGCTCTGTCCGGGAATGGTGAAGCCCATGTCGATCAGGCCTTGGCAGACGGTGGCGACGATGTGGTGGGCCCCGTCCTCGTTGCCGGTGACGACCACGCCGGCGACCTTGCCGAAGGCGACGGGGCGGCCGCTGTCGTCGGTCTCGGAAAACAGGGCGTCGAGGCGCTCCAGCGCACGCATGCAGACGCTCGACATCTGCCCCAGCCAGGTGGGGGTGGCCATGACGAGGATGTCGGCGGCCGTCAGCCTGTCGTGGACCGCGGGCCAGTCGTCGCCCTCGCCCTCGTCGGTCTTCACGCCAGGCTTGAGGTTCAGGTCGACGAGGCGGATCAGCTCGACCTCGGCTCCACCCTTCTGAAGTTCGGCCATGACCACCCGGGCCAGCGCCTCCGTGTTGGAGGGCTCCGGCGACGGCTTGAGCGTGCAGTTGAGGACGAGGGCTTTCATGGCGGGCTCCGGTTGCCGGAACGAACCCCCGGCCGCCCTCCCCGTTCCGGCGCCGCTCGCAGGGTTATTTAACCGGATAGTTGACAACGACAGCGGACAGGCGCACTTAACCTGTAAGTTACACACGAAGCCCGACCATGCAGACCGATCCTCTCAGCGCCAAATTCGCCGCCCTCGCCGACCCGACACGGCGGGCCATCCTGGCCCGGCTGTGCGAGGGCGAAGCCAGCGTCAACGACCTGGCCGAGCCGTTCGACATGAGCCTGCCGGCCGTGTCGAAGCATCTGAAGGTGCTGGAGAAGGCCGGGCTGATCAGCCGCGGGCGGGAGGCGCAGTGGCGTCCCGCCCGGCTCGAACCCATGGCCCTGAAAGGCGTCGCCGACTGGCTGGAACATTATCGCCGCTTCTGGGACGCCAGCTTCGACCGCCTCGACGCCTACCTCAAGAAGATCCAGAAGGGAGACCCCAGTGGCCCACGAAACTGAAAACAACCCCTGCGAAACCGACGGCGTGGCCCACCAGCATGCCCTCGTCCTGCGCCGCGTTCTCGACGCCGCGCCGGAGCAGATCTGGAAGGCCTGGATGACGCCCGAGCTGCTGCAGCAATGGTTCGCGCCGAAGCCGTGGACGATCTCGGACGTGCAGGTCGATCCCCGCCCCGGCGGCGTGTTCAACTTCGTCATGCACGGCCCGGACGGCGAGCGCTTCCCCAACAGCGGCGTCTTCCTGGCGGTCGAGCCGAACAGGCGCTGGATCACGACCGACGCCCTGACGCCCGAATGGGAGCCCGCCGGCCAGCCCTTCATGGTGGCCACGGTCGAGCTGACCCCGAGGGAGGACGGCAGGACCGACTACGTGGCCACGGCGCGCCACTGGAACGCCGAGACGATGAAGCAGCACGAGGCCATGGGCTTCCATGAAGGCTGGGGCCAGTGCGCCGATCAGCTGGCCGAGCTGCTGAAGAAGCCGAACTGACCCTCCCCGGCCTCGACCGGACCCGCTGAAGAGCCCGCGCCATGACCCTCGTCGAAGCCCCCGCGACCCGTCCCACCCTGCAGATGCAGCGCTTCTTCGATGCGCCGCGGGCGCTGGTGTGGCGGGCGTGGACCAGCCCCGAGGTGATGGTGCTGTGGCTGGGTCCGGTCGAGTGGCCGGCGGTCAGCGCCAGCCAGGACCTGAGGGTCGGCGGCGAGTGGCGGGCCTGCCTGCGCTCGCCCGCCACCGGCCAGGACCTGTGGCAGGGCGGGGTCTATCGCGAGATCGTCCCCGAGGAGCGGCTGGTCTTCACCTTCAAGTGGGACGAGTCGCACGAGGACGGCCCCCCGGCCGACACCCTGGTCACCGTCCAGCTCCGCGACGCCCCGGGCGGCGGCACCCTGATGGACTTCACCCACGAGGGCCTGAAGTCGGAGCAGAGCCTCGTCGGGCACAGGCATGGCTGGACCAGCACCTTCGAACGGCTGGAGGCCTTCCTCGCGGCCGGCGGTGCGGATCGGTAACGGCGCAGAGCGCGCCACGCGTCTGGTTCAACCTGCTCAGGAGCAACGACCATGAAGATCGTGACCAGTCTCAGTTTCCGCGGCCAGTGCCGCGAGGCCTTCGAATTCTACGCCAAGGTGCTGGGGGGCGAGATCACCGCCGCCATGCCCTACAGCGACGGCCCGCCCGACATGCCGGTGGGCGAGGCCTACAAGGACTGGCTGATGCACTGCTGGCTGCAGGTCGGCGACCAGGCGATCATGGGGTCCGACATGGATGTCGACTGGGCCCCGAACATCGACAAGCCCAAGAACGGCTTCGACGTCACCCTGCACACCAGCGACGTAGCCGAGGGCCGGCGCTGGTTCGAGGCCCTGGCCGAGGGCGGCAAGGTCGGCATGGCCTTCGCCGAGACCTTCTGGTCGCCGGGCTTCGGCTCCCTGACCGACAGGTTCGGCGTGCCGTGGATGATCAACGTCAATCCGGACCTGCCGAAATGAGGGCCTCGCCGACCGTATGGACCGGCCGGGTGCTGACCGGCCTGTTCGCCCTGTTCATCCTCGGCGCCTCGGCGTTTCCGAAGCTGAGCGGCATGCCCGTCGCCGAGGAGACCATGGCCCAGCTGGGCTGGCCCTCCGGCTATGTGCTGATGATCGGCGTGATGGAGCTGGGCTTCCTGATCCTGTACCTGGTCCCGCGCACCAGCCTGCTCGGCGCCGTCCTGTTCACGGGCCTGCTGGGCGGAGCGATGGCGACGCAGATCCGGGCCGAAAGCCCGCTGTTCAGCCATGTGCTGTTCTCGATCTACCTGGGCCTGTTCATGTGGGGCGGGCTGTGGCTGCGGGATCCGGCGTTGCGCGCGCTCTTCCCGGTCCGGCGCGCCCGGGCGGAGGCGGCGTCGTGAGCGTCGCCGCCGCCATTCCGGAGGCGCTGAGGCGCCTCGGCATCGTCCGCACCTTTGACGCCCCTCGCGCCCTGGTCTGGAAGATGTGGACCGATCCGGCCCATGTCGCGGCCTGGTTCGGCCCCGAGCATTTCACCATGCCGGTGGTCCGGATGGATGTCAGGCCCGGCGGCGCCATCCACATGGCGATGCGGGCGCCGGACGGGACCGACCATCCGTTCGACGGCCGCTTCGTAGAACTGGACGAGCCGGAGCGGCTGGTCATGCGGACCTGGATCGACCTGCCCGACGGGTCGGTGTGGTTCGAGGTCGAGCAGACCGTCCGCTTCGAGGAGGCCGACGGCCGCACCGTCATGCGGTTCGAGGCCGTGGTCATCCAGGCCCGCGAAGACGCCCTCGGTCCGCTCGGCGGAATGGAGACGGGCTGGTCGCAGAGCCTCGACAAGCTGGCGGCGCACGTCCGCGCCGTGACGGCGGCGGGAGACTGAGATGGAAAAGGGACCGGCCGCGGCGAATCCCGACGCCTATGTGGCCGGTCTGGACGGCTGGCGACGCGACCGGGTCGAGGCCCTGCGCGCCGCCGTCCGGAGGGTCGACGGCCTCGCTGAAGTGATCAAATGGGGTCACCTCGTCTACCTCTCGAACGGCCCGGCCCTGCTGATCCGCGCCGAGAGCGGGCGTGTGCTGCTGGGCTTCTGGCGAGGCCAGCGGCTGCGCGACCTCGAGCCCCGCCTGAAGCCGGGCGGCCAGTACGAGATGGCCACGATCAGCCTGGCGGAGGGCGACATGATCGACGCGGCTGTCGTCACCGACCTCACCCGCGCCGCCGTCGGTCTGAACGCCGCCCTCGGCGACCCCACCAAGGACCTGAAGAAGGAGCCGTCCGCATGACACGACTGCCTCTCGACCGCTTCGCCGTTCTGGCGGCGGCGTCCGTGCTGGCCATGGCGGCGGCTTCTCCGGCGCTCGCCCAGGCTCCCGCCCCTGCGGTCGCCGCGAACGCCACGGCTCGGCCGGCGCCCCGCGCCGACTCCGCCGCCGTCGAAGGCGGCGAGGTCCGCTACTTCGTCCACGGCGACCTGAGGTCCGGCAAGAGGCCGGTGCTGGTCCTGCACGGCGCCTTCATGTCGTCGGACGCGATGGGACCGCTGACCGACCTGATCACGGACCGGCCGCTCATCGTGGTGGATCAGCGCGGCCATGCCCGGACCGGCGACCTGCCTGGGCCGATCACCTACCAGAACCTCGCGGACGACGCCGCGGCCGTGCTGGCCGACGCGGGCGTGCGAAAGGCCGATGTGATCGGCTATTCGATGGGCGCGGGCGCGGCCCTGCAGCTGGCGCTGCGCCATCCGGAGATGGTCGATCACCTGGTCGTCGCCTCGGTCAGCTTCAACGAGGCGGGCAACCTGCCGGGCTTCAGCCAGATGATGGAAGGCATCACGCCCGAGGTCTTCGCCGGCACGCCGATGGAGGCGGAGTTCAAGCGCCTCGCGCCCAATCCGGACGCCTTCGCCTCGGTGGTGAACAAGATCAAGGTGATGGACCACGGCCAGGACTGGCCGGCGGAGGACATCCGCGCCCTGGCCTCCCCGACCTTCATCATCGTCGGCGACCACGACATCGTGCGACCCGAACACGCGGTCGAGCTGTACCGCCTGCGTGGCGGCGGCGACACGGCGCGCGCCGCCCAGCCCTTCCTGACCGAGTCCCCGCCGGCGCGGCTGGCTATCCTGCCGGCCAGTTCGCACGTCGAGGTGTTCGGCGATCCGGCGCTGCTCGCGGCGATGATCCTGCCGTTCCTCGACGACCGGACCCGCCCGCCGCCGGGTGGCCTGTTCGACGACATCCCCGGAAGCGAGTGAGGCCGCCGTGCGCAGGATCAGAACCGCCACCTTCACCTCGCTCGACGGCGTCATCCAGGCCCCCGGCGGGCCGGACGAGGACACGACCGGCGGCTTCGCCTTCGGCGGCTGGGTCTGGCCGCATTTCGACGAGGCCTCCGGCGGCCTGATGGACGAGGCCATGGGCGACGACTACGACCTGCTGCTGGGTCGCCGCACCTACGAGATCTTCGCCGCCTACTGGCCGCACATGGACGACGAGATCGGCCGCACCTTCAACGCCATCGACAAATATGTCGCCGCCGGCCCGGAGACGCCCCTGACCTGGGCTGGCAGCCACCGGCTGGAGGGCGATCTGGCCGAAGCGGTGCGGGCCCTGAAGGCCACCGAGGGTCGCGACCTGCTGATCCAGGGTTCCAGCGAGGTCATCCACACCCTGCTGGCCCACGACCTGATCGACCAGATGACCCTGCTGACCTTCCCGATCATCCTGGGCAGGGGCAAGCGGTGGTTCGACGCCGCCTCGACGCCGCGCACCTGGGCGCTGACGAAGACCCGGCAGTCGGCCTCGGGCGTGATCGCCAACACCTGGGAGAGGACGGACCTGCCGCCGCGGACCGGCACGTTCGGCGAGATCGAGCCCGGCGCGGCGGAACTGGCGCGGCGCGAACGCTGGGCGCGGGAAGAGCCGGGCCTGACCGGAAAGGAGGCCAGCCGTGACCGGTGATGAAGCAGCGATCCGTGCGCTGATCGACCGTTGGGCGAAGGCGGTGCACGCGGGCGACATGGACGCTGTCCTCGCCGATCATGCCGAGGACATCGTGATGTTCGACGTGCCGCCGCCCAATGAGGTGCGGGGGAAGACCGCCTACCGGGAGACCTGGCCGGTGTTCTTCGATTACCAGCGGCGGGGAGCCGTGTTCGAGATCGTCGCCCTGGAGGTGACGGCCGGATACGACGTTGCGTTCGCACACGCCCTGCTTCGTTGCGGGACCGACGAGGATTTCCGCCGCGATCCGGACAACCGGCTTCGGCTCACCTTGGGACTGCGCAAGACGAACGACCGCTGGGCGGTCGCGCACGAACATCATTCGTTCCCGCTGCGGTCGGCCTGAACGGACGCAGGGCTCTCGCTCCGTGTCCGGCAGGATCGGGTCTAGCGGGCCATACCGGTCGGGAAGGCCCGCCCCAGCGCCTCGGCCATGCCTTGCTGAGACAGCAGGAAGACCGCGTCGCGCTGGTGATAGTTGTTCGACAGCACGATCACCGTGACATCCTCGTCCGGCTGGTGGGTGATCAGGTTGCGGAACCCGGACCAGCTGCCGGTATGATAGATCTGCCGGTCCTCGAAGGCGGGATTGACCCGGCGGCCGAGGCTGTTGACGAACAGGCCATAGCCCCAGTCGCGGCGCGGCCGGCCGCGCTCGGGCGGGGTATCGGCGGGCGCATGGTCGGCGATCATCTGACGATAGCTCTCCGGGCTGAGCAGCTTGCCGCCATGCAGCGCCCGTTCCCAGACCAGCAGGTCGTCCAGTGTCGAATACAGGGCCCCCGCGCCGAAGATGATGCTGACGTTGTGCTGCGGCTGGGGCGTCGGTCCGCCGGCCAGGTTGGCGTAGCCCATGACGACGCCGGACCGGTCGTCCTCGAAGCCGGTGTCGGCCATGCCGAGGGGCTCGAAGAAGGCGTCGCGCAGATAGTCCTGCAGCGGCAGGCCGCTGGCTTTCTGGACCACATAGCCGAGCAGGTTGTAGCCGGCGTTGTCGTAGCGGACCTTCGTGCCGGGCGGGAACTGCAAGCCATACTTTGTTGATTCTGCAGTCAATTCCTCAGGCGTGGCGGGCGTCACGCGGCGCACGCCCCAGCCGGGCCGCGCCATCAGATCGGGAATGCCCGAGGTATGGGAAAGCAGATGATGCAGCCGCACGGGGGCCCAGGCGGCGGGACATGGATCGACCCAGCGGCACACGGGATCGTCCACCGACAGCACGCCCTCGTCCTGCAGCCGCAGGATGGCCGCGGCGGTGAACTGCTTGCTGACCGAGGCGAGGCGGAAGCGGGAATCGAGCTCCAGGGGCTTGCCCAGGCTGCGGTCGGCATAGCCATAGACCTGGCGGAACAGCACCTTGTCGCCCCTCGCCACCAGCACCCCGCCGGTGAAGGCGCCCGAGCCGCCCCAGCGGTCCAGCTGTTCGGTCAGCCCCGGCAGGTCCTGCACCACCACCAGCGGCGGCCGGGGCGCCGCCGGCTCCGGCTCCGAGGCCGCCGGCAGGGGCCGCACCGTCAGCCAGGCGATCAGGCCGGCGGCGAGGATGAACAGCAGGGCGAGAAAGCCCGCCGCCAGGCGCGGATGGCCGCCGGAGTGTCTGGGGACGTGGAACACCGGCCTAGACGTCGTAGTCCAGCCCGAACTGGGCGTAGAGGGCGCGGCTGTCCTGCCACTTGGGGTCGACCTTGACCGTCAGGAACAGGTGGACCGGGCGGTCGAGCAACTCCATCAGCTCCTCGCGCGCCTTCTGGCCGATCCACTTGAGGGTCTGGCCGCCCTTGCCGAGCACGATCGGCCGCTGGCTTTCGCGTTCGACGTAGATGGTCTGTTCGATGCGGGCCGAGCCGTCCGGCCGGTCCTCGAACGAGGTGGTCTCGACGGCCGCCGAATAGGGCAGTTCCTCGTGGACGCGGAGATAGACCTTTTCGCGGGTGATCTCGGCGGCCAGCACGCGCATGGGAACGTCGGCGGACTGGTCCTCGGGATACAGCCACGGCCCGGCGGGCATGGCGCGGGCAAGGCGCTTCTTGAGGTCGTCGACGCCGTCGCCACTGAGCGCCGAGATCATATAGACCTCGGAATAGACGCCGGTGTCGAACAGGCGTTGCGACAGGGCCAGCAGGGTGTCTCGGCGCATGCCGTCGATCTTGTTGAGGGCCAGGATGACCTGTTTCCCCGCGGCCTTGAGCGCGGCGATGATGGTCTCGGTGTCCTCCGCGGAGCGGCGGTCGGCGGCCTGGCCCTCCTTGCCCTCGGCCGCGATGTGCGAGGCGGCGTCGATCAGGTGGACCACCACATCGGCGTCGTCCGCCCCGCCCCAGGCCGAGGCGACCATGGCCCGGTCCAGCCGGCGGCGCGGGGTGAAGATCCCCGGCGTGTCGACGAGCACGATCTGGGCGTCGCCCTCCATGGCGATGCCGCGCACCGGGAAGCGGGTGGTCTGGACCTTCTGGGTGACGATCGAGACCTTGGTTCCCGTCAGGCGATTGACCAGCGTGGACTTGCCGGCGTTGGGGGCGCCGATGATGGCGGCGAAGCCGGCATGCTGGGTCACGCCAGTCTCTTGGGGGTCGGTCAAATCACGCCTTCACGCTGCAGCAGGCCGATGGCGGCCGCCTTCTCCGCGTCCTGACGCGAACGGCCCTGCGCGGTCAAGGGCGGATATCCGGCCACGCTTGCTTCGACGGTGAATGTCGGGGCGTGGTCCGAGCCGGTGCGCTCGACAATGCGATAGGTCGGCAGCGGCCTGCCCTGCCCCAGCGCCCATTCCTGCAGGGCGGATTTGGGATTGGTCAGAGACTTGCGCGGCGGCGCTGCCAGTTCGGCGGCCCAGACGCGTTCGAACACGGCGCCGGCCGCGTCCATGCCTCCATCGAGCCAGACGGCCGCCAGAATGGCCTCCATGGCGTCGCCGAGCGCGCCCTCGCGGCGGCGGCCGCCCTGCTTCGCCTCCCCGGGCGACAACCGCATGGCGGCCCCGACGCCCAGCGCCTCCGCCACGCGGGCGCAGGTGGCCTTGTCGACCAGGGCGTGCAGGCGGGACGACATCTCGCCCTCGTCGGCGTGAGGCAAGTCCCGCATCAGCCGGTCGGCGACCAGCAGGCCGAGCACCCGGTCGCCGAGGAACTCCATGCGCTGGTTGTCGAGGAAGGGCCGGCCGCGGGCGTCGCGCTCCGCCCCCTCGCCGACGCTGGCGTGGGTCAGGGCTTGGTCGAGCAGGGACGGATCGCGGAAGTCGTGGCCGAGTTTGCGGGCCAGCGCCGCGACCGCCTCGGCCCGCCGATCCACCGCCATCAGTTCAGGACGGTGAAGAACCGGCTGGGCCGCACATTCCTGAACCAGCTGATCGGATTCCACAGCGAGGCGCCGGGCGTCCACGAGAACAGGATGATCTCGGCCTTGCCGATCAGGTTCTCCGCCGGCACGAGGCCGACGCCGTTCTGGCTGGGGGCGTAGCGGCTGTCGACCGAGTTATCGCGGTTGTCGCCCATCATGAAATAGTGGCCGGCCGGAACCTGGAACACGGGGGTGTCGTCGACCTCGTTGCCCGGGCCGTAGTCCTGGATCGTGAAGGTCTTGCCGCCGGGCAGGGTCTCTCGCGCCTTGATGATCGGCATGCCGTACATATTGGCGGCGTCCTCGTCGCTGATGACCACGTCGCGGACCGGCTGGTCGTTGATGTGCAGGACGTTGTTGATCATCTGCACCCGGTCGCCGGGCAGGCCGATCAGGCGCTTGATGTAGTCGGTCTTGTTGTCGCGCGGCAGCTTGAACACGACGATGTCGCCACGGTGCGGCTGCTGCGCGAAGACGCGGCCCTCGAACACGGGCGGGCTGAACGGGATGGCGTGTTTCGAATAGCCGTAGCTCCACTTCGAAACGACGATGTAGTCGCCCTCGTAGAGGTTGGGCTCCATCGAGGCCGACGGAATGGTGAAGGGCTGGAACAGCAGGACGCGCAGGACGAAGGCGATCAGCAGGGCGAAGAAGATCGTCTTGACGATCTCGAAGGTCTCGTTGCCGCCCGACTTGCCCTTCTTGCGGCCCTTCTTGCCGCGCGCATAGACGGGGGTGGCGTCGACATCCTCGAACGGGGCGTCGCCGGAATCGCTCCACACCGGCGGTTTTGACGAGGCTGCGGCGGCTCCTGCGGCGCCCGCGACGACCGCGGCCTCCCCCGAAGTCACATGATCGTGGTGGGCGGCATGATCGTCGTGGCCATGACCCGCGTGATCAGGCGCATGGGCGTCGGCGACCGGATGGGCGTCGTCGGCGGGGTGGTCGTGCCCCGCCCCTTCAGCCCCATGTCCGTGATCGTCGCGGCCGTGATCGTCGCGGCCGTGATCGTCGTGGCCGTGGTCGTCGTGATGGGCGGCCGCCGGCGCGTGACCGTCGTCATGCGAATGGGCGTCGTGGGCATGGGCGTCGTGGCCATGATCGTCATGCCCGGAGGGCGCGGCGTGGGCCGGCTCGGGGTGGGTTTCGTGACCGTGCCCGGCGTCATGGCCGTGGTCGTCGTGCGGCTTGTTCTCGTCGCTCATCTTGACCCTGTCCCCCAGCCGCTGTTTCGCGGTCTTTCAGCGGCAAAACCGGTATAACGTGATTAAGCCATCGGCAAGGCTTCGATCACCACGAAGGCGAGTGCGTAGGGGTGCTCGTCGCTGAGGGTCAGGTGTATCAGCGCTTTGTGACCGGGCGGCGTCAGCCGGGCCAGGTGCTCGGCGGCATGGCCCGTCAGCTGCAGGGTCGGCTGTCCCGAGGGAAGATTCACCACCCCCATGTCGCGCCAGTAGACGTCGGCTCTCATGCCGGTGCCCAGGGCCTTGGCGCAGGCCTCCTTGGCCGCGAACCGCTTGGCGTAACTCCACGCCGGCTGGGGCTTGCGGTCCGACCGCGCGCGCTCGAGGTCGGTGAAACAGCGCGCCTTGAAGCGCTCTCCGTAGCGATCCAGCGAGTTCTGGATGCGCCGGATGTCCGACAGGTCGGCGCCGACGCCGACGATCACGAGGCGGCGTCCATGGCGGCGCGCATGCGGTGGATGGCGTTCGTCAGGCCCACGAACACCGCCTCGCCGATCAGGAAGTGGCCGATGTTGAGTTCGCGCACCTCGGGGATGGCCAGCATGTCCGCCGCCGTCTGGTAGTCGAGCCCGTGCCCCGCGTGGACCTCGAGGCCGAGGTCGGCGGCGCGCGATGCGGCGGCCTGCAGGCGGGCGAACTCCACCGCGCGCTCGTCCCCCGGGACGTGGCAGTAGCGGCCGGTGTGGAACTCGACGACCTGGGCGCCGACGGCGTGGGCGGCGTCGACCTGCTCCAGCGCCGGCTCGATGAACAGGGAGACGCGCACGCCGGCGTCAGCGAGGGCGCGGACAACGGGCGCGATGCGCGCCTCGTGGCCCGCGACGGCCAAACCGCCCTCGGTGGTCACCTCCTCGCGCCGTTCGGGCACCAGGCAGGCGGCGTGCGGGCGATGGCGCAGGGCGATGGTCAGCATCTCGTCGGTGACGGCCATCTCCAGATTCAGCGGCCGGCCGGCGACGGCGCAGAGCTCGCTCAGCGCCTCGATATCGGTGTCGGTGATGTGCCTGCGGTCCTCGCGCAGGTGGGCGGTGATGCCGTCGGCGCCGGCGGCCAGGGCCTCGCGCGCGGCGCGGACAGGATCGGGGTGAGCGCCGCCGCGGGCGTTCCGGACGGTCGCCACGTGGTCGATATTGACCCCCAGACGCACGGGCGAGACCATCGGCCCCTCTCCTATTTCGCCAGCCGCCGGCTGCCCGGATCCTCGACCGGCAGGGCGGCCAGTTCGGGCGGCAGGGCGTCGGCGGGCCAGGCGGGAACATCCAGCGTCGCCAGCGCGACGAGCGGCACGCCGACGTCGGCCCGGCCGCCCGAGCGGTCGACGATGCAGGCCGCCGCCACCACCTCGCCGCCCGCCGCCCGGATCGCCGCGATACACTCGCGCGAGCTCAGGCCGGTGGTGACGATGTCCTCGACCATGACCACCTTCTGGCCCGGTTCGACATGGAAGCCGCGGCGCAGCCTGAACTCGCCGCCCTCGCGCTCGACGTACATCGAGGGCACGCCCAGCCAGCGGGCGGTCTCATAGCCCGGAATGATGCCGCCCACGGCCGGCGAGATGGCCACGTCGACCGCGCCGACGGCGGCGGTGATCTTCTCCGCCAGCGCCTTGCACAGCCGGGCGCACCGCGCCGCGTCCATGAACACGAGGTTCTTCTGGAGAAAGACCGGGCTGTGCAGGCCCGACGACAGCACGAAATGGCCTTCGCGCAGGGCGCCGGCGTGGCGGAATTCGTCGAGAACGTCATCGGAGGTCATGGCCCCTCCCCTAACCCGTCACGCCCTCGCTTTGAAGCGAAGGTTGATGCGGATCGGGCCGGTTTTCGCCGCCGGGCCGCAGACCGCGGGACAGGAGCTCCCGCCACACCCCCTCGGCGGTCTCGGCGAAGCTGATCAGATCCAGGTCGGATGCGGCGACCACGCCGTGTTTCACAAGCGAGTCGAAACCGACCACGGACCGCCAGTAGCTCTCGTCGAACAGCACGATGGGAATGCTGCTGGACTTGCCGGTCTGGCGGAGCGTCAGGATCTCGAACAATTCGTCAAATGTGCCGAAGCCGCCGGGGAACACCACCAGCGCATTGGCGCGCATGGCGAAATGCATCTTGCGCATGGCGAAGTAGTGGAAGCGGAAGGTCAGCTCGGGGGTCGACCAGGGGTTCGGCTCCTGCTCGTGAGGCAGGGTGATGTTGTAGCCGATGGAGGGTGCGCCGGCGTCGGCCGCGCCCCGGTTGGCCGCCCCCATGATCCCCGGACCGCCGCCGGTGGCGATGACGTTGTCGCGCGGCTCGCCGACCCGGCCGCGCAGCGCGCCGCCGCGCTCGGAGGCGATGCGGCCGAAGGCGCGGGCCTCGTTGTACCAGCGGGTGTGGACGGGATCGTCGTTCTCGCCGATGCGGGCGCTGCCGAACACCACGATGGTCGAACGCACGCCCCAGGCGCGAAGCGCCTCCTCGGCCTTGGCGTACTCCAGCAGGAAGCGGACGCCGCGCATCGAGTCGCTGAGCACGAAATCCTGGTCCAGCGCCGCCAGCCGGAAGGACGGCGACGCCATCTGGGCCGCATTGTCGGGGCTCCCGGCGCTCACCCCCGCGCCCGCTCGACAGTGTCGACCGAGGGATTGGTGCGCAGCGCCGCCATGATGGCTGTGGCGTGCTTGGCGTCCTCGACCTCCATGTCGATGTCGACGTCGAAGAAGTCCTGCTGCCGGTGGCTCATGACCAGGTTGAGGATGTTGCCGCCGGCCTCGCCGATGATGGTCGCCACCTGCCCCAGCACGCCGGGCGCGTTCTTGATGGTGGCGCGGATCCGGGCCGAGGCCACGGCCCCCTGCTCCGCCTGCGGCGTCCATTGCAGATCCTGCCAGACCGAGTCGTCGTCGGCGAACTCCTCCAGCCGCTGGCAGTCGATGGTGTGCACCGTCAGCCCCGCCTCCGGCTCGAGGATGCCGACGATCCGATCCCCGGGGACGGGCGAGCAGCAGTGGCCGAAGTGGACGCTGACGCCCGGCGTCAGCCCGCCTCCGCGCACGAACAGCCGGCCCTGTTCGTCGCCGATCCGCTTGCGGTCGGGGCCGGCCTTGAGCCGCCCCTTCAGCGCCGGGAACAGGATCTCGCCGATCCTGGCCGCCGACACCCGGCCACGGCCGATGGCCTCGTACAGGTCATCGTCGTTCGCGAAGCCGAGCTGCTCCAGCGCGGGTCGCAGAGTGACCTCCGCCTCGGCCTTGCCGGCCCGCGTCAGGGTCTGCTCGAGCGTCGCACGGCCCAGCTTCTGGAACTCGCCCCGCTCGGAGGTGCGGATGTGCCGGCGGATGGCCGAACGGGCCCGGCCCGTCACCGTCAGGGAGCGCCAGTCCACCGGAATCTCGCGCTTGGTCCCGCGGATAATCTCGACCACGTCGCCGTTCTGCAGCTGGGTCCGCATGGGCTTCAGCTCGCCGTTGATCTTGGCCCCGACCGCCGTGTCGCCGACCTCGGTATGGACGGCGTAGGCGAAGTCCAGCGGCATGCCGCCGCGCGGCAAGGTGATCAGCGCCCCCTTGGGCGTGAACACGAACACCTGGTCCAGATACATCTCGAGCTTGGCGTGCTCGACCCAGTCCTCACCGCCCTCGCCGTGCTCGATGACCTGCACCAGGTGGCGCAGGTTCTGCAGCGGATCGCGCCCGCCGTCCTTCTCCATGGCCTCCTTGTCGAAGCCGTAGGAGTGGTTCTTGTAGGCCCAGTGCGCGGCCACCCCGTCCTCGGCGACCCGGTCCATGGCGTCGGTGCGGATCTGCATCTCGATGCGCAGCCCCGACGGTCCGACCACGGTCGTGTGCAGCGAGCGGTAGTTGTTCGACTTGGGCGTCGAGATGAAGTCCTTGAACCGCTCGGGCACCATCGGCCAGGCGCGGTGGATCACGCCAAGCGCGCGGTAGCAGTCGTCCTCGGCCTCGACGATCACCCGGAAGCCATAGATGTCGGACAGGGACGAGAAGCCCACCGACTTGCGCTGCAGCTTGCGCCAGATCGAATAGGGCGTCTTCTGGCGGCCGAAGACCTTGGCGTGGACCCCGGCCTCCTCCAGCACCCGCTCGACCTCGCGCGAGACGCCGTCGATGGCGCGACCGTGCTCCAGCTTCAGCGCCTCCAGCCGCCGCTCGATGGCGGTGCGGGCGGTCGGGTTGAGGTGTTCGAAGGCCAGCTCTTCCAGCTCGGAGGCGATCGAGTGAATGCCGATCGACCGGCCCAGCGGTGCATAGACCTCCAGCGTCTCGCGGCTGATCCGCTCGCGCTTCTCGGGCTTGACGTGCTTCAGCGTCCGCATGTTGTGCAGGCGGTCGGCCAGCTTGACCAGCAGAACCCTGACGTCCTTCGAGATGGCCAGGATGAATTTGCGCAGGTTCTCGGCCTGGCGCGTGTGCTCGGCCTGAAGCTCCAGCCGCGACAGCTTGGTGACGCCCTCGACCAGCGAGGCGATCTCCTCGCCGAACATGGCGGCGATGTCGTCGCGGGTGGCCGAGGTGTCCTCGACCACGTCGTGCAGCAAGGCGGTGACGATGGTGGCCGTGTCCAGCCGGTAGTCGGTCAGTATGCCCGCCACCTGGATGGGATGGGCGAAATAGGGGTCGCCGGAGGCCCGCAGCTGCGAGCCGTGCATCTTCATCGCATAGACGTAGGCGCGATTGAGCAGCCCCTCGTCGGCGGTGGGGTCATAGGACCGGACGGCCTCGACCAGCTCGAATTGCCGCAGCACCCGGGCCCTCGAAGCCTCGGGCGCCTCGGCCGGAAGGCGTTCGCCCTCCGGCTCGTTGAGATTGGCAGCTTTCAGAGACGGCGCGGGCTGCGAGGTCCGCGCCGGCAGGATGGTGATACCTTTGGCTGGTTCAGCCGTCAGTACCGTTCCTCCTGGCCGCCGTCGCGGTCGCTTTGCAGCGCGCGGATCAGCTCGGCTTCCGCCATGTTCATGTGCTGCGGCTCGGCCAGCAGGGCCACGACCTCGGCCTCGTCCTCGGCTTCGGTGCGCTCGTCGACGCGCTGCAGGGTGACGACGATATTCTCCTGCAGCTCGTCGGGGCTGACGGTGTCTTCGGCCAGCTCGCGCAGGGCGACGACCGGGTTCTTGTCGTTGTCCCGATCGAGCGTCAGCGGCGCGCCGTTGGCGATGGAGCGGGCGCGGTGCCCGGCCAGCAGGACCAGACCAAACCGGTTCGGCACCTTCTCGATGCAGTCTTCGACAGTGACGCGGGCCATGAAATTCCTCGAGCGCGGGGGAGAACCGCACAAAATATAGGGTCGAGCGCCATTGTGCAACGCCGCATGGGCGGGAATGAGGCGGCGACGGCTCCGGATCGCCGCACAGGACGGTGGCCGGCAGGCCGTCAGGCGGCCGGCGTCATCCCCGGCGCCTCGGCGACCGCCGGAGCCTCCGCCACCGGCGCGGCCTGTACAGCCGCCGGCTCGACCGCGTCGACGGGCGGCGTGGTCATCATCAGCACCGCCAGGCCGATGCCCAGCACGGGCGCGATATAGGCCCAGTAGCGGGTCGGGACGAAGAACAGGGAGCCGGCGTGCTTGCGCACCACGATCCGCTGCTGGGTGGCTTCGTCGATGAAGGCGCGCCCCTCGCCCTTCTCGATCTGACGGGCCAGCAGGAAGGAGCCGAGCCCCGCCACCAGCCCGGCGAACACGAAACTGACCGCCGTCGCGACGTTCGGATCGGCGGAAACCATGCTTCCCACCGGCATTCCGATCAGGAAACCGACGACGTAGAAGATGGCGACGAGAAAGCCCCAGCCGGACCAGACGATCATTTGATACCCCCCAGGCGTCACCGTGACGCCGCAACCAGAGATACCGGCGTTTGGGGTAATGACAACCCACTGAACCTGACAGGCGAGCCGCCCGCCTCTCTCAGCCCGCGCAATGGGCGTCGGCGCCGACACGGGCGGAACGCGCGAGGTCAGCCGCCCTGCCGCCGCCGCCTGGATCGGTCCAGTCCGGCGCGATTTCCGCCAGCGGCCCCATGACGAACTTCCGGTCCGCCGCCCGCGGATGGGGCAGGATCAGGCCGTCGAGGTCGCCGCTCAGCCGGCCGTAGGCGATCAGGTCGAGGTCGAGGGTGCGCGGCGCGTTCGGCCGCGACCGGCGGCGGCCGAAGACGTCCTCGATACGGCCGAGGGCGGCCATCAGGGCGTGGGGGTCGTGGGCGGTGCGGACGATGACCACGCCGTTCGTGAAGGGCGGGTCTTCGGGATCGGGCCAGGCCGCCGAGCGCCACCACGACGACCGCATCACCACATCGATCCCTTCGGAGCGGAACCGGGCCAGGGCCGCCTCCAGCGCCTCGCGGCAATCGCGCCAGGCCCCCTTGTCATTGCAGCCCAGCGCGACGATGACGGCGTCGTCCAGATCGACGGCGCCGTCCAATTCGACGGTGACCGGGACGTCCATATTCTCGGAACCGACTTCCATGACGCCTCTTCCGACCGAGCGCATCGCCCTGTTCATCGACGGGGCCAATCTGTATTCCGCCGCCAGGGCGCTGGGGGCCGACCTCGACTTCAGCCGGCTGCTGGAGACGTATCGCGCGAAAGGCGTTCTGGTTCGCGCCTATTATTACACGGCGGTGATCGAGGGCGAAGAGTTCTCGCCGATCAAGCCTCTGGTCGACTGGCTCGACTACAACGGCTTCACCGTGGTGACCAGGCCGGTCAAGCGCTTCACCGACGCCCAGGGCCATAGCCGGACCAAGGGCAATATGGACATCGAGATCGCCGTCGACATGCTGGAGCTGACTCCGCACGTGCAGCACATGGTGCTGTTCAGCGGCGACGGCGACTTCCGGCGGCTGGTGCAGGCGGTGCAGGCCAAGGGGGTGCGGGTCACGGTGGTGTCGACGATGAAGAGCCAGCCGCCCCAGATCGCCGACGAACTGAGGCGCCAGGCGGACGCCTTCGTGGAGCTGAACGACCTGCTGCCGGAGATCGGGCGGCCGCGCGTGGCGGGCGCCGCGCCGAACAGCCGGGTGTTCGACCAGTGACCCTCCCCTACCCCCCCGAGGCGCCGAGAGACTGCCCGCTGTGTCCGCGGCTGGTCGGCTACCGGCTGGAGAACGCGCGCCAGAACCCCGGCTGGTGGAACGGCGCCGCGCCCTCGTTCGGCGATCCGGAGGCCAGGCTGCTGGTCGCGGGCCTGGCGCCCGGCCGGACCGGGGCCAACCGCACCGGGCGGCCGTTCACCGGCGATCACGCCGGCTGGCTGCTCTACGACACCCTGCTGAAGGCGGGGTTCGCGCGCGGGCGCTATGACCCGAACGGCGACGACGACCTCGAGCTGGTCGACTGCATGATCACCAACGCGGTGCGCTGCGCCCCGCCGGGCAACAAGCCCCTGCCGGCCGAGGAGGCGACCTGCCGGCCGTTCCTGCAGTCGCGCCTCGCCGCCCTGCCCCGCCTCAGGGTCATCCTGACCCTCGGCGACGTGTCGCGACGCAATGTGCTGAAGGCGCTCGGCAGGCCGGCGAGCGCCATGGCGGCGGGTCACGGCGCCCAGGCCGAAGTCGGCCCCTATCTGCTGCTGAACAGCTACCACTGCTCCCGGCTGAACACGAACACCGGCCGGCTGACGGCGGAGATGTTCGAGGATGTCTTCCGGCGGGCCCGGAACCTCATCGAAACGTGATCGAACATCGGTCCCCCGACCGCTGACTGTGGTTCTCGCGACACGCGAATCGGCGGTCGTCGGGTGTAGCCTCCATACCCAGGAACAGCGTCGCCGAACCCGCGTTGAGCAAGCGGGACTGGGAGGTTGTCATGCGTAGCACGAGGCGGGGGGCGTTTTCCCCTGAAGAGCGGAAGGCGGCCGTCTGGGCGCTGCTGATCGCATCGCTGATCGCGGCCACGGCCCTGTTGATCCAGCAGTCGACGCGACCCTCCCTGGGTCCATGGGGCGCGGACCAGGCGGCGGCCTCGATACCGGGCGTGCTGGACGCCCAGCCGGTGGCCTGACCTTCTAGCCCCGCTCCTTCATCAGCCGCGCCTTGTCGCGCTGCCAGTCGCGCTGCGCCGTGGCCTCGCGCTTGTCGTGCAGCTTCTTGCCCTTGGCCAGGGCGATCTCCAGCTTCGCCTTGCCCGCCTCGTTCAGGTACAGCTTGACCGGGATAATGGTCTGGCCATCGCGCTGGACCGCCCCGATCATCTTGTCGATCTGCTTGCGGTGCAGCAGCAACTTCCGCGGCCGGCGCGGCTCGTGGTTGAAGCGGTTGGCCTGTTTGTAGGGCGGGATGTCGGCGTTGATCAGCACGATCTCGCGCCCCTCCACCGCCGCATAGGACTCGGCGATATTGGCCCGGCCATCGCGCAGGGCCTTGATCTCGGTGCCCAGCAGCTGGATCCCGGCCTCTGTGTAGTCCTCGAGGAAATAGTCGAATTTCGCCCGGCGGTTCTCGGCGATCAGCTTGGTCTTGGGTTTCTCGGCGGCCATTCCCGCCCTCCTACACGCTCCGTCCGGCGGCGCGAAGCCGCCGGGGCGACCTACGTCCGATTTTGACGCAGACCCGCGCTAGACTGCGCCCGTGGCCCGACCGTCTTCAAGCTTGAGGGACCGGCGGCGCGTTCAATCCGCCGACTCTGCCGACTCTGACACACCGAATTTCCGCGGGCCCGGCGCCGACTCTGCCGACTCTGCCACACCAGATTTTCTACAGCCCGGCCTCCGCCATGGCCCGCTCGATCGCCGGCCTCACCGCGTCGGCGGTCGGGGCCAGGGGCAGCCGCACCTCCTCGGTGCACAGGCCGAGCCGGGCGAGCGCGTACTTCGCCGGCGACGGCGAGTTGTCGAGGAACAGGCCCTTGTGCAGGCCGATCAGCCGGTCCTGCCACTCACGCGCCGCTGCGTAGTCGCCGGCCGCCGCGGCCTCGTGCAGCGCCACCATGGCCTCGGGGGCGACGTTGGAGGTCACCGAGATCACCCCAACCCCGCCGTGGGCGTGGTAGCCGAGATAGCTGGGGTCATCGCCCGAAATCAGGTCGAACTGCTGATCGATGATGTTGGCCCGCATCCAGCTGACCCGGGCCAGGTCGCCGGTGGCGTCCTTGATGCCGACGATGTTCGGATGCGCCGCCAGCCGCGCGACGGTCTCATTGGCCAGGTCGACGCCCGTGCGGCCCGGCACGTTGTAGAGCAGCACCGGCAGCTGGACCGCCTCTGCGATGGCCTCGAAATGCGCCGCCATCCCCGCCTGCGAAGGCCGGTTGTAATAGGGCGTCACGACCAGCGCCCCGTCGGCGCCCACGGTCTTGGCGTGGCGAACCAGGTCGATCGACTTGTCGGTGGCCGAGGAGCCCGCCCCGGCGATGACCCGCACCCGGCCGGCGGCGACCTCCACGCACAGCTCGACGACCCGCCTGTGCTCGTCGAGGTGCAGCGAGGCGCTCTCTCCGGTCGTGCCCATCGGGACGACGCCGTGAACCCCGGCCGCGATCTGGCGTTCCAGCAGCGTCCTGAAGGCGGCTTCGTCCACCTTTCCGTCACGAAGTGGTGTGATCAGGGCGGTGATCACGCCCTTGAACAAAGGGGCGGTCATTGAAACGATGGTCCTGCGTGGGATGGGGCGATGCGCCCTGAGACGAAGCGTGGGAGCGTAGGTTGCCGGCGAGCCCGCCGCAACCGTCATGGAATGGGGATCGGACACGGCATGATCGCAACCAGTCTCGCGGCCGCCCTGGCTCTGCTCGCCCCCGCGCCCGAAACACTGGTTCCGCAGGAAACGCCCTACTCGGCCGTCGCGCCGCAGAGCACTCAGGCGCGGCTGCTCAACGACCAGGACACCGCCCTCTTCCGCCAGGGGCTGGCCCAGGCCCGCGCCCGCGACGTGGTCGGCGCCCGCTCCACCGCCGCCCAGATCGGCGACCCGTCGGCGCGCAAGCTGGTCGAATGGGCCCTGCTGGACACTTCCGCCGAACAGATGCCGTACAGCGACCTCGCCGTCGCCCAGACCGCCTTCGCCGAATGGCCCCGGGCGGAGAGCCGCAGGGCCGCCGCCGAGCGGGCGCTGGACCTCGCCTATGCCGGACCCGACGCTGCGCTGGCCCTGTTCGGCCGGACCCCGCCGACTACGGTGGAGGGCGCCATCGCCCTGACCGACGCGCTGGAGCAGCGGGGCCGCCGCGACGAAGCCCGCGCCCTGGTCACCGACTGGTGGCGCAATCGCTCGTTCGACGAGGCCCAGCAGACCCGCATCCTCACTCGCTGGGGCGGCTGGCTGACCCAGGGCGACCACGAGGCGCGGCTGAACATGCTGCTGCTGGGTCCGCACGGCCCGGCGACCCGGGCCATGACGCAGATGGTCTCGCCGGAGCGCCGCGCGGTGGCCGAGGCGGCCATGGCCCTGCGCACGGCCTACAGCCCCGACGCCGTGGTGGCCGGCCTGAGCCCGTCGCAGGCCATGGATCCGGCCGTCGTGCTCGAGCGCGTCCGCATCCTGCGCTCGCAGAACCGCCAGTCCGAGGGCTTCTCCCTGCTGGCCGCCCTGCCGGCCGCGCCATCGCACACCGACGGTCAGAACACCCTGTGGAGCGAGCGCCGCAACTATTTCCTCGACGCCCTCGAGCGGCGCAACTGGCAGGCCGCCTACGACGCCATGGCGGGCCACGGCTTCCCCTCGGGCGAACGCAAGGTCGATGCGGAGTTCTTCGCCGGCTGGGTGGCGCTGACCAAGCTGAACGACCCGGCGCGGGCGGCGACCCATTTCGAGATCCTGCGTCAGTCGTCCTCGACGCCGATCACCCAGGGCCGGGCCATGTACTGGCTGGGCCGGGCGGCGGAGGCGCGGGGGAACACCCCCGCCGCGGTGGAATTCTATCGCGACGGCGCCCGGCACATCCAGACCTTCTATGGCCAGCTGGCCGCCGAGAAGGCCGGGCTGACCACCCTGACCCTGCCCGGCGATCCGGCGCCGACAGAGGGCGAGCGCGCCGCCTTCGAGGCCAATGAGGTGGTGCGGGCCCTGCGCATCCTCGGCGAGACGGGCGAGACCAGCCTGTTCCGCGTCTTCGCCTATCAACTGGACGACGACCTGCCGGGCGCGCCCGAACTGGCCCTGCTGATGGACCTGTCGCGCGCCTATGGCGAGGGCTTCACCGCCATGATGGTCGGCCGCGCCGCCAGCCAACGCGGCTTCCTGATGCCCGAGCGCCAGTACCCGGTGCGGATTCGGCCTCAGGTTCCGGGCGCCGCGCCGCTGGAGTTCACCCTCGCCATCACCCGGCAGGAATCCAGCTTCGATCCACGGGCCCGCTCCGGCGCTGACGCCCGCGGCATGATGCAGTTCCTGCCCTCGACGGGAGCCATGGTCGCGCGCCAGCTGGGCATGCCCTTCTCGGCCGAGCGGCTGTGGGATCCCGACTACAACATGACGCTGGGCAGCTATCACCTCGGCGACCTGACCAACCGTTTCGGCGGCTCGATGCTGCTGACCACGGTCGGCTACAACGCCGGTCCCGCCCGACCCCCGCAATGGATCGCCCGCTGCGGCGACCCGCGTGGCGGCCAGGTCGATCCGATCGACTTCATCGAGTGCGCCCCCTTCACCGAGACGCGCAACTACATGATGCGGGTGATGGAGAACATGTCGGTCTACAAGGCCCGGCTGAACGGCGGCTCGGCCCCGCTGACGCTGTCCTCCGACCTTCGCCGCGGCGCCCCGGCGGGCCCGCAGCCCTATGCTTCAACGGGCTCCGTGGCCGATCAGTCGGGTGCCGAATGACGGCGCCCGGCTGACAGCAGCGGTCCGTCCGGACCTTCGACCCAGCGGGCGTTCAGGCCGAAGACCTGTTCCATGACGTCGGGGGTCAGGGCTTGCAGTGGAGAGGCATCGGCCACCACACGGCCCTGATGCATGACCGCGACGCGGTCGGCGAACCGGGCGGCCAACGGCAGGTCATGCAGGCTGACGAGCACAGCCTGCCCGGCGCGGGCGCGGGCCCTGAGCCGCTCCAGCACCATCAGCTGGGCCTCGGGGTCCAGGCCGGCGATGGGCTCGTCGACCAGCAGGGCCTGGGCCTCGGTGGCCAGCGCCCGGGCGAGCAAGACCCGCGCCCGCTCCCCGCCGGACATCTCGGCCACCCCCCGGTCGACCAGATGCCCCGCCTCGACCTCATCCAGCGCCCGCCGGGCTCGCTGCAGCGCCTCATCCGGCGCCAGAAAGGGCGCGCCCAGCGCCGCGACCTCGACTGCCGGGAGGTTCCAGGCGATGCGCCGCTCCTGCGGCAGATAGGCCGCCCGTTCGGCCCGGGCGCGAGGCGAGACGATGGAGACGTCGTCACCTGACAGGCGGGCGACCCCGCCTGTCAGCGGAAGGAGGCCGGCGAAAGCCCGAATCAGGCTGGACTTGCCCGCCCCATTCGGGCCGACGAGCGCGACAAGCTCGCCCGGCTCCACCAGCAGGTCGGCTCCGTCCAGAACCGGGCGTCCGCCCAACCGGGCCTCTGCGTCCCACATGGCCAGGAAGGCGTTCACAGCCGCCACTCCCGCGCGGCTCGCCAGGCGATCAGGGCGAAGAGCGGCGCGCCGACGAGGGCGGTGAACACGCCCAGCTTCAGCTCCTGGTCGGTCGGCGTCATCCGCGCGAGCAGGTCGGCTACGACCAGCATCAAGCCCCCGGCCAGGGCCGACGGCAGCAGCAGCCGGGCCGGGTCGCCTCGCACCGCCGTCCGCACCAGATGAGGCGCGGCCAGGCCGACGAAGCCGATCACGCCCGCCACGGCGACGGCCGCCCCGGTGCCCAGAGCAGCCGCCAGCAAGGCCAGCAGACGCAGCCGGGCCATGGGCAGGCCTGACGTCCGCGCCGTCTCCTCGCCGAGGCTGAGCATGCGCAGACCGGGCGCCGCGAAGGCCGCCAGCACGGCTGAGGCGAGCACGGCCGGGGCGACCCAGGCGACGTCGACCCAGCTGCGGTTCTGCACCGAGCCGAGCAGCCAGCTCATCACCTCGGCGAGAGCGATCGGCGACGGGGACAGGTTGAAGATCAGGGCCGTGGCCGCCCCGGCGAAGCTGGACACGGCCACGCCAAACAGGATCAGGGCCTCGGGCGAGCGCACCCGGGCGGAGAACAGCACCAGCAGCCCGCCGGCCATGCCGGCTCCGAGCAGGGCCGCCGTCTCGACCGCTCCGGGGAGGGCGGCCCAGCCGAGTACGATGGCCACGGCCGCGCCAAACGCGGCCACTGCCGAGACGCCGAGCACGCCGGGATCGGCCAGCGGATTCCTCAGCAGGCCCTGCATGACCGCGCCGGACAGGCCGAGCGCCGCCCCGACCATCAGCGCCGTGGCGGCGCGGGGCGCGCGCACCGCCCACAGCACCTCGGCCGGACCGGATGACGCATCGGTGAACGCCTGCCCGAGTTGGGCCGCGTCGAAGGCGCTTTCGCCGAACAGCACGGCCAGGGCCGCTGCGACCACGATCGCGACGGAGAGGAGGATAGTCAGCTGCCCCGGTCCGCGGGTCACGCGGAGGCCTTCAGCATCGCCGCCGCGTCGGCGGCGAACCACGCGGGGCAGGTCAGGGCGGCGGCCGGCAACCGGGCCGCGATGCGGTCCCTGGCCGCCGTGCGCACGACCGGGTGGCGCCCCGGACCGCGCCAGTCGCCGCGCGGCTGGTCGAAAAAGCCGAGTACGAACCAGGCGGGCGGCGAAAGCGCGATTCGCTCGACGCTCACCGGGGCGAATCCCGGCATGGGGGCGGCGTTGATCAGCCCGGCGGCGCGGAGGATGGCGTCGACCAGGGTGCCGCGCCCCGCGGTGAACCCTCCGGCTGTCAGATAGAGGGCGGATCTTTTCGGCGCACCGGCTCCGGATTCGCGGGTCCGGGGCGCGGCCTCGCGGAGCCGGGCGTCCATGCGGGCGATCAAGGCCTCGCCGCCCGGCCTTGCATCGAGGGCGGCGGAGACCGTGCGGATGTTTCCGCGCACGGCCTCGAAGCCGGTGGCGTCCTCTATGGTGACGACCCGGACGCCGGATGCCTCGAGCCGGGCCAGCAACCGGGCGTCCCCGCCCCAGTAGCGCACCACGACGTCAGGCCTGAAGGCGATGGCGGCCTCCAGCGTCGGGCGCACCCGCCGGCGGCCAGCGGCGGCCTCCCGCAACCAGGAGTCAGGGTCATCGGCGCGGGGCGACAGGGCCAGTTCGGCCTGCGGCGCCAGGGCGAGCGCGTACTGATCGCCGCACTGGTCCAGGGACATCACCCGCAGCGGCCGCGTCTCCGCCGCCATCGCCGGCCCGCCGGCCGTGCTCAGGAGGATGGCCAGACCCGCGACCGCGAACCCCCTCGCCTGGATGCTCACGGTTTCAGAAGGCCCGTGAACAACCCGTCCAGCAGCGTGTCCACCAGCGCATCGGGCGTGACCCATTCGAAATAGGGTTTGGTGATCATCAGCGACACGACGCCATGGGCGCCGGCCCACAGGGCCTGGGCCGTCACCGCTGCGTCGCCTCTCAGCCGACCGGCCGCGGCCGCGGCCTCGACCACCTGCTCGAACGACCGGAACAGCTCGTGCCCCAGCTCCCGCGCCGCCGACTGGGCGCCCTCGCGCAGTTCCACCGGACGGGTCATGTAGGCCAGGCGATAGGCGTTCGGGTTGGCGAAGCCGAAGTCGATATAGGCCCGGAGCATCCGCCGCAGCCGCGCTTCCGGATCGCCGGGCTCGGCCAGGATGTCGTCGTTGGCGGCCATCAGGGCGGCAAAGGCCTGGCGGCAGATCTCGTGGAGGATTTCGCCCTTTTCGGCGAAATGCATGTAGAGGGCGGTTGAGGACAGGCCGACCTCGTCGGCGATCTTGCGGATCGTCGCGCCCTCGTATCCATGCTCGACGAAGATGCGTTCGGCGGCCGCCAGAATCTCGGCGCGGCGGGCGTGGCCCTCGCCCTTCGGCTTGCGCTGCGATCGCGGATTCAGGACGGCGGGGGCGGTCACGTGGGGTGAAACTCCGAACTCCACCGCTTGAATAGCGGCATTCCCGGCGCCGCGCCAACCGCTTGCCGCCCGCGAATCGGCGCGTTAACCGTGCGGGATGGGAAGGGCGGGGATCAGCGATCGCCTCGATCGCGGACGCAAGGCGGCGTCCTTTGGGCCGCCGCGGGCGAGCAGCGCAGCCTGGCGCGGCCTTTCCGCCTTCCAGTGGACCGCCTCCATCTTCACCGCCGCGGGCATCGGCGCCTTGCTGTGGCGGCGGCCCGAGGCGGTCGCGGCGCTGGTCATCGCGGGCGCCGCCGCAGCCTTCCTGATCATCTCTGCCTGGCGGGTGCTGTTGGTGATCATGAGCGCCCGACCGCCCGCGTCGCCCTCGCCTGCTGTCGGCGACCTGCCGCGCTACACCATCCTGGTCGCCCTCCATGACGAGACAGAGGTGATGAGCCAACTCGTCGAACGGCTGGCGCGCATCGACTATCCTCCCGACCGGCTGCAGGGGATGCTGATCCTCGAGGCGCATGACGGTCCGACCATCGCGGCCGCGATGGCGGCGCGGCGGCCGGACTGGCTGGAGGTGTTCGTGGCGCCGCCGGGTGCGCCCCGGACCAAGCCGCGGGCCCTCAACTGCGCCCTGCCCCACGTCACGGGCGAACTGCTGACGGTCTATGACGCCGAGGACGAACCGGACCCGTTGCAGCTGCGCGAGGCGGCGGCGCGCTTCGCCGCCGGAGCAGCCGGCCGACTGGCGTGCCTGCAGGCCCCCCTGCGCATCCGCGGGGGGCGCGGCGGGCGCGACGCCTCGCCCTTCCTCGACCGGCAGTTCGCCGCCGAATACGCCAGCCTGTTCGAGACCGCCCTGCCCGGCATGTCGCGGCTGGGCCTGCCGTTTCCGCTCGGCGGGACCAGCAATCATTTCCGCGTCGAGGTGCTGCGGGCGGTAGGCGGCTGGGATGCGTTCAACGTCACCGAGGACGCCGATCTGGGATTCCGGCTGTGGACGCACGGCTGGCGGCTGGGCGTGACGAGCCGGCCGACCTGGGAGACGCCGCCGGGCGGCCTCGCCGACTGGCTGCCGCAGAGAACCCGGTGGCTGAAGGGCTATATGCAGACCTGGGGCGTACACACACGGCGGCCGTGGCGGCTCGGCGGGCGCGGAGGGTTCGCGTTGACCATGACCATCGGCGCCTGCCTCGGATCGGCGGCGCTGAACGGCCCGTCGCTCGCCTGGGTCGCCGCCACCGTGCTGGTCGCCACCCTGGCAGGCGTGTCGCCGGAGACGCCCCTGCTGGCGCTGAGCGTACTGGTCCTCGGAGCGGCGTCGGCGTGGCTGTCCTGCGCCATTGGGACGCGGCGCGCGGGCGTGCCCTATGGTCCGTTCGACATGATCGCTGCGCCCGCCTACTGGGCGCTGCAGAGCCTGGCGGCCTTCCATGCCGGCTGGCGGCTGCTGCGCGAACCGTTCGCCTGGGACAAGACCCGGCACCGGCGCGACGCCCCGCCCTGCGAAGCCGACCTCCCGGCCGCGGCCTACGCCATGCTGGACGAGACGGCGCCGAACCGCCTATCAGCGGCTCATGCCGCCGCGCCTCAACCCGTCGCCTGAAACCCTCGTCACCCGCGCCTGGGCCGACTACGCCCTGCTGGACAGCGGGCAGGGCCGCAAGCTTGAGCGGTACGGACCGTACACGGTCGTGCGACCCGAGCCGCAGTGCTTCTGGTCGCCGCGTGATGCTGCGGCCTTCGACGCCGCCGACGCGGTGTTCGACCCGACCGACGAGGACGAGAGCGGACGCTGGCGCTTCGCCGGAAAGCCGATCGACACCTTTCCGCTGGCCTGGCGGGACGTGCGCTTCACCAGCCGGTTCACGCCGTTCCGGCATCTGGCCTTCTTCCCCGAGCAGGCGGCGAACTGGTACTGGCTGGACGGGCGGGTGCGTCGGCTGCGCAAGCCCCGCATCCTGAACCTGTTCGGCTACACGGGCGTGGCCAGCCTGGCCTGCGCCGCGGCCGGGGCCGAAGTGACCCATGTCGACGCCTCGAAGAAGTCGGTGGCCTGGGCGCGGGAGAATGCGGAACTGTCGGGACTGGCCGACCGGCCGGTGCGCTGGATCGTCGAGGACGCCCGAAAGTATGCGGCCCGGGAGGTGCGGCGGGGGTCGAAATACGACGGGATCATTCTCGATCCGCCGAAATACGGGCGGGGACCGACGGGCGAGGTCTGGCGTCTGTTCGAGGACCTGCCGGGCCTGCTGAAGGACTGCGCGGCCCTGCTGTCGGACGACGCCTCCTTCCTCCTGCTCAACGCCTATGCGGCGCGGATCTCGGGGCTGTCGCTGGCGCATCTTATGGCCGAGGCGACGCACGACCGGGGCGGCGTGATCGACTGGGGCGAGCTGGCGCTGGCCGAGGACGGACCGGACGGGCGGGCCATCGGGCTGAGCTTCTTCGCGCGGTGGTCGGCGTGACGGACCGGCTGATCACCTCGCTGACGAACGACACGGTCAAGGCCGTGCGGGCCCTGCACATGCGCAAGGAGCGGGAAGCCACGGGGCGGTTCCTGGCGGAAGGCCTCAAGTTCATCGGCGAGGCGCTGGATCAGGGGCGGGCGCCGAAACTGCTGCTGGTCGGCGAGGACGCGCGGCCGCATCCGCTGCTGGAGCGGGCGCGGGAGGCGACGCGGGCGACCGGCGGCGAGGTGGTCGTCGTGACCCACGCCATCCTCGAAAAGATCAGCCGGCGCGACAATCCGCAGACGGTGCTGGGGGTGTTCGAGCAGGTCTATACGCCGCTGTCGGCGATCGTGGCGGAAGGGGCCCCCTGCTGGGTGGCGCTGGAGCAGGTCCGGGACCCGGGCAATCTGGGGACCATCATCCGGACAGCGGACGCGGCGGGCTGCGGCGGGGTGGTGCTGATCGGGGATTGCGTGGATCCCTATTCGGTCGAGGCGGTCAGGGCGACCATGGGATCGGTCTTCGCGGTGGCCATAGCGCGGGCGACGGCGGCGGAATTCCTGGCCTGGCGGCAGGGCTGGCCGGGCAGCGTCATCGGCACCCGGCTGGACGCCTCGGTCGGCTATCGGGAAGCCGATATCCAGCGGCCGGCCCTGATCCTGATGGGCAACGAGCAGGCCGGGCTGACGGACGCCCTGGCCGCCGCATGCGACGTCAACGTCAAGATCCCGATGCGGGGCCGGGCCGACAGCCTGAACCTGGCCATAGCCACGGGGATCATGGTCTATGCGGTGACCGATGCGGCCTAGAAGCTCCTCCCGTCGACGCGCTGGGCGGTCCAGCTCCACGGCTCGATATCGGTCAGGGTGCGGATGTTGACCGCGACCATCCGGGAGCCGTCGGCGGTTTCGCCGTGGGCGAAGGACTGGACGCCGCAGGTGTCGCAGAACTGATGGCGAATCTTGTGGGTGTTGAAGGTGTAGGCGGTCTGGGGCCCGTCCCGCGTCACCCGGAAGGCGTCGGGCGAAACGAAGGCGAGGACGAAACCCTTGCGGTAGCAGTGCGAGCAGTTGCACTCGATCAGGCCCTCGAGATCGGTCTCGACCTCATAGGCGACGGCCCCGCAGGCGCAGGACCCGGTGTGGGTTTTCAGTTCAGCCATCACGCATCCTCCAGCAGCACCACCCCCGGCGCCGATTTCAACGCGCCGCGCAGGGCGCCGTCCAGCCGATAGCGGCCGGGCAGCTTGAGCTCGACCTCGCGGCGGCCGTCGAGGGAGGCGACCAGCGACACCTCTCCGCCCTTGCCCTCGGCCCGGGCGCGGTCGAGACGGGCCTTGAGCGCGGCGGGATCGGCGGCCTTCGACGAGACGTGGATGCGCAGACCCATCTGGCCGTCGTCGATCAGGGCGTCGAGCCGGCTGGCGTCGTCGCCGAAGAAGCGAACCTCGCCGTCCGAGGACTTGGCGCGGACGCGGACCATGATGGAGGCCCCGACCTCAAGCACCTCGCGGCATTTGCGCAGCTGTTCGGGCGGGAACAGGCATTCGAACTCGCCCGTCGGGTCGGAGAAGGTGACGAAGGCGAATTTCTCGCCGGTCTTCGCGCTGGCCCGCTCCTGGCGGCGGCGGACGACGCCGGCCATCAGGAAGGCCTCGTGGCCGCTCTCGGCCAGGGCCGTGGCCTCGGCGACGAAGGTGACGCGCTTGCGCTTCAGGGCCGGGGCCATGTCCTCCAGCGGGTGGCCGGACAGGTAGAAGCCGACGGCGGCCAGCTCCTGATCCAGCTTCTCGGGACCGACCCACGGCTCGACCGGCCGCAGGCGCGGGCGCCCCGCCCCGGCCTGATCGCCGCCGAACAGGCTGACCTGCGACGAGGCGCGCTCGGCGGCGACGCTCTGGCAATAGGCCATCAGGGTGTCGGCCTGTTCGACCAGCTGGCGGCGGTTGGTGTGGAAACAGTCGAAGGCGCCGGCGCGGGCGAGGTTCTCGAGCGCGCGCTTGTTGACGAATTTCGGGTCCACGCGCTCGAGGAAGTCGAAGATGTCGGTGAAGCGGCCGCCGGTCTCGCGCACCTCCACCAGATGCTTCATCGCCTCGAGGCCGACGTTGCGGATGGCGCCGAGGGCGTAGAGCACCGAACCGGTCTTTTCGCCGTCGGCGCCCTCCTCCCAGGCCACGTCGAAGTCGGCGGAGGAGCGGTTCACGTCCGGGGCCTTCACCGGCACCTCGAAGCGACGGCAATCCTGATAGAAAACAGCCAGCTTGTCGGTGTTGCTGAGATCGAGACTCATGGACGCAGCCATGAATTCGACCGGATGGGTCGCCTTCAGCCAGCCGGTCTGGAAGGAGATCAGCGCATAGGCGGCGGCGTGCGACTTGTTGAAGCCGTAACCGGCGAATTTGGCGACCAGATCGAAGATGCCGCCGGACTGCTCTTCCGGCACCCCCTTTTCGGAAGCGCCCTTGATGAAGCGCGCCCGCTGGAAATCCATCTCCTCCTTCTTCTTCTTGCCCATGGCGCGGCGAAGAAGGTCGGCCTCGCCGAGGGAGTAGCCCGCCAGGATCTGGGCGATCTTCATCACCTGCTCCTGGTAGATGATGACGCCGTAGGTCTCGGTCAGGACCTCCTTGAGGGAGGGGTGGAGGTAGTCGACTTCCTGGCGGCCGAATTTGCGGTCGATGTAGGTGTCGATCATCTCCATCGGCCCGGGCCGGTAGAGGGAGATCAGGGCGGTGATCTCCTCGATCGAGCCGCAGCGCATCTTGCGCAGGGTGTCGCGCATGCCCTGGGATTCCAGCTGGAACACCCCGACAGTCTGGCCCGAGGCCATCAGCTCATAGGTCTTCGGGTCGTCGAGCGGCAGGCCGTTCCAGTCGGGGGCGGCGCCGCGCCGCTCCAGATACTGGCGCGCGCGGTCGAGCACGGTCAGGGTCTTGAGGCCGAGGAAGTCGAACTTCACCAGGCCGGCGGCCTCGACCCATTTCATGTTGAACTGGCTGGCCGGGATGGTCGAGCGCGGGTCCTGGTACAGGGGCGCCAGCTCGATCAGCGGACGGTCGCCGATGACGATGCCGGCGGCGTGGGTGGAGGCGTTGCGGTACAGGCCCTCAAGCTCAAGCGCGGTCTCGAGCAGGGCGGCGACGTTGGCGTCGCTGTCCCGCGCCTCCCTGAGGCGTGGCTCGAGGTCGATGGCCTGGGCCAGGGTCACCGGGTTGGCGGGGTTGGCCGGCACCATCTTGGCGAGACGGTCGACCTGGCCGAGCGGCATCTGCAGCACCCGGCCGACGTCGCGCAGCACGGCGCGGGCCTGCAGGGTGCCGAAGGTGATGATCTGGGCCACCCGGTCCTTGCCGTAGCGGTCCTGGACGTAGTCGATCACCTCCTCCCGCCGCTCCTGGCAGAAGTCGATGTCGAAGTCGGGCATGGAGACCCGCTCGGGATTGAGGAAGCGTTCGAACAGCAGGCCGAAGCGCAGCGGATCGAGGTCGGTGATGGTCAGGGCCCAGGCGACCAGCGAGCCGGCCCCGGAGCCGCGCCCCGGGCCCACCGGGATGCCGTGGTTCTTGGCCCATTTGATGAAGTCCGACACGATCAGGAAATAGCCGGGGAACCCCATCTGCTGGATGATGCCCACCTCCCATTCGAGGCGGCTCCAGTAATCCTCTTCGGGGGCGGCGGGCGTGACCTGCCTGAGCCGTTCCTTCAGCCCCTCGCGGGCCTGGTGCATGAGCTCGTCGGGCTCGGAGCGGCCGGCGCCGGTGTCGAAGCGCGGCAGGATGGGGGCGCGGGTCGGGGCGATGAAGGCGCAGCGGCGGGCGATGTCGAGGGTGGAGTCGCAGGCCTCGGGCAGGTCGGCGAACAGCTCGCGCATGGCGGCGGCGGTCTTGAACCAGTGCTCGCCAGTGATACGGCGGCGGTCCTCCTGACCGGTGAAGGCGCCGTCGGCGATGCACAGCAGGGCGTCGTGGGACCGGGCCTGGGCGGCCTTGGCGTAGTGGACGTCGTTGGTGGCGACGAGCGGGACGTCGTTCTTGTAGGCCCATTCGACGAGACCGCGCCCGGCCTGCTGTTCGGAGGCGAGGCCGTGGCGCTGGAGCTCGACGTAGAAACGGTCGCCGAAGGCCTGCTGCATGGCCGCGAGGGCGGCGGCGGCCTCGGCGGGCTTGCCCTGGACGAACAACGGATCGATGGGCCCGTCCGGGCCGCCGGAGAGCAGGATCAGGCCCTCGGAACGGGAGACGACCTTGTCCCAGGGCACACTGGGTTCGTCCATGGCCCCGGCGTCGAGGAAGGCCGAGGACGACAGGGCCGAGAGATTGAGCCAGCCGGCCTCGTTCTGGACCAGCAGGACGACGGTGGGGACCTTGGCCCAGCGTTCATTGATCTTGCCGCCGATGCCGGTGACCGGCAGGGCGCAGGCGATCAGCGGCTGGACGCCGGCGTCCTTCGAGGCCTGGCTGAACTCGAGCGCCCCGAACAGGTTGGCGCGGTCTGCGACCCCGACGGCGGGCATGCCGGCGTCGGCGGCCAGGCGGGGAACCTTGCCCGCCTTGATGGCCCCTTCCAGCAGCGAATAGGCCGAGCGGACGCGGAGGTGGATGAAGCCCTGGCTGTTCAGCGTGTCGGTCAAACCCGGTCCTTCGTCGTCGGCGCGCCTGTTGTGGACCGAGTCTCACATCGCGGGCGACCGCGACACTGGAAAGCGGCCGGGACGACGGCGGGACGGGGGACCGGCTGTGGATTAGCCCGGGTGAAACGAAAAAACGGTGTGGCGGAGTCGGCAGAGTCGGCGCCGGAATTCGGTGGGGCGGAGTCGGCAGAGTCTACATCGGCGGTCCGGAGCGCGGCGCTGTTCAACAGGACCTGCGCCCCCTGCCCCATCAGGCCGCCGTGGTCAGCAGGGCCGCCTGCCACATCACCCAGACGAAACCGCCGCACGACGCCAGCGACAATGCATCCCGAACCCAACGCGCCATGACGGCTTCTCCCTCGCGTGTTCCGGTAATGTTCTATGTTCTCGTTTGGTTCCCGTCAAGGTCAAAACGCTCCACGGGCACATGAGCCGCCGCTGGCCGGAGGCGGCCCTTGGGAAGGGCCGCCATGGGTGGGAAGCGGCTGTCCGCCTTGGCGGCCTGGAGGCGCGGGGCCGCTAGCCGATCCCGAAATCGCCCCAACTGAAGTCATTGACGTAGATGTTGATCGAGTAGCCAGGCGAGTCGCCTTCAAGGGTCAGATCTTCCTGA
>NZ_DASPLR010000059.1:0-1871 GCF_035627475.1 Brevundimonas sp. | reverse complement strand
GTAACTACTTGTATGGGGTTTTTGGTGCTGTCAAGCCGGTCATCTCCGTCTCCTCCCTCCAGTTCTACCATTCAAATGTACCGTGGCCGCTGCGCAGGGCGGCGTCCGGGTCAAGGGCGCGCACGGTCGGCGCCTGCGGCGCCGAGTGGTGCGGCGCGCCCTTGAGGCGGACGCCGGCCGGAACACGCTGCGTTCGCCCCGAAAGCCTCGCTTTCGGGGCTGCCCCGCGGCGAGCGGTCTTTTGCCTTCGTTCCGAGGGGAGCCCGCCATCGGGCGCGAACCGTCGCGCCGCGTCCTTGTATCCGGTGGGTCGAGAGGACCCGAACCATGATGCAGCCATGCGCATCGGCGGCGAGGCTCCGGGGCGGCGGACCCATTCTCACGGTCGGCTTGCAGGCCATGCAGTTACGCGGGACCCCGCCACCTCGGATCGTCGGCGGCACCCGGTCGCGGCTGGGCGAATAGGTGCCAGATCTCTCTATGCTTCCGTCGAGGGCGGTCACATGGTCGGGCGCAGGATCACGCCTTCGGGCACCGCGCCCGTGGTCACGAACCGCCACAGAGCGACGAGCAGCTTCCGGGCGAGCGCCACGACCATCGTCTTGCGGACGCCGCGCGCGGTCTCGGTGCGCTGGCGGTACCAGCGCGCCAGGGCACTGTCCTTCTGGAAGATGAGGAAGCGCCAAGCCAGTTGGATCATGCCGCGGCGGACCCGGGCGTTGCCCGAGCGGGCGAGCCCCTTGTCCCGACGTTTGGCGCCGCTCTCGTCGGGCGAACCGGTCAGGCCGGCGTAGCGTGCCACCGCACGGCGGTCCCGGAGATCGCGCGAGAGCACTTCGTGGACGAGCATGTCGGCGGTCTCGATCCCGACACCGACGACTTGGGCCAGCAGGCGCACCATGGCGTGGGAGCCGGTCGCCGGTCCCCGCTCCAGCTGCTCCAGGCGCGCCCGCTCGACGGCCTCGATCTGCTCTCGGATCAAGGCCAAGCGGGCCATGTCGCGGCGCAGTTCAGCCAAGGCGTTGGGCGGGATCGGTTCCCCTTCGGGAGTCTGGACCGTCTCCAGCCGCTCCGGTGCCTTCTTGAGCGTCGGGTTGAAGTCGCGCACGCCCAAGCGGACCAGGCTTGCCTTCATGCGGTTGACAATCCGCGTGCGCTCCCCGACCAGGGCCTCGCGCTCCCGGCTTGGCCGCTTGCCGTCCTCCTGCTCCAGGGTAGGAATGGCGGCCATCTTGCAGTGGTCGCGCTCGCCGCGCAGCCAGCCCAGGAAGGCACGCTTGAGCAGCTCGGTGTCGAGGCGGTCGGTCTTGGCGCGGCGGTGCTCGCGCGAGACGGCAACGCTGGCGGGGTGGATGACGTGCGCCTCGAGCCCGCGGACGCGCAGCCAGCGGGCAAGCCAGAAGCCGTCGCGGCCGGCCTCGAAGGCGACGGTAACCCGGGAGACGGCGTGCCCCGTCTTCACCGCCTCGTCGCGCCAGCGGTGCAGGAGCCTGAGCAGCGCCTCGGGGTCCGGATCGAGTTTCTTCAGCGGGTGCCGGTCCACGCCCGGGACGATGCCGGCGACCAGCCAAGTCGACAGGCTCATCTCGATGACCGCGACGAGGGTGGCGTCCTGCTCGAAGGCGACGAGCGACTTGCTCAGATCGTCAGGCTTGTGCATCGGGCTCTCCATCTCTCCGGGGATGTCGAGCGTTGATGGTGCCGTCTTCGCGCCGCCAGCCCCATAGCATCTCACGGGGCTGGTCAGCTGGCGAGGATCGGCTGACCGGCGAGCGCGCGTGAGATGGCCTGATGGGCCGTCAGGCCATTGAGGCGGCCGGTGCCGATCACGGAACGGGTTTGGGCGTGGACATCAGCGCCCCAGAGCGAGC
>NZ_DASPLR010000058.1:0-40928 GCF_035627475.1 Brevundimonas sp. | reverse complement strand
CCGACCCAAGCCTACACCTGCTTCGAACTCGCCGCCGTGGCCGGCGGGCCGCAGTGCGAACTGCCCGCCAACCAGAACAGCCTCGCCGTGATCGGCGGCTGGGCCCGCCAGTCCGGCGTGACCTGCGAGATCGACCAGGCGGCGGCCGTCGGCCGGAGTGTGGACGGCAATCTCATCTACGAGGTCGGGTGTGCCGACGCTGATGGCTATTGGCTGGAACGGGCCAGCGACGGCTGGAGGCTGCAGACCTGTCAGGTGATCGTCTCGGCAGGCGAAACCTGCCGCTTCTCTGAAAATCGCGGATAGGGTTTCCGCTTCGAAACCAGGCGGAGCGCCCCGGGACCCAAGTCCCGGGGCGCTTTTCGTGAGCCTCGACGCCTTCATCCATTCGTGATCGACGCCTGGGCCTGATCCCGCCGAATGCATATCCAGGGCGCGTTGGCGACTGTCGCCTTGACCCCGCCACAAGCGGCCGCCAAGGAATCCCATCGACGATTTCCCTTCCCGGAGTTTTCCCGTGTTCCACAAGAAGTTGCTCGCGCTGATCGGCGGCGCGATGGCGCTGGCGCTGCTTTCGACCCAGCCCGTGATGGCCCAGGAGACCCCGTCCGATGGGGGTCGCACCGAGTCAGACCGCGCGAGCGGCGCGATCCGCGGCGAACGTGTTCTGCCCGGCCGCATCGGCGGCGATCGCAGCCGCAACAGCCGGCGGGACCGCAGGGAGCAGGAGCAGGAACGTCCCGCCGCCCCGACGCCCGAAGAGAACAAGGCCGCGGCCCAGGCTCTCCTGACGGCCGCTGGCGTCAATTGCCAGGTCAGCGAGGCCGCCGTCCTCGGCGTGACCGCCGAGCAGCACACGACCTATGAGGCCACCTGCGCCAGCGGGCCGGGCTATCTGGCCGTCGGGTCCACTCCGCCGCAGACCTTCAACTGCCTGGAACTGGCGGGACAGGCTGAAACCAACCGCCTGCGCGATCCGGCCGCCGACGTCGGCCAGCAGTGCACCCTGCCGGCCAACCAGAACATTGTGCCGATCATCGCCGCCTATGCGCGCGAGGCCGGCATCGATTGCACGGTTGACCGGGGCGCCGCGATCGGCCGCCTCGAAGGCCGCCTCGTCTATGAGGTGGGCTGCACGGATGCCGACGGCTACCAGATCGAACAAGCGCCCACCGGATGGGTCAAGAACCCGTGCTGGGCGCGGACGCTCGACAACGCCGCCTGCCGTTACACGACGCCCGAGGAAAACCTGAAGGCCTGGAAAGCCGTCCTCGCCGGCACCGAAGCCGCGACCTGCGATGTTCAGCAGGCCCGCAAGGTGGGCATCGATGCCCAAGGCCTGCAGGTCTACGAAGTGAAATGCGGAGCCGGCGACGGCTATTTCGCCCGCATCGGCGAGACCTTCACCGCCCAGCGCGTCCACGCCTGCGCGACCGCGGCCCACATCGCGGGCGGCTGCACCCTGACCACCGCGGCCCCGGCAGCGGCGGCGACCGAGCAGTAGCGCCGGCTCTTTCATCGAACGAGCGACGCCCCGGGACATTCCCGGGGCGTTTTCGTTTGGGCGATCGGCGCTTCACAGAGGCCCCCGACGCGCCGTAATCATGCACGATGCGCATCGCCACCTGGAACGTGAACTCGGTCAATGCCCGCCTGCCCACAGTGCTGGCATGGCTGGAGGCGGCCATGCCGGACGTGGCCTGCCTGCAGGAAATCAAATGCGTCGACGAGAAATTCCCCCGCGAGGCCTTCGAGAGCCTGGGCTATAACGTCGAGACGCACGGGCAGAAGAGCTACAACGGGGTCGCCATCCTCTCGAAGCATCCGCTGTCGGACGTTCGGCGGGGCCTGCCGGGCGTGGACGGCTCCGGCTACGAGGCGGACGCGGAACAGTCCCGCTATATTGAGGCCGTGGTGGAGGCGGCGCGTCCCGTGCGGGTCGGCTGCATCTATCTGCCCAACGGCAATCCGCTCGGAACCGAGAAATTCGCCTACAAACTGGCCTGGCTCGAGCGGCTGCACGCCCACGCGCGGGACCTGCTGGCGCTTGAGGAGCCGTTCACCCTGTGCGGGGACTATAACGTCATTCCCACGCCCGAAGATGCGAGGAACCCGGCCGCATGGACCGGGGACGCCCTGTTCCAGCCCGAGAGCCGGGCCGCCTTCCGGGCGCTACGCCATCTCGGCCTGGCCGACGCCGGCGACCTGGGCGGTCAGCCGCCCGGGACCTACACCTTCTGGGACTATCAGGCCGGCGCGTGGCAGCGCGACCATGGCATCCGCATCGACTTCCACCTGCTGTCGCCGCAGGCGGCCGACCGCTTCCGGTCGATCGAGACCCATCGAGACGCCCGCGACATGGACAAGCCCTCAGACCACGTCCCGGTCGTGATCGAACTGGAAGACTAGGCATGGCCGAGGCGCTCCGGGTCATCCTGCTCGTGGCGCTGGCGGCGGCGGCGCTGACCACCGCCGCCCTCGTGCTGGCTTGGTGGATGGAGCCGGTGCGCCGTATGCGCCGGGCCCTGCTGCGGTCGCTGGGCGCAACCCCAGAGGCCGAAGCCCTGTCGCCCGCGGAAGGGCGCGCCGCCGGACTCGATTTCGACGGCGCCCAGGTGGCGGTGCTGTGGAATCGCGGGGCCGCCGGGCTGGTCTACGCCTTCGAGGAGATCGACGGCGGCGAGATCATCGTCGATGGACATGTCGTCGCCCGCGTCCGGCGCGGCGAAACCCGCAAGTCGCTCGACATACTCGCCCCTGATGCAGAGCAGGTGGTGCTGCGGTTGATGTTCGGCGACGCGCGCCACCCGGAGTTCGAACTGGCCCTGTGGGACGCCACCCTGCCGGTGCAGACCAGTTCGCCGGGCGAGGCCCTGCGCCTGGGCCGCCGCTGGCTGTCACACCTCGAGGCGCTGCTGAAGGGCTGACACCCGCGCGGGCGGAGATCGCCCTTCCGCCTCCGGCGCCGGAACGCTAGAAGCCCCCATCCCTTTGTGACCGAGTAACCCGGAGCGCCCCCGTGGCCCGTCTGTTCGACGCCTACATCATCGCCGACTGGACGGCCGCCGAGGGCAAGAAGCTGGGCGACCAGTCCGTCTGGATCGGCGTGGCCAAGCGCGACGTCCGCTTCCGCCTGTACACCGAGACGCACAACGTCGCGACGCGGGCCGAGGGCGAGAAGCTGCTCGCGACCCTGCTGGCCGATCACCGCAAGCGCGGCGACCGGGTGCTGGTCGGGTTCGACTTCAACTTCGGCTATCCGGCGGGCACGGCGGAACGGCTGAATCTGAGCGGCGCGCCGTGGCAGGCGATGTGGAAATTCATCGCCGCCAACGTGGTCGACAAGCCGGACAACACCAACAACCGCTACCAGGTGGCGGCCAAGATCAACCGGTTGATGACCGACGAGGCCTGGCCGATGTGGGGCGCGCCGGCCAAGCAGGCCCAGCGCTGGCTGACCACGACCAAGCCTCCGGCGGGCGCCGGCGCGGACATCCCAGAGTTCCGCGCCACCGAGGACGCCGTCCGCAAGGGCCGGCTGCAGCCCAAGAGCGTCTGGCAGATGCACGGCGCGGGCGCGGTCGGCGGCCAGACGCTCGTGGGCATTCCGGCCGTGCGCCGCCTGCTGGAGAGCCTCGGGCCGTCCGGCGCGGTGTGGCCGTTCGGGACCGGCTGGCGCGCACTTGAGCCGGCCGATGTCGAGCCGTTGTCGGCCCTGGTGGTCGAGGTCTGGCCCTCGATGTTCGACGGCAAGCCCAATCCGGGCGAGTTCAAGGACCAGGCCCAGGTTCGCGCGACCGCCGAAGCCCTGGCCAAAATGGACGAGGCCGGCGACCTCTCGAAGGCATTCGCCCCGCCGAAGGGCGCGGACGAGGCGCTGATCGCCCGGGTCGAACAGGAAGAAGGCTGGATTCTGGGGGCCTGACGGTCTAGCCGATCAGGGCCCGGGCCGCCGCGCGGGCCTCGTCGGTGATCATGGCGCCGGACAGCATCCGCGCGATCTCTTCCCGCCGGGCGGCGGCGTCCAGAGTGTCAACGGTAGTGGTGGTCTGCCCGGCGTGATCGGCCTTGCGGACCTTCCAGTGGGCGTGGCCGCGTGCGGCGACCTGAGGACTGTGGGTCACGACGAGAACCTGGGCGCCATGCGAGAGGCGCTGCAGACGCGTGCCGACCGCCTCGGCCACCGCTCCGCCGACGCCCTGATCGACCTCGTCGAAGATCATCACCGGCTGGCGCTGGTCCTCCCGACCGGCCAGCGCCGCCTTCATGGCCAGGGCGAAGCGGGCCAGCTCTCCGCCCGAAGCGATGGCGTCGAGCGGGCCGAAGTCGGCGCCGGCGTTGGTGGCGATCTCGAAGCGCACCGTCTCGACCCCCAGGGCCCCTCGCCGTCCCTCCGGCACGGGCTCGAATGCGACCCGGAAGCGAGCCCGGTCCAGCTTCAGAGGCCCAAGCTCGCCCATGACCGCCGAGGTCAGCCGGTCCGCGGCCGCTTCGCGGGCGGAGGTCAACAGCATGGCGGCGACATCATAGGCTTCGCGGGCGAGGGAGGCGGCCCGTTCCGCGGCGGTGATGGCCTCCGCCCCATCCTCGATCAGCCGGAGCTGCTCGCGGAAACGCCCGCGCAGGACCGGCAGCATCTCGACCGAGGTGCTCAGCTTGCGGGCGGCGGCGCGCAGGGCGAACAGCCGCTCCTCGGTCTTGTCGAGGCGGCCCGGCTCGAAGTCGAAGGCGTTGGCGGCCGCGTCGACGCAGGCGATGGCCTCCTCCGCCTCCACGAGGGTGCGGTCGATGGCCTCCGCGGCGGCGGAGAGCTTCTGCACAAGGGGATGCTCGGGGTCGGTGCCTGCCTGCCCGGCACGCTGACGCGCATGCTCGACGGCGCGCAGGGCCGCGGCGAGGTTGCGCGACAGCTTGTCCCCGCCAAGCGACGCCCTGGCGTCGGCAAGGTCGGCGATGGCCTTTTCCGCCGCGCCCAGAAGGGCCCGCTCTCCCGCCAGTTCCGTCTCTTCGTCGGCGCGCGGGTCGAGGGCGTCGAGGTCGGCGAGGTTCTGCTCCAGTTCCTCGCGATGGGCGGCGGCGTCGGCAGCGGCGGTCTTCAGGTCGGCCACGGCGCGCTCGGCAGCCTTCAGCCGATCGGCGGCCGCGGCGACGCCCGAAAGCTGCGGCTGCAGGCCGCCGTAGTTGTCGAGCAGGGCGCGGTGAGTCTTCCAGTCCAGCAGGCCGACAGTCTCGTGCTGGCCGTGGACCTCAACGAGGGCCTGACCGATCTCGCGCAGGGCGGCGACGCCGGCCGGCTGATCGTTGACGAAGGCCCGGCTGCGGCCGTCGGCGGCCAGGGTCCGGCGCAGGATCAGTTCCTCGCCTGCGACGACTTCGAAGCCGCGCTCGGTGATCATCGCGATCAGGGCCGGATCGTCAGGGGCGGTGAAGACAGCGGTGGCGGACGCCTGTTTCGCGCCGTTGCGAACCAGACCGGCATCGGCGCGGGCGCCGAGCGCCAGGCCGAGGGCGTCGAGAATGATCGACTTGCCCGCTCCGGTTTCGCCGGTCAGCACCGTCAGGCCACTCTCGACCTCGAGGTCGAGGGCGTCCACCAGCACGATGTCGCGGATGGAGAGGGCGGTCAGCATATGGGCGCGGTCGTCCGGGTCTGATTCGCCATGGTTCGTCAGTCTAGCGGCGAACGCCGGTTATGGCCGCCCCTTGCGACAGAATCGGACGTCAGCCCGGGATGATGCGCCGCAGCCAGCTTTCGCGCCGTCCCTCCGGAGCCACGTCCGGACGCTGACCCTCCTCGCTGAGCAAGGCGTAGGCCTCGGCGTACCAGGGGCTGCCCGGATAGTTGTGGCCAAGCACCGAGCCGTTGCGGACAGCCTCTTCCTTGAGACCGAGCTGCAGGTTGACCTCGACCAGCCGGAACAGGGCCTCCGGCGTGTGCGAGGTGCGCTGGTAGGCTTCGTTGTCGATCACGGCCTTGTAGCGGTTCATGGCCGCCAGCGGCTGCCCGGCGCGCTGGTAGTACCGGCCGATGGACATCTCCTTGCCGGCGAGCTGATCGTTGACCATGTCGATCTTGACCGTCGCGTCGATGGCGTAGGAGGTCCCCGGATAACGGCGGGCCACGTCGCGCAGGCCGTCCAGCGCCGCCTGGGCGTAACCCTGGTCGCGGCCCACGTCGGTGATCTGTTCGAAATTGCACAAGGCCTTCATGTAGAAGGCGTAAGGCGCGCTGGGATTGCCCGGGAACAGCTGGATGAACCGGTCCGCCGCCGCGATCGCCTCCGCGTAGTCGTTGCCGCGATAGTAGGCGTAAATCTGCATCAGGATGGCGCGGCGCGACCACTCCGAATAGGGGTGCTGGCGCTCGACCTCCTGGAAATAATCGATCGCGTCGCTCCAACGCCGGCTCTGCAGGCGCTGATAGCCAGTGTTGTAGAGCGCCTCGACCGGACGCTCCTCATAGGCAAGGCGCGGACGGTTGCCGCGGCCCGAGCAGGCCGAAATCGTCAGGGCCGACACGGCCACGGCCGACAGGATCAGGCCGGTGCGGAACTTGGAAGCAGGCAAGGACGACCTCAACATAACGGGCCGGCGGGCATCGACCCGTCGGCGCCCCCGAAAACGAGACGCGATCTCTACACCAGCGAACAACCCCGCGCCAATGCGGGAAGAAGTCGGCCAAAAAGAACTCTCGGCGCTTGTGGCTGAGCCGTCCCCTGATATGTAGCGCGCCAACGCGACGGCGGCATTCTGAGCCGGGCGATGACGGCGAAAGGATGACCGGACATGAAGCTGCTCTCTGGCAACTCCAACCGGACGCTCTCCCAGGCCATCGCGGCGCACCTCGACATGCCGCTGACCAAGGCCGACGTGAAGCGATTCGCCGACAACGAGGTCTTTGCCGTCATCGAGGAGAACGTCCGCGGCGAGGATGTTTTCGTCATCCAGTCGACAAGCTACCCGGCCAACGACAACCTGATGGAGCTGCTGATCATCACCGACGCCCTGGTGCGGGCCTCGGCACGACGGATCACGGCGGTAATGCCGTATTTCGGCTACGCCCGGCAGGACCGGAAGACTGGTGGCCGGACGCCGATCTCGGCCAAGCTGGTAGCCAACCTGATCACCCGCGCCGGGGCCGACCGCGTCCTGACGATGGATCTGCACGCCGGCCAGATCCAGGGCTTCTTCGACATTCCCACCGACAATCTGCTGGCTACACCCGTGCTGGCCCAGGACATCAAGGAACATTACCATCGGGGCGACGACCTGATGATCGTGTCTCCGGACGTCGGCGGCGTCGTCCGGGCGCGTTCTCTCGCCAAGCGCCTGGATGCGGACCTCGCCATCGTCGACAAACGACGCCCCAAGGCGGGCGAGAGCGAGGTCATGAACATCATCGGCGACGTCGAGGGCCGACGCTGCATCCTGTTCGACGACATCGTCGATTCCGGCGGTACGCTGGTGAACGCCGCCCAGGCCCTGATGGACAAGGGCGCCACGGAGGTCTCGGCCTATATCAGCCATGGCGTTCTTTCGGGTCCGGCCGTGCAGCGGATCACCGACGGCCCCCTGAAGGAACTGGTCATCACCGACTCCATCGAGTCGCCCCACGAGGTCGTCGACTGCAAGAAGATCCGCCGCGTTTCGGTGGCGCCGCTGATCGGCGAGGCCATCCGGCGCATCGCCAACGAGGAATCCGTCTCGAAGCTGTTCGACTAAGGTTCAACGGAACCCTATCGGCGCCCGCCCCATTTGCGCCCTCAGATTGGGCGTTGCTGGACGCCGGTAATCCGAGGAGTCCTGATGCGTCCGGTCCTTACGCGCCGCAGCCGTTACATCGCCGCCCTCGCCGCCGCCGGGATCCTGGCGGGTTGCGCGTCCGACGCCCCCACCCGGGCGGAGATCGAGGCCGCCCAGATCGCGGCGGAAGCCGCCGCGATCGCCGCGCGAACGCCGCCGGCGATCCGGATGAACCAGAGCGTCGCCGACGCGGCGGCTGTCTACATGGCGTTCAGCCGGGACATGGCCGCGCTCGAAGGCGGCTTCACCAGTCCCGAACAGATTCAGGCGGCGCTACGACGCGGCGCGGCCTACGATCCCGAGCAGATTTCGCGCGGCCTGGTCGCCTATGCTTCGATCCTCGCCCTGCAGTCGCCCGAGTTCGTCTCCGGCGTGCGCGGGCTCGCCGACGATCAGGTGACGCGGGAACGGATCGTGGCCCGCATCGTGGCCGACCCCGGCTACGCCTCGACGCTGCCGGGGGCGGAGGCCGCTGCGGGCCTCGTCATGGCCACGCTGTCAGCCGACATCAACGCGCTGGGGCGCGCCGCGAACTCCATCGAGAACGACGCCTACGCCATTCAGGCGCGGTACGATCCCCGCCGGGCATGGGGCGTGGCTGAGGTCGTCGATCGCGAAGGACGTCTGGAAGCCGCCAAGGCCCGCTCGGCCCAGACATTCCGCCCGGCGGCCGAAGAGGCCTCGCGACTGTTTGCGGCCGCCCACAGCGGCGGCGGCGCCCTGCCCGTCAGCGGAGCGCCCCGCAACCCGCCCTATCCCCCGGCTGTCGTCAACGCTCTGGCGCTCGCGGCGCTCGCCGCCCTCGGCTACGCCGGGGAGAACGCCCGCGCCAATACCGACGCCCTCCAGTTCGACCGGGTCAGCCAAGGCTGCCTCGCCATGTCGAAGCTGAACCTTTTCCAGTGCCTGGCCGCCTCACGTCCCAACTACGAAGACATGTTCTGCCTCGGCCGCCACATCGTTCGCGATCTGGCCACCTGCTCGCGCGGCGCGGCCATGCCAGCGCCGATCGTCACCGTGTCGGACGTCAGGCCCGCCGACCCGCCGGCCCCGGCGGCCGAGCCCATCGTCATCCGGCCGGTCCCGCCGCCGGCCCCTGCGCGGCCGATCACAATTTCGCCAGTTCCGACGCCCGCCGCGCCCCCACGCCCGGCCCCGTCGCTGACGGAACGGCTGAATACCCAGCCCGTACGCCCTTCCGGGGACTAGAGACGCATATCGCCGCACGCTCCAGCCAAGCTGGCATTAACCCTCGGAGAACCACTTTGGCCGCGTTATAAGGGTTTCCAGGTCCGGTGTCCGAAGGTGGCGCCGTGTGTCCAGGGTGGGGATCTCGTATGCTTGAGGCTCGTTTTCGCCGCGGCCTGTCGCTGGCCGCCATTGCCGCGATGGCCGTTCTGGCGGCTTGCGCCACTCCGGAGCCGGAACCCGAACCGGCGCCGCCGCCTCCGCCGCCGCCTCCCGCAGTCAGCCTGAACGAGGGCGTGGCGCAGGCCGCGTCCATCTATGTCGCCTTCATGCGCGACGCGGCCACGATCGAGGCCGGCTTCCCGACCGCCGAGTCGATCCAGGCCGCGATCCGCAAGGGCGCATCGTACGAGCCGGCCCAGCTGTCGCGGGGGATGATCGCCTATGGCTCGATCCTGGCCCTGCAGTCGCCCGAGTTCGTCCAGGGCGTGCGGACCTACGCCGTCGATCCGACCGTCCGGCAGGAGATGGTCGCCCGCATCATCGCCGATCCCGCCTACGCCGCCACCCTGCCCGGCGCCGACGCCGCGGCCGGCCTGATCATCGAAGCCATCGGGCGGGACTCCGCCACGATGCTGGCCATCGCCGACGCGGTCGAGGAGGACGCCTATACCATTCAGGGCCGGTCGGACCCGCGTCGGCGCTGGGCCACGGTCCATATCGCCGACCGCGACACCCGCCTGCAGGGCGCCAAGGCGCTGTCGGCGGTTCAGATGCTGCCATCCGCCGATGAGTCTGCCCGGCTGTTCGCCGCCGCCAACAGCGGCTCGGGCCTGACCGTGACGCCAGCCCGATCGGGACCGCCCTATACGCCGGCGGTGGTGCGCTCGCTGGCGCTTGCGGCCCTCGCGGCGCTCGGCGCCGGGGGCGAGGACGCCCGCGCCAATACCGAAGCCCTCACGGTCGAGCAGAACAGCGAGTTCTGCCTCAACATGTCCAAGCTGATGCTGTTCCAGTGCCTGGCCGCCTCGCGTCCCAGCTACGAGGACATCTTCTGCATCGGCCGGCACGTGGCGCGGGATCTGGCGACCTGCACGGCGCAGAACATCAAGCCGGCGCCGATCGCCGCTCCGACGACCGAGGTGGCCGGCTCCGAGCCTGCCGTAGTCCAGACCCCCGTCGCCGCCGGGGCGGTCGCCGCCGGCGCGGCCGCCGCCTCGGCCTCGGCCACGGCGACCCTGAACAGCGACGGCTGAGCCCGCGGCGCGTTCCGTGCGCCCGGACGGTTGCGTCACCGGGCGTCTGCGTGTAATAGCCCGCCCTCTTGAATTCGAGGGTTCGAGGACCCCGTCGCGCGGGCGATTGCGTCAGCGCGGCGTTTCTGTTTGTTGAGGCGAGCCAGATGGCCGAGATCATTCTGAACGTTGATGTCCGTGACGGCGTCGGCACCGGCGGCGCCCGCGCCGCGCGTCGCGCGGGCATGGTCCCGGGCGTCCTGTACGGCGGCGACAAGGCCCCGGTGGCGATCTCGGTGAACGAGCGCGACTTCCGCAAGTCGCTCTACACCGGCAAGCTGCTCGGTCACCTGGTGACGCTGAAGTACGGCGACGAGACCCAGCCGGTCATCGCCCGCGACGTCCAATTCGACCCCGTGTCGGATCGTCCGCTGCACTTCGACCTGATGCGGGTCGACGAGAAGCAGACCATCAAGATCGAAATCCCGGTCCACTTCATCAACCAGGACCAGTGCGAAGCCTTCCGTCAGGGCGGCTCGCTGGAAGTCGTGCGTCACTCGGTCGAGGTGAAGGTCCGCGCCGACCACATCCCCGAAGACCTGATCGTCGATCTGGCCGGTCACAAGCTGGGCGACACCATCCGCTGGACCGACCTGAAGGGCACGGCCGACGTCGAGCCGACCATCACCGACCGTGACTTCGTGATCGCCTCGATCAAGACCTCTTCGGCCGCCATCTCGGCCGCCGCGGACGAAGCGCACGACGCCGAAGTGGCCGAAGCCGCCGCCGAGGTCGAGGCGACCGAACAGGCCGCCGCCGAAGACGCCGCCGCGGAAGACACCGCCGAGGGCTGATCCTCTCGCGACAAGCTGCTACTGGAACGGCCCCATCCGGAGACGGACGGGGCCGTTTCCTTATCCGGAACCCGCCATGATCATCATCGCCGGCCTCGGCAATCCGGGACCGAAATACCAGGGCAACCGCCACAACATCGGCTTCATGGCCGCCGACGAGATCGCCCGACGGTGGTCTTTCGGGCCGGAGCGCGCCAAATTCCAGTCGGTCATCCGCGAGGGCGAGGTGGAGACGGCGTCCGGCCGCACCCGCGTCCTGCTGATGAAACCGCAGACCTACATGAACGAGAGCGGGCGGGCCGTGGCCGAGGCCGCGCGGTTCTACAAGGTGAAGCCTTCCGAAGTCATCGTCTTCCACGACGAGATCGATCTGGCCCCCGGCCGCTTCCGCATGAAGGCGGGCGGCGGTGCGGCCGGACAGAACGGCGTCCGTTCCCTGATCAGCCAGCTGGGCCCCGATTTCCGCCGCGCACGCATGGGGATAGGGCATCCCGGCGAGCCGCAGCTGGTCCACGGCTATGTGCTCAGCGACTTCCACAAGGCCGACCAGCCGTGGCTCGAAGCCATGCTGTCCGCCGCCGCCGACGCCCTGCCCTTCGCGCTGGTCGGCGACGACGACCGCTACCAGGCGGAGGTCATGCGCCTTGCTCCGGCTCCGAAATTCAGTCCCCGCCAGGCGGCGCGCGGCGAAGGCTGAGCGCGCGACAGGACGCCGTCTTGCAGCCGCCCGGCGCCGACGTTAGACCCCCGCCATCCCTCAGAAGGCGTTCCAGATGGCCCGTGCCCCACTTCTCCTGGCCCTGATCGCCTTCGCCGGCGGCCTGGCTGCCTGCACAGCCGGCGACAAGGAAGCCGGCGGCAGGTCCGGCGCCGTCGAGATCTCGGGCGCCCTGTGCCGGCCGACCCCCGTCGGCCGCAGGACCACCGGCTGTTATCTGACCCTCACCGCCAGCACCGACGACCGGCTTCTGACCGTCGCCAGCCCTGTCGCGGGACGCGCCCAGATCCATGAGAGCCGCATGGAGAGCAATATGATGATGATGCGCGAGCTGGAGGGCGGCCTGCCTCTCCCGGCCGGCCAGGCCGTCGAGCTGAAGCCGGGCGGCAACCACATCATGCTGCTGGGCGTCGCCGAACCGCTCAAGGCGGGGGACACGGTTCCCCTCACCCTGACCTTCGCCTCCGCCGCTCCCGTCGAGGTGACCGCCGCCGTCGGGCAGCCCGCGACAAGCGACTCCGGCCACGCCACGCACTGAGCCGGCGCCTGAGCCTGACAAACCGGCCGCGACCCGCTAAAGGCTCGCGCTCACCAAGGAAAACCCAGCCCCCATGGCTCTGAAAGTCGCGATCGTCGGCCTGCCCAACGTCGGCAAGTCCACCCTGTTCAACGCCCTCACGAAGACGGCGGCGGCCCAGGCGGCCAACTATCCCTTCTGCACCATCGAGCCGAATACCGGCGACGTGGCCGTGCCCGAGCCGCGGCTCGAGGTGCTGGCCTCCATCGCCGGCTCGAAGGAGATCATCCCCTCGCGGATCACCTTCGTCGACATCGCCGGCCTGGTGCGCGGCGCGTCGAAGGGCGAGGGCCTCGGCAACCAATTCCTCGCCAACATCCGCGACTGCGACGCCGTGGCCTTCGTGGCGCGCTGCTTCGTCGACGACGACATCACCCATGTCGAGAACCGCATCGACCCGATCTCGGACCTCGAAATCATCGAGACCGAGCTGATGCTCGCCGACCTGGAAAGCCTCGAGAAGCGGGTGGTCAACGTCGAGAAGAAGGCCAAGGGCGGCGACAAGGAAGCCCAGCAGACGCTGCGTCTCATCAACATGGCGCTGACGCCGCTGCGCGCCGGCAAGCCCGCCCGTGTGGTCCAGGTCGACAAGGAGGACGAGAAGGCGTGGCATATGCTGCAGCTGCTGACGTCTCTCCCCGCCCTCTATGTCGCCAACGTCGACGAGGGGTCAGCGGACAAGGGCAATGAACTGTCGGACCTGGTGGCGAAGCGCGCGGCCGCCGACAACGCCAAGGCGGTGGTGATCTCGGCGAAGATCGATTCCGAACTGGCCGTTCTCGAGCCGGAGGAGCAGGCCGAGTTCCTGGAGAGCATGGGGCTGGAGGAGCCGGGCCTGAACCGGCTGATCCGCGAGGCCTACGCCCTGCTGGGTCTGCAGACCTATTTCACGGTCGGGCCCAAGGAGGCCCGCGCCTGGACCATCCCCATCGGAGCGACGGCGCCGCAGGCGGCGGGGGTGATCCACACCGACTTCGAGAAGGGCTTCATCCGGGCGGAGACCATCGCCTATCCCGACTTCGTCGCCCTCAAGGGCGAGCAGGGCGCCAGGGAGGCCGGCAAGATGCGGGCTGAAGGCAAGAGCTACGTCGTCAAGGACGGCGACGTGATGCATTTCCTCTTCAACGGCTGATCCTAGCCGGCGGAAGTTTCCTCCAGCGTGGTGCATTTCGTCAGGGTGACCACCGCGTTGTCGCGGTTCAGCCAGGTCAGACGCATCGTCTGCTCCGAAACGGCCATCCGCACCCGCTCTGTGGAAACGGCGCCCTCGGCGGCGCAGGTCAGGGCGGCCTCATAGCCATCGGCGACCTGGTCGACGGAGCCGATGGCGCAGCTGTTCTCATAGCCTTCGAAGCGGGTGGTGGTGATCTCGATGGGGCGTTGCGGTCCGGTCGTGTTCGGACACCAGGACACGTCGGCCGCCCAGCGGCCAACGAAGCTGCGCGGTCCGGTGCCGGGCAGAATGGAGCCGGCTCCCGGCGGTGGCGCCGCCGGCGGCGCGGCAGCCCCGGGCGTCTCGATGGGCTCGGCGGGGTCTGTCGGCGGATTGGCTTCGCCGGGGCCGCAGGCGGCGACGGCGAAGGCGGCGATCAGGCTGAGACGGCTGAGGGTCATGGCGCCAGAACGCGGCTGTGAGCGGTGGGCTCCGCGATTCTCGCCCCGATCACGAATTCGCGGTCACGCTTGCATCCCCCGCCAGTATTTGCGACCCGTTCTTCTGTGTCGAGAACAAGGGGGTGTCCCGAATGACTCAGAACACCAATCCGTGGGCAACGCAGATCGATCCGCTGGCGCAGGACATAGCCGCGGTGCTCAAGCGCATGGGCGGTTCCGCTCACCAGAAGGACGTCGTCCAGTGCGTCTGCGCGATGAAGCGACAGCGCGGCGAGACCGTGGCCCAGGACCTGGCCAACCGGATCGTCGAGGTGTTCGAGCGATATCGCGACCTGTTCTTCAAGCCGTTCGGCGAAGGCTCGATGCGGTGGGCGCTGCAGCCCGGCGTGGCCTGAACGGCCTCCATCGACGGGAAAGGCCCGCGGCGATCGCCGCGGGCCTTCGTCGTTCCGGAACCTAGAAGCGGCGCACAAAGCTGAGGCCGTAGGTGTCGATCTCACCGCCCTGGTCGTCGGTGAAGTCGCGGCGCGTCCAGTCGGCGCGGAGGCCGTTCTGGCCATCGAAGAAGTAGTTGGCGCCTGCGCCGTAGTTCAGGCTCTCGCCGTCTTCGCTGGCGGTGACCCCGGCGACGTCGGCCTTGATCGAGGTGGTGCCGTAACCGACGCGGCCGAACAGCTCGAAGTTCTCGCTGACCGGCACCGAGCCCACGGCGTAGAGGGCGGCGTCGTATTCATGCTCCACCGTGCCGTCGACGCCGCCGATGGTGACGTCCTCGTCCTTGACGCCGAACGAGGCCTCGCCCTCGACGCCGATATAGCGCGACAGCTTGGCGCCGACCCGACCGGTGATCGCGCCGAGGCTCTCATCGCCGCTGTCGAGGTGGGTGTAGCCGACCGAGCCGGTCCATTGCGGGTCGGAGAAGCTCTGGGCCATCGCCGGAGCGGCGAAGAGAGTAAGAGCGGCGGTCGCGAGAAGTACGTTACGCATTGTTTCTGTATCCTCTAGATGTGGTCACTTCTGCGGTGACCAGCCCCATCCAGCGGAGACACAAATGGGCGGTGGTGGAAGGCGTTCCAGTACCACCAGACGACTGCCGCATGACTGTGCACGACATGACACAGACAACGATACGCCAAAGGTGACCTTATCGTGTTCTTATTCTGGCGATCCGACTCCTAGCGGTCCTTCTCCCGCTCCGTGCCAGCCTTCTCATGCAGGGCGGCCTGGGCGGCGGCGAGGCGGGCGATCGGGACCCGGTAGGGCGAGCAGCTGACGTAGCTGAGGCCGACGTGCTCGCAGAAGGCGATCGAGGCGGGATCGCCGCCATGCTCGCCGCAGATACCCATCTTGATGTCGGGACGCGCCGCGCCGCCGCGTTCGGCGGCGATGCGGATCAGGTCGCCGACGCCCTCCTGGTCGAGGCGGACGAAGGGGTCGGTCTCGAAGATGCCCTTGTCCATATAGGCCTGGAGGAAGCGGCCGGAGTCGTCGCGGCTGATGCCGAAGGTGGTCTGGGTCAGGTCGTTGGTGCCGAAGGAGAAGAACTCGGCGTATTCGGCCAGGTCGCCGGCGCGCAGGGCCGCGCGCGGCAGCTCGATCATGGTGCCGACCAGATAGTCGACCCGGTCGCCGGCCTCGGCGAACACGGCCCCGGCTGTGCGGTCGGTGAGCTCGCGCAGGTATTTCATCTCCAGGCCGAGCGCGACCAGCGGGTGCATGATCTCGGGGATCGGGGCCTCGGCCGCGGTCTTCTTCACCTCCAGCGCCGCCTCAAGAATGGCGCGCACCTGCATCTCGTAGATCTCGGGGTAGGCGACGCCGAGACGGCAGCCGCGGTGGCCGAGCATGGGGTTGGTCTCGTGCAGTTCCCTGGCCCGGCGCTTCAGCTTGGCGGCGTCGAGGCCCTGGGTCGCCGCCAGCGCATCGATCTCCGCCTCGCTGTGCGGAATAAACTCATGCAGCGGCGGGTCGAGCAGGCGGACGGTGACGGGAAGGCCCGCCATGATCTCGAACAGCTGCACGAAGTCGGCCTTCTGGAACGGCGCGATCTTCGCCAGCGCCGCGCGGCGCCCGGCCTCGTCGTCGGCGAGGATCATCTCGCGCACGGCGGCGATGCGGGCGTCGTCGAAGAACATGTGCTCGGTGCGGCACAGGCCGATGCCCTCGGCCCCGAAGCCGCGGGCCGTCTTCGCATCGAGCGGCGTCTCGGCGTTGGCGCGGACCTTGAGCCGGCGAACCTTGTCGGCCCAGGCCATCAGGGTCTGGAAGTCACCGGTCAGCTCGGGCTCGATCATCGGCACGGCGCCGTCCAGCACCTCGCCCTTCGAGCCGTCGATGGTGATGACCTCGCCCGCCCTGAAGGTGCGGCCGCGGGCGGTGAAGGTCCCTGCCCGCGCGTCGATCTGGATCTCGCCCGCGCCGGAGACGCAGGGCCGTCCCATGCCGCGGGCGACCACCGCCGCGTGGCTGGTCATGCCGCCGCGGGCGGTGACGATGCCGCGCGCCGCGTGCATGCCGTGGATGTCCTCGGGGCTGGTCTCCTCGCGCACCAGGATGACGGCGTCGCCCAGCTGGGACAGGCGCTCGGCCTCGTCGGCGTCGAACACCACCTTGCCGGTCGCGGCGCCCGGGGACGCCGGGAGGCCGGCGGCGACGACCTTGCGCTCAGCCTTCGGGTCCAGGGTCGGGTGCAGCAGCTGGTCGAGCGCCGAGGGTTCGACCCTGCCGATGGCCTCCTCTTCCGAGATGACTCCCTCGGCCGCCAGATCGACCGCGACCTTGAGCGCGGCCTTGGCGGTGCGCTTGCCATTGCGGGTCTGCAGCATCCACAGCCGGCCCTGCTCGACGGTGAATTCGATGTCCTGCATGTCGCGGTAGTGGCTTTCCAGCCGTCCGACGACGTCGACGAACTGCGCGAACACCTCGGGCATGGCCTCTTCCATCGAGGGGGCGGTCTCGCCCATCTCCTCGCGGCCGGCCTTCGTCAGCGACTGTGGCGTGCGGATGCCGGCGACGACATCCTCTCCCTGGGCGTTGATCAGGAATTCGCCGTACAGCTTCGCCTCGCCGGTCGACGGATTGCGGGTGAAGGCCACGCCGGTGGCCGAGGTGTCGCCCATGTTGCCGAAGACCATGGACTGCACATTCACAGCCGTGCCCCAGCTTTCGGGGATGTCGTGCATGCGCCGATAGAATTTGGCCCGGTCGTTCATCCAGCTGGCGAAGACGGCCGAGACGGCGCCCCATAGCTGGTCGTTCGGATCCTGGGGGAAGGCGTGGCCGAGATTGTCCTCGACCACCCGCTTGTAGTCGGCGACCACCTTCTCCCAGTCCGAGGCGGACAGGTCGGTGTCGATGGTGACGCCCAGACGATCCTTGTGATCGTCCAGCACCTCCTCGAAGTCGTCGTGGGAGAGGCCCAGCACGACGTTGGAGTACATGGTGATGAAGCGGCGGTAGCTGTCGAAGGCGAAGCGGCGGTCGCCGCTGAGGGCCGCCAGCCCCTCCACGGTTTCGTCGTTGAGGCCGAGGTTGAGGACGGTGTCCATCATGCCGGGCATGGAGGCGCGGGCGCCCGAGCGGACCGAGACCAGCAGCGGGTTCTTCGGATCGCCGAAGGTCTTGCCGACGACGGCCTCGACCTTCTTCAGGCCGGCGGCGACCTGGCCGGCGAGGTCGGCGGGATAGCTCTGCCCGTTGGAGTAATAGTGGACGCAGGCTTCGGTGGTGATGGTGAAGCCCGGCGGCACCGGCAGGCCCAGCGACGACATCTCGGCCAGGTTCGCGCCCTTGCCGCCAAGAAGGTTCTTCATCGACGCGTCGCCGTCGGCGGAGCCGCCGCCGAAGCCGTACACCCACTGAGTCATTCACCAGCCCCTGAGCCGTTGTCCGTCGCGGGGGACTCGCATCCCCTCGCGGTGCAGGCCCCGCTTACCGCGCCGGAGGCGGCAAGGCGAGGCTGAGGGTGTAACAAAACGTGAGCGGCTGTGACGGTTCCGGCCTGACCGACCCTGTCATTCGAAAATCGCGAAACCCTGTCATTCCGACACTCCCGCACCCTCGTCTCCTCCCTTTCTTCGGACGCTGCTCGCGCGTGGAGGGCCGCGATCGGCCCTCTGCAAGGACGTCCGTTCCTGTTGCCCAATGAAAGCACGCGCCGACGTCAGAAGCGGACGCAGGCCCCCACACCGGGCAATTCGCCGATACTCGCCAAGGTACGGGATGGCAGGGAATGGCGCGGAATGGCCGGGATGGCAGGGTACCGGATGGCAGGGTCGGTTCGTGGTGGTCCGCTATCAGGTCGCTTGACCCGAGGATCAGACCGTCCGGTGCACCGTGGTCGGATTGCGGTCGCGATTGCGTGGCCGTCTTCCTCGCACACCCCGGCCCCGCATCTGATCCCCGGGTCAGGCCAGAGGATGACGGGGGAGCTAGATCGGTCGGGCCGCGGGACGGGCGCCGACGCCCGGACGGTCGCGGTCCACCGGCTCGTCGTCGAGCCGCGCCGGCGGGGCGAGGTCGGCGTCGGGTGAAAGGAAGGATCGGCGCGAGGGCGCGGACGCGGGCGCGCGGCTGCGCAGCAGGCGGACGAATTCGGCGAAATCGCCGATCTGCTCATTGTAGAAGGCGGCCTTTTCCACCGGGCCCATGTGGCCGGCGTCGTCGACCCGGACCAGCCGGCCCTGGGGCAGCGCGCTCGCGATCGTCTCGCCGGCGTGATCCCTGGTGATCAGGTCGCGGCCGCCGACGAAGACCAGGGCCGGGACATCGATCCGCGGCAGGCGGTCGGTCACGGACCAGTGCATCATGGCGACATTGCCGCGCGCCTGCACCGCCGGCGAGTTCTTGGTCGGCAGGCGGGCCGTGCGCTCGAGCTGCTCGCGCGTCGGGCGGGTCCCGAAACCGGCGAGCCGCGCGGCGAGGTGGGTCGAGCCGCTGAGGTACGCCTGCCAGTTCATCACCCACAGCGCCGGCGACAGGACCATGTCGAGCCTGGAGGCGAGTTCGATCATCGGCTGCAGCGGCCTGAACACCCGCGAGAAGACCATGGTCTCCAGCGGATTGGTATGGGTGGTGTTCTCCAGCACGATGGCGGCGACGCGCCGGTTCAGCAGCTCGGGGTGACGGGCGCAGAAGGTCTGCACGGTCATGCCCCCGATGCTGTGGCCGACGAGGATGACCGGCCGGTCCCCCGGCAGGCTGTCGATCACCGCGTGCAGGTCCTCGGCGAAACCCTCGATCGAATAGCCCGCGGTCGGCCGGCCCGAGCGGCCCAGGCCCGGCAGATCCCAGAAGACGAGGCCGAAGCGGGAGCCGAGATCGGCTCGCGCCTCGGCCCAGATCCGCGCCGAAAGGCCCCAGCCGTGGGTGAAGACGAGGATCGGCCCGGTGGCGGCGCCCTCCATTTCTACATGCAGGACGGCCCCGTCAGCACCGGGGATATTCACGCTGTCGGCCCGGCGAGCGAGCGCGGTGCTCTTGCCATGACCCAGCAGCATCAGCATCGGGAAGCGGCCGAACAGACCGAAGACCATCAGGCCGGCGCCCCACCACAGGCCCGCGCTGGAGGGCTCGGCATAACCGAGCGTCCCGGCCAGATGATCGGCGTCATACCAGCGCCACAGCAGCCATGCGGCGACAGCGAAGACCGCCACCGACGCGATTGCGAACAGGCGCTGGAGAAAGGCGAACAGGATCATCGGGCTACTTTCGGGGAGGCGCCAGCCCAACACCGGCGGACCTATGTTCGTTCCGTGAAATTCGCCGGGCTAACCCGCCCTTAACCGCGATGATTCACCACTCGCTCTCCAAGCTGTACGGGGCCGAGTGATATGTCCGGGTTGAAGACCGATGTCGTTCTGAGGGGCGACTGCATCGAGGTGCTGAAGGGATTGCCCGACGCCTCCGTCGACATGGTCTTTGCCGACCCGCCCTATAATCTGCAGCTGGGCGGCGACCTGCTGCGGCCCGACAACAGCCTGGTCGACGCGGTCGACGACGACTGGGACAAGTTCGACAGCTTCGCAGCCTACGACGCCTTCACCCGCGCCTGGCTGACCGAATGCCGCCGGGTGCTGAAGCCGGAGGGCTCAATCTGGGTGATCGGCAGCTATCACAATGTCTTCCGGCTGGGCTCGGCGATCCAGGATCTCGGCTTCTGGGTGCTGAACGACATCATCTGGCGCAAGTCGAACCCGATGCCGAACTTCAAGGGCACGCGGTTCACCAACGCCCACGAGACGCTGATCTGGGCGGCCCGGTCGCGCGAACAGAAGCGCTACACGTTCAACTACGACGCCCTGAAGGCCTTCAACGAAGACACCCAGATGCGTTCGGACTGGACCTTCGCCCTGTGCACCGGCGAGGAGCGGATCAAGGACGCCGACGGCAAGAAGGCCCATCCGACGCAGAAGCCGGAAGCGCTGCTGCACCGGGTGCTGCTGGCGGCGACCCGGCCCGGGGACGTGGTGCTGGACCCCTTCTTCGGCACCGGCACGACGGGCGCGGCGGCGAAGCGGCTGGGCCGCCACTTCATCGGCATCGAGCGCGACGAGGGCTATGCCAGGGTGGCCGAGAAACGGATCAAGGCGGTGATCCCGGCGGCGCCCGAGGACCTGGCCGTGATGGGGTCGAAACGGGCCGAGCCGAAGGTGCCGTTCGGCGCCCTGGTGGAAGCCGGCCTTCTGCGGCCCGGCGACCGGCTGTATTGCCCCAAGGGCGAGCGCGAAGCGCGGGTCCGGGCCGACGGCTCCCTGGTGTCGGGATCGCTGAGCGGCTCGATCCACAAGCTGGGCGCCCTGTTCGAGAACGCCCCGGCCTGCAACGGCTGGACCTACTGGCGATTCAAGTCCGACCAGGGCCTGCGGTCGATCGATACGCTGCGGGCCGAGGTTCGCGCCGGGATGCAGTGACGGCGCGTTCGCGGTAGCGCTGCAAGGCCCGGTGGGGCAGCGGAAATTCGCCAGTTGGCGAGGAACCCTTCGCAGGTGCGAAGGTTAAATCCCGAGTCTGATTTCCGACATTGAGAGCGCGCCATGAAGATCGCCCAGGTCACGCCTCTTTATGAGGCGGTCCCTCCCAAATTGTACGGCGGCACGGAGCGGGTCGTCGCACACCTGACCGACGCGCTGGTGGATCTGGGCCATGAGGTGACCCTGTTCGCGGCCGCCGACGCGGAGACCCGGGCGCGGCTTGTTCCGGTGCGGGACCAGGCCATCCGGCTGGACCCCAGCCCGCTCAAGTCGGACCTGGCGGCGCACATGAGCCAGTTGTCCGAGGTGCTGAAGCGCGTCGACGATTTCGACGTGATCCACTTCCACACCGACATGATCCATTTCCCCTTCTTCGCCCGCCACGCCGACAAGACGATCACGACCCTGCACGGACGGCTGGACCTGAAGGACCTGCCCGGCGTCTATGAGCGGTGGGGCGAGTTCGGGCTGGTGTCGATCTCGGACGACCAGCGCCGCCCCCTGCCGCTGGCCAATTGGAAGGCCACGGTCCACCACGGCATGCCCGGCGACCTGTACAAATTCTCGGAAGCGCCCGGCGGCTATCTGGCCTTCCTGGGCCGCATCTCGCCGGAGAAGCGCCCCGACCGCGCCATCGAGATCGCCACCAGGCTGAACAAGCCGCTGAAGATGGCGGCCAAGGTCGATCCCGCGGACAAGGTCTATTGGGAGACGGTGATCCGGCCGATGGTCGAGGGCAATCCGCTGGTCGAGTTCGTCGGCGAGATCGGCGATCACCAGAAGTCGGCCTTCCTCGGGGGGGCCGAGGCGCTGCTGTTCCCGATCGACTGGCCCGAGCCGTTCGGCCTGGTGATGATCGAGGCGATGGCCTGCGGCACGCCGGTGGTGGCCTTCCGCTGCGGTTCCGTGCCGGAGATCGTCGAGGACGGGGCCACCGGCTATCTGGTCGACACGCTCGAGCAGGCGGTCGCCGCCGCCGGGCGGGCCCACCTGCTGGACCGGGAGGCGATCCGCGCCCGGTTCGAACTGCGCTTCTCGGCCACGGCCATGGCCCGGCGCTATCTGGACGTCTATGGCGACCTGCTGGCCCGCCGGCCCTTCGCCGAGGAGCCGCTGGCGGACGTGGTGACGCCGCTGCGCCCGGCCGAAGACCGCAGCTTCGCCAGCGTGGGCTGACGACGATGGCCTGAACCTCCGGCGGTCTTGTCCATTAGCGTACCATTGCCGTCATCAAGGGTCCGCATTCCGCCACCACGCTGGCAGGCCCCGCCGCAACCGCTTCGAGCTTCCGCATGGATGACGCCTATACAGTCCAGGTCACCGCCGCCGAGTCGCAGGACGCGGACGGCCTCGAACAGCTGATGGCGCTGAAGGACGCCGACACCTTCGCGGTGGCGGACCTCTGGGGCGACATGAAGGGCGGGGCCGACGGCCTGTTCGACAGCGACACCCGGCTGCTGTCGCGCTTCGTGATGACGGCCGGGCTGGCGCGGCCGTCGCGGCTGAGTTCCGGCATCAGCCAGGACAACGTCTTCTTCACCGCCCATTCGACCAACCGGCCGCTGCCGCCGATGGGCGGGCGCTCGGCCCCGGCGGGGGTGCTGCATATCGAGCGGCGGCGCTTCATCCGCGACCGGCGGATGTTCGAGCGGGTGCGGATCGTCAATCACGGCGTCGAGGACGTGCTGCTGCCGCTGGCCTTCGACTTCGCCGCCGACTTCGCCGACATCTTCCAGGTGCGCGGTTCGCCAAGGGCGAAGCGGGGGTCGCAGGAGACGCCGGCGGTGGACGGGCGCCGTGTGACGTTCCGCTACCTCGGCGTCGACGGGGTGCGGCGGAGCAGCTGCCTGGCCTTTTCGGAGCCGCCCGCCCGGCTGACCGCCTCGCGCGCCGAGTTCATGTTCAGCCTACCGAAGGGACGGCGCGTCGACCTCTATATCGAGTGCGGCGCCGGGGCCTGCGACGCCCCGGACGAGGCGCGGTTCAGGCTGCATGCGGTGCAGGCGCGGGTCCAGATGCGCGTCCGGCGGCGGCGGGGAGCCTCGATCCGGGGGCCGCGCAACCCGCGCTTCAACGACTGGCTGGACCAGAGCCGGGCCGACGTGGCCCTGCTGACCACCGACCTGCCGACCGGACCCTATCCCTACGCCGGGGTGCCGTGGTTCTCGACGCCGTTCGGGCGCGACGGGATCATCACCGCCTGGCAGATGCTGTGGATCGATCCCAGCCTGGCCAAGGGGGTGCTGACCTATCTGGCCATGCGGCAGGCGACCGACTTCTCGGCCTTCCAGGACTCCGCGCCGGGCAAGATCATGCACGAGACGCGCGGCGGGGAGATGAGCGCGCTCGGCGAGGTGCCGTTCGGGCTCTACTACGGCGGCGTCGACACCACCTGCCTGTTCGTGGCCCTGGCCGGGGCCTATCTGAAGCGGACCGGCGACGTCGCGACGATCCGGGCCCTGTGGCCCAACCTCATCGCCGCCACGGGCTGGATGAAGGACCACGGCGACGTCAACGGCGACGGCCTGATCAGCTACCAGCGCGCCGCCGAGACGGGGCTGTCGAACCAGGGCTGGAAGGACTCCGAGGACTCGATCTTCCACCGCGACGGGCGTTTCCCGAAGGGGCCCATCGCCCTGCTGGAGGTGCAGGGCTACGCCTACGCCGCCTGGCAGGCCATGGCCGACATGGCCCGGACCATCGGCGATCAGCGACAGCCCGAATGGGCCGCCCGGGCCGGCGCCGTGCGGGCGCTGGTCGAGGCGCGGTTCTGGATGGAGGACGAGCAGTTCTACGCCATCGCCCTGGACGGCGACGGGGAGCAGTGCCGCTCGATCGGATCGAACGCGGGGCACCTGCTGTTCACCGGTCTGCCGTCGCCGGAACGGGCCCGGCTGGTGACGAAGCGGATGCTGGGAGCCGAGTTCCGTTCCGGCTGGGGCGTACGGACGCTGGCCACGGGGCAGGCGCGTTTCAATCCGATGAGCTATCACAACGGCTCGGTCTGGCCCCACGACACGGCCATGGCGGCGGCGGGCATGGCGCAGTACGGCGAGCGCCGGGCCGTGGCCCTGCTGCTGGGCGAGATCTATGCGGCGGCGACCCATTTCCACCTGCGCCTGCCTGAGCTGTTCTGCGGCTTCGAGCGCATCCCGGGCGAGCCGCCGATCGCCTATCCGGTGGCCTGCCTGCCGCAGGCTTGGGCGGCGGGCTCGGTCTTCCTGATGCTGCAGGCGGCTCTGGGCGTCAGCATCGACGCTATCGAGGGCGTGGTGGAGATCGACAAGCCGCTGCTGCCCTCGGGCATCGACCGGTTGAACATCACCCGGCTGCAGGTCGGCGAGGGCGAGGTCGACCTGACCTTCCAGCAGATGGGAGCCCACACGGTGGTCATGCCGCGCCGGACCGTCGGGCGGCTGTCGGTGCGGACGCTGGGCTAGGCGAGGCCCCGCTCCAGCGCCTTGCGGAAGACGGTCGGCAGGGCGGCCAGGGCCTCGTCCACCGGCGTCCAGACGAAATCACCGGTCCCCTCGCCTGCCCGTACCTCCAGCGTCAGGGCGAAGTGGGTGAAGACATGGTCGATGGCGCCGGCGACGCGCCAGTCCGCGGGCGCCGGCGGCGCGGCCTCGACGGGCGCGGCCGACCAGTCAGAGGTCGGCAGGCCCATCATGCCGCCGAGCAGGCCCCTGTCCGGTCGCCGGACGAGGGCGACGCGGCCCCGGTCGTCCCGCAGAACCCAGACGACCCCGTGACGGCGGGGGCGGTCGGCCTTCTTCGTCTTCAGGGGCCAGCAGCCGGGCTGGCCTGACTGGAAGGCGGCGCACCAGGCGGTCAGCGGGCAGCGGTCGCACAAGGGATTGCCGGGACGGCAGACCGTGGCCCCCAGGTCCATCAGGGCCTGGGCCCAGTCGCCCGGCCGGTGATCGGCCACAAGGACGCCAGCCAGCCGCTTCAGCTCTGGCCTGGCGGCGGGCAGCGGCGTCTCGACCGCGAACAAGCGGGCCATGATCCGCTCGACGTTGCCGTCGACGACATTGGCCGGGCGACCGAAGGCGATGGCGGCGACGGCGGCGGCGGTATAGGCGCCGACCCCGGGCAGGGCGAGCAAACCCGCCTCCGTGTCCGGGAAGACGCCGCCATGCCCGCCGGCGACGGCGCGAGCGCAGGCCAGCAGGTTGCGGGCGCGGGCGTAGTAGCCCAGCCCGGCCCAGGCGGCCATGACGTCGGCGTCAGGAGCCGCGGCCAGATCCGACACCGTCGGCCAGCGACGGGTGAAGGCTTCGAAATAAGGCGTCGCATGCGGCGTGGTGGTCTGCTGCAGCATGATCTCCGACAGCCAGACGCGGTAGGGATCGGGGCGCGCCTCGTCCGCGGCCGGGCGCCAGGCGAGCCTCCGCCGGTGGATATCGTACCAGTCCAGCAGGGCCGCGCGCAGATCGGGCGCCCCATCGGGCAGCTGGAAGGGGACTTGAACCGGGACGGCGGACATTCCCCGCGCTATAGACCGGAAATGCGCCGCACGCTGCCCACAGACGCCGAGGCCCGCGAAATCCTGTCGCGACGGCGCACGCGCCCCGCCCCCCGCCCGGCGCCGAAGGCGGGTCGGGCGCTGCAGGGGCTGATCAGGGAGCTCGATGCGAAATTCGGCCGGGGCGCCTCGGCTCTGGAGCCGCGCTGGACCGAGATCGTCGGCGAGCGGCTGGCCCGCGTGACGCGACCGCAGAAGTTGAGCAAGGGCCGCGGCGGGACGGGCGGGACGCTGGAGCTGCGCGTGGCCGGCCCTGCGGCCCTGCTGGTCCAGCACCAGTCGGAAGAGATCCTGCAGCGGGTCAATCTGTTCCTCGGCCCCGGCAGCGTCGACAAGCTGAGGATCGCCCAAGGGCCGGTGAAGCCGCCAGTCGGCCTGCCGAAGCCGGTCAGGCCGCGAGCCGGCCCCGCGCCCCTGCCCGCGCATCAGGAGGCGGAGCTCAAGGCCGCCGTGGCGGATGCTCCGGATGCGCTGAAGGGGCCGCTGGAGCGGCTGGGCCGCGCCGTGATGGGCGATCCGCACAAGGGCCGGGACCGCTCCGGAGAATGAGCCGCCGCAGCGGATTTGCGGCCCGCGCGCATCGGCGCTTGACATATTTCGATGTTTAGCTAAACAACGAGACATGAACAAGGTCTTCAAGGCTCTGGCCGACCCGACCCGCCGCAGGGTGCTGGAGCTGCTGCGCCAGCGGCCCATGACGGCAGGCGAACTGAGCGAGCATTTCGCGGTCTCCAAACCGACTCTGTCGGCGCATTTCGCGGTCCTGCGCGAGGCCGACCTCGTCGACGCCCACAAGCAGGGCACGACCATCACCTATCGGCTCAAGCTGTCGGTGCTCGAAGAGGCGCTGCTCGGCTTCAGCCAGGCTTTCGGCATCGGCGCCGCCGCGACCCCCGCCGACCAGACGGACGTTCCCGGAAAGGAAATCCAGCCATGATCAGTCGCCTCGTTCCGGCGATCGCCCTCGCCGCCTTCATCGTCGCCGCCGCTCTCGCCCTCCGTCATGCCGAAGGCGCCGGATGGATCGGCGACGAGGGCGCCAGGCGGGCCATGCAGGTCCTGATTGGACTGATGCTCGCCGGCTACGCCAACATGATGCCCAAGCAACCGGGACGCCCTCGCGGCTCGCCGCGCGCCGAGGCCGCCGCCCAGGCCGCGCTGAGGGTCGGGGGCTGGTCGATGACGCTGGCCGCCCTCGCCTATGCAGGCCTCTGGGCCTTCGCACCGCTGAACATCGCCAATATCGCCTCGATCGTGGTTGTCGGCGGTGCAACGGCGCTGACGCTCGGCTACTCCGTGTGGGCCTTCATGTCCTGCCGGCGCGCCGGCGGCGCTTCGACCGGCCACTGACTCACCCCGTCTGAACCACGTCCCCCGCGGACGCCCCATCCCCTTCCTGACCGGACGGCGACATCCGCCCGTCGCTTCCGTTCGCCCGATCGTCAGCCGACGCCGGTTCCACCAGACAGGACTTCCAGATGACCCTCCGCAGACACCTGAGAACCGCTGTCGCCGCGGCGCTGGCAATGCCCCTGTTCCTCGGGACGAGCCCGGCTCCCGCGTTCGCCCAGGACGCCGCAGCCGCAATCCCGCTCGCGCCCGAGGGGCGAGGACCGGCCCTGTGGATCGTGCGGGACGCCGATTCGACCCTCTACCTGTTCGGCACGATGCACCTGCTGCGGCCGACCACCGGCTGGGGCTCCGCGCGGCTGGACGCAGCCTTCGACAGCGCCTCGCAACTGATCATGGAGGTCGACACGCCCGAGGATCAGGCGGCGCTGCGCCCGCTGATGCGTCAGTACGGCCTCTCGCCGGAGCGGCCTCTGTCCGCCCTGTTGACGGCCCGGGAGATCGCCACCCTGGACGCCGCCGCCCGCACCCTGGGAGGCGCCGCGGCCGATCTTGACGCCATGCGTCCCTGGCTGGCGGGCGTGACGGTGCAGAGCGCCTCCATCATCAGCGCCGGCTATGCTCCGGCCTCGGGCGTCGAGCCGATCCTGAAGGCGCGGGCCGAGGCGGCCGGCATGGCGGTCAGCGGATTCGAGACGCAAGAGGAGCAGATACGCATGCTGGCCGGCTTCCCCGAGGAGGGGCAACTGGCCTACCTGCGGCGCTCCCTCGCCGAGTTCGGGGCGGCGCAGACGGAGATCGACCGCCTGGTGGACGCCTGGGCGGCGGGCGACACCGCGACGGTCCGGGCGCTCGCCGTCGATCCCATGCGCGCAACGCCTCTGCTGTACGACACCCTGCTTGTGCGGCGGAACACCAACTGGGCCAACCAGATCCAGACATTGCTGGAGGGCTCGGGCACGATCTTCATCGCCGTGGGGGCCCTGCACCTGAGCGGCGACGACAGCGTGCAGGAAATCCTGAGGGCCCGGGGCGTGGAGGTCACGGTCGCGCCTTGATCCGGAGCTGGAATGGGGCAGGGGCGAGAGCCGCTGGCGCAGTCGATCTTCTTTGGCTAGATCGGCTGTTCAGCGATACACTGGTCGACGACCGGTCTGTCGCCCCAGACCCGGGCGCGCGCATTTCGGGGAATCGCGCGATGCTCTCCACCCCCCGTTGCCAGTGAGGACGACTCCATGAGCGCCACCACCCGTTACGCCGCGATGAGCCGCCGCGCCGCCATGACCGCCGCCGCCCTGACCGCCATGGTCGCGATGAGCGGTTGCGGACCGAAGACCACCGGCGCCGCCGCGGGCGACATGGCCATGGGTGCGCCGGACGGCGCCAAGGTGACGGTGGTCGAATACGCCTCGGTCACCTGCCCGCACTGCGCGGCCTGGCAGGAGTCCACCTGGGAGGCGTTCAAGACGGCCTACGTCGACACCAACAAGGTCCGCTACGTGTTCCGCGAACTGCCGACGCCGCCGGCCGAGGTGGCCGTCGCGGGCTTCGCGGTGGCGCGTTGCGCGGGCGAGGACAAATATTTCCAGGTGATCCACGAACTGATGGCCGACCAGCGCGCCTTCGTCACCGATCCGCGCACGACCCTGATGCGCGTCGGCAACGGGGTGGGCCTGAGCGAACAGGAAGTGCAGGCCTGCATCACCGACGAGGCGTCGCTGAAGGCGGCCGACGAGCGCGCCCAGGCCGCCACCAAGGCGGGCGTGACCACCACCCCGGCCTTCTTCGTCAACGGAACCCAGGTGATCACCCCCGGCGGCGAGGGCCCGAGCATGGAAGACCTGTCCAAGGCGATCGACGCCGAGCTGGCCAAGGGCTGATCGTCCGGTGAAGCGGCTTTCGCGTTTCCTGCTGACCCTGCTGATCGCGTTGGCCGCGCCGGCGCTGGCGCTCGCCCAGACCGTCGAGCCGGTCCGGCCGGGCGACCGGACGCTGGGAGCGGCGGACGCCCCGGTGACGCTGACGGTGTATCTGTCGACGACGTGCAGCCATTGCGCCGACTGGCACACCCGGGACTTCCCGGCCTTCAAGGCGCGCTATGTCGACACGGGCAAGGTCCGCGTGGCGTTTCGCGACCTGCCGACGCCGCCGCAGCAGATCGCCATCGCCGGTGCGGTGATGGCCCGCTGCGCGCCCGAGGAGAAGTACGACACCGTGCTGGAGGCGCTGTTCCGCGGGCAGCCGCTGCTCCGCGCCCAGGCCGGTCCGGCGTCCGAGGAGACCGTCGTGGGCTGGCTGGCCGCGGGCGGCGCCGCGGCCGGGCTGACGCCTGACCAGATGAGCGCCTGCTTCGCGAGCGAGACGTCCTTCACCGACGTCGAGACCCGCGCCCAACAGGCCTTCGCCGACGGGGTGAACTCGACGCCCAGCTTCTTCATCAACGGCGAGCCCGTACCGGCCACCATGCCGTCTCGCGACGTGGCCGCGTTCGAACCCCTGATCCAGCCGCTGCTCGACGGCCGGTGACCCGCTAGCAGGATGCAGTTCCAGCGCCTCCGGCTCGTCGGTTTCAAGTCCTTCGTCGATCCCGCCGAGGTGCATATCGAGCCGGGCCTGACCGGCGTTGTCGGACCCAACGGTTGCGGCAAGTCCAATGTGCTGGAAAGCCTGCGCTGGGTCATGGGCGCCAATTCGGCCAAGGCCATGCGCGGCCAGGGCATGGACGACGTCATCTTCGCCGGCGCCGCCAACCGTCCGCCGCGCAGCCACGCCGAAGTCCAGCTGACCATCGACAATGCGCAGAGGAAGGCGCCCCAGCCCTTCACCGACAGCGCCGTCATCGAGGTGTCGCGCCGCATCGACCGCGGCCAGGGCTCGACCTACAGGATCAACGGCAAGGAGGTGCGGGCGCGGGACGTGCAGCTGCTGTTCGCCGACGCCTCGACGGGCGCCAACTCGCCGGCGCTGGTGCGGCAGGGGCAGATTTCGGAACTGATCGCCGCCAAGCCGCAGAACCGCCGCCGCATCCTCGAGGAGGCGGGCGGCGTGGCGGGCCTGCACACGCGCCGGCACGAGGCGGAGCTGCGGCTGAAGGCGGCCGAGTCCAATCTGGAGCGGCTGGACGATATCGGCCGCGAGCTGGAGACGACCCTGACCCGGCTGAAGCGCGAGGCGCGGCAGGCCGACAAATACAAGAAGATCTCCGCCGAGATCCGGGCCCTGCAGGCGGCGCTGCTGTTCGTGCGCTGGAACGACGCGCGCGTGGCGGCGGAGGCGGCGGCGAAGGAGCTGGCCGAGGCCGACCGGGCGGTGCTGGAGGCGACGACCGCATCCGGACGGGCGCAGACGGTGTCGCTGAACGCCCAGGAGGCGCTGAAACCGGCCCGGGAAGAGGACGCCGTGGCCGGGGCGCTGCTGCACCGGGCCTCGCTGGAGCGCGACCGGCTGGACATGGCCGAGCAGGCGGCGCGGGCGGAGGTCGAGAGGCTGACCGCCGAGGCCGGGCGCATCGCGGCGGATATCGAGCGCGAGACCGCCATGGCGGGCGACGCAGACGAAGAGCTGAAGCGGCTGGGCGCGGCGCTGGAGGCCCTGACCGGCGAGATCTCGGCGGCGCCCGCACGGGGACCGGAACTGGAAGCGGCCCTGGCCGCGGCGGAGGAAGCGCGCAAGGCAGCGGACGCCGAGGTGGAACGGGTGGCGGGGGCTGTGGCCTCGGTCGAGGCGCGGGTCTCGGCGGAGACGGCGCGCAAGCGGGACGCGGAGGCGCGGGTGGCGCGCGCCGAGGCGCAGCTGGCGTCGGCAAAGGCGGAGCGCGAGGCGCTGGGGCCGCTTGAGAGCCCCGAGATCGCAGCGGCGAATGCGGCGCTGGAGCAGGCGCAGGCGGCGCTGGCGGCCGCGCGCGCGGCGGTCGAGGCGGCGGAGGCCGAACGTGGCGACAAGGCGCGGGCCGAACAGGAGGCGCGGCAGGCGGCCCGTGCCGCCGAGGACCGGCTGGGCCGACTACAGACCGAGGCGCGAGGCCTCGCCCAGCTGCTGGTGCAGGGCAAGCGGGAACACCCGCCGGCGCTGGACCGGGTCCAGGCCGACAAGGGCTATGAGGCGGCGCTGGCGGCGGCGCTGGGCGACGATCTGGACGCGGCGCTGGATGCGCGGGCGGCGGCCTACTGGGGCGGGGCGGAAGCGCCCTCCCCGTCATGGCCGGCGGGGGTGGACGCCTTGTCGGATCATGTGTCGGCGCCGGAGCAGCTGAAGGCGCGGCTGGCGCTGTGCGGCGTGGCCGAACGGGGCGGGATCGAGGCCCTGGCGAAGAGCCTGCCGGTGGGGGCGCGGCTGGTCACGCGCGAGGGGGACCTGTGGCGCTGGGACGGCTTCGTGCAGCGCGCCGAGGCCCCGCGGCCGGCGGCGGTGCGGCTGGCCCAGCGCACGCGGCTGGCCGAGCTGGAGGCCGAAATCGACCACGGGCGGCCGGAGCTGGAAGAGGCCCAGGCGGCGCTGAAGACGGCGAGCGAGGCGTTCCGGCGCGCGGAGGAGGCGGTGAAGACCGCCCGCGCGGCGCCCTTCCCGCTCGACAAGGCGGTCACGGCGGCGCGGGACCGGGTCGAGGCCCTGGGCCGGGAGCAGGCGCGCAGGGAGGCCCGGGCGCAGGCGCTGGACGAGACGCTGGCGCGGCTGGCCAACGAGGTGGAGGCGGCCCGGGCGGCGCTGGCCGAGGCGCAGGGGACGGAGGCGCCGTCGGAGACGCTGGAGGGGCTGCGAGCCGAACTGACCGGGGCGCGGGCGGCGGCGGACGAGGCCCGGAGCGCGGCGGCGACGGCCCGGGTCGAACGCGACGCCGAGGCGCGCGAGGTCGCCGGGCGGCAGGCGCGGCTGGACGGCCTGAAGCGCGAGCGCGACAGCTGGGCGGCGCGGGCGAAGGACTCGACGGCCCGGATCGCGGCGCTTGAGAAGGATGCGGAAAGGACTGCGGCGCGGCTGAAGGCGGCGGCTGAGGCGCCGGGACAACTGGCGGCGCAGCGATCGTCGCTGCTGGACGCGCTGACCGCGGCCGAGACCCGGCGCAAGGCGGCGGCGGACGCGCTGGCGCTGGCCGAGGGTCAGGCCGGAGAGGCCGACCGGGCGGCCCGGGCGGCTGAGGCGGCGGCGTCCTCGGCCCGGGAAGCGCGCGCCGGGCTGGCGGCGCGGGCCGAGGCGGCGGCCGAGAAGCTGGCGGAGACCGAGGCCAACGTCCGCGAGACGGCCCAGATGTCGCCGGAGGAACTGGGCCAGAAGCTGACCGACGACGCCATCGCGCGGCCGCCGGACGCCGCCGGGGCCGAGAGCCTTCTGTACGGGCTGGAGCGCGAGCGCGAGGCCCTCGGTCCGGTCAACCTGCGGGCCGAGGACGAGGCGTCGGAATACGGCGACCGGCTGCAGACGATGAAGGTCGAGCGCTCGGACCTGACCCAGGCCATCGCCAAGCTGCGCGACGGCATCGACGAGCTGAACGCCGAGGGCCGCGAGCGGCTGGTGGCGGCCTTCGACATCATCAACGAGAATTTCAAGACGCTGTTCGAGGCGCTGTTCGGCGGCGGGCAGGCCGAGCTGAAGCTGGTCGAGAGCGACGATCCGCTGGAGGCCGGGCTGGAGATCTACGCCTGCCCGCCCGGCAAGCGGCTGTCGGTGATGAGCCTGATGTCGGGCGGCGAGCAGGCGCTGACGGCGGCGGCGCTGATCTTCGCGGTCTTCCTGGCCAATCCGGCCCCGGTCTGCGTGCTGGACGAGGTCGACGCGCCGCTGGACGACGCCAACGTCGATCGCTTCTGCCGCATGCTGGACGAGATGCGGAAGCGGACCGACACCCGCTTCATCGTCATCACCCACAATCCGGTGACCATGAGCCGGATGGACCGGCTGTACGGCGTCACCATGCCGGAGCGGGGTGTGAGCCAGCTGGTCAGCGTGGACCTGACGCAGGCGGAAGAGATCGTGGCCGCCTAGCATTCGCCACCGCGAACCGGAGCTGGGCCGTGGCACTGTTTTGTGAAACCGGCGTGCCAACCGTGCCATCACACCAACAGCGGGTTGGGCAGCACTATCAACACGTTGCGGGATGCGCTTCCCCCCTGGAATGACCGACCCGTGCCAGATTATCGGAAATTCCTCATCGAAAGCGCCACTGGCTCGTCGCGCCCGTCCTGACTTTTCAAAGACCGTCTTCACAGATGAGGTGGGTAGAGCCGGTCCCTGATCAAGGCGGGAGGAGGAATAAATTCCTCCCCATCGGCGCATCGCTTAACCGCGCGCCGTCTTCCGCACGAAGTGGAAGCCCATGATGTGATAGCCCTCGCGGAAATAGAAGCGGTGCGCCCGGTCGCGATGGACCGCAGAGTGCAGGGTGGTGGTGGGGCAGCCGAGGGCGAACGCCTGTTCGTCGAGCCAGCGGAGCATGGCGGCGCCATAGCCCTTCGAGCGATGCGCCTCGTCCGAAACCAGGTCTTCGATTTCCAGCCGTCGGCCGCAGTAGGTGGTCTCGAACACCCGCCAAAGGGCGACGGCGCGGACCTCGCCTTCGTCCACGAGCTGCGCCAGCCGTGCGCCCTCGAGAGCCAGCCGTTCGATCTGGGCGGGGTAGTCCGCTTCGAGCAAGGGCCGCAATTGCCGGTGCAGAGCCTCGCCCTCGAGCAGCAGCGGCCGGCGAGCGGCGGGATCGTCGGCGGATCGCGTCCCGGAGGTGCGGAAATCGATGCGGGTGAAGCTGGTCATACGGCCAAGCTGAGGCCCGCGGCGGCGGAGTTCAACCCTGTCCCAGCACCTCGTGCCGGATGAACCACCCGAAGATCGCCGGGCCCTCGATGACATAGCGGCGGAACATGCGGCGCGGCTGGGTCATCAGGCGGTGCAGCCATTCCAGCGACAGCTGCTGGTACAGGCGCGGCGCGCGCTGCTGGCGGCCGGTCAGGAAGTCGACCGAAGCGCCGACGCACAAGGCGACGCCGCGCTCGCGGCCGGCGGCGCGCAGGGCGTAGGCGAAACGCTCCTGTTTGGGGAAGGAGATGCAGGCCAGCAGGACGTCCCAGTCGGCGCGGGCGGCCGTATCGACGGCCGTGATCCAGGCCCCTGTCCCGGGGGTCAGCCCCATCGGCGCGTCGATGAAGGTGAGGCGACGGCGCGGATGGCGGGCCGCCAGATCGTCGAAGGCGGCCCGATCAGGACCGAACACGCCGATGATCAGGCCGTCGGAGGCGGGCGAGGCCAGCAGGTCGGCGGTCAGGTCGGAGCCGGGATAGACCGCGAGCGCCTTGCCCCTGAGCCGGGCCAGATGGGCGAGGATGCGGCTGTCGCAGACCTTCAGATCGGCGTCGCGATAGACGTCCGCCTCGACCCGGCCGTCCATCAGCTTGATGACATGATCGACGTTGGGCGTGACGACCCAGGCGTAACCCTCCGCGCGCGCCATGCCGACGACCCTCGCCAGCAGGGCGGGCCGATCGCCGTCGGCGAAGTCGAGCGTCATGAAGCGGGTCATCGACCAAGCCTACTCGCCAGCCGGTCAACGCGCGGTTACGACAGGCGCATGAGAACAGCGACGCACGCGGTCCTGCTCGGCCTGATGGTGACGACGCCGGCCTGCGCGGAGCCGGCCTCGCCGCCGCAGGAGGGGCCGCGGCTGGTGCTGACCGGCGTGGGCCGGTTCGCGGTGCTGGCCGATCTGTCGACGATCAGCCGGGACGGCGACAGGGCGCGGATGCGCGCTCTGCAGGTGGCTGAAGAGAATTTCGCGGTCGGCGGCCAGAGCTATTGGGGCGGCTGGTCGTGGTGGGCCTTCGACTGCCGGGCGCACACGGCCGACCGGCTCGACTTCGCCTCGGTGCGCGAGGGCGGCGAAGAGGGGCCAGCCACGCCGGACGCCGCCACGGCCTATCCCGCCGCGCCGGGAGGAGACGCCGCCGAGCTTCTGGCCGTGGCCTGCGATCCCGCCTCCGCGGGCGAGGCCGACGCGGACAATCTGGAGGACGCTGTCAGGGTCGGGCGGGCGGCGCTTCGGGCGGCGAATTGAGCCACAGCCGGTCCCGCGGCAGCGCCTCCGGGCACTGGTCGCGCATGAAGGCCAGCATCTTCTCGCGGATTTCGCAGCGCAGGTCGAAGGCGATCGAGCCGTTGCGGGCGCTGGCCAGGCAGCGCACCTGGGCGACCCGGTCGGTGATTTCGGTGACCTGGAGGCTGATCACGTCGCCATCCCAGAGCGGGCTGTCGCGGCAGATGCGCTCCAGTTCGGCCCTCAACCGCTCGATTGGCGCCTCGTAGTCGACATACAGGAAGGCCGTGCCGATGAGGCGGGCCGTCTCGCGCGTCCAGTTCTGGAAGGGCTTCTGGATGAAGTAGGTCAGCGGCAGGATCATCCGCCGCCAGTCCCACAGCTTCACGACGACATAGGTCGAGGTGATCTCCTCGACCGTGCCCCACTCGCCCTCGACGATCACGGCGTCGTCGAGGCGGATCGGCTGATCGGTGGCGATCTGGACCCCGGCGATCATATTGGTCAGCAGCGGCTGCAGGGCGAAGCCGGCGATGATGCCGACCACGCCGGCAGAGGCGAGAAGGCTCATGCCCCACTGGCGCACCGCCGAAATGGTCAGCAGCGCCAGGCCGAGAGTGACCACGCCGATGAGCAGTGAGGCGACGCGCTGAAGGATCCGGGTCTGGGTGATGTGTTTGCGGGCGATCAGATTGTCTTCCGTCGCCATGTTGAAGCGGCGCAGATAGACCACCGCCCACATGTCAGACGCGCCGATCGCCATCCAGCCGATGGTCAGGATGAACAGGAAGAGCAGCGCCTGGCGGATCACGTCGGACGGACCCGGGTCGAGCGGTGAAACGGTGACCGCCAGCGCCATGGCCACGATCATCAGGGCGATCCGCACCTTGAGCCGCGCCCGTCCGACGACGCCGCGCCAGAAGACATCCCGCCTGCGCACCGCCAGCTTGAGCAGGGCGAAGACGATCTGGTTGGCCGCCCACCCGACAAAGACGAAGCCGGCGACGATGACGACCACGACCGCCCATTCGGGCAACCAGTACAGCCGGCGCCAGAGGCGGAAGACCCCGTGGGTCAGTTCGGTGATGAACGGGGGCATGCGCCGGGTAACGCGCGAACCGGGAAAGCGTCGCCGTCGACGGCTAGCGCGCCGCCGCCTCGACCATGTCGGCGAGCGAGCGAGTGGCGTCCGGCAGGGCCGCCGCCCGCGCACCGCGACTCATCGCCTCAAGCCGCGCGGAGTCCCCAAGGATGGCCGCGAGGGCGGCGGTGAGGCCTTCGACGGTGACGTCGTCCTCCAGAATGACCTCGGCCCCGCCGGCCCCGGCGAGGCCGGCGGCGTTGAAGCGCTGGTGGTCGTCCATGGCGATCTTCAGCGGGATCAGGACCGACGGCAGGCCCGCAACGGCCAGCTCGGAACAGGTCGAGGCTCCGGCCCGGCCGATGACCAGATGCGCCGCCGACAGCCGCTGGGCCATGTCGCGGAAGAAGGGGGCGACCTCGGCGTCGATGGCGGCGTCCAGATAGATCTGGCGCGCGGCCTCGAGCGTCTCCGGGCGAGACTGCTGCTGCACCTTCAGCCGGGCGCGGATCGCCTCGGGCAGGGCTGCGAGCGCACGGGGCGCGGTCTCCGACAGGATGCGGGCGCCCTGGCTGCCGCCGGTGACCAGCACGCGGATCGGCTCACCGGGCCGCGGGGCCTTGAACGGGCGCTCGTAAAGGGCGCGGATGTCGGGGCGGACCGGATTGCCGACCAGGGTCACGCGGGCGCCGACCCCCTGCGGAATCTTCTGCAGGTTGGGAAAGGACGAGGCGATCGCGCCGACATGGGGCGCCAGCCAGCGGTTGGTGCGGCCCAGCACCGCGTTCTGCTCGTGCAACAGGGTGGGACGGCCCTGGCTCAGCGCCGCCAGCAGGGCCGGGGCCGAGGGATAGCCGCCGAAGCCGACCACCACCGCCGCGTCCAGCCGCTTCAGGGCGCGCCGGGCCTGAACCACGCCGCGCACGATGGTCAGACCGGCCTTCGCCAGTCCGATCGGTCCGCGTCCGGTCGCCGCGTCCAGGGCGATCCGCTCCTCGGCCGGGAAGGCGTGGGCGTACTGCTCGCCACGGTGGTCGGTGGCCAGCACGATGCGCCAGCCCCGCGCGGCCAGCTCGCGGGACAGGGCCTCGGCGGGGAACATATGCCCGCCGGTGCCCCCGGCGGCGACGACGCAGACCTTGGACATCGGGTCTCCTACGGCAGTATCCGCCGCCGCTGCGGCAAGGTGGCGCCCGGTTCGTAGGCGCCGGGCCGGCGGCGGGTCAGAGCAAGGGCCAGGCCCATGGTCAGGCCCATGGCCAGCATCGACGAGCCGCCATAGCTGATGAACGGCAGGGTCATGCCCTTGGTCGGGATCAGGTTCAGATTGACCGCGATGTTGATGCAGGCCTGCAGGCCGATCAGCACGAACAGGCCGGCGGCGGCGGTCTGCTCATAGGCGTCGTTCAGCTTCATCGCCCGCTTCATGCCGCGCACGACGATGAAGGCGTAGAGGCCGATCATGGTCAGCGACAGGACGAGACCGAATTCCTCGGCCCCGACGGAATAGATGAAGTCGGTGTGCAGGTCGGGGACGTGGCGCTTCATCACCCCCTCGCCCACCCCGCGTCCGACCAGGCCGCCAGCGCGTATGGCCTCGGAGGCGCGGTCGATCTGGTGGGTGTCGGTGTTCTCGGGCGACAGGAAGCGGCTGAGGCGGTCGCGCATGTGGCCGAAGGCGAAATACAGCGACACCAGCCCTGCCATGCCGGCGGCGGCGATCACCGCCACCCATTTGAGCGGCACCCCGGCCATGAAGAAGACCGCCATGAAGGTGGTGGTGACCAGCAGGGTCTGGCCGATGTCGGGCTGGATCAGCAGCAGGCCGACCGTCAGGGCCCAGAAGCCGAAGGCGATGCTGACGCCGGGCACGCCCTGCCCCTTCTGGGCCTCGGCGAACATCCAGGCGGCGAACACGATCAGGCCGGGCTTGGCGAATTCGGACGGCTGCAGGCTGAACGGGCCGAGGTTGATCCAGCGCGCCGCGCCCTTCACCTCGTCGCCGATGAACGGCAGGGCCATCATGGTGACGATGGCGCCGAGCAGGGCGAGGACGGCGATGCGGCGGACTCCCCGTGGCGACAGCAGCGAGGTGGTCAGCATCAGCACCAGCCCCATCGAGGCCCAGACCATCATCCGCCACGAGTAGTGGAAGGGGTCGGTGATCGACTGGTCGGCGTTGATCGCCGCCGGACTGGAGGCGAAGCTCAGGGCGACTCCGAGCGCCATCAGCGTCAGCGCCGCCGCCAGCAGGCCGCGGTCGACGGTCCAGAACCATTTGGCGATGGGGCTCTGGTCGTTGCGCGAAAAGGCGGGGCTGTAGGCTTCGCTCATGACCCACCTGCCGGGGTTGCGCCGAGGGCGAGGACGGCGGCGCGGAAAGCCTCTCCTCGCGCTTCGAAGTCGGGATACTGGTCGAAGGAGGCGGCGGCGGGCGACAGCAGGACCACCTCCTCCCGCCCCGTGGCGGCGGCGGCCTCGGCGGCCTGACGCACGGCGTTGGTCATGTCGCCGCTGATGCGGTGCGGGGTGTCGCCGAGCCGTGCGGCGAAAGGCCCGGCCGCCTCGCCGATCAGGAAGGCCTCGGCCACGCGCGGGAAGAGGTCCTCGAGGTCGTCGATGCCGCCCGCCTTGGCGCGGCCGCCCGCGATCCAGAAGCTGCGCTCGTAGGAGGACAGCGCCTGTCGGGCGGCGTCGGCGTTGGTGGCCTTGGAGTCGTTGATGAAGCGGACACGGCCGAGCGTGGCGACGTGCTCCATGCGATGGGCCAGGCCGGGGAAGGTGAGGAGGCCTTCGACGGCGGCCTCCCGGCTGACGCCGAGCGCGCGGGCGGCGGCCCAGGCGAAGGCGGCGTTCTGGGCGTTGTGGCGGCCCGGCAGGGAACGGGCGATGGCCAGATCGCAGACATACTCCCCGAGGCTGGCCAGCTTTCCATCGATCGCCGTGATCGCGCGCGCCTTCTCGAAGCCGATGCGCCAGTCGTCCCAGTGATGATGCTTGTGGGTCGTGACCAGGGTCAGCCGGTCGCCTCGCCCCGCCAGATCCTCGGCGATGTTCAGGCCGTAGGGGTCGTCGATGCCGACCAGGGCCGTCGACTCCGGCCCCTGCGCGCCGAAAATCCGCATCTTGGCGGCCGCATACCCTTCCATGCCGCCGTGACGGTCGAGGTGGTCGGGGGTGATGTTGGTCAGGATGGCGACGTCCGGCGCGAAGCTCGTCGTCAGGTCGAGCTGGTAGCTGGACACCTCGATCACATAGACCGCGCCCGGCGTCGGCGCCGGCAGGGCGAGCACGCCGATGCCGATGTTGCCGCCGACGTGGACGGTCATGCCGGCCTGTTTCAGCACCCAGCCGATCAGGGCGGTGGTGGTCGACTTGCCGTTGGTGCCGGTGATGGCGACGACCTTCGGCCGTTCCGCTTGCGGCAGGGCGGCCAGGGCGCGGGCGAACAGTTCGATGTCGCCGATGATCTCGACGCCCGCCGCCTTCGCCTTGTCCACGCTCCAGTGCGGCTTGGGATGGGTCAGGGGCGCGCCGGGGGCCAGCACCAGCGCCGCGAAGCCGGACCAGTCGGCCGACGTCAGATCCTCGACCGCGAACCCCTCCGCCTCGGCCTGCATGCGGCTGGAGACGCTGTCGTCCCACAGCACCGGCAGGGCGCCGCCGGCCTTGAGCGCGCGCGCGGCCGTCAGCCCCGACCTCCCGAGGCCGAAGACCGCGATGCGCCGCCCTTCGAAGCCGGGGACGGGGATCATCGCACTAGCGCAGCTTCAGGGTGGCGAGGCCGGCCAGGGCCAGCATGGCCGAGACGATCCAGAAGCGGATCACCACAGTCGACTCCGGCCAGCCCATCTTCTCGAAATGATGATGGATCGGGGCCATCAGGAAGATGCGCTTCTTCGTCGCCTTGAAGTAGCCGACCTGGATCATGACGCTGAGCGCCTCGATGACGAACAGGCCGCCGACGATGCCCAGCACCAGCTCGTGCTTGGTGGCCACGGCGATCGAGCCGAGCGCGCCGCCGAGCGCCAGCGAGCCGGTGTCGCCCATGAAGATCTTGGCCGGGGGCGCGTTGTACCAGAGGAAGCCCATGCCCCCGCCGATCAGGGCCGCACATATGATCGCCACCTCGCCCGAGCCGGGGACGAAGTGGACCTGGAGATACTCGGTGAAGTCGAAGCGACCTACGGCGTAGGAGATCAGGCCGAAGGCGGCGGCCGCCATCATGACCGGCACGACGGCAAGGCCGTCCAGCCCGTCGGTGATGTTCACGGCGTTGGAGAAGCCGGCGATCGTGATGGCCCCGAAGGCGATGTAGAACCACCACAGGTCCAGCAGGAAGGTCTTCACGAACGGGAAGGCCACGGAGGTCTCGAGCCCCGGCGTGGACGGCGAGCGCGGCGCCAGCAGGATCAGCACCGCCACGGCGATGATGGCGATCAGGAACTGGAAGAACAGCTTCTGCTTGCCCGACAGCCCCGCCGAGGTCTGCTTGGTCACCTTGGCGTAGTCGTCGATGAAGCCGAGGATGCCGTAGCCCACGGTCACGCCCAGCACGACCCAGACGTAGACATTGGTCAGGTCCGCCCACAGCAGGGTCGCGACGGTGACTCCGGCCAGGATCATCAGCCCGCCCATGGTCGGCGTGCCGCGCTTGGTCAGCAGGTGACCCTCCGGACCGTCCTCGCGGATCGGCTGGCCGCGGCCCTGGCGCGCCTGGATCCAGCGGATGAAGCGCGAGCCCATGGCCAGGCAGACGATCCAGGCCGTGAACAGGGCCAGGCCGATGCGGACCGTGAGGTACTTCAGCAGGTTCAGGAACGGCAATTGGTCGCTGTAGTCCGCCAGCGACTGGTACAGCAGATAGAACATCAGGCGTTCTCCCCCGCGGCGGCGTCCAGCGCCGCCAGGGCCCGGGCGATCAGCGACGCCTTCGAGCCGTTGGATCCCTTCACCATCACCAGATCGTTCGGCCGCACGGCGCGGGCCGCC
>NZ_DASPLR010000057.1:0-66515 GCF_035627475.1 Brevundimonas sp. | reverse complement strand
GATGACGTCGTCGACCTGGTTGCGGGTGTCGCCGCTGACCGGGCGGATCTCCACCGGGGGGTCGATCAGGCCGGTGGGGCGGATGACCTGTTCGGTGAAGACGCCGCCGGTGCGCTCCATCTCCCACGGGCCGGGGGTGGCGCTGACGAAGACGGTCTGGGGGCGCATGGCGTCCCACTCGTCGAATTTGAGCGGGCGGTTGTCGATGGCGCTGGGCAGGCGGAAGCCGTACTCCGCCAGGGTCGATTTGCGGCGGTAGTCGCCGCGGTACATGGCGCTGATCTGGCCGACGGTGACGTGGCTCTCGTCGACGAACAGCAGGGCGTTGTCGGGGATGTATTCGAAGAAGGTCGGCGGCGGCTCGCCCGGGGCGCGGCCGGTCAGCCAGCGGCTGTAGTTCTCGATGCCGGCGCAGGAGCCGGTGGCCTCCATCATCTCCAGATCGAAGCGCACCCGCTGTTCGAGGCGCTGGGCCTCCAGCAGCTTGCCGTTCTCGACCATCCAGTCGAGCGTCTCCTTGAGCTCGGCCTTGATGCCGGTGATGGCCTGGTTGAGCGAGGGCCGCGGGGTGACGTAGTGGCTGGCGGCGTAGACGGTGATCTCGGTGAGGTCCGCCGTCTTCTTGCCCGTCAGGGGGTCGAACTCCTGGATCGATTCCAGCTCGTCGCCGAACAGCTGGATGCGCCAGGCGCGGTCCTCCATGTGGACGGGGAAGACCTCGAGGACGTCGCCGCGCTTGCGGAACATGCCGCGCTCGAAGGCGGCGTCGTTGCGCTTGTACTGCAGGGCGATCAGGTCGGCGCGCAGCTTGGCCTCGTCGATCTGGTCGCCGACCTTCAGGGTGAAGGTCATGGCGGTATAGGTCTCGACCGAGCCGATGCCGTAGATGCAGGAGACGGAGGCGACGACGATCACATCGTCCCGCTCCAGAATCGCCCGCGTCGCCGAGTGGCGCATGCGGTCGATCTGCTCGTTCACCGAGCTGTCCTTCTCGATGTAGGTGTCGGTGCGCGGGACGTAGGCCTCGGGCTGGTAGTAGTCGTAGTAGGAGACGAAATACTCGACGGCGTTGTCCGGGAAGAAGCTCTTGAACTCGCTGTAGAGCTGGGCGGCGAGGGTCTTGTTGGGGGCGAGGATCAGGGCGGGGCGCTGGGTGGCCTCGATGACCTTGGCCATGGTGAAGGTCTTGCCCGAGCCGGTGACGCCGAGCAGGACCTGATCGCGCTCGCCGGCCTGCGCCTGCTCGACCAGTTCGGCGATGGCGGCGGGCTGGTCGCCGGCGGGGGTGTATTTCGTCTCGAGCCGGAAGGGGATGCGCTTGCGGCCGGCGGGACGGTCGGGGCGGTGCGGGGTCCAGTCCGACGGCGCGCCGGGGGCCTCTTCCGGGGTCAGACGCGGGCCGGTGACCGGGGCGAACATGGGCATGCGGTTCTTCGCCGCCGCCGGGTCGTGCAGGAATTTCGCCGGGGCCTCGGCGAGCCCCGACTGGCCAGCGCTCTGGCCGGGGACGTGGACGGGCTTGCTGGGGGAACGGGCCATGAACGCAATCTAGGGGGCGGGAGGCGACAGCGCCACAACGTGCTCACGGCATGCGGGATGCACTGCTGACAGTATGGTGGCAGGAGGGTGGCGGGATGACCGGTGAGAATGTCCGGAAACCGCCAGCGCCGGACGGCCAGGGCGCCCATGTTGTCCGTCAAACAGAGGAGCCTCCCATGACCGCCTTTCGCGAGCTGCACCGATCCGGCCTGCTGATCCTGCCCAACGCCTGGGATGGAGGCTCGGCGGCGTTGATGCGGTCGCTGGGAGCGAAGGCGATCGCCACCACCAGCGCGGGCGTGGCCTGGGCGCTGGGCTGGCCGGACGGCGACGCCCTGCCGGTCGAACGCGTCGTGCAGGCGACGCGGGACGTGGTGCGGGCGGCGCAGGGGCTGCCGGTCTCGGTCGATTTCGAAGGCGGCTATTCCGACGACCCGGCCGAGGTCGCGGCGGCGGCGCGGACGGTGGCCGAGGCGGGGGCGCAGGGGATCAATATCGAGGACGGCGGCGGCTCGCCCGAGTTGCTGGCCGCCAAGATCGCCGCCATCCGGGCGGCGGCGGGGCCGGACCTGTTCATCAACGCCCGCTGCGACCTCTGGCTGAGAGGCGTCGGCGAGGCCCGAACGCGCGTGGCCGAAGCGGCGCGCCGGGGCGCGATCTATCGCGCGGCGGGGGCGGACGGGCTGTTCGCACCGGGCCTGACGGAGGAGGCGGGGATCGCCGACCTGGTCAAGGCGACGGACATGCCGCTGAACCTGCTGGCCTTCCCGGGCCTGCCGGACGCCCGGACGCTGGAGCGGCTCGGGGTACGGCGGCTGAGCGCCGGCTCCGGCATCGTCGGGGCGGCGCTGGGGCGCGCGGCGGCGCTGACCCGCGGCTTCCTCGAGGATGGAGGCTCGGCGCCGCTGATGGAGGGGGCGCTGAGCTGGGGCGAGTTGAACGCCCTGATGCCACAGCCCCGATGAGCGAGGCCGCCGTCCCCCCTCCCGGCCGGCTGACCCTGTCGTGGCTGGACAGCCCGATCGGGCCGCTGGCGCTGGCCTGCGACGACGGCGGGATCCTGCGCGGCGTGTCGTTCGGCGACGGGCTGATCAAGGCGATGCGGCGCGAATATCCGGCGGCCGCACTGGCGGATGGCGAGGCTCCGGCGATGGTGGCGCGAACGATCGCCGCCTATTTCGCCGGCGACCGCGAGGCGCTGACCCGCGTGCCGTGGTCGCTGGACGGAGCAGGCGCCGGCCATGGCTTCCAGGCGCGGGTGTGGCGGGCGCTGGCCGAGGTGCCGGCCGGCGTCACCATCAGCTACGGCGAGATGGCGAGGCGGGCAGGCGAGCCCGGGGCGGCGCAGGCGGCGGGCGTGGCCCTGAACCGCAACCCCATCCCGCTGGTGCTGGCCTGTCACCGGGTCGTCGGCGCCGACGGGGCGCTGGTCGGCTTCGGCGGCGGGCTGGAGCGGAAGGGCTGGCTGCTGCGGCACGAGGGGGCGCTGCTGATCTAGCCGCGTCCCAGGGTCGTTATCGCCGGATGTTCACCCGCGCCTCGAGGTCCGCCCAGCGGCGGGTCAGGTCGCGGAGCTCTTCGCGGAGCCGGGCCGCCTCGGTCCGGCTGATCGAGCCGTTGCGCTCGCCGGCGACGATGCGGGCCTCGATCTCGGCGGCGCGGGGGTCGTAGCCGTAGCCGCCATCATCGTAGCCGCCGTCATCGCCGAGACGGCGGTCGAGGTCGGCGAGGCGGTCGGTCAGATCCTGCTGTTCGCGGGCGCTGAGGCCGTCGCGGCGATAGTCGGACTCAAGCCGGACGAGGGCGTCGAAGTCGGCGCGCAGGCGAGTTCCCTCGGTGCGGGTCAGGTCGCGGTTGCGGACCGCCGTATCGACGCGGGCGAGGAAGGCGGCGCGTTGGTCGGCCAGCGGGCGCCAGCCGTAGCCGGCGTCGTCGTCGCGGCGCTCGTCGCCGACGCGCTGCGACAGGGCGCGGTAGCGGTCGCGCAGATCGCGGCGCTCGGCCGTGGTCATGCGGCCGTCAGCGGCGTAGCGCGTCTCCAGCTGGACGAGGGCGTCATAGTCGTCGCGCAGGCGGTCGGCCTCGAAGCGGCTGATCGAGCCGTCGCGAACCCCGGCGTCGATGCGGGCGTCGAGATCGGCGCGGCGCTGGTAGAGGGGGCGGCGGCCCCGGCTCCAGTCTTCGTCGAGCACCTGATCACCCTGGTCGGCGGTCTGCACGCCGAACAGGGCGCCGAGCAAGGCGCCGAAGACGCCGCCGGGCTGGTCCTGCGGGGAGGTCTGGCCGTAGCCCTGGGCGTTGTCCGGATAGAGCGGGCCGACGGTGGCGGTGGCGCCGCTGCAGCTGAGCACGCCGCCGCGGTTGGTGATGGCGCTGCGGCAGTCGACGCTGCGGATCGAGCTCCATCGGAAGCCGCCCTCCGTCTGGCATTCTGCCGAGACATAGCCGTTGGGCAGTTGTTCGACGTTGCGGCATGAGGAAGGGACGCCGGCCTGGCCGGACGGGTAGGCGGTGTAGGGGGTCTGGGCCCCGGCGGCGCCCGCGGCGGACAGGGCCAGCGCGCCGGCTGCGAGAGCAGACAGGGTGTAGGTCGCGGTCATGGGGGGTTCTTTCCGGCGGATGCCTTGAGCGGAAAGAACGGGATTCGCCGGGGAAGGTTGCCTGCGCGGTGACCGCGGCGCCCTCCCCTCCCCTCGCCGCTCCGGCTCCGCTAGAGGTCACCGGCATGAACGCCCTGCCGCTGAACGAAATCCTCCTGCTGCTCGCCGCCCTCGTCGCCGCGGGCCTGGTCGGAGGGCTGATCGCCGGGCTGTTCGGGGTCGGCGGCGGCACGGTGATCGTGCCGGCGGTGTTCTATGCCTTCGAGGTGCTGGGTCTGGGCGGCGAGAGCAACCTGCACGTGGCCATCGGCACCTCCCTGCTGACCATAGTCGCGACGTCGTGGCGGTCGCTGCGGGCGCACCGGACGCACGGGGCCGTGGACGAAGTCGTGCTGAAGACCTGGACGCCCTGGGTCGCCACGGGCGCCCTCGTCGGGGCGGCGGTGGCGGGGGTCACCAGCATGGAGGGGCTGGCCGTGGTCTACGGCGTCTGCCTGGCGGCGGTGGCCGCGCAGATGGGGCTGCTGCCCGAGCGCTATACGCTGGCGAAGGACCTGCCGACCGGCTGGGGGCGGCGCGGACTGGGGACGGCCATCGGCGGGCTGTCGGCGATGATGGGCATCGGCGGCGGCAGTTTCGGCGGCATGCTGATGACCCTGTGCGGACGGCCGATCCATCAGGCGGTGGCGACGGCCTCGGGCTTCGGCGTGGCCATCGGGACGGCGGCGACTCTCGGCTTCGTGGTGTTCGGCTGGGATGCGGCGGGACGGCCGCCACTGTCGCTGGGCTATGTCAATGTGCCCGGGGCGGTGGTGATGGCGCTGCTGACGACCGCCGTGGCGCCCTGGGGCGCCAGGCTGGCGCACGCGCTGGACCGGCGCGTGTTGAGGAAAGCCTTCGCCCTCTACCTGCTGGCGGCGGCGGCGATGGTGCTGGTGAAGGCGCTCTAGGGGCGCAGCGTCAGCCCGGCGGGCGTGGCGCTGAACGAGGAGAGGCGGCCGAGATAGCTCATGCCCAGCAGGGAGTGCGGCAGGCCGTGCTCGACGACCATGGCCTCGACGGCGGCGACCCGGGCGCCGGCGACGGCGACGGCGCTGAGCTCGACCGGGGCGGCGCGGACGGGGCCGGAAGCGGTCACCACCGTGCCCGAGAAGTCGCCGGGAGTCAGCTTCAGGCCGAGGCGGGCGGCGTCGGCGGGAGTCAGGACCACGACGCTGGCGCCGGTGTCGACCATGACCCGGACGGCCCGGCCCTCGATCCGGGCTTCGGCCCAGTAGTGGCCGTCGGCGGCCTTCAGCACCTGGCCCGGACGGCCGGTGGCGGGCGCGGAGACGGCGGGGATGGCGGCGTGCGCCCGACCGCGCAGGCCCGCCTGGTCCATCCACCAGGCGGTGGTCAGGGCGGAGGCGACGGCGACGGCCATGACGGCCGCGGAGGACAGATCAAACCGCATGGTCCCGTTCTCGCACGGCGCCGTTGGGATGCGATGAAGAGGGATGGTTGGCGGGGGGTAAACGGGGAAGGGAGGCAGCCGGCATCAGGGAAGAGGAGCCGGCGCTTCGGGCCTATTCCGGAGCTCCTGCTGCCTGTCGTCTGCTGCCTGCTGCCTCCCTGCCTGGCAGTTCCGCCATGATCCGCGCCCGTTCAGCGTCGGTGAGGCCGCTCCAGCCGCCGATTTCCGACAGGGTGCGCCAGCAGCCGAGGCACAGGCCGGAAGCGCCGTCGACGATGCAGACCTTGACGCAGGGGGTGGCTATGGCGCGGGGCGGATGGAGCGGCGGGGACATAGGCGGACTATGACCCCGACGGCCGACCGAACTCCAGACCTCCCCGCTGCTGGCCCACCCAGCGCCTACGCATTGACCCGGAATTGTGCGCGAGCAGGGATTGCGCCACAGGTGGAGGATGACCCTGATCCAGACAGAACGACGCGGCGCCATCGAAATCTGGACGCTGGACCGCCCGGAGCGACTGAACGCCCTGCCCGATCTCGAGGACGGCGAGGCCTTCGCCCGGGCGTGTTCGGCGGTGAACGCGGATCACGATGTGCGCTGCGTGGTGATCACCGGGGCCGGGCGCGCCTTCTCGGCCGGCGGCGACCTGAAGGCGATGCGCGACCGGCGCGACCTGTTCGCCGGCACGGGGGCCGAGATTCGCGAACGCTATCGCCGCGTGGTGCACCGGATCGTGCGTTCGCTGTACGGGCTGGAGGTGCCGCTGGTGGCGGCCGTGAACGGGGCAGCCATGGGGCTGGGCTGCGACATCGCCGGACTGGCGGACATCCGCATCGCCTCCAGCGCCGCCTCGTTCGGCGTGCCCTTCCTGAAGCTGGGCATATTGCCGGGCGATGGCGGAGCCTGGTTGCTGCCGAGGAACGTCGGCTACGCCCGGGCCGCGGAGATGCTGTTCACGGGCGAGACGATCGACGCGGCGACGGCGGAGCGCTGGGGCCTGATCAACCACGTGGTCGCTCCCGAAGCCCTGATGCCCGAGGCGCTGGCCATGGCGGACCGGGTCGCGGCGCACGGGCCGCACGCCTTGCGCATGGCCAAGGCGCTGCTGCGCCAGGGCCGCGACATGAATTTCGACCAGATGCTGGAGATGACCGCCGCCATGCAGGCGCTGGCGCATCTGACCGAGGATCACGCCGAGGGCGTGGCGGCCGTGCTGGAGAAGCGGCCGGCGGACTTCACCGGCCGCTAGCGCCCTTTCCTAGGCCGCCTTGGCGGGCGCGCGCATGGCCCGGCTGGCGGGGACGCCGACGGTGGCCGGACGGGGCGCGCCGGCGGTCTGGCCGGGCTTCATGAACTTGACCAGCACGCGCTGGCCGATCAGCAGCGGCGCATCGCCGGCGGTGACCACCACCTCGATGACGCGTTCGTCCGAGCGCTGCGACGGGTCGTCCGAGGCCAGCTTGCGGGCGCCGAAGACGGCGGCGCGGCGCAGGACCGTGCCGACGTAGACCTTGGACGGATCGCCCTCGGGGGTGATCTCGACCGCCTGGCCGGTGGTCACATTGGGGATGTCGCTCTCGACGATCTCGGCGCGGGCGATGCGCGGCGAATCCGGCTCGAGGTCGAACATGGTCGAAACGTTCAGGGTCGAGGCGCCCGCCCCCGGATTGGCGTAGCGGCGGACGATGCGGCCGCTCTGCGGAGCGCGGATGACGGTGAGTTCGACATTGTAGGCGGCCTGGTCGCGGCGGGCGCGGGCGGTCTGGACCGCGGCCTGCTGGGATCCCAGACGAGCCTGGGCCTGGGCGATGGCGTCGCGGGCCTGGTCGAGGCGCTGGGCGGCGACGAAATTCGTCTCGACCAGCTTCTGAAGCCGGTCGTACTCGCGCTGGGCGGTGCGGATGTCGACCTCGATCAGGCGCAGCTGGCTTTCGGCCTGGCTCACGTCGGCGACCGCGCTCTGCAGGGCCAGGCGGGGTTCGTCGTCCTCCTGACGGGCGAGGATCTGGCCGGCGACGACGCGGTCGCCTTCCTGGACCAGGACTTCACGGACGACGCCGCCGCGGCGAGCGGCGATCTGGATGATGCCGCCCTCGACATCGACCTTGCCGTTGGCGATGGCCGCATAGGGGCTCTCGACCTTCTGGGCCTCGGCCTGCTCCTCCTCCGCCTTCTTCCTGGCGGCCCCGGCCTGCATGAAGTTGTAGCCGACGAACGCCAGCACGAGCAGGACCAGGCCGATCCAGAGCCATTTGTTCTTGAGGAAGCGGGGCATGAGTTCAGTCCTTGGGATCGGTCAGTGCGAGGCCAGGGTGGCGTCGGGATTGGGGGTGCGGCGCTGGTCGTCGATGATCACGCCGTCTTCGATCTTGATGACGCGATCGGCCCACTCCTCGAGGCGCGGGTCGTGGGTCACGCAGATGACGGCGGCGCCGTGTTCGGTGGCGGCCCGGCGAAGCAGTCGAATGACGATCTGGCCATTCTCGCCGTCCAGGGCGGACGTCGGTTCGTCGGCGAACAGAATCTGGGGATCCTTGGCGAGCGCGCGGGCGATGGCCACGCGCTGCTTCTCGCCGCCCGACAGGGAGGACGGCTTCTGGTGCAGGCGCGGCCCGAGGCCGACCTCCTCCAGCGCCAGCTTGGCCCGGCGCTTGGCGTCGCCCTTCGACAGGCCCTGGAATTTGAGCACGACCTCGACCTGCTGAAGCGCGGTGAGGGCCGGGAACAGGTTGAAGCCCTGGAAGATGAAGCCGCAGTGGTCGAGGCGGAATTTGTCGATCCGGCCGGACGAGAGCTTCCACAGATTGTCGACGTCGAGGGTGTCGACGCGGCCTTCCTCGGGCCGAAGCAGGCCGGACAGGGCGGCGATCAGGGTCGACTTGCCCGAACCCGAGGGCCCCATGACCATGGTCAGGTCGCCGTGCCGCGCATCGAAGTCGACGCCCTTCAGAACGTCGATGTAGCTCTTGCCGGACTTGAACCGCTTGACCAGGCCCTTGGCCTCGATCGCGAAGTCGCCGTGCTTGCCGTGGACCTTGGTGTGAGAGTTCATCGCAGCAGGTCCGCGGGCTGGCTGTTCTTGAGGATGCCGAGCGAGAGCAGGCCGGACAGCATGGCGATGATGATCAGTCCGCCGCCCACGACGATCAGCAGGACCGGCGGCAGGGCGATGATCACGGCGTTGGCCATGGCCAGCATCTGCACCAGCCAGGTGAGGAAGATCGCCGCCGCGACGCCGACGCAGCCGACCCAGAAGCTCAGCTCCATGACGATGCGGCGCAACGAGCCCATGCCGACGCCGAGGGCCCGCAGCGAGGCGAACTCCTTGATGTTGGCCATGATGGCGCCGCGCAGGGTCTGCCAGGTGATGGACACGCCGATGATGGTCCCCAGCACGACGCAGCCGCCGATGATGATCACGAGGATGCCCTCTTCGAACATCGCACCCGCGTTGGCGTCCGCCAGTTCCTGACGGGTCCAGGCCTTCCACTGGCCCTCGCCCTGGACATTGAGCTCGGCGGCGACGCGTCTGGCCTGGGTCGGATCGCGCAGCTTGACCATCAGCGGTCCGACGCGCGGGCCGGTGTCGGCCTGGCCCACCATGCGCAGGGTGTCGCGCGACATGATGATGGTGGCCTGCATCATGTTGGGATAGCCGCGGGTCACGCCCACGACGGTGACGGTCTGGCCGTTGTACAGGGCCTTGTCGCCCAGTTTGACGCCCAATTTGGAGATGGCCGTCTCGTCGATGGCGACGGTGTAGGGCTGGCGCAGGGCGTCCACGAGCTCCTGCGAATAGTCGGTCGGGATGGTGACCGCGCCCGGCGTCGTGTCGATGATGCTGGTCTGCACGAACTCCTGCCGCGGGGCGCCCATCTTGGCGCGATCCGCCTGCGACATGGTCGGATCGACGTTCTTGACCGACTGGAAGGAGCCGCCGGCTCCGTCGAGGGGCTGGACCTCGACGACCTCGGGGTTGCGATAGGCGAGCGGGATGAAGCGGCGCGGCACGCCCGACGGGCCGCCGATCAGGCTCTTGGCCCCGGGCTGCATGATGATGATGTCGGCGCTCGAACGCTCGATCGTCGCCGTGAAGCCCTTGCCGATGCCGATGAAGACGCCGGTCATGGCCAGCACCAGCAGGCCGGACAGGGCGAGCGCCAGCACGGCCGCCATATAGCGCCGCCACTCATAGAGCAGGGTGGAGAGTGCAAGCGACATCGAAGAGATCGGCCCCCGGAGTTACGCCGCTATCTGACGGCGCCGGTGGTTGGGGCCAAGTTAAATCGGGTTAAGGCCATGTGGATGGCGTTCGTTCATCCGCCCTTGCTAGGATGGGCCACCCCAAACCGGCGGGAGCCGGCTGTCTTGAGAGCTCGAGCATGATCCTTCGTTCGCTTCGTTCGGCCGTTTCGGTCACCGCGTCCCTCGCTGTCGTGGCGGGAGCCATGGCCGTGATCGCCGCCCCGTCCACGGCCCTTGCCGACGAAGGCATGTGGACGTTCGACAACTTCCCCATCCAGACGGTGAACCAGAAATACGGCGCCCGGATCGACCAGGCGTGGCTGGACCGGCTGCGGCTGGCGTCGGTCCGCATCCAGGGCTGTTCGGCGTCGTTCGTGTCGCCCGAGGGACTGATCCTGACCAACTGGCACTGCGTCGTCGGCTGCGCACAGGAGCTGTCGGATCCGCAGAAGGACTATGTGAAGAACGGCTTCACCGCCGCCGCGCGCGAGGACGAGGTCCGCTGCCCGGGCCAGACCGCCGAGGTGCTGACCGAGATCGTCGACGTCACCGCCCGCGTCCAGGCCGCCGGCCAGGGGCTGGAAGGCGCGGCCTTCAACGCGGCCCGCCAGGCCGAGGTGACGAAAATTCAGAATGAGGCCTGCGCCGACGATCCGAAATTCAGCTGCCAGGTGATCAGCCTGTACCGCGGCGGCCAGTACAGCCTGCACAGATTCCGCAAATACGACGACGTCCGGCTGGTCTTCGCGCCCGAGAACCAGGCGGCCTTCTTCGGCGGCGACCCCGACAATTTCAACTTCCCGCGCTACGCCCTCGATGCCGGCTTCCTGCGCGCCTATGAGAACGGCCAGCCGGCCGAGACGCCGAACTTCCTCAAGTGGAACGCCGAGGCCCCGAAGGAAGGCGACCTGACCTTCGTGTCGGGCAACCCGGGCTCGACCTCGCGCCTGCTGACCATGAGCCAGCTGGAGCGGCTGCGCGACCAGCAGCTGCCGGTCACCCTGATCCAGAACTCGGAACTGCGCGGCCGCCTGCTGGAGTATTCGCTGACCGGGGACGAGGCCAAGCGGGTGTCGTTCGATCCGATCTTCGGCCTCGAGAACAGCTTCAAGGTCTACTACGGCCAGCAAGGCGCCCTGACCGATCCGGCCTTCATGGCCAGGAAGCGCGCCGAGGAGGACGAGCTGCGCGCCCGCGTCGCGGCCGATCCGGCCCTGGTGCAGCAGATCGGCGATCCCTGGGCCGACCTGGCGAGGGTCCAGACCACGGCGACCGAACTGTATCTGCCCTATCGCCAGCTCGAGCAGGCCGCCGGCGGCGGCTCGCAGCTGTATTCGTGGGCCCGCAGCCTGATCCGCGCCGCCAAGAACCCGACCATGACGGAAGCCCAGCGCGCCCGCATGGCCGAGGCCATCGGCACGGAGACGCCGGTCTCGGCCGAGATGGAAGAGATCCGGATGCGCTACTGGCTGTCCAAGACGCGCGAATACCTGACGGTCGACCATCCGCAGGTGAAGGCGATGCTGGGCCGCGAGAGCCCGGAGGCCCTCGCCGACCGCCTGATCTCGGGCACGAAGCTGGCCGACGCCGAGTTCCGCCGCCAGGCCCTGGGCATGACGGTGGAGCAGTTGTCGGCCGCCGACCCGCTGCTGGCCTTCGTGGCCGCCAACGACCAGGCGGCCAGGGCCATCGGCGACCGCTGGGCGGCCGAGGTCAACGCCCCGACCGCCCGCGCGGCCGAAAAGGTCGCCCAGGCGCGGTTCGCCGTCTACGGCACCAACCAGTATCCCGACGCCACGTTCAGCCTGCGCCTGTCCTACGGCGAGGTGAAGGGCTGGACCTACCGCGGCGTGACCGTGCCGCCGTTCACCTATATCGGCGGCCTCTATGAGCGGGCCACCGGCTCGGAGCCGTTCAACCTGGCCCAGGCCTTCGCCGACCACGAGGACGATGTGAACAAGGAGGTCGTCTACGACTTCGTCTCGACCAACGACATCATCGGCGGCAACTCAGGCTCGCCGGTGGTCAACGCCGCGGGCGAGGTGATCGGCGCGGCCTTCGACGGCAACATCCACTCGCTGGGCGGCGCCTTCGGCTACGACGGCGAACTGAACCGCACGGTGACGGTGTCGACGGCGGCGATCACGGAAGTGCTGCGGACGGTCTATCCGAACCCGCGCATCCTGGAAGAGCTGGGCGTGGAGTAACGCCCTTCTCCCCTTGCGGGAGAAGGTGTCAGGCGTAGCCTGACGGATGAGGGGTCGCACCGGTCTTGCCGGGCGACCCCTTCGTCATTCATGGTCGGCCCCGACGTCGGCATCCGTCGGCAAGACCCCTCATCCGACCCGCTTCGCGGGCCACCTTCTCCCGCAAGGGGAGAAGGAAGGAGTTAGACATGCGCCACCTCACCCTCGCCGCCTCCGCCGCCATTCTCGCCTTCGCCGCCGCTTCAGCAGCCCGGGCCGAGGAAGGCATGTGGACGTTCGACAACTTCCCCATCGCGCGGGCCAACCAGACGCTGGGGACGAACATCGACCAGGCGTGGCTGGACCGGGTGCGGCTGTCGTCGGTCAAGTTCGGGGGCTGTTCCGCGGGGATCGTCTCGGGCGAGGGCCTGGTGATGACCAACAACCACTGCGTCGCCACCTGCGTGGCCAATCTGTCGACCCAGGCGGTGAACTACGCCGAGACCGGCTTCGCCCCGCGCACCCGCGAGGAAGAGCTCAAATGCCCCGGCGGAACGGCCGAGATCCTGACCGACATCAGCGACGTCACCGAGCGGATGCACGCCGCCGGCGCCGGGCTGGAGGGCCAGGCCTTCACCCAGGCGCGCGACGCGGAGGCCGGCCGGATCGAGCAGGAAGCCTGCGCCGGCGACGCGACGGTGCGCTGCCAGGTCGTCAGCCTGTACCGGGGCGGCCAGTTCAAGCTGTACAAGTACCGCCGCTACACCGACGTCCGGCTGGCCTGGGCGCCGGAGGACCGCGCCGCGACCTTTGGCGGCGACCTCGACAATTTCAGCTTCCCCCGCTTCGCCATCGATGCGGCCTTCATCCGCCTCTACGAGAACGGCGCTCCGGCGGCCACGCCGACGCACTTCAAGTGGAACGCCGACAAGCCGGTCGAGGGCACGCCCGTGTTCGTCGCGGGCAGCCCGGGCGCGACCCAGCGGCTGCTGAGCATGGACCAGCTGATGACGCTGCGGGACGTGGTCCTGCCGATGGACCAGCTGATCGCCTCAGAACTGCGCGGGCGGCTGATCCGGTTTTCGGAGGAGAGCGAGGAGAACGCCTTCATCGCCATGGATCCGATCGTCGGGCTGGAGAACACCTACAAGCGCGGACTGGGGCGGATGCGGGCCCTGACCGATCCCGACTTCATGCGGATGAAGACGGAGGCCGAAGCGGACTTCATATCCCGCTGGATGGCTCGGGAGGCGGCCGGGGCCGCCGGGAGAGCCGCAAGTGGGGATGCCAGCCACGCGGGCAGCAGTGGAACACCGTGGCTCACCCTGGCCGCCATTCAGCCGACCCAGCGCGAACTGTATCCGGCCATGGCCCTGCTGGAGGGCGGCACGGGCGTCGGCACCACCTCGCCCGGCGGCGGCTCGCAACTGTTCAGCTGGGCCCGGACGCTGGTGCGCGCGGCGCAGGAGCGGGAGAAGCCCTCGGCCCAACGCCTGCCGGAATACGCCGACAGCCGGCTGGCGGGCGTGCAGTCGGGCCTGTTCGCGGAGCGGCCGGTCTATCCGTCGCTGGAGCAGGTCCGCATGGAATGGTGGCTGTCCAAGACGCGCGAATGGCTGACGGTCGACGATCCGCGCGTGCGGGGGCTGCTGGGCCGGGAATCGCCCGAGCAGCTTTCGGCGCGGCTGGTCGAGGGCACGAAGCTGGCGGATCCGGCGGTGCGGCGGGCGCTGTGGGAAGGCGGTCTGGCGGCGATCGAAGCCTCGGACGATCCGATGATCCGCTACCTGCTGTCGATCCAGGACGAGACCCGCGCGGTGCGATCGGACTGGGAGGCCCGGGTCGAGGCGCCGACCAGCCGCGCCTCGGAGCAGCTGGCGGCGGCGCGGTTCGCGGCCTATGGCGACGCCGTCTATCCGGACGCGACGGGGACGCTGCGGCTGACCTACGGCAAGATCGAGGGCTCGGACGTGCCGGGCCAGCGCTTCGGCGCCTTCACCACCTTCGCCGGCCTGTGGGACCGGGCCACCGGCGCGCCGCCGTTCGACGTGGCCCCGAAGCTGCTGGCCGCGAAGGACCGGATCGACCCGGACACGGTGATGGACATGGCCGTGTCCTCGGACACCATCGGCGGCTCGTCCGGCTCGCCGGTGGTCAATGAGGCGGGCGAGATCCTGGGAGCCAATTTCGACTCCACGGTGCTGACCCAGCGCAACGCCTACGGCTACGACCGCAACGTCAACCGCTCGGTGATCGTGACCACCGGCGCGGTGACCGCGGCGCTGCGCGACGTCTACGGGATGGAGCGGCTGGTCGAGGAGCTGGGGGTCGAATAGCGGCCAGGGGCCAGCGGCGTTGAGCCCGGGCCCGGCCCGGCCGCAAACGCCCCTTCCGTCGACCCTGGACCCTGGACCCTGGCCTCAGAGTTGGCTCATCTTCTGCTGGGCCTTCGAGAAATACTGCCAGCCGGTCCAGAGGGTGACGATGGCGGCGACCCAGATGAGGACGTAGGCGAAGGTCTGGAAGTGGGGCTGCCACTCCAGCGGCCAGCCGAAGCCGTCCCACAGCAGGGCGATCTGCAGGGCGCCGAGGGCGATCATCTGCAGCATGGTCTTCCACTTGGCCAGCAGGGTGACGGGCAGCTTGACCTTGCCGGCCACGGTCTCGCGCAGGGCCGAGACGGCGAATTCGCGGAACAGGATGAGGCCGCAGGGAATGGCGCTCTGGGCGACGGAGCCCCAGGCCAGCACGCCGAGGATCGCGCCGGTGACCAGCACCTTGTCGGCGATGGGATCGAGGATGGCGCCCCAGCGGGTGGTGGCGTGCCAGCGCCGGGCCAGATAGCCGTCCACCCAGTCCGTGGAGGCGGCGACCACGAAGATGACGAAGGCCGTGCGGCCGAGGCGGAACTGGTCGTCGGGGCTCAGATAGTCCGACAGCACCGGAATGCCCTGCGGCGCCGCGCCGGCCAGGATCAGGAACATCACCACCCCGGCGACGAGCCGCAGGCCCGTCAGGATGTTGGGGATGGGATTGGCGTGGTGGGTCGGGGTCATTGTCGGCATCCGTGCTTCAACGCCGATGTGCCACGCTTCGATGCCTGAGGCGAGCGATCAGCCGAGCGGCTCGAACCGGCCGGGGCCGTTGAGGGCCGTCAGCACGCCGTTGGCGATGCCGAAATGCAGGCCGGTGAGCGTCAGTTCGCCTGCCGCCTCCCGCTCGGCGATCCACGGGAAGGTGCGCAGGTTCTCCAGCGACAGCCGCACCACGGTCTCCTCTGCCAGCCGCTCGGTCTCCTCGCCGGGGAAGCTCTCGCAGATCAGGCGAACCACCGGCGCGGCCTGGGCCACCCAAGGGGCCACGAAGTCACCGCAGGTGTCCGGCGCCCCGTTCAGCATGGCGTGCACGCCGCCGCAGTAGGCGTGGCCCATGACCACGATGCGCGAGACGTTCAGGACCTTCACCCCGAACTCCAGCGCCGCCGAGACGCCGTGCAACTGGCCGTCCGGCTGATAGGGCGGCACGAGGTTGGCGACGTTGCGGACGACGAACAGCTCGCCGGGAGCGGCGTCGAAGATCAGCGCGGGATCGGCGCGGCTGTCGGAACAGGCCACTACCAGGGTGTGCGGCTTCTGGCCGTGAGTGGCCAGCGCCTCGTATTCGGCCTTGGCGGCCGGCCAGTGTTCGGTGCGGAACCGTCGATAGCCGGCGGTCAGTTCGTCGGATGAATCGCTCATGGCCGCCGCCATGCCTCAAAGCGCGCGACGGCGCCAGCCTGGATCATTTCACCAATTCGGGATGGCGGGCCTCGAACGCGGCGAAGTCTTCAGAGACGTCGATGTCCCAGCCCCGCCCTCGCACGAGATCCTCGGCGCCGCCCGAGTCGCCCAACGCCAGCCGGGCGTAGCCGAGGCCGTAACTCGACGCCGCCTGTTGGGGATCGGCGGCGAGAGCCCGTTCGTAGTCGGCTTTCGCCTCTTCGTAGCGGCCCATCTGCAGCAGGACCATGGCGCGGCTGTCGATGAAGGCGGCCTCGCCGGCCGACAGGGCCGCGTCGCAGTCGGTCAACGCCTGGTCCAGATCGAACGCCTCGATGGCCTGGCCCCAGCAGACATTGTTGAGCATCACCGGATCCCCCGGATCAAGGGCGCGGAGGGCCGCGAAATCGGCCCGCGCCCCTGCTGTATCGCCCATGGACGCCCGCAACTGCCCACGCTGGCTCAGAAGGTTGGCGGCGGCGGGCGCGGCCCCCAGGGCGCGGTCGAGAGCGGCGAGGGCCTCGCCCGCACGGTCCGTCCGCCTTTCGAGACGAACCAGCGCCTCAAGGGCTATGGCGTCCGTCGGGTCCGTCTCCAGCCGTGACGCGGCCAGGCTCCGCACCTCGTCCCCCCGCCCGAGCCGGGTCAGGGCCCGGAACTCGCCCCACGCCCCCGTGGAGCTGTCAGGCGCGGTTGTCTTGAGCGCGCGGTAGTCGGCCAGGGAGCGGTCCCAGCGGCCGAGCTGATAGTAGGCGGCGCCACGCGCTGACAGGGCCGAGACGTCGGCAGGGTCGAGTCGCAGGGCGACGGTCAGGCTGACGACGGCCTCGCCGTACTTGCCCTGACCGTAGGCCGCAAAACCCTGGCCCACGGCGGCCGCCTGATCGCCCGGATCGAGATCCACGGCGTGGTCATAGTCGGAGCGGGCGCCATCGTAGTCGCGCGCCTCGGCCCGCGCCGCGCCGCGCGCCTTCACCGCCTCGGCGTTATCCGGATTCCGTTCAAGGGCGGCGTCGAGCAGCGCCAGGGCGCCGTCATGGTCGCCGGCGTCGCTCAGACGGCCCGCGCGGGCGACAAGGTCGGCTTCGTCGCTTGCGCCCGGCAGCCGGCGCGCGGCGTCGGCTTCGGTCGCCACATAGTCAGCCGGCGCGCGCAGACGCATGGGAAGGGCCGTGGCGTTCTCGGCACGCGTCCGGGCGGAGGCCATTTCCGCGGCGGTGACCTCGGGCGTCAGGCTCGTCGAAACGACGGCGACTTCGGCCACGCCGTTCTCGAGCCTGCCGTGCCGTTCGATGCGGTAGCCGCCGCCTTCGATCGTCTGGTCGCCGCCTTCCAGTTGGAAGCCGCGGCCCCCGTACGGCAGGCTCACCCGCATCACGGAGCGGTTCATGGTGGGGTGGGCGATGGCGTACGGGGCGTCGCTGAATCGGGCGAGGAGGCCGCGCCGCTCGGCTCCGGCCGGCAGGACCAGGCCGGAGTCAGGCACCGCCATGACGCGTCCGCCCGAACCGTTGATCCAGCTCAGACGGGTCTTCCCTCGCATGAGCAGGTGGAGCACGTTCGCCGCTTCGTCATAGCGGGTTTCCACGGCCTCAATCGTCAAACCGGACTCATCGCCGTTCCACTCGGCCTTCATCATCGCTTCGAGCTGGTCAGGAGGAACGTTGCCCAGCTGACGGCGGAGGGCGGTCGCGTAGTCGCCGCGATAGGCGAAATCGACCGCCATGGACGCGTCGGCGTCGATGCCAGACGTCGCATCCACGTCGATGAGGATATCCATCGTCGGAACCGTCAGCGGCGGTTGCTCGATGGGCTCGAGCCCGGCCCCGGCCTGGCGAACAGGCAGGCCCCAGCGATAGGGAGGCGGGATCAGGCCCTCGAGCGTGCGATCGCCGATGCGGGTGCCGTCCATCCACCAGGCCGCGCCGTCCACCTGCGCGCGCACGATGACATGATCGAACCAGGCCAGAAGCGGCAGCTGGGCGTCCAGACCGTCGCCCCATCCGGTGCTGACGAGCACCGGTTCGGCCTCGATGTTCAAGCCCTTGAGCAGGGCCAGCAGCAACACCGTCTTGCCCTTGCAGTCGCCGTAGCGGCTGCGCCACACCTCGTCCGCGGACATGGGCACATAATTGCCCTCGCCCATGGCCAGGGCGAGGTAACGGACCTGATCCTCGACCAGCCGCAGGGCCGCCATGGCGCGTCCCGCGTCGGTGCCATGGGCCGCGCGGATACGTTCGATTTCGGCCAGCAGTGGCGAGTCCGGCTCCAGCGTCGCCCCCGTTTCATAGAGGGGGGCCATCAGCTTCGAGGCGTCGGCCCACGACTGGAAATCGGTGAACTGCACCGTGCGGAACAGGGTGAAGCGCACCGGAAGGTCGCCGGGCATCTGCTCCGGCGTCAGGTTGCGGGCCTCGATCTCGTAGAGCCATCCGTCGCCGGACCGGCGGGGGCGAACATCCGCCCATGGTGCCGAGGCCATGACCTGCATCGGGTGGTCGTCCGACCATGTTGCGCGCAGGCGGTAGTGATCCATGATCTGGCCGGAGCCGAGCCCGTCGAACGCCTCGAGGTGGGGCGCCAGCACGCCCTTGGAGTCGTGGCGGGTGAACGACAGTTCGAGGATGTCTCCCACGCGTAGATCCCGCGGCTGGAGCGTCGCGGTCAGCCGTCCGTCAAGCATGGCGGACTCGAGGCTGCTTTCGCGCCGAAGCGTTTCGAACGTCTGGTCCGCGAGCACGTCGATCGTCTGGCCGTCGCGGACGAGGCGAAGGCTATGGACCTGCATTGTCTCGCGAGGCGGGCTCCACTCCAGGCTGACGGTCCCCACGCTGCCCAGCCCCTGCCGGGTGAGGACCTGGAACCGCTGGAAGGTGTAGGTGTGGGCGCCGTCGGCGTCGAAGCGGATCTGATGATCGATGGCCAGCGCCCGCAAGGCGGCGTCGCCGACGGCCGGGGCGGGCGCATCTGTGATCGGCGCCTGCACCCAGGCCGGCGCCGGTGCGAGCTCGACCTCTTGCGCGGACGCGGCGGCGGCGGCGAACACCGTCAACGAGACGGCGAGCGCCGTGAACCATCTTGCAAGCACTGACGCACTCCCCCTACTCGCGTTCTGGTTTAGCACGACGAGGGCAGACCGCCAGAGGTCGCTTCCCTAGGGCCGCCGGAAGAAGGCGTGGATGCGTTCGGCGAGGGGCTGGTTGATTCCCTCGACCTTGACCAGGTCGGCGACCGAGGCGCGGGAGACGCCCTTGGCCGAGCCGAAGGCGTGCAGCAAGGCCTTTTTGCGCCCCGGGCCGACCCCCTCGATCTCGTCGAGCGGATTGCGCTTGATGTCCATCGAGCGGCGCTTCGCATGGGCGCCGTTGGCGAAGCGGTGGGCCTCGTCGCGCAGACGCTGGATGTAGTAGAGGGCCGGCGACTTGAGCGGCAGCATGAAGGGCGGCTTGCCCGGCACGAAGAAACGTTCGAGGCCGGCGTCGCGATCGGGCCCCTTGGCCACGCCGACGGCAAGAATGTCGTCGAGCCCCAGATCGGCGAGCACGGCCTGGACCTCGGCCAGCTGGCCCGCGCCGCCGTCGATCAGCAGCAGGTCGGGGCGTTCGACTTCCTCGCCCTCGTCCTCGTCCTTGACCAGGCGGGTGAAGCGGCGGCGCATGACCTCGCGCATCATGCCGTAGTCGTCCCCGGGAGTCAGATCCTCGCCGCGGATGTTGAACTTGCGGTACTGGTTCTTGCGGAAGCCCTCTGGCCCGGCGACGATCATGCCGCCAACGGCGTTGGTCCCCTGGATGTGGGCGTTGTCGTAGACCTCGATCCGCTCTGGCCGGCTGTCGAGACCGAAGGCCTCGCACACCTCGTCGAGGATTTTCCCCTGGGCCGAGCTCTCGGCCATCTTGCGGCCCAGCGCCTCGCGGGCGTTGGTCAGGGCGTGGTCGATCAGGGCCTTGCGATCGCCGCGCCGGGGTTGCTCGATGCTGACCACGCGGCGGCCATCGACCGTCCTGGCCTTCATCGAGAAGGCCTCCTCGAGCAGTTCCTTCTCGTGCGGGACGATGTTGGACAGAATCTGCCGCGGCACCGGCTTGTCCTCGTAGAACTGGCCGAGGAAGGCGGCGAGGATTTCGGCGTCCGTGTCGCTGCGGTCGACGCGCGGGAAATAGGCCCGGCCGCCCCAGTTCTGGCCGGAGCGGTAGAAGAAGACCTGGACGCAGGCCTGACCGCCGTCGGAATGCAGGGCGAAGACGTCGGCCTCGGCGACGCCTTCGGCGCTGACGGAATTCTCCATGGCGATGGCCGACAGGGCGCGGATGCGGTCGCGGACCCGGGCGGCCTGCTCGTAGTCCATGGCCTCGGCGGCGGCGCTCATCTCCTTCGACAGGCGCCCGATCACCGCCCGCGACTTGCCGCGCAGGAAGGCCTCGGCCTCGTCGACCAGCCCCTGATAGTCCTCGAGCGAGATCAGGCCGGTGCACGGCGCCGAGCAGCGCTTGATCTGGTGCAGCATGCATGGCCGGGTGCGGGTCTCGTAGACGCTGTCCGAACAGGAGCGCAGCAGGAAGGCCTTCTGCAGGGTGGTGAGCGTCCGGTTGACCGCCCAGGTCGAGGCGAAGGGGCCGAAATAGTCGCCCTTGATGGTGTGGGCGCCGCGATGCTTGCGGACCTGTGGCGCGCGGTGGTCGCGGCGGATCATCAGCTCGGCGAACGACTTGTCGTCGCGCAGCACCACGTTGAAGCGCGGCTTGAGCTTCTTGATGAAGTTGGATTCGAGCAGCAGGGCCTCGGTCTCCGAGGCGGTGACGACCAGCTCCATCGAGCGGGTCAGGGAGACCATCAGGCCGATGCGCTGGGTGTGGAACCGGCCCTGGGCGTACTGGAGGATGCGCTTCTTCAGCGAGCGCGCCTTGCCGACGTAGAGGCAGGCGCCGTCCTCGCCGTACATGCGGTAGACGCCCGGCTTGTCGGGCGCGCGCCGGGCCTCGTCGCGGATCAGGTCGGCGGCGACCAGCGAGGGCGGCGGCGTCTCGGCGGCGGGAATCGTCTCCTCGGTCATCGGGACCGATATAGGCCTAGAATTTGCGCACCATAAGGACGCCGGCGATCACGAGGCCGACGCCGGCGACGCGGCCGAGGCTGATCGGCTGCTTCGGCATGCCCATGGCCCCGAAATGGTCGAGGGCGACGCTGAGCAGCAGCTGGCCGGCGACCATCAGTATGATGGTGGTGGCCACGCCCAGCCGGGGCACGCCCCAGGCCGCGGCGACCACGAAGATGGCGCCGTACAGCCCGCCGACCCAGGCGTACCAGGGCAGGGCCCGCGACGCGGCGATGTCCGGCCGGACCTGCAACACGACCGCGAGGATGCCCAGCGCGGCCGTGCCCACGGCGAACGAGACGAAGGCCGCGTTCACCGGCGATCCGACCGCGGTCATCATCTTCGCATTGGTCGGCGCCTGCAGGGCAGTGGCGGCGCCGCCGAAGACGACGGCGATCATGGCGAGGAGAGAGGGGTTCATGAACGCTCGCTAGCACGGCGCACGCGGGCGCGGCAGGGCCGATCGTGGTTGCGGCGCATCGCCCGGCGTGGCCTGTTCGGCCGATGATCGTCATTCCGACCTCGCCCGGCGTCCACCTGCTGTTCGACCTGCTGGCGTGGGCGGCCGGCGCGGCGCTGGGGCTGGTCCTCTACCGGTGGCGGCTGCGGGACCTGACCGAACGGACGGCAGGGGCCGTCGGGCCGGGCTATGTCGCCAGCCTGGCCGTCGGCGGAATTGCGGGCGCTTGGCTGTCCGGCTCGCTGAACACCCTGATGTCCTCCACCCCGACGCTGTCGCACAGCATCATCGGCGCGCTGGCCGGGGCCGTAGTCGGCGTGGAGACCTGGAAGCGGGTCAGGGGCGTGCGGGGTTCGACCGGCGGAGTCTTCACCGGGCCCTTCGCGCTGGGCATAGCGGTCGGACGGCTGGGCTGCCTGTTCGAGGGCTTGCCGGATCGGACCTACGGTCTGTCCACGTCGCTGCCTTGGGGCGTCGATCTGGGCGACGGAATCGCCCGCCATCCGGTGCAGATCTACGAGTCGCTGGCCATGCTGGCGTTCCTGGGACTCTATTTGGCCGGGCTGGCGCGGCGGTCGCCCTGGGCCATGCGGCGCAGCTTCTATGGGCTGTGCGTCTGGTACGGGGCTCAGAGGTTCGTCTGGGAATTCCTCAAGCCCTATCCAACCTTGGCTGGACCGTTCAATCTGTTCCACCTGATCAGCCTCGGCCTGGTCGTCTACGGGGTGGTGATGTATGGACGGGACCTCCGGCACGCTGAAGGCGGCGGACACGCGCAAGGTCGCGCCCTATCTGTTCTTCGGCCAGACGACGAGCCTGTGTGAGACCTGCTACGGGCTCGCGCCGGCCAAGATCATCATCGACGATGACAAGGTCTTCTACCTCAAGCGCTGCCCTGACCACGGCGTGCAGAAGACGCTGATCGCCGACGACGTGGCCTACTGGAAGGGCCAGAAGGACTGGCTGAAGCCCGGCGACCGGCCCTTTATGCCGCAGAGCCGCACCGAGCACGGCTGTCCGTGGGACTGCGGCCTGTGCCCCGATCACGAACAGCATTCCTGCCTCGCCATCGTCGAGGTCAACGAGGCCTGCAATCTGAGCTGCCCGGTTTGTTTCGCCGACTCGTCGGTGAAGCGGGAGGGCCATCGCCCACTGGCCGAGATCGAGGCCATGCTGGACGTATTGGTGGCGTCGGAGGGCGAACCGGACCTCGTGCAGCTGTCGGGCGGCGAGCCGACCATCCATCCGCAGTTCTTCGACATCCTCGACGCGGCCAAGCGGCGGCCGATCCGGCATTTGATGATCAACACCAACGGCCTGCGCATCGCGCGTGAGCCGGGGTTCGCCGAGCGCCTGGCGGAATACGCCCCCGCGTTCGAGGTCTATCTGCAGTTCGACAGCCTGAAGCGCGAGGCGCTGATGGACCTGCGCGGCGCCGACCTGAGGGCGATCCGGGTCGAGGCGCTGCAGGCGCTGGAACGGGTCGGGCTGTCGACGACGCTGGTGGTGACGCTGAAGAAGGGCGTCAACGACGACGAGATCGCCGACATCGTCCGCTTCGCCCTGAAGTGGCGCTGCGTGCGCGGGGTCACGTTCCAGCCGATCCAGGACGCCGGGCGCAACGACGGGTTCGACGCGAAGAAGCACCGGATCGTGCTGACGGAGGTGCGCAGACGGATCGCCGAGGCGGGCGTGTTCGCGCTGGAGGATCTGATCCCCCTGCCCTGCAACCCCGACCAGATCTGCATCGGTTATGGTCTGCGGGACGGCGAGCGGGTCGTGCCGGTGACCTCGCTGATCCCGCGCGAGCTGCTGGTGGCGGTGGCGCCCAATACGGTGACCTTCGAGGCCTATCCGGAACTGCAGAAGCGGGTGTTCGACCTGCTGTCGCTGTCGACCGCCCAGACGGATACCTCGGAGAAGCTGTCGGCCCTGCTGTGCTGCCTGCCCGAGGCCGCCGTGCCGCAATCGGTGGGCTATGCTGACACCTTCCGGGTGGTGGTGTCGCAGTTCCTCGACCGGTTCAATTTCGACCTCGGCACCGTCAAGCGGTCCTGCGTGCATTTCGTCCAGCCGGACGGCCAGATCATTCCCTTCGACACCTTCAACACCTTCTACCGGCCCGGCGCGCCCGGGGCGGATGCGCTGGCCAAGGGGAGGAGCCCGCGATGAGCGGAGGGGACGGAACACGGGCGGCCGCCAGATTCTTCGGCTTGCTGATGATGGCCGCCGGCGGTCTGATCGCGCTGACCACCGGGGCCTGCACCCTTTATGTCGTCCTGGCGGGTCTGATGGCCAATGGGTCAGGCGGTTACGGTACGACCGGGGAATGGGTCGTGATGGCGCTGGTCATCGGCGGCCTCCCGTGCTTGATCGGCGTGGGGCTGTTCCTCGGCGGCCGCAAACTATCCAGGCCCCCCCGCGCCCGAAGGGTTGCCCCCGTGGAGAGCGACGATGAGCCCACCCTGAGATCGTAATCCCGTCATCGTCTTCTTCGGCTGGCTGCTGATCGCGATCGGCGGACTGATCACCTTCGCCTCAGGCGCCTGCACCGTGACATTCGTCGTCGGCGGGTTGAATCAGACCAACGCCGACGGCTTCATCGGATGGCTTCTGCTCTGCCTGGCTATCGGCGCCGTCCCGATGCTGCTGGGAGCGGGCATTGCGGCGATCGGCTGGCTGATGTGCCGCCGCCGGGTCACCAGACCGGATCGGTCTCCGCCCCGCTGAGCGCCTCGGCCACCCGCGCCCGCGTCGCGCGGTGCGTGTCCTCCGGCAGGGCGCAGGGGTCGAACCAGCCCACCTCCGCGATCTCGCCGCGGCTGGTGCGGTCGGTGAGGGTGAAGCGGTCGATGCGGTAGACGAGGACGTGGTCGCCGCGGAAGAAGCGCTCGTTGGAGTGGACGCTGACCAGGGTCGGGCGGCCCTCGAGTATGACGCCGGCCTCCTCGCGCATCTCGCGGGCAAGCGCGTCCTCGCAGGACTGGCCGCGCTCGACGCCGCCGCCGGGCAGCCACCAGCCGTGCAGATAGGTGTGTTTGACCAGCAGCACCCGGCCCTCGCCGTCCACCGCCATGCCGCGCACGCCCAGGGTCATGCCCCGGCTGATCCGCGACCAGGCGAAGAACAGCGGGCGGGTCCAGGGCTCGATACGGGTGCGCCACGTGGTCATGGGCGGGACGATAGGGCCTGAGGTCGGCTTGAACAGCCGCGCGGGGCGCTTTATTGCGGGCCCCTGCTACAGGAGCATCGCATGCTGGCCCTCTTCATCATCCTCGGCTTCGTGGCCGTTCTCGCCGCGATCAACTTCGTCGAGTTCGGCCGGGTTGACTGAGCCGGCGGCCCGGAGCGGCGCCGCCCTCGTCACCGGCGGGGGGCGGCGGATCGGCCGGGCCATCTGTCTGGAGCTGGCGCGGGCCGGCTTCGACGTCGCCATCCACTATCGATCCTCGGGCGCGGAGGCGGAGTCCGTCGCCGGCGAGGTGCGGGCGCTGGGCCGCCGGGCCGCGACCGTGCGCGCCGATCTGGCGGACGAGGCCGCCACGAAGCGGCTGATCCCCGAGGCCGTCGCCGCGATCGGGCCGCTGGCGGTGCTGGTCAACAACGCCTCGGTGTTCGAGGACGACCGGGTCGGCTCGCTGTCGCGCGAGACCTGGGACGCGCACATGGAGACCAACCTGCGCGCGCCGGTCGTGCTGGCCGAGGCCTTCGCCGAACAGGCTCCGGACGGGTCGGCGATCGTCAACCTGCTGGACCAGCGAATCCTCAAGCCCGACCCGCGCTTCATCTCCTATGCCCTGTCGCGCAACGGCCTGTGGTGGGCGACGCGGACCCTGGCCCAGGCGCTGGCGCCGCGCATCCGCGTCAATGGCGTCGGGCCCGGACCGACCCTGCCCTCCACTCACCAGACGCCCGGGCAGTTCGAGGCGGAGGCCCGCGCGACGCCGCTGGCCCGCGCAGGCAGCCCCGAGGCCGTGGCCTCGGCCGTGCGATGGCTGGTGGACGCCGAGCTGGTGACGGGCCAGATGATCGCCGTCGACGGGGGCCAGCACCTGGCCTGGAAGACCCCGGACATCGTGGAGTAGCCCGTGGCCGCCTCATCTCCCCTGCCCTTCCCGGGCGCCGACGCCGCCCCCGGCATCCGCCGCGAGGGCCTGACCGTGTTCGTGCGCGGGCTGGAGGTCGCGGCTGGAATCGGCGTGCACGACCACGAACTGGGCCGGCTGCAGCGGCTGGTCATCGACGTCAGCCTTGAACTGACGCCGGCGGCCATCGAGCGGCTGGCTGACACCATCAACTATGAAACCGTGGCCGAGGCGGCCCGGGTCATCGTGGCCGAGGGTCACGTCGGACTGGTCGAGACCTTCGCCGAGCGGCTGGCCCTGGCCATGCTGGCGGACACCCGGGTGCGGCGCTGCGCCGTGCGGATCGAGAAGCCGGGCGCGCTGGACGGCGCGGCGGCCCCCGGCTGCGAGGTCACGCTGGCGCGCTGAGGCGGCGTTCGGCGGTTGCGCCCGCGACGGCGGACCGTCATTCTGGATTCAAGGACTCGAAGGACCTCCGATGGCCGAACCCGGCGATCCGCAATCCCCGGACGATCACGACGACCTGATCGGCTTCGCCTCGCCGGCGTCGTTGCAGGGACGCGTCCGGACGCCGGCGGCGCCCGAACCCGCGCCCGAGGCGCGCCCGGAGCCGGAACCGGACCTGTTCACCGCCTCCGTCGCGGCCTCCATCCCGGTCGAGCCCGACCCCGCTCCGGCGCCCGCGACGCCGGATCCGGCTCCCACGCCCATCGCCTCCGTCAGCGCCTCTATTCCGGTCGATCCGGAGCCGGACCCCGCGCCCGCCGAACGGGCTCCGCCCGAAGCCGCCCCGTCCCCCGCGCCGGTCGCGGCGGACTCCATCTTCGAACCTTCGCCCGGGTTCTCGCCCCGCCCCCGGCGCAGCGAGACGCCGGCCATTCCAGGAGGCGGCATGGGCCTGTACGCTGTTTATGCGCTGATCTTGTTCGCCATCCCGACGCTGGGGGTCTCGGCGCTCATCGGTCTGCTCGCCGTCACGGGCCGGGCCGGACCGGACGATCCCACGGCCCTGTCGCATTTCCTGTATCAGCAGCGGACCCTGTGGACGGCCGCCGTCGCCGTCGCGGTGGGATTGATCTTCTTCCTGGTGCCCTTCGGCCTGGGGCCGGCGATCATGTTCCTGGCCGCCCTGTGGCTGGTCGTCAGGGGCGCGGCGGGGGTCTGGGCGCTGAAGGCGGGGCGGCCGATCGCCGATCCCCGCGGCTGGTGGATCTGAGAGGAGCCGCGCGATGAGTTCCACACCTCCCCGGGACGAACCCGTCTTCCGCGCCGGCGGATCCGGCGACGGCAAGGTCGCCGCCCTGGTCGGATGGGGTCTGTTCATCCTGTCGATCCCGAGCGCCTGGGTCCTGGTGCTCGTCGGTCTCGTTGTCGCCTATGCGGCGCGGGGTTCGGCCGAGGGTCTGGCGCGCCAGCATCTGGACGCGCAGATCCAGCTGTTCTGGTCGGTGTTCATGTGGGGCGCCGTCGCCATCATCGGCGTGATCGTCAGCGTTCCGCTGATGGTCGTCGGCATAGGCTTCATCACGATCATCGTCTTCGGCTTGGCATGGTTCCTGATCAGCGTCTGGTTCACGGTGAAGAGCATCTTCGGTCTGATTGCCCTGGTGAGCGACCGCGCCCCCTGAGGCGTTCAGGAGACAGGGTCCTGCTTGTGCGACGCTGACGCGCAATTGCCGGGAACGGATGGTCAGCGCTGGAGTTGCCGCGTGTGTCGGCACGCCGACATACGGGTAGGGAGACTTCGCCGATGACCGATCTGCGCGACGTTCTGGGCCGTCAGCGATACGAACAGGGTTTCACCGCCCCCGACGGGCAGACGCGCACCGTATTCGCCGACTACGCCGTCCAGGGCGATACGCGCATCATCCTGCATGTCGAGGCCGATCCGGCGCTGAGAGGCACGGGGGCGGCGGGAGCCTTCATGCAGTCCCTGGCCGAGCATGCCCGGGCCGAGGGACTGAAGCTGGCCCCCCGGTGCAGCTATGCGGTGCTTTGGTTGAAGCGGCACAGCCAGTACGACGACGTGGTTGCCTGAGCCGCCGACGCCAGTCAGCCGCCCGCCCGTCAGCCGCCGCCGTAGCCGCCGATGATCGGCAGGATCTCGCCGGTGATGTAGCTGGAGCATTGCGGCGAAGCGAGGAAGACGAAGGCGGGCGCGATCTCCTCCGGCTGGGCCGGGCGCTTCATCACCGTCTGCGAGCCGAATTTGGCGACCTTCTCCGCCGGCTGGTCGGCCGGGTTCAACGGTGTCCAGACTGGACCCGGCGCGACCACGTTGACGCGAATGCCCCTGGGCGCGAGGTGAGTCCCCAGCGACCGGGCGAAGGCGTGGATGCCACCCTTGGTCATCGAATAGTCCAGCAGGTTGTCGTTGCCCATGATGCCGGTGACCGAGCCCGTCATGACGATCGACCCGCCCGGCTTCAGATGGGGAACCGCCGCCTTCACCAGGTTGAAATAGCCGTAGAGGTTGGTCTTCAGGGTGCGGTCGAAATGCTCGAGGGTCAGGTCCTCCAGCGCCTCGACGTGCTCCTGGAAGGCGGCGTTCGGCACCACGACGTCGAGGCGGCCGAAGGCGTCGAGCGTGGCCTTGACCGCCGCCTCGGAGAAGGCGGGATCGGCGGCGTCTCCCTTGAGCACGATGGCGCGGCGGCCCTCGGCCTCGACGGCGGCCTTCGTGTCCCCGGCGTCGCCTTCCTCGTCGAGATGGCAGATGGCGATGTCGCAGCCCTCGCGGGCGAACAGCACCGCCACCGCGCGACCGATGCCGGAGTCGGCGCCGGTGATGATCGCCGCCATCCCCTCCAGCTTGCCGGAGCCCTTCCAGAACGGCGCGTCGTACATGGGCGCGGGATCGAGGGCGGCCTCGTCGCCGGGCTTGCGCTGATGCTGCTCCGGGAAGGGCGGTTCGGGATATTTGCGAGCCCCGGCCTGAACCGCCCCCTCCTCCTTCGACTCGCCGCCAGCAGGAGCCTTGGCGTCGATCTCCGCCTGAATCTTCCGCTCCTGATCGGCGATGTTCTCGGCGCGGTTTTCGAAGCGGTCGTCCATCGGGTCGGCTCCTGTCTCGGGGATGAAGACAAAGTCGATGGAGCGGCCGGGTGTTCCCGCGCATTGTAGCGGCACGGTTGGAGGAGACGGCGATGCCCGAGGTCGATCTGGACGCGCTGGGGGCGGCGGCGGGGCCGATGCAGGCGTGGGTGCTGCCCGCGCTGCTGGGGCTGGGGCTCGCCTCGGCGACCGGACTGCGCACCTTCCTGCCCCTGCTGATGCTGGCGCTGGCGGCGCGCTTCGAGATGTTCGGGGTGCGGCTGATCGACCAGATGGACTGGCTGGTCTCCTGGCCGGCCATCGCTGCACTGGGCATAGCGACGACGGCAGAATTCCTCGGCGACAAGGTCCCGGCCATCGATCACGGGCTCAACGCCGTGGGCTATGTCACCCGCCCCGTAGCCGGCGCCATCGCCGCGGGCAGCGTGTTCTGGGCCGTGGACCCGGCCATGGCGGCCATGGCCGGACTGATCGTGGGGGCGCCGGCGGCCCTCGCCTTCAACGCGGCCCAGACCGGCGTGCGGGTCGGCTCGACGGCGACCACGGGCGGGCTGGGCAATCCGGTGGTGTCGCTGTTCGAGGACGTGCTCGCCTTCTTCACGGTGATCGTCGCCTTCCTGGCGCCGATCGTGATTCCGCTGGTCCTGCTTGTACTCGCCGTGATCGTCTTCCGGCTGGCGCGCCGCATCCGCGAAGGGCGGACGCCGCGACCCGCCTAGAGGGCGCGGCTGACGATGGCCTTGAGGGTTTCGGCCCTGGCCGGCAGGTCCGAGGACAGGCGGCCGGCGATCTCGCGGGCTCCGACCGGATAGGCGTCGCCGCCCTCGGCGATCTCTCTCGCCATGCGCGAGGCCTCCAGCAGGACCCGCTCCAGGGCCTCGACCTGTTCGACGGCGAGGGCGCGCGCCTCGAGCTGAAGCCGTTTGACCCGTTCCGTCGTCGTCTCGGGCGTGCGCATCAGGTCGTAAATCTCGGCATCGCCGGGAATGAGGCGCAGATCGGGCTTGGGCGGACTCTTGGGCATGGGTCACTCCTGCCAAGCCGAATGCGAAGCGGCGCCGCTCCGTTCCCGTCGGAGAGGGTAAACGCGCGACAACGGGCGCCGGTGTGTTTCCGTTGCATCACGAAACGGCACCGCGCCCGGGTCCGGCCCGTCAGGCAGCCTCGGTACGAAGCTCCGTCCGGGCCTCGGCCTCGCGCACGGCGTCGACCGCCCGATCCACGACCTCGAGGCCGGCGCCCGGTCTTACGGCCTCGACTGTCAGGATACGGCGGAACGTCCGCGCGCCGGGCCGGCCGTGCATCAGCCCCAGCATGTGCCGGGTCATGGCCGGCAGATGCACCCCCTCCGCCAGCCGCGCCGCCAGATAGGGGCGGTAGCGCTCGATGGCCTCGAAGGCGTCGACGTCAGGCGTGGCGGCGCCAAACAGCCGCCGGTCCGCCTGGCCGAGGATCGCCGGCTCGTGATAGGCGGCGCGGCCCAGCATGACCCCGTCCAGCCGGACGCCGTCGGAAGCGTCGAGATGGACCTCCGCCTCGTCCAGTGAGGCGACGCCGCCGTTGATGGTGACGGACAGGTGCGGCCGCTCGCGCTTGAGCCGCCGCACGAGGGCGTAGTCCAGCGGCGGCACGTCGCGGTTCTCCTTCGGCGACAGGCCCTGCAGCCAGGCCTTGCGGGCGTGGACGATGAAGACCTCGACGCCGACGGCGGCGCAGGCGTCGACAGTTTCGAACAGGGAGATCTGCGGGTCCTGGTCGTCGACGCCGATGCGGCATTTGACGGTCGCGGGCACGTCAACCGCCGACCTGATCGCCGCCATGCAGTCGGCGACCAGAGACGGTTCGCGCATCAGGCAGGCGCCGAAGCGGCCCGACTGCACCCGATCCGAGGGGCAGCCGACGTTGAGGTTGATCTCGTCATAGCCGAAGGCCGCACCGATGCGCGCGGCCTCGGCCAGCTGGTCGGGATCGGAACCGCCCAGCTGCAGCGCCACCGGATGTTCGACCTGATCGAAACCGAGCAGGCGCTCGCGGTCGCCGTGGATCACCGCCGGGGCGGTGACCATCTCGGTATAAAGCAGGGCCCGCGCCGTGAGGGCGCGATGGAACGCCCGGCAGTGCCGGTCGGTCCAGTCCATCATCGGGGCGATCGAGAGGCGGCGGTCCATGGGGCGGCGCTTCTACACCGAAGTCGGGCGCGAGGCGACCAGGGGAACCTTTGGCATTGGCCGCGGTTCATCGGGCCTCAAGGAGGAATTCCCATGATCAGACCAATTCTCGCCGGCGTCGCCTGTGTCGCCCTGCTCGCCGCCTGCAACCAGGAACAGAGCCCGGAAGCCGTCGACAAGGCCCAGGACATGGCGGCCGGTCCGGTCGGCCAGACCTCGGCCGCGACCATGGGCTCGAACATGGTGTCGGCCTATGTGCCCAACGCCGCCATGGGCGACATGTATGAGATCCAGGCCGCCGACATCGCCCTGCAGCGGTCGCAGAACGCCCAGGTCAAGGAACTGGCGACGATGATCAAGACCGATCACACCGCCGCCTCCAACGCCATGAAGGCCATGCTGCCGCAGGCCGCCCCGGACACCACGCCGCCGACGGAGCTGGATGAGCGCCGGCAGGGCCTGATCGACAACCTGCGCTCGGCGTCGGCCGAGAATTTCGACCGCACCTGGGTCGACCAGCAGATCGCCGCGCATAACGAGGCGCTGACCCTGCACCGCGGCTTCTCGGACCAGGACTCGCCTCTGGCGGCCCATGCCCGGTCGGTGGTCCCCAAGATCGAGGCTCACCTGCGCCAGGCCGAGCAGATCAAGGCGGCGATGTAACACTCGCCCCCTGACCGAAACGACAGGGCCGGCGCCGATCAGGCGCCGGCCTTTTCGCGTTCATCGTCCTCTTCCAGAACCTCGGCCGCCTCCGGATTGAGCGCCGTCCCCTCCCGGCGAGGCTTGACGTAGGGCTCGGGCCGGGTGGTCGCGATATTGCCGCGCATCAGGGACCGTCCGGCCTGGATGCCCTCGACCAACTGGAGCGAGAAGCGCTCTTCGTCGCGGCGGCGGACATCGGCGATCGTCTCCCGCGCCTGATCGCCGCTGAAGCCCAGATCAATGAGCACCTGCTCACCGAAGACCAGCGCCGATTCGAACGTCTCTCGCATCTGGTACTCGACCCCGGCCTGGACGAGGCGGATGGCGTGGCCGCGGTCGTAGGCGCGGACGAACAGTTTGGTCAGCGGGAACTCGGCCTTCACCAGTTCGACGATGCGGTCGGCGGTTTCCTGCTTGTCGACGCAGACGAGGATGGTCTCGGCGGTCTCGGCGCCGGAGGCGCGCAGCACGTCGAGCCGGGAACCGTCGCCGTAGAAGACCTTGAAGCCGAAATTGCCGGCGGCCTGGATCATCTCGACGTCGGTGTCGATGATGGAGACGTCGATGTCCCGGGCCAGCAGCGGCTGCGACACGACCTGGGCGAAGCGGCCGAAGCCGATGATCAACACCCGCTCGCGCAGGCCGTCGGCCCGGTCGACGCCATCCGTCCCATCGGGGCCGACCGATTCATCGGGTCGCAAGCGGTCGGCGAGCATGACCCGCAGCGGCGTCAGGGCCATCGACAGGATGACCACGGCCGAGAGGATGGCGGCGGTGCGGGCGTCGAACAGGCCGGCGGCGAAGGCGGTGGAATAGAGGACGAAGGCGAACTCCCCGCCCTCGCCCATCAGGGCGGCGCGCAGCAGACCCTCGCCATGCTTCTGCTTCAGCCGGGCGACGGCGTAGACGGCCACCATCTTGGCCGACATGAAGGCGGCCAGCCCGCCCAGCACCCAGGCCCAGTCCGCGAACACCACCCGGACGTCCAGCGACATGCCGACGCTGAGGAAGAACAGGCCCAGCAACAGGCCCCGGAACGGCTCGACGTCGGCCTCGAGCTGGTGGCGGAAGGTCGACTCCGACAGCAGGACGCCGGCGAGGAAGGCGCCCATGGCCATCGACAGTCCGCCCAGGTTCATGGCGTAGGCGGCGCCGAGAACCACGAACAGCGCCCCCATGGTCATGATCTCGCGGCCGCCGTAGCGGGCCAGCAGGCGGAAGAAGGGGTTCACCACCCAGCGCCCGGCCGCATAGACCAGGGCCACGGCGCCGACGGCCAGCGCCACGGTCATCCACATGGGATTGCCGGTGTCCACGGCCGAGCCGTAGGTCCCCGCGAGCACGGCCACCAGGGCCAGCAGGGGCACGATGGCGAGATCCTCGAACAGCAGGATGGAGATCACCCGCTGGCCGGGCGGAGCGGCGTTCTCGTTGCGCTCCTGCAGCAGTTGCATGACGATCGCGGTCGACGACAGGGCGAAGCCGAAGCCGGCGATCAGCGCCGCGTACCACGCCAGGCCGGCGGCGAGGGCGAGGCCGGTCAGCAGAAGGGCGCAGACCAGAACCTGCACCGCCCCCAGCCCGAAGATCTCGCGCCTGAGGCTCCAAAGCCGCGCCGGACGCATCTCGAGCCCGATGATGAACAGGAACATGACGACGCCGAGTTCGGCGACGTGCAGCACCGACTCGGGTTCGCGGACCACCCCCAGGGCGGAGGGGCCGATCAGCAGGCCGGCGGCCAGGTAGCCGAGCACCGAGCCGAGGCCCAGGCGGCGGAACAGGGTCGCGGCCACGACCATGGCGGCGAGCAGGGCGACGGCGTGTCCCAGACCCATGCTGGTCGTCTCGTGCATCGTGGTCCCCTGTGTGCGCGAGCCGTCATAGTGGGGGCGCCGGCGGCCAGACGCCAGCCCGGGCGTGTCAGGCTTCGTCAGGCGACCGCGGCGGTTGTGCGGCGCAGGGTAGGGTGTGCCAATGCACTGACAGGGAGCGACGCCGATGATCCATCACCCGCTGAGACGCAGTCTGGCCGCCGTGCTGGCGGCCTCCCTCGCCGCCCCGCTGGCGCCCGCGCCGGTGACCGCCGCCAGCCGCCCGGACCGGGTGATCGACGGCGTTGTCTCGCCCGACAACTGCCGTCGTGTCGGCATCGAGCTCGCCCCTGACCGGGGCGGCGACTACTACGGCGCCACCGCGCGGAGGGGGGCGCCGGGCTACGCACCGCCCGCCCCGATGCCGCCGCCGCCGCCTCCGCCGCCGCCGCCTCCCCCGATGGCTCCGCCACCGCCGGTCCAGCCGGCGACACAGGTCGATGAGATCGTCGTCAGCGGGTCGCGGATCAATCACGACAGCCGGGCGGCGCCCACCGCCATGGTCGTCGCCGGCAACCTGATGGCCCCGGCCAATGTGCCGCCCGACACCGAACGCTACCCCGACGCCACGCCCAACCCGGTGAAGCGGGTGGCCGAGGAGCCGGTGTCGACCTTCTCGATCGACGTGGACACGGCCAGCTATTCGAATGTCCGCCGCTTCATCGAGGAGGGCCGCCTGCCGCCGCCCGACGCGGTGCGGGTCGAGGAGATGATCAACTATTTCGACTACGGCTACGAGCGACCCCGGTCGGCATCGGAGCCGTTCGCGATCACGACGGCGGTGGCCGCCTCGCCGTGGTCCGAGGGCCGCCAGATCGTCCACGTGGCGCTGCAGGGCTATGAGCTGCCCGAGAGCCAGCGGCGGCCGCTGAACCTGACCTTCATGGTTGACGTGTCCGGCTCGATGCACTCGCCGGACAAGCTGGACCTGGCCAAGAAATCGATGAACCTGATCATCGACCGCCTGCGGCCGCAGGACCGGGTGGCGGTGACCTATTACGCGTCGGACGTCGGCACCGCCGTGGGTCCGACCCCCGGCACGCAAAAGCTGAAGCTGCGCTGCGCGGTCGAGGCGCTGAACGCCGGCGGCTCGACGGCCGGGGCGCAGGGCATGGTCAACGCCTACGCCCAGGCCGAGGCGGCGTTCGGGCGCGACAAGGTCAACCGCATCCTGATGTTCACCGACGGCGACTTCAACGTCGGGGTGACCAACGACCAGCGGCTGGAGGACTATGTCGCCGCCAAGCGCGAGACCGGCATCTATCTGTCGGTCTACGGCTACGGGCGGGGCAACTACCAGGACGCCCGCATGCAGACGATCGCCCAGGCCGGCAACGGCGCCGCGGCCTATGTGAACAACCTCGAGGAGGCGCGCCGCCTGTTCGGCCCGGCCTTCGACCGCGGCGCCTTCCCCATCGCCGACGACGTCAAGATCCAGGTCGAGTTCAATCCGGCCCGCGTCTCGGAGTACCGGCTGATCGGCTACGAGACCCGGATGCTGAACGAGGAGGACTTCAACAACGACCGCGTCGATGCCGGCGAGGTGGGGTCCGGCGCCTCGGTGACGGCGGTCTATGAGATCACCCCCGTCGGCGGACCGAGCCAGATTCCCGAGCGGCGTTACGACGCGAACCGGCCCGACAATTCCCTCGGCGTCGGCGGCGGCGATGCGTCGGGCGAGGTGGGCTTTGTCCAGGTCCGCTACAAGCTGCCGGGCGAGCGCGACTCGCGGCTGATGCAGCGGGTGGTGTCGAACAGCGGCGCCGGACAGGTCTCGGCCCAGCCGCCGGAAAGCACCCGCTGGGCCCTGGCGGTCGCCGCCTTCGGCCAGAAGCTGCGCAACGATCCGTGGCTGGGCGACGGCTACGGCTGGGACCAGATCCTGGAACAGGCGCAGGGCGCCCGGGGCGAGGACCCCTACGGCGAGCGCGCGGACTTCGTGCAGATGATCCGGGCCGCCGCGGGGATGGAAACGCAGGCGAGGCCGTGATCCCGATTTCCTTCTCCCGACGGGAGAAGGTGGCGCGCAGCGCCGGATGAGGGTCGGCTGGTGAAAGCGGCGAAGCCGCCCGCCGCCAGTCGACCCTCACTCTTCGCATAACGACGATCGCTTCGCCCTCGTGCGCTCAAGCCCTCTCCCATCGGGAGAGGGTTCGTGCATGGTGGGGCGTGACAGAACAAATCTCCCCCAGGACCGCCCGCCGCATCGCGCTCTCCGCCCAGGGCTTCGGCCGGACGCCCCCGGCGGCGCCTGGCCCGAAACACGTCCGTGACCTCGTCCGCAAGCTCGGCGTCGTCCAGATCGACAGCGTCAATGTGGTGACGCGGACCCACTATCTGCCCGCCTTCTCGCGGCTGGGCGACTATCCGCGCGAGGCGCTGGAAGCGGAGGCCTGGGGCGCGCGGCGCAACCTGTTCGAATACTGGGGGCATGAGGCGTCGCTGCTGCCGCTGGAGCTGCAGCCGCTGCTGCGCTGGCGCATGGCCCGGGCCGAGGCGGGCGAGATGTGGGGCGGACTGGCGCGGTTCGGGCGCGAACGGCGCGACTATATCGACGGGGTGCTGAAGGAGATCGAGCGGCGGGGGCCGGTCACGGGCGGCGACTTCAACGACGCGCCGCGCGGGGCCCCCGGCTGGTGGTCCTGGTCGGACGGCAAGCGGGCGCTGGAGTGGCTGTTCTGGGCCGGGATGATCACCACGAAGACGCGGCGGGGGTTCGAGCGGGTCTACGACCTGACCGAACGCGCCCTGCCCGCCCGGATCATCGACCTGCCGACGCCGGACGAGGCCGACGCCCAGCGCGAGCTGATCCGGCGGTCGGCGCGCGCCATGGGCGTGGCGACCATGGCGGACCTGCGGGACTACTACCGGCTGCCGCTGGCGGAGACGAAGGCGCGGGTGGCGGAGCTGGTCGAGGCGGGCGAGTTGGCGCCGGCGTCGGTGAAGGGGTGGCGGCAGGCGGCGTATCTGGCGCCCGGCGCGCGGACTCCGCGCACGGTGACCGGCGCGTCCCTGCTGTCGCCGTTCGACAACCTGATCTGGGCCCGCGACCGGACCGAGCGGCTGTTCGGGACACGGGTGCGGCTGGAGATCTACACCCCGGCCCACAAGCGGACCCACGGCTACTATGTGCTGCCGTTCCTCGAGGACGAGGCGATCACGGCTCGGGTGGACCTGAAGTCCGACCGGCAGGCGGGCGTGCTGTTGGTGCAGGCGGCTTGGCGGGAGCCGGACGCGACGGCGGAGACGGCGGCGCATCTGGCGGGCGAGCTGCGACGGATGGCCGGATGGCTGGGGCTGGAGGGGATCGAGATCGTCGGCAAGGGCGATCTGGCGGAGGCGCTCGCCCGCGAACAGGAATAAATTCTTAGGTCGACCTTGCCCGGTGGCGATGGATATCCCATGTGCACCGGGTGCGGTCCTGCGCGGGAGATCTTTGAAAATCTGATGATCGACGCGGCGGCTTCAGCCGCGTTCCGGATGGGAATTTCCGATAATCTGGCACGGTTCCGGTGGCCCGAAATCGTCAACCCATTGTTTTCCCGTACTATCGTTGGCCGATTTTGGCACGGTTGGCGCCCCGAATTCCCGAAACCGTGCCAACGGCGCCGGGCGTCGAGGCCTAGACTTCGAACTTCACGCCCTGCGCCAGCGGCAGGTCGCGGCTGAAGTTCACCGTCTGTGTCTGGCGGCGCATATAGGCCTTCCAGGCGTCGGAGCCGGACTCGCGGCCGCCCCCGGTATCCTTCTCGCCGCCGAAGGCGCCGCCGATCTCGGCGCCCGAGGGGCCGATGTTGACGTTGGCGATGCCGCAGTCCGAGCCCCAGGCCGAGAGGAATTGCTCGGCCTCGCGGACGCTGTCGGTGAAGACGCAGGACGACAGCCCCTGCGGCACGGCGTTCTGCATCGCCACGGCCTCGTCGAAGTCCGACCAGGTCAGGACGTAGAGGATCGGGGCGAAGGTCTCGTGCTCGACCACCGCCGTCTGGAAAGGCATGCGGACGATGGCGGGGCGGACGTAGACGCCGTCGCCCTCGACGGGCGCGCCGCCGGTGAGGACCTCGCCGCCCTGTTCCACGGCCTGGGCCAGCGCCGCCTCGAAGCCGCGCCGGGCGTCGGCGTCGATCAGCGGGCCGACGAGGGTTCCGCTGTCGCGCGGGTCGCCGATGGGCAGGGTCTCATAGGCCTTCTTAAGGCGGGCGATCAGGGCGTCGGCGATGGACTCGTGGACCAGCAGGCGGCGCAGGCTGGTGCAGCGCTGGCCACAGGTGCCGACGGCGGAGAAGGCGATGGCGCGCACGGCCATGTCGAGGTCGGCCGAGGGGGTGACGATCATGGCGTTGTTGCCGCCGAGCTCGAGCAGCGAGCGGCCGAGGCGGGCGGCGACGGTCTGGGCCACGGCCTTGCCCATGCGGGTCGAGCCGGTGGCCGAGACCAGCGGGATGCGCGGGTCGGCGGCGAGACGTTCGCCGGTTTCGCGGCCGCCGATCACCACCTGCGACAGGCCCTCCGGCGCGTCCCCGAAGCGGGCGATGGCGCGGTCGAGCACCGCCTGGGTCGCCAGCGCCGTCAGCGGCGTCTTCTCCGACGGCTTCCAGATCACCGGATCGCCGCAGACGAGGGCGAGGCAGGCGTTCCAGGCCCACACCGCGACCGGGAAGTTGAAGGCCGAGATGACCAGCACCGGTCCGAGCGGCTGATACGTCTCGCGCATGTGATGCCCGGGCCGCTCGCTGGCCAGCGTCAGGCCGTACAGCTGGCGCGACAGGCCGACCGCGAAGTCGCAGATGTCGATCATCTCCTGAACCTCGCCGAGGCCCTCCGAAACGATCTTGCCGGCTTCCAGGGTGACGAGGCGGGCGAGGTCATCCTTCGAGGCGCGCAACTCCTCGCCGAGCAGGCGGACCAGCTCGCCGCGGCGCGGAGCCGGCACGCGCTTCCACAGGTCGAAGGCGGCGACCGAGCGGACGACCACGGCGTCGGGGTCCGCCGTCTCCGTGACGGCGCCGGCGCTGGAGCCGTCGACCGGCGAGCGGACCGTCAGGGTCCCGCCCCACGCCGCCTCGCCCACGCCCAGCCGTTCAAGGATGGCTTTCGCCTCGTTCGCCGCCGTCATCGTCACGCTCCTGCCGATGCATGCGATTAGACTCCCCGGCGGGCGAACGAAAGGGCCGCCCCATCGCCGGAGCGGCCCTTCGAGACCCGTCCCGGGTCTTACCAGCGAGACCAGCTGGCGCGCTGGACCTGGAACTGGATCCGGTCCAGACGGCGCTCGAGGTCTCGGTACTCGCCGGCGCTCAGGCCGTTGCGGGCGTAGCGATACTCGAGCCGCCGATAGGCGTTCAGCTGGCGGGAGAGGTCGCGGGCCTTCAGCCGATCGACGCCGCCGCTCCAGGCCATCCGCTCGATGTGCTGCGACAGAACCTGCGCCCGGTAGCGGAGGTCTCGCGGAGCGTAGCCGCGGCCGTAGCCGTAGCCGTATGGTTGGCTGTATCCGGGCGAACCGAAGCTGAGGGTGACCCCGAAATTCTGGGCCAGCGCCGGGGTCGAGACCATGACCGCGGACGCCGCCAGCACGGGAAGCAGGGCTTTCCTGATCATGGCGGTCTTCATTGCGTTTGTCCTTTCGTGTCCGGGACCATCCCGGGTGATGGACGCAGGAGACCACGCGGCGACTGACACGACCCTGAGGGGTTCGTTGTGCGCCAGTCAGGAACCGGCGCGGAGCCGGAGGGTTCTGTCGGCAAGCCGACAACCAGGAGAGACCCGATGAAAGTTCGCGACGTGATGAGCAAGGACGTCCAGGTCGCCCGCCCGGGAGACAGCCTGCAGGAGGTGTCGTCGCGGATGGCGAGCGGCGACTTCGGCTTTATGCCGGTGGCCGACGGCGACCGCCTCATCGGGACGATCACCGACCGGGACATCACCGTGCGCGCGGTGGCCGGCGGCGCCGCCTGCACCGCGCCGGTGGTGGAATATATCACCCGCGATCCGCACACGGCCCGGGCCGACGACGACCTGCAGACGGTGCTCGACGCCATGGGGTCGAAGCAGATCCGCCGACTGCCGGTGCTGGACAAGGACGACCGGCTGGTCGGGGTGGTTTCGCTGGGCGACCTGTCGACGCGGGTGAAGGAGAAATACGCCGGCGAGACGCTGGAGGACATCTCGCGTCCCTGACGGAGGGGGTGTTAACCCTTTCGCCAAACCACGTGTTCACCCGGGCCGGCGCATGCTCGCCGTTCACGACGGGAGACGCCGATGGCGCGCGCGCAGTTCCAGAAGGGTCAGAAGGTCTGGGTCGAATGTGTCGGCGCCTGGGCCCAGATCGAGAAGGTCCAGCCGGTCTGGGCCAAGGGCTTCGAGGAGCCGGTCCGGGTCACCTATGACGTCGGGCTGGGCCGGGAATTCCTGGCCCACGAACTGCTGCTGCCCAGCGAGGATCCTGCCGCCAACGCCGGCGAGAACTGGCGGCTGATGCGGGCCCGGAACAAGTGGCAGACGGCCGACGACACGCCGCATCACCCGTTCCCCGGCACCTATCCGGTGGTGGTCACCGACAAGGCGGACTGGGGCGGCTGGCGCGTGCCGGGAGCGGAATATGACCGCGACCCGGACCAGATCGAATTCCAGGCCCGGCTGATCGCCGCGTCGCCGAGACTGATGGCGCTGGCCGAGCGGATGGTCGCCGCGGTGGACGAGGCGCCCGAGGACGCACCGCCGGAGATGCAGTTGCTGGCGCGGGACGCCCGGGCCGTGCTGAAGAGCGTCAAGGACGTGCTGGCCGCCCCGGAAGCCGCGGCGACTCCGCCGGCGCCGTCACGGGCGGCCTGAGCGGCCGTCCCCTGAAATGAGCCTCCGGTCAGGCGAGTAAGCCTCGACAGGAATCCGCGACGCAGCCTAGATTCGGCCATCGTCGCCGAATCGGTCCGGGAGAGCGCCTTGCGGGGCAGCGAGCGCCGCATAACCCAGCAAGGACGGCGCGCCCAGGACCGGCGCAAGGGCCCGCCCGCATGGCTGCGGATCGCCATCCTCGCGGTGACCCTGGCGGTGGCCGCCTACGTTCTTCTGTTCGCTCGTGAAATGGCGCGGCCGGGCCAGGAAGCCGACACCCTGCGCATGGCGGCGGTGGACCGCGAGGCCCGGATGCTGGCGCTCGAACTGGAAGCCCGCATGGCCCCCGTCGAAGCCGCCGTCCGCGTGGCGTCGCAGGCCGGCGGAGCCGCCGAGGCGATCCGGCAGGCGCGCGCCGCCGCGCCGGGACGCCCCTTCGCCGTGATCGCTTCCGACGGGGGCGTGGTCACGGCCACGGGCGCGCCCGCCGCAGCTTTCGCCTCTGCGCCCGGCAAGCCGAGACTGGCGGCTGACGGGGCCGCGGTGCTGGTTTCATCCACCCTGGCCGACGGCGCCCGGCTGGTTGGCCGCGCGCCCCTGCCCTCCCTGCGGACCACCGACGGCGTTGACCGTTGGCTGTTGTCCGGACCGGGCACGCCGCTGGCCGGAGGGCCGCGGGCGGCGCAGAGCCTGGCCCTCGCCGAGGCTCCGGCCGACGGACGCGGCCAGGGCGCGACCGTGGCGACTGCGGGAGGAGCGGTGCGGCGAACCACGGTGGCGGTGGGCGAGACGGGACTGATCGCGGTGGCCTCGACACCGGTCAGCGTCGGCGCGGGAGCCCTTCTGGACGACGCCTGGGTCCTGACCGCGCCGTTCGTCATCGGCGTCCTGGTCCTGTTGCTGTCCCTGCTGCAGCAACGCAAGCAGGCAGGGATCAGCCGCGAATGGGCCGCGTCGGAACGCCGGTTTCGGGGCGCGGTCGAGGCGGCGCGCTGCGGGGTCTGGGACTGGGATCTCGAGAGCGGGCAAATCCTGCTGTCCGACTACATGGCCGACCTCATGGGTCTGGAGCGGAACGGGACGACCACGGCCGAGGCGATGATGGAGCGCATCCATCCCCGCTACCGGGGAGCCGTGGAGCACGCGCTGCGCCAGGCGGAGACCTTCGGAACCTTCGAGGTCAGCTTCCCGGTGCCCGACGAGCAAGGCCGGGCCCGCTGGATAGACGCCCGCGGACAGGCCCGGGGCGAGCGCGGCGAAGACGGTTTCACCTCGATCCTCGGCATTGCGCTGGACACCACCGAGGCGCGGCGGGCCAAGGCGCACGCCCAGGCTGCCGAGAGCCGGCTGCGCGACGGCATCGAGAGCGTCTCGGACGCCTTCGTCCTGTTCGACCGTCAAGGCCGGCTGATCCTGTCCAACCAGGCCTTCCAGGACGCCTTCAACTTCGAGCCCGGGGTTCTGCGCAAGGGCGCACTCAAGGTCGATCTGAACCGGATCGCGGCCCTGGCCATCAAGTCGGACCAGCCCGCCCCGGGCGGCCGCGTGGGGGCCCGCGAGGTCGAACTGCACGACGGGCGCTGGCTGCAGCTGGTCGAGCGCTTCACCTCGGATGGCGGGTCGGTGGTGACGGCGGCGGACATCACCGCCATCAAGCAGAAGGAGGCCGAGCGCCAGCGGGCCACCGAAAGACTGCACGTGACCATCACCGAACTGGAGGACCGCGAGGAGAAGCTGTCGCTGCTGGCGCGCAAATACGAGATCGCAATGACGCGGGCCGAGGCGGCGAACCAGGCCAAGTCGGAATTCCTCGCCAACATGAGCCACGAGCTGCGGACGCCGCTGAACGCCATCAACGGCTTCTCCGAGATCATGGCCGGCGAAATGTTCGGCCCCCTGGGGGATGCCCGCTACAAGGGCTATGCGGCCGACATCCTGCGCTCCGGCCAACATCTGCTCAGCCTGATCAACGACATCCTCGACATGGCAAAGATCGAGGCCGGCAAGCTGACGCTGCACTACGAGGAGGTCTCGCTGAAGGAGATCGTCGACGACGCCGCGCGCCTGATGCGCGGCCGGGTCGAGGAGGCGGGGCTGAAACTCCTGGTCGACGCGCCGGAGCTGCCGACCATCGAGGCCGATCACCGGGGCCTGAAACAGGTGGTGCTGAACCTTCTGTCCAACGCCGTGAAATTCACCCCCGAGGGCGGCGACATTGTCGTGGCCCTGTCGCGCGAGGATGACGACCGGGTGCGGGTGGCCGTCACCGATACCGGCATCGGCATCGCCGCAGAGGACCTCACGCGGCTGGCGCGGCCATTCGAGCAGGTCGAGGGACAGCATTCGAAGACCAACCAGGGCACCGGCCTGGGTCTCGCCCTGACGAAGTCGTTGATCGAGCTGCACGGCGGGACGATGAGGATGGAAAGCGAACCGGGACGCGGCACCACGGTCAGCTTCGACCTGCCGATGCGTCGCCCCATCCGTTCCGCCGAAAGGCAGGCGCGAGCGGCCTGAACCTCCTAGGAGCGGGGCGGCGTCGCCGCGCGCGCCTTGCGGTCGCCCTTGTCGCGCACCACCGTCCGGCCACGGCGCGTGAGGATTTCCGACAGGGCCGCGCGATCGGCGGGCTCCAGCGTCGCCAGCACCGCCACGGCGTCTGCCTCGAGCCGGGCCCGGCCGCGCAGTTCGGCGGCGCGGGACTGTTCGAGCAGGGCCGAGACCTCGGCCGGGTCGAAGTCGGCGGAACGCGCCAGCGCCGTCGCCTGGCGCCGCTTCAGCCGGGTCTCCTCGAAGTCCGGGCGGGCCGCCCGGGCGGACGCGCGCAGGGTTTCGCGCACGCGATCGCGCACGGCGGGATCGAGCCCCTCGACAACCGCCATGAAGGAGCGGTCGCGGGGCGCCCGATGCTGGGCCTCGATGCGGCGCTCGACGTCGGCCCGGCCGACGAGCAGCGTGGCGCCGGCCGCCAGGGCGAACAGGTTCAACGCCACCGAGGCGGCCAGGGCGATCTTCAGGGTCCTGGCGGTCAACCGAGCACCTCCGTGTCGTCGACGCCGAGCAGGGACGCCTGGTACAGCACCGCGTCGGCCTCGGCGGCGGCGGTCAGATGGCCGGTCATGACGACGCCCGCCGCCACCCCGGCGCAGGCCGCCACCGCCCAGCCGGCCCCCAACGCCAGGGTCAGGCGGTCGATCCACAGCCGGCCGGAGCGCCCCACCCGGCCTCCGGCGGACGCGGCGGCGGCGATCACCCGGTCGCGCAGCGCCATCGAGACCTGCGGCGTGGGCGAGCGATGCAGCAGGGCGTCAACCGCATCCGCCTCGACCAGAGCCGGGCCGGCGAGGTCCGGATGAGCCGCCGCAAAGGCGTCGGCCTCCAACCGTTCGGCGTCGGGCCAGCGGCGGCGGTCCGCGCCGTAGGCGGCCACCAGGGTGAGAAAGCGTTCCGCCGTCATCACGTTCATACTCCTTCGGCCCCGGGCCGATGCTCGGCCAGCGCCAGTCTCAGCGCCCGCCGTCCACGCGACAGCAGGCTCTCCAACGCCTCGATGCTGATCTCCATCAGCCCCGCGGCCTCGATGTTCGACAGTTCCTGATAATGGCAAAGCACGATGGCTTCGCGCTGGCGATCGGGCAAGCGGGCCAGGGCGCCGTTGACCGCCGCGCCGACGTCGGCGGCGAGCAGGCCGCGATCCGGCGCCGGCCCGTCGTCGCGCCGGTCCGGCGGCGCGTCGGTGGGAACCTCTCGCCGCCGCCGCAGCCGGTCGTAGCAGAGGTTCAGGGCCACCCGATGCAGCCAGGTGTCGAACTTGGCCCGGCCGGAAACCCAGCGGGGCGCCTGCCGCCAAGCACGCACCAGAGCCTCCTGGGCCACGTCTTCGGCCTCGACCGCGTCGCCGAGCATGCGCTGGGCGAGAGCCAGCATGCGCGGCAGCTTGCGCGCGACCATGGCTTGAATGGCCGCGGGATCACCCTGACCCACGCGGCGCACCAGATCCTCGTCGGGGTCGGCGAAGGTCGCCATCCGGCCTCGTGCGAACGTTGCTGCAAGGCCGGTATGGTCGAGGACCGCCGCGCCCGTCATCTGCTTACTCCGAAGCGGGCGCCGGAGGCGACGCCTGTTGCGCCTGGCGGGCGGCGCGGCGGCCGGCCATCCGCTCGCGGCGATGCTCGCGGCGATCGGCGCGGGCTGCATGGCGCTCGGCGGCGGTGACGAAGCCGTCCCGGTCGGCGTCAAGCCGCGAGAAGGCGGCCGTGGCGCGGGCCTCGGCCTCTACGATCACGATGGGGCCGCGCTCGGCCATCCTTCCGGCCCGCGCGGCGTGGCGGTGCGCACCGCGATGACCAGCCCGCGGGCCGCGTTCGGCGCGGACCCCGGCCCGGTGTTCGCGGCGGGCCTCGAACTCGGCCTTGCTGATGACCCCGTCGTCATCCGCGTCGAGCCGGTCGAAACGGGCGTCGGCGCGGCCGGCGCGGCGGACTTCAGCAACAGCGCGTCGCTCGTCGGCCGTGACCGAACCGTCCCGGTTCGCATCCGCAGCAGTCAGGCGCGCCACGCGCCGGCCCACGAATTCGGCCTGGCTGAGACGCTGGTCTCCGTCGGCGTCGGCGCGCATGCCGCGGGCGTGCGGCGGCTCCGGCGACTGCCGGGCCACGGCGGCTCCGCCGGCGGCTGTGAGGGCGAGGGCGGCGAGGCCGCTGGCCAGAAGGGTCTTGTTCATCTCGATGGTCTCCATGGCCGCCCGACGCGGCCGCGCATCCCTGTCTGAGAGTGAAACGCTGTTCGCGTCAGTCTCCGTCGGCGGCCGGCGGCAGGGCGGCCTCGAAAGCGGCGCGAGCAGCCTTGCGGGCCTCGGCCAGCCCGGCTTTCAGGGCGTCAAAGCTGGAGAAGCCGGCCGCCTTCGCCAGCCGCTGACGGAAGCCCTCCGGCTCGTGGTCAGGATCGGGTCGGTCATCGAAGGCGGCGCCGAGAATCTGGCTGAGCGCCTGCTGCAGCCGCCAGGCCTCGGCCAGCTCGGGATCGTCCGACAAGGCCTCGAGCGTCGAGACCGTCATCGGCCCTTCGGCCCGCGCCCGCCGGAGCTGGCGCACCTGGGCGACGAATTCCGCATCGACCTGACCGCCGGGCGCCAGTTTGACGTCCCAGTCGCCCTGGCCGGGCCGTTCCCGGGCCATCAGGTCGCGCATGCGCCGGGCGTCCGCGGCGAGAGCCACCCCCGGCCGGGGCCGCCGCAGGATGGCCTCCAGCGTCGCCGCCGTGCGTGCGCCGAACTGCGGATCGCTGGCCCAGACCACCCGGGCGCGGGTCAGGGCCATGAACTCCCAGGTGTCGGCCTCGGTGGCGTAATAGTCCTCGACCGCCGGGAGCCGCAGCGACACCGGTCCCTTGGCGGCGCCGGGCCTCAGACGCATGTCGACCTCGTAGAGCCCGCCCTCGGCCGTGTGCGCCGAAAGGGCCGCGATCAGCCGCTGGGTGAAGCGCGAGTAGAACACCCCTGCGGCCCACTGTCTGCCGTCCGACACGGCGTCGGCGGGCGCGTCGTACACGGTCATCAGGTCGAGGTCCGAGGTCGCCGTCATCTCGCGCGATCCTGCCTTTCCCAGCGCCACGACAGCCACCGCGCCCCCTGCCAGCGCACCGCCCTGGCGCATCGTCTCGGCCATGGCGGCGGGGGCGAGGGCGGCCAGGCAGGCGTCGGCAAGGGTCGTGTAGGCGCGCCCCGCCTCCTCAGGCCCGACGCGGCCGGTCAGGGTCTGGACGCCGATGCGGAACATCTGCTCGCGGTGAACGCGGCGCACCACATTCATGGCGGCCTCGAAGTCGGGCGCGGCGGCGGCCTCGACCCCCATCTGGGCGACCACGCCCGTGTCTTCCTCGATGCTGCGGGCGAAGCGCGCGTCGAGCATGCTGTCCAGCGCGGCCGGATAACGGCCCAGCGTCCGCGCGAGCCGTGGCGCGAAGGCCATGACGCCGACGACGAGATCGAACAGCTTCGGCTGGGCGAGGAACAGGGCCTGGACCTGAACTCCGCCGCTGAGCCCCGAGAAGAACACCGCGAACCGGCGGAAGGCGGCGTCGGCGGCGCCGGTGTCGGCCAGCGCCGTCAGCAGCCGGGGGGCGAGGCGGGTGAACAGTTCACGGCCACGCGCCGTCCGCGTGGCCGGGATGCGGCCGTGATGCCAGCCGCGGATGGTGTCGGCGACCATGGCCGGATCGGAGAAGCCCATCCGGGCCAGGGTCTCGAGCGTCTCGGGATCGTTCTCGACGCCGGTGAAGACCAGCGAGCCGTAGGGAGACGACAGCTGCTCCTCGCCCTCGAACAGCTCGCCATAGCGGCGGTTGACCCCGACCAGCAGCGCCTCGACCCGGGCGTCGAAAGAGGACAGATCGCCCTCGCCGGCCAGGGCCGCGACACGGGCGCGGGCGGCGGGCTCGGCCGGCAGGCTGTGGGTCTGTTCGTCGTCGAGCATCTGAACGCGGTGCTCGAGGCCGCGCAGTTCGATGTAGGCGGCGGTTAGCTCCGCACAGGCGGCGGGGTCGACGTGGCCGGCGTCGCGCAGGGCCTTGAGGGCGTTGGTGGTGCGGGGGGTGCGCAGCCCCGGGTCGCGGCCGCCGAGGATCAGCTGCTGGGTCTGGGCGAAGAATTCGATCTCGCGGATGCCGCCCCTGCCGAGCTTCAGATTGGCGCCCGCCGCCTCCAGTCCCTCGCCGGTCTTGTGGACGTGGATCTGGCGCTTGATCGACTGAATGTCGAGGATGGCCGGATAGTCGAGGCTGCGCCGCCAGATGAACGGGACGAGGGCCTTCAGGAAGCCACGCCCGGCCTCGACATCGCCGAGCACAGCGCGGGCCTTGATGAAGGCGGCGCGCTCCCAGTTCTGGCCGACGCTCTCGTAATAGGCGAGGGCCGTGGGAGCGGCGACCACGGGCGGGGTCGAGGACGGGTCGGGGCGCAGGCGCAGGTCGACGCGGAAGACGTAGCCGTCGCCCGTGCGCTCCTGCATCAGGGCGGCCAGCGACTGGGCCAGGCGGTCGACGAACCGCTGCGGTTCCACGCCCTCGGCCAAGGCCGGGATCAGGGCCTCCGGCTCCCAGAACAGGCTGATGTCGATATCGGAAGAGTAGTTGAGTTCGAACGCGCCATGTTTGCCCATGGCGAGGCCGAACAGACCCGGCACTGGGCCGCGCGGGTCGTCGGCGGCGCTGACCAGTTTGCCGCGCTCGCGCTGGTCGTGGGCGACGGCGCGAAGGGCGGCGTTGACCGAGGCGTCGGCGAAGCGACTGAGCGCGCCGGTGACCTGATCGAGGTTCCACACCCCGCCGAGGTCGGCGAGCGCAGTCAGCAGATGCAGTTCGCCCTTTAGGCGGCGCAGCGGGACGCGCAGGTCGTCGGCGCCGCCGGTCAGGGCTTCGGTGGCGGCGACGATGGCCGAAAGGCGCGCGCCGGGCGGCTCCTCGAGGATGGCGCGCAGGCGGTCGGGCCAGCGCCGGGCGAGGCCGAACAGATAGGGCGAGGCGGCGAAGACCGGGGCCAGGGCGGGCCAGGCGCGATCGAGGGTCCCGGCCCAGCCGCCGTCCGAAGCGGCCTCGGCGAGCCGTTCGCGGGCCCGGTTCGCGGCCTCGGCGTCGAGCACAGGTCCGCAGGGCGCCAGGGACAGAGCCGTCGCCTGGCTCACGCGCCTTCCGCCGGCGGCAGGACCAGGGCGACGCGCAGGCCGGGACCGAAGCCACCGTATTCGCCCGGGCCTTCATCGAGCTGGACGCGGCCGCCGTGGGCCTCCAGCACGGCTCCCACCAGCGACAGGCCGAGGCCGGAGCCGGGCTCCGTGCGGCTGTTGTCAAGGCGGACGAAGCGCTGGAGGACCCGCTCACGGTCGGCCTCGGGCACGCCGGGGCCGGTGTCGGTGACGGAGAACTCGATTTCGCCGGAGCTGCGCCGACGGGCCCGCAGCATCACCGCCCCGCCCGGCGGGGTGTATTTGATGGCGTTGTCGATGACGTTGGCCAGGGCCTGGGCGAGGAAGGGGCGGTTGGCCTCGACCATCAGGCCGCGCTCGATCTCGGCCGAGAACTCCAGACCCTTGTCCTCGGAGGCCGGCTCGTAGAGCTCGGCCATGTCGGCGGCGAGGTCGGCGGCGTCGAACAGCTGGGGATCGGGCGTACGGCCCGCCGCCGCCTGGAGCCGGGCGATGGCCAGGACGGTGTTGAAGGTCTTGAGCAGGTTGTCGGCCTCGTCCAGGGCCAGCTGCAGGGCGTCGACGCCGTCGATCTTGCCCGCCTCGGCGTCGATCAGCGACACCTCCAGCTTGGCCCGCATGCGCGTAAGTGGCGAGCGCAGATCGTGGGCGATCGCGTCGCCGGCGTGGCGGATCGAGGCCATCGAGGCTTCCAGCCGGTCCAGCATGGTGTTCAGCCCGGCGCCGAGCTCGTCCAATTCATCGCCGGAGTTGCGGACCGGCGCCCGCGCCTTCAGGTCGCCCTCCTGCACCGCCGTGACGACCCTGTTGAGCCGACCCATCGAGCGCTCGAGATTGCGGCTGACCAGCACCCCGCCCGCCAGGCCGAGCAGCAGGACGATGCCCATGGCGCCCCACAGCGCCTGAGTCAGCCGTTCCAGATAGGCCTCCGTGTCGCCGAGCGACCGGCCGACGAAGAGCATCTCGCCCCCGGACAGCCGGACCTGCACGCCGCGCGCCTGGGGCCGGGTCACGCGGCCCTCCGCATCGGTCTCGGTCAGGGGGAAGGTAATCCACTGGCGGTCGCCCTCCATCGTTTCGATGGGAGAGAGGGTCAGGCTGCCGGTGACCCGGCTGCCGTCGGGGTTCATCAACAGATAGACGAAGGTGCTGCGCGTCAGGGCCCGGTCGATCAGGGCCGCGTTCAGGGCGTCGATGCCGCGGGCGTCGTAGATGCCGGTCAGCACCTGCAGCTCGCCGCGCACCTCGCGCTCGGCGTTGACGCGCGCCTCAGCGGCCGAGGCGAAATAGACATAGGCCAGGATGGCGCTGGCCGCCGCTGCGAACAGGGCGAGGAACAGCAGCGTCAGCCGGAAGGGCGTGCGGCGAAGGAGGGACGGGAGCCGCATGACGCGGGCTCAGGCCTCCAGCCGGTACCCCGCGCCGCGCACGGTCTGCAGCATGGCGTGGTCGAAGCCCTTGTCGATCTTGGCGCGCAGGCGGCTGATGTGGACGTCGATGACGTTGGTCTGGGGGTCGAAATGGTATTCCCAGACCTTTTCGAGCAGCATGGTGCGGGTCACCGACTGGCCGGCGTGGCGCATGAGGAATTCGAGCAGCTGGAACTCGCGCGGCTGGAGGTCGATCTCCTTGCCGCCACGGTGCACCGTCCGGGCGATCAGGTTCATCTCGAGGTCGCCGACCTTGAGCATGGTGGCGACCGAGCCGGTCTCGCGGCGGCGCGACAGGGCCTCGACGCGGGCGATCAGCTCGGAGAAGGCGTAGGGCTTGACCAGATAGTCGTCAGCCCCGGCGCGGAGGCCGGCGACGCGGTCGTCGACCTCGCCGAGGGCCGACAGGAACAGCACCGGCGTCTGGTCGCCGTCCTTGCGCAGGGTCTCGACCATGCCGATGCCGTCGAGGCGGGGCATCATGCGGTCGACGACATAGACGTCGTAGCCGCCCTTCTGAGCCTCCAGCAGGCCGAAGGCGCCGTCGACGGCGTGGGTCGGTTCGTGACCGGCCTCGGTCAGGCCGCGGACCATGGCGGTCGCGGCTTCGGCGTCGTCTTCGACCACCAGGATGCGCATGGAAAGACCCCTCCGGATGCAGAATCGCCGCCGATGTTAGCGCATCGGCGGCGATGGGGGCAGTTAAGGCTTTGTCAGGTCGATTACTCGCGGGCGAGCGGCAGGACGACGGGTGAGTTGCCGTTTGGCGTGCGGACCAGGAGCAGGATGCCCGAGCGGCCCGCGGACCGAACTGCAGCGACGGCGGCGCGGAACTCGGCGGCGGTTCTTACCGGGCGGCTGTTCGCCTGCATGATGACCATGCCCGGCTGGAACCCCTCGCGGGCGGCCCTGGAATTGGGAACGACGGCATTGACGACGAGGCCCTCGACCCGCTCCGGCACATCGAAGCGGCTGCGGATCGCCGCGGTCAGCGGAGCGACGGACAGGCCTTCGACGACCTCGCCGGCGGCGGGCCCGGCCTTGGGGGGCTCGTCGGCTTCGGGCGCGGCGGGGTTGGCTCGGGCATTGATGTCGGCAGGGCGCGTCCCTGAACGGACCTCGATCCTCTCCCGCCGGCCTTCGCGAAGAATTTCCAGACGCAGTATGTCGCCCGGGCGGGCCGCCCCGACGAGACGGGTCAGCTCGGTCGACGTCTCGATCTTCTCGCCATTGAGGCTGACCACGATGTCGCCGTTGCGCAGGCCGGCGCGCTCGGCGGGGGCGTCGGGCGTGACCTCGTTGATATAGGCCGCCTCGAAATCGTCCGGCAGTCCCAGCGACTCGCGCATCTCATCCGACACGGTCCCGATCTGGGCGCCGAGATAACCGCGCTTGATCGGCTCGCCGCGCATCAGGCTGGTCGTGACCTCCTTGGCGATGGAGGCCGGGATGGCGAAGCCGACGCCGACCGAGCCGCCGGTGGTGGAGAAAATGGCGGAGTTCACGCCGATGACGCGGCCGTAGATGTCGAAGGTCGGACCGCCGGAGTTGCCACGGTTGATGGCGGCGTCGATCTGCAGGAAGTCCGTATAGGGATTGTCGTTGGCCTGCGGCAGGCTGCGGCCCGTGGCCGAGACGATGCCGGCCGTAGCCGTGCCGCCGAGGCCGAAGGGGTTACCCACCGCAATGACCCAGTCGCCGACGCGGGGCTGGGCGTCTTCCTCGAAGGAGACGAACGGGAAGTCGGAGCCCTCAACCTTGATCACCGCCAGGTCAGTGTCGACGTCGCGACCGACAAGGGTGGCTTCCAGTTCGCGCCCGTCGGCCAGGGTGACCCGGATTTCGGTCGCGTCCTCGACCACATGGTTGTTGGTGACGATGTAACCCTCGGCGGAGATAAAGAACCCGGACCCGGCGCCCTGCGTCGTCAGGGGCTCCTCGCCCTCTTCAGGTTGGGGGACCGGGATCGAGAACGGAGTCCCCGGAATCTGGAGCGCCCCGCCCGGACCAGCCCGGAGCGGCGCCTCGACATCGATCTGCACCACGGCCGGGGCGACCTGCTGGAATATGTCGGCGAAGCTGAGGGGCGCGCCTTGCGGCGGGGCGAAAAGACCGGCAGGGCCCGCGTTCGGGGCCAGGCGGCCGGAGACGCCGGACACAGGGCCCGCGTTGGCGGTCGGCCAGTCGATGACGCCGCCGGCGGTGGCGCCGGCAGCGAGAACCAGGCCGAAGGTGGCCCCCAGCATGAATTCCTTACGCTTCATCATCGGGTTCGTACGATCCTCTCCTCGGGCGCGGACGCCCGGTCAGTCCGTCAATATAGGGCCGCGGCTCCCACCGCCAACGCCGGGGCGCGAGGATAGGTCCGTCGGAGCGTCAGTGGTCAGACGGCTTTGCGTCAGGATCGGGGCGAAGCCCGTCCCCGGCGACGATATCCGCCAGCCGCGCCTCCTCCTCGGCGGTCAGGGGCGCCGCCTCGGCCCGGCGGCCGCGGGATCGCAGCAGCAGCAGGGCCAGCACGGCCGCCATCAGGGCCACGGGCCCGAACCACAGCAGCCAGGTGCCGAGGCGGACGGGCGGCTGGAACAGCACGAAATCGCCGTAGCGCCGGACGAGATCCTGTTCGATCTGCGCGTCGGTGCGGCCGGCGGCGACCTGTTCGCGGACCAGCTGGCGCATGTCGGCGGCGATGACGGCGGGGCTGTCGGCGATGGCCTCGTGCTGGCAGACCACGCAGCGGATGCCGTCGAACAGCGCCTGCGCACGGGCCTCCTGCGCGGCGTCGGGCAGCGGCCGGTCGGGCGCGGGGGGCGGCTCCTGCGCGAACACCGGGCTCCCGATCAGGCCAAGAGCCGCAATGGCGATCAGCAGGACGCGTTTCATGCCGCCCCCTTCCCCTTGCCGACGCCCAGCCGCAGCCGGCGGTCCAGAAGCGACAGCACCCCGCCCAGCGCCATGATGGCCGGACCGAGGAAGATCAGCCGGGCCCACGGGTTCCACCACACGCGCACGTTCCATGCGGGGGCGCCCGCCGCCGTCCGGCCACGCTCGCCCACCACCACATAGACGTCGTCGAGGCCGCGGAAATCGAGGCCGACCTCGGTGGTGGTCTGGCCGCCGGCGGGGAAGAAGCGGCGCTCGGCGACGACCTCGCGCGGCGCCGCCCCGGAGCGCAGGGTGACGGTCAGCCGGCCCTGCTCGGCGAGATAGTTGGGCCCTTCGACAACGCGGACGGCATCCAGCCGGACGGCCCAGGGACCGGCCTCGATGATTTCGCCGACCGCGAGAGGGCGGGCCGCCTCGACCCGGTAGCCGGTCTCGACCACCGCCCCGAGCACGAAGACGCCAAGGCCGGCGTGGGCCAGGGTCGTGCCCCAGGCGCCGAGCGGCAGGGCCCTGGCCCGGCGCAGGGTCTCCCCGAAGGAGGCGCGGAACAGGCGGGTGCGCTCGACGGTCTCGGCGAGGGCGCCGAGGATCAGCCAGGCGCCGAGGCCGATCCCCGCCGCCGACAGCGCCTTGCGCGGCTCGAACATCAGCCAGCCGGCGAAGGCGAGAAGGATGGCGAGGCCGGCGGCGACGGCCAGACGCTGGGTCACGCCCATGAGATCGCCGCGCTTCCATGAGAGCAGGGGACCGGCCGGCAGGATGATGAAGGCCACGGCCATCAGCGGTACGAAGGTCAGGGCGAAATAGGGCGGGCCGACCGAGATGGTCGAGCCGTTCATCGCCTCGAGGATCAGCGGATACAGGGTGCCGAGCAGGACGGTGGCGCAGGCGGCGGTCAGGAACAGGTTGTTCAGCACCAGGGCGCCCTCGCGGCTGACGGGGGCGAACATTCCGCCGCCCTTCAGCTGCGGCGCGCGCCAGGCGAACAGGGCGAAGGCCAGGCCCGCCGTGCCGCCGAGGATGGCCAGAAGCATCAGCCCGCGCTGCGGGTCGACCGCGAAGGCGTGGACGCTGGTCAGGACGCCGGAGCGCACCAGGAAGGCGCCGAGCATCGAGAAGGTGAACGCCAGCAAGGCGAGGAAGGTGGTCCAGCCCGCCAGCGCTCCCCGTCGCTCGGTGACCACGGCGGAGTGCAGCAGGGCCGCGCCGGCCAGCCACGGCATGAAGCTGGCGTTCTCGACCGGGTCCCAGAACCACCAGCCGCCCCAGCCGAGCTCGTAATAGGCCCAGAAGGCGCCGAGGGTGATGCCGACGGTCAGGAAGGCCCAGCTGGCCAGGGCCCACGGCCTGACCCAGCGGCCCCAGGCCGGCCAGAAGGCGGAATTGGCCCGGCCCTCGACGAGGGCGGCCACGGCGAGGGAGAAACAGACCGAAAAGCCGACGTAGCCGGCGTAGAGGAAGGGGGGATGGAAGGCGAGCGCCGGATCCTGCAGCAGCGGGTTCAGCGACGCGCCCTGGAACGGCGCCGGGTTCAGCCGCGCGAACGGGCTGGAGGTGAAGACGGCGAAGGCGAGGAACAGCACGCCGAGCAGCCCCTGGGTGGCGACGGCGGAGGTCTTGAGGCCGAACGGGAGGTTGCGGGCGCGGGCCAGGACGGCGCCAAAGCCGGTCAGGACCAGGCACCACAGCACGAGCGAGCCCTCGTGGCTGCCCCAGGCGGCGGCCACCTTGTAGAGCATCGGCTTGTCGGTGTGGCTGTTGGCCGCGACGTTGGCGACCGAGAAATCCGAGGTGGCGAAGGCGAAGATCAGGGTGGCGAAGGCCAGGGCGACGGCGAGGGCGGAGGCCATCGCCGCTCCCTCGGCGGCGCCGGCCAGCACCGGGCTGCGGCGCAGACGGCCGGCCACGGCCATGCCGGTCTGCAGGGCGGCCAGCGCCAGCGCCAGGATGAGGGCGAATGCGCCCGTCTCAACGATCACGAGCCGGACACTCCGGCTTCGGGCCGCCACTCGCCCTTGGCCTTGAGGCTGTCGGCGACCTCGCGCGGCATGTAGTTTTCGTCGTGCTTGGCCAGAACCTGGGTGGCGCGGAAGGTCCGGTCCGGCTGGAAGGCGCCCTGGGCCACCACGCCCTGCCCTTCGCGGAACAGGTCCGGCAGGTCACCGCGGTAGGTCACCCGGGTCGTGGCGACCGTGTCAGTGACCACGAAGGCGACCTGGCCCGCGCCGTCGTGGACCACACTGCCGATCTCGACCAGGCCGCCGAGGCGGACCACCCGGCCCGCTGGGGCCTTGTCCGGCGTCGCTTCCGAAGGTGAAAAGAAGAAGGTCACGCTGTCGCGCATGGCGAACAGCGACAGGCCGACGGCCAGCGCCAGCACCGGTGCGACCGCGGCCACGATCCACAGGCGACGGCGCGCCTTGGGAGACCTGGGCAGCCAGCTCATCGGGGGCCTTCAGCGGGCGGGAGACGCGCCTCGAGATCGGCGCGGTCGGGATCGCGAGGATCAAGGGCCGCGATCAGCGGCAGCCACATCTCGCGCGCGGCCGCGGTGTCGCCTCGCGCCAGGGCCGCCTCGCCGAGGAAGTAGCGTGCGCCGCCCTGGTTGGGGTCGAGTTCGAGCGCGCGGCGGAAGGCGGCCTCGGCATCGCCGCCGATCGCGCCCTGGTTGGCCCGCACGAGGGTCTCGCCCAGTCGCGCCCAGCTCCGCGCATCGTCGGGCTTGAGGGCCAGGGCGCGGCGGAAGGCGGAGGCTGCGCCGATCGGATCGCCCGCCTGCGCGCGGGCGGCGCCGAGCATGGCCAGCGCCTGGTGATCATTGGGCCGTTCCTCGACCACTCGCGCCACAACCGCCGCCATCTGCGGAGGCTGGAGCGTGTCGAGCTGGCCGGACCATTCGTCCACCCGGCGTTCATAGGCCTGATCGGGCAGGCCCGGCGCGCCAACGAGCAGGTACAGGCCAACCGCTCCGGCCGCTGCCACGCCGATGCCGCCCAGCACCGCGAAGCGATCCGCTGCGCCGGCCTGCACCGGGGCGGACTCGCGCCGCGCGGTCAGGATGCGGCGCCCCGCCTCGGCCCGGGCGGCGGTCCAGCCGGCCTCGTCGAGCAGGCCCCGCGCCTTCAGCCGGTCCAGTTCGGACAGTTCCGCGGAGGCGGTGGCGGCGGTCACGACCTCGCCCGCGTCCGCGCCGCGCCGCGCGCCGGCGAGCACCAGCAGGCCCGCGAGCGCCGCCAGCATCGCCGTCATGATCCAGAACATCGTCATCGCCGCGCGATGTAGCCGATCAGGCGGCTCGCGACGAGGGCCTCGAGCCGCCCTTGCCGCTCCCGGCGACCGCGGCGCGACGACGCACCGTCCGCGCGGCGTCCTTCGCGTCGACGAGATCGAGGCAGCGGGCGGCGAGTTCGACGAGCCGCAGGGCGTTGACCTCGTCCGCGGCCTCGCCGTCGTTGATCAGCAGCAGGGCCTGATCGGCGTAGTCCGTGAGCCGGGCGGTCAGGGATTCCACCAGTTTCTTGCGGTCGGACTCCGCCCCGAAAGTCGAGGCCGGGCCGCGCACGGCGCCGACGAGCTTGAGCAGGTTCCGCGCGGCCTGGACGGTCTCGCCCTGCACCGGCGCGGTTAGTTGCGGCGACTTGCGGGTCATCCGCCCGGAAATCTGGATGCGTTCCAGCGGCAGGGCCTTGTCCACCGCCCGATCGGCGGCGCGCAGGAAGGCGGACAGCTGGCCGGCGATGCTGACCCGCGCGTCGCGCACCGACTTGCCCCAGACGCTGAGCGGATTGAGGGTCAGGGTGACGTCCAGCTCGTTCAGGACATTGGCGCACCAGGTCAGGTCCTCGATGATCGGATCGACCGTCGCCAGTTCCGATCCGGGCCGGAAGGCCCCGATCCGCGCCACCCGCGCGTCGACGCCGGAGATCAGCCGCTCGATGAAGCCGGACAGTTCGGAGGCGCTGAGAAAGCCCTCGCGGCCGGAGGAACAGGAACTCTGGGTGATGATGCGCAGGATCAGGACGGCGTCGTCCAGGTGCGAGAACAGCATCTCCAGCACCCGCTGCGCGCCGTCGAGATGGACGCCGGCGCAGTCCTTGAGCAGCAGGCGCAACTCGGCGATCTGGTCGCCGTCGGGGCGCTTCAGCCAGACCTCGAGCGACGGCAGGCCGCGCCGGGCCAGGTGAGCCAGGTCGAGGCAGGCGGCGAGGTCGGCGAGGCCGCGCTCGCGCCGCTCGGGTTCGAGCTCGGGAGGCCAGATCAGGTCAGGGCGGTCGCGCACGGCCGCGGCGGCGGCGAGGCAGATGCGGTCGCAGACGGCCACGGCGTCCGCGCCCTCGCGGTCAAGTCGGGGCAGCAGGGCGGGCTCGCGCGTCGATCCGGCCTTCCACAGGCGCGGCAACACGGCGGCGGGGAAGGTCATGGCCTCGACGCCGTCCCTGCGTGGCCGGAACATGGGCAGCAACGGCGCCATCACGAGGCGACGGCGGGTCCGGTCACGAACCTCGTCGGCCAGCATGTCGGCGAGCTCCAGCGCCCGTGCGCCGGGCAGGGCCACGGCCACGGACGACAGCTTCACCAGCATGTCGTCGGGCGCCTGCTCGATCAGAGCAGCCAGGGCGACGCGATGGGCGACAGACAGCCCGGACATTCAGACACCTCGCGACCGGTCAATCGTCCGGCCGCCGGCATGCTGCCCCCGCGGGGTTAATATCCGCTATCCGACGGCGGCTCAGGTCTCGGCGGAGGGCAGCTCCAGTACGGCCTTGAGTCCGCCCAGTTCGCTGTCGGCGAGCGAAATCCGCCCGCCGTAGGCGCGGGTCAGTTCGACGACGATCGAGAGGCCGAGACCCGAGCCCGGGGTGGTCTCGTCCATGCGGGCCCCGCGCAGCAGGGCGGCTTCGCGCTGCTCCTCCGGCAGGCCCGGGCCGTCGTCCTCGACCACCACGACCATCTGTCCCAGTCCGGTCGGCCCGGCCGAGACGCGAACGCGGCGCTTCGCCCACTTGCAGGCGTTCTCAAGCAGATTGCCGAGCAGTTCCTGCAGATCCTGCCGCTCGCCGCGGAAGGCCAGTTCGTCCGGGGCGCGCCAGTCGATGACCACGCCCTTGTCCTCGAACACCCGCTCCAGCATCACCGCCATCTCGTCCAGCACCTCGGCCACCGGGGTGATCTCGCCAAGCATCTGGGCGCGGGCGGCGGCGCGGGCGCGGCGCAGGTGATGATCGACCTGGGCCTTCATCACCTCTGTCTGCCGGCGCACGAGATCCGGCAGCGGTCCCTTCTGCGTCCCGGCCTCGGCCAGCATGACCGACAGGGGGGTCTTCAGCGCGTGGGCGAGGTTGCCGACGTGAGTGCGCTGGCGCTCCACCGTCTCCTGATTGTGGTCCAGCAGGCGGTTGACCTGTTCAGCCAGCGGCTGGATCTCGAGCGGATAGCTGCGGGCGATGCGGGCGGCCTTGCCCTTGCGGACATCCGCGATCTCGTTCCGGAGCGCATAGAGGGGCCGCAGGCCGATCTGCACCTGCAGGAAAACCGCGATCACCAGGCCGAGGCCGAGGATCAGCAGGGCCGTCCAGGTGAAGGTGGCGAACTGCTGGGTGTCGCGGTCGATGTTCGAGCGGTCGATGCCGGCCAGGAAGACCACCGGCTCCGTCCGGCCCGGGAGCTGCTTCATGCTGGCGGCCACCCGCAGCGGCACGCCCAGGGGCCCTTCCCCGCCCGGACGCAGACCGTCGGGGTCGTTGTAGCTGATGGTCGCGCCGCGGGCGGCGGCGAGCCGCGCCGGGAGCTCCTGCGGAATGGTCAGGCTCTCGCCCGCCAGGGAAGGCGAGCGGACGAGGATGCGAAGCCGCCCGTCCGGGCCTGGCTCCGCCACGGCCCAGTATTTGCCCGACAGGGCGCGCAGGGTGCGGTCGTCCTTGACCTCGCTGACGGTCAGGGAGCCGTCAGTCCCGGCGTCGGAGGCGAGGACCACCTCGTCGATGGTGTCGCCGAGGACGTTGCCGAGCCGGCGAAGGGCCGATTCCTGATACTGATTGGTCAGCGCCCAACCGGTCAGGACGAGGGCCAGGACAATCCAGGCGGAGGCGAGCCAGATCAGGCGGCGCGTCAGGCTTCGGCCCGGACGTCCGAACCAGCGGCCCCAGCTGCGCGGCGCGTCGGCCGCTCCGGTTTCGACAGGGCCCCCCGCGCCGTCCGTCACGTGTCGTCGCTCTCCCCCGGCAAGGGAGTCAGCCGGTAGCCGAGACCGCGCACCGTCTCGATCCGGTCCGGACCGATCTTCTTGCGCAGGCGGCCGACGAAGACCTCGATGGTGTTGGAATCGCGGTCGAAGTCCTGGTCGTACAGATGCTCGACCAGTTCGGTGCGGCTGATCACCCGGCCCTGGTGCATCATCAGATAGTGCAGCAGCCGGTATTCAAGGGAGGTCAGGCGCAGGGGTTCGCCATTGACGCTGGCCCGCGCGGCGCGGGGGTCGAGCCGCAGTCCGCCGCACGCCAGGGTCGAAGACGCGATGCCGGCCGAGCGCCGCAGCAGGGCGCGCAGGCGGGCCAGAAGCTCCTCGGTGTGGAAGGGCTTGGTCAGGTAGTCGTCCGCCCCGGCGTCGAAGCCCGAAACCTTGTCCGACCAGGCGCCGCGCGCGGTCAGGATCAGCACCGGCGTGGTCTTGCCCTCGCGGCGCCAGCGCTCGAGCACGGAGACGCCGTCGATCTTGGGCAGGCCGAGGTCGAGCACGATGACGTCGTACGGCTCGGTGTCGCCGAGGAAATGGGCTTCCTCGCCATCGGCGGCATGGTCGACGGCGTAGCCGGCATCGGACAGGGCGCCCTTCAGCTGGCGCGATAGATCGGCGTCGTCCTCGACAAGCAGCACGCGCATTCAGCGTTCTCCGATTACGCGGCCGGTGCGGCCGTCGACCATGATGTCGGCGACGCGGCCGCCGGGATACTCCCAGCGCACCACGATGGTGTCGCCGCGATTGCTGGCGCCCAGGAAGCGGCCTGGCCGACCGGCGGAGGCGCGCTGGACGGCGGCCCCCACGCTGACGCGAGGGCCGTGGTCCTGCAGGTCGCGAGGCGACCGTTGGCGCTCATCGCGATCGCCACGGTCCTGCTGTCGCTCCGCACGGTCGCCACGATCCTGCGCCGCAGCGGACAGGGGCGCGGCGGCGAGCAGGGCGGCAAGGATGTAGACGGGCATCCGGGTCATGGGCGACGGTCTAGGCCCCAGGCTCTGAACGACGGCTGAACGGCGAGTATGGACATATTTCACCGCCGCCGCCGCCCCCTCTTCCCACGTCTCGCGCCACCATTTCGCGCCTCTCCCCGCGCATGAGGCGCCGCATGGATGCGTTGTCATCGACATGAACGCAAGCTGACACAAGCCGTTCAGATCGGGCTCAGGCGGAAAGTGGTCTTGTCCAGGTCAGCGCAGCCACCCGGCCGCGTCGAACGCGAAGGATAAGACCGATGATGAAGAAAGCCCTCATCCCCGTGCTGGCCATCGCCGCGGCGTCCGTCGCGGTTCCCGCCGCAGCCCAGAACTACGACCGCCACGACCGTGGCGACCGCTATGAACAGAACCGTGGCGGGTGGCAGTCGATCAGCCAGCGCAAGTACCAGCTGGACCGCCGCATCGACGTCGGCCTGCGCAACGGCTCGCTGAGCCGCCGCGAAGCCAGCCGGTTGCAGGTGCAGCTCAACAGCCTGATCCGCCTGGAGCGCAACTATATGCGCGGCGGGCTGACGCGCTGGGAGCGCAACGACCTCGATCAGCGCTATGATCGCCTGGCCGTCCAGGTGCGGATGGAACGTCGCGACCGCGACAACCGCCGCTACTAGGCCCGACTTTTCCTCCCCGAAAGGTCCGGGGGGCGTCGTCCGAAAGGGCGGCGCCCCCTTTCCTGTTCGGGGACGCGCAGCCGGCTCTCGATCACGGTCACGCCACGGCCCCGCAGCAATACACGATCGCCCCTCAGCCGGGTTTCGATATCGCCGCCCCGGCCCGGAAAGGCCTGATGGAACCGCACCGTCGGGCGTCCGAGCTTGTCCGCATAGAGCGGGCCCAGGATGCAGTGGGCCGAGCCGGTGGCGGGATCCTCGGGCACGCCGCAGCCGGGGGCGAAGAAGCGGTCGACCACGTCGACATCGTCTCCGGCGTCGGCCAGGGCGCAGACGATGACCTCTCCAGCCTCCCCCGCCTCGCCCTGCAGCGAGACCAGGGCGCCGATGTCCGGGCGGAGGCTCCGGACCGCCTCCGCATCCGTCAGCACCGCGACCAGATAGCGGCCGGCCCAGACCTCGACCGGCTCGACGCCGAGGGCTTCCGCAAGGCCGGCGACCGGGCCGGTGCGGCGGGGCGGATCGGCCGGGAAGTCCATCTCGTAGCCGTCGCCGGCGCGGCGCACGATCAGCGGGCCGGAGCGGGTGTCGAAGGTCAGGGCCTCCGCATCGACGCCGAGTTCGGCCATCAGCACATGGGCCGAACCGAGCGTGGCGTGCCCGCACAGGTCGACCTCGCGCCCCGGCGTGAACCAGCGCAGATCGAACCGGGCGGGATCGTCGGTGCGCCGCAGGAAGGCGGTCTCGGCCTGGTTGTTCTCCTTCGCCAGCGCCTGCATCCAGCCGTCGGAGGGCCATTGATCGAACGGCTCGACCACGCAGGCGGGGTTGCCCCGGAAGGGGGCGGCGGCGAAGGCGTCGACGGTCCACTGGCGCATCAGACGGCCTCCGGTTCGATGATGGTGAGTTCCGGCCAGCGGGCCGTCGCATTGGCGGTCGCCTTGGCCCACCCCCGGGCGAGGGGACGGTTCGGGTTGGGCCGGATGGTGAGCGAGAAGACGTCCTCCAGCCCGAACGGGGCCGCCACGCTGATCGTATCGTCGTCTTCCAGCCGCACGCCGACGGCGAAGGCGGGGGCGACGAAGCGGGCCAGCGCCTCGTCCGTGCCGGTCAGGGCCTCGTAGGGTTCGCCGAATTTGTTCTTGAACCATAGGTGGACGCGGGCCTGATTGCGGACCTCGACCATGTCGCGGAACGGCGGCTCGAAGGCGGCGGCGACGCGGCGGATGACGGCGTCCTCGGCGTCCCACGAGGTGTCCGGGTCGAAATAGCCGAGGTCGTAGTCGCGGATGCCGTATCCGGGCGAGCGGCCGGTGACGGCGTTCCAGACGCTCTGGTAGACGGCGCCGGAGAAGACCCGCCAGTCGTTCAGGCCGAGGCTGCGGACGGTGGCCAGGACGTGCATCAGGCCGGGATCGGCGCGGACGATATCGGCGAGCCGGGTCTCAAGATCGCTCATCGGGCGTCCCGCAACGGCCAGCCGTGATCCAGCGGCCCGTGGCCCCGTCCCAGCCCCGGGGCCCGGCGGATCGCCTCGGCGACATAGGCCCAGGCCTCGGCCACCGCGACCTCCAGCGGCAAGCCTTTGGCAAGGCCCGCGGCGCAGGCGCTGGCGAGGGTGCAGCCGGTGCCGTGTGTGTGGCGGGTGTCGAGGCGCGGGCCTTCCAGCAGGGTCTCGCCCGCCGGGGTCAGCAGCAGGTCGATCACCGTCTCGCCGGGGACGTGGCCGCCCTTCATCAGCACCGCCTTGGCGCCGAGGGCCAGCAGGGCCTCGCCGGCGCGGCGTTGACCGTCGAGATCGGCGACGGCGAGGCCAGTCAGGGCCTCGGCCTCGGGCGCGTTGGGCGTCAGCAGGGCGGCGCGCGGGACCATGAGACTGCGCACCGCCTGCACCGCCTCGTCGGGGAGAAGCGGATGACCGCCCTTGGCGATCATGACCGGATCGACGACGGCAGGGGCGCTGGACGCGTCGAGGATGGCGGCGACCCGCTCGACCACCTCGGTAGAGCCCAGCATGCCCGTCTTGACGGCGTCGGCGCCGATATCATCCAGCACCGCCCGGGCCTGGGCCTCGATGAGGTCGAGCGGCAGGGGATGGACGTCGTGGACGCCGAGGGTGTTTTGCACGGTGATGGCGGTGATGGCTGTGGCGGCGTAGCCGCCCATGGCCGTCACGGCCTTGATGTCGGCCTGAATGCCGGCGCCGCCTCCGGAGTCGGAGCCGGCGATGATCAGGACGCGTCCGAGGGGCGAGGTCATGGCGAGGGGATGACCAATCGCGGGCGCGACGGCAAGGGTGATGTCGGGATTGGAAGGCGGATCATTCGCTTCGTGTCTCAGCTTCCCAACGGGCCGCGGAAGATGAACCAGGCGCCGAGGGCGATGAAGGCGAAGCCGACGGCGTGGTTCATCGTCAGCTTCTCACCGAGCCAGAACACGGAGAAGGCGGCGAAGACGAGGAGGGTGATGACCTCCTGCATCGTCTTCAGCTCGGCGGCCGAATAGACCTGATGGCCGATGCGATTGGCCGGGACGGCGAGGCAATATTCAAAGAAGGCGATGCCCCAGCTGACCATGATGACGATGGCCAGCGGTTTCGAGCCGTGTTTCAGATGGCCGTACCAGGCGAAGGTCATGAAGACGTTCGAGACGATCAGCAGCAGGATCGGCGCGACGGCAGGTCCGGTCAGAAAATTCATCGGCCGGCCCCCGACGCAAGGATTGCGGACTGCACCGCCAGGGCCTGGACGGTCTCGCGGACGTCGTGGACGCGGATGATGTCGGCGCCGCGGCGGGCGGCCTCCAGGGCCAGGGCGAGCGAACCGCCGAGACGGTCGTTGGCGTCGGTCGCGGTCGGGTCGATGGACTGGATGGTGCGCTTGCGGCTGGCTCCATAGAGGATCGGGAAGCCGAGGGCCGTCAGCCGGTCGAGATGAGCGGTCAGGGCAAGGTTGTGCCGCGCCGTCTTGCCGAAGCCGAGGCCGGGATCGAGCCATATCCGCTCGCGGGCCACGCCGGCCGCCATGGCCGCTTCGGCGCGGGCGGCGAGCCAGTCGGCGACCTCGGCGACAACGTCGTCATAGTGCGGGGCGGCCTGCATGGTGCGCGGCTCGCCCTTCATATGCATGAGGACCACGTCGCAGTTCAGGTCGGCGGCGACGCGCATGGCGTCCGGGGCGAAACCGAGGGCGGCGACGTCGTTCCACATGGTTGCGCCCGCGGCGACGGCGGCGCGGGCGACGGCGGGCTTCATGGTGTCGATGCTGATCGGACCGTCCCAGCGGGCGCGCAGGCCCTGGATCACGGGAACCGCGCGAGCAATCTCGTCCGCCTCGGGCACGGGCTCGGCGCCTGGCCGGGTGCTTTCGCCGCCGACGTCGAGTATGGCGGCGCCCTGCCCGACGAGCTTGAGGCCATGGGCGACCGCGGCCTCGACCGAGGCCAGACGCCCGCCGTCGGAGAAGCTGTCCGGCGTCACATTGACGATGCCCATGACGCGCGCCGTCATTCCGCCCTCCCCTGTGGATGAAAGGTCTCGCCGCGCCGCAGCATGTCGACGAACCGGGCGATGGCCCTCTCCCGGCCGGCGGCCGTCTTGAGGGCCTGCAGGCGAAAGATCAGGGCGAAGCGGTTCTGGGCGGTCAGGATGTCGAAGCTCGCCCTCGCCTCGGGCACGGCGTCGATGGCGGCCATGAGGTCGTCGGGCACGACCGAGCCCTTGACCCGGTAGGCCTGCGCCCAGCGGCCATCCGCCTTCGCCGTTTCGACCTGTGTCAGCCCGTGGTCCGTCATGCGGCCCGCGGCGATCAGGCGCTCGACGTTCTCGACATTGATCTGGCTCCACACGCTCTTCCTGCCGCGGGGCGTGTAGCGCTGGAGGAAGCTGGCCTCGTCGAGCCCCTTGCGAATGGCGTCGATCCAACCCCAGCAGAGGGCGACGTCGATGGCCTCCTTCGGGGTGATCGAGGGCGTGCCCGACCTGACCTTGTAGATGCGGATCCAGACCTCGGGCTCGCGGTCGTGGTGGCCGGCGAGCCAGCGATCGAAGGCGTCCGGATCGGGGAAGGCGTGGACGCGGTTCGGATCGACGGACACCGGCGCCATCAGTCCTTGCCCCCGATCAGCGCGCCGATGGCCTCGAGATAGGCGCCGAAGGCCTTGCGGCCGGCTTGGGTGATCGACACCCGGGTCAGGGGCTTGTTGTTGACGAAGCTCTTGTCGATGGCGACGTAGCCGGCGTCTTCCAGCTTCTTGAGGTGGACCGAGAGATTGCCCTGGGTCGCCTCGAGCACCGTCTTGAGTTCGGTGAAGTCGGCGGCGTCGACGTCGGCGAGATAGACCATGATCCCCAGCCGCATGCGGCCATGGATGACGTCGTCGATCCGTCCGAGGTCGGCCAGCCCCATGGCCTCAGACCGCCGTCCGCGCGGCGCGGGCGTCGCGGAACATGATCCAGCCCGGAAGGGCGAACAGGGCGAACAGGGCGACGGTGCAGACGCCGAGATACCAGAGGGGCTCGCGAACCAGCAGGCCGAGGGCGACGGCGGTGAGCCATCCGCCGAGCGCCGTGGCCAGCATCCAGCCCTTCCGCTTCAGCGTCCAGGCCATGTACCAGGCGGCCGCCTGGAGAGCGAAGACGATGGCGGCATAGTAGAGCCAGATGGCGAAGTCGTGGTCGCGGTACGCGCCGACGCCGAAGACGATGATGACCGCGGTGTTGGCCATGCCGGTGGCGCTGAAGGCGGCGTTGAGACTGCGGCTGGCGGTCGTGCCGCGATTGGCCGGGCCCTCCCTGCGGTCTTTCAGGATGGCCCAGGTCAGCACCGCGAGGAAGCTGATGGTGATCAGGACGACGAAGGCCAGGTTGGCCAGGTCGGGCCAGCGGATCAGTCCCACGGCCTGGCCGATGTGGAACAGGCACTGGAGGCCGTAAAGCAGGCCGCCGGCCAGATAGCAGACGGCCAGGGTCATCGGCGTGCGCCCGCCGCCCTCGACGATCGAACGCATGAAGGCGAGGTCGTCTTCGGGCGAATGCAGGCGGGGCTTGGCGGACATGGGTTCGATTCTCCGGAGCCGGCTCGTCCGGATTGGGTGGACGAGCCGGTCAGGCTTGGCAAGCTATTCGGCGGGGGCGAGGACGGGTTGGCGGGGGCGCCGCCACGGGACGCGGCGGCCGTTCAGCCAGCGGCCCATGAAGGTGTGGCGGACCATCAGCTCATAGGTGATCAGGCAGACGGCCAGGGTGCCGAGGGAGATCCCCGCCAGCTTCAGCCCCCACGGCGCGGCCCAGTCCTGGATCCAGACCTGGGCCAGCATGACCAGGGGCAGATGCAGGATATAGATCCAGTAGGAGGCGTCGGAGAGGTAGCGCAGCGCCGGGTTGCGCCCGGTCACGAAGCGCAGGCACAGGCCCATGGCGGCCAAGGCCGAGGCGTAGACGGCGAGGGCGACGACGGCGGCGGCGAGCGCCTTGTCGGCGGTCGGCTCGACCATGGGCGCGAGGCTCGGTCCGCCGGCGAGGCTCCAGGCCCAGACGCCCGCGGCGACGGCCACGATCAGGAACAGGGGCGACCAGGCCGCGATGCGGCCCAGCAGGTCGCGGCGGCGATCCAGCAGGAAGCCGAGGCCGAAGGCGAGGCCGAAGCCGACGAGGGCAGCCGTGTCGGGGACAAGGCCGGCATCCGGCGTCGGGACGGCGAAGAAGGCGATCCACGCCGGGTCGAGCCACATCGCCAGCGCGAGAGGGATGGCGAGGATGAAGGGCGTCCACCAGCCGACGAGGAGGCCGGTCAACCGGTCGACGGCGCGGCCCCAGCCGCCCTTGCGGTCCAGCGCCGCGAACGGCGCGCGCAGGATCAGGGTCGCGGCGCAGAAGAGGGTGAGGACGTACAGGAACCACAGATGGGTCAGGGGGAGGTTGGTCCAGTCGTAGGTCGGCGGCGGCGGCGGCGGCGCGCCCGGGACGACGAGGCCGTTGGCGTGGGCGTTCCAGACCAGCGCCGTCACGATCCCGGCCATGACCGGGAACCAGAAGGCCAGCAGCGGCCCGGCGATCCGCGAGGCCCGGTCCCGGGCGAAGCCCAGCCAGCCCTTCCGCGCCAGCATCATGTGGGCGAACAGGCCGGCGATCAGGAAGAAGGCCGTCATCCGGAACAGGTGGATGGCGAAGAAGAGCCAGGCGGCGCCTGTCGAACGGCTGTCGTCGGCGACGATCCACGTCTGCTGCGGAAAGAAGGCCAGGCTGGCGTGCAGCACGACGCCCAGCAGCAGGGCGCTGGCGCGCAGGGCGTCGAGGCCATGCAGGCGGTCGGACGGTTCGTGACGGATGGCGGACATGGGTTTCTCCCCTCTCTGTGGAAGCCGATCTACAACAGACTTGTTTGATTTGCAAACTTGTTGGCGCAGAACAACCCGGAGCGGTGGAGATAGCAGGCGCCGGCGCCGCCTGCGGAACAGGCGGTGCGGGGAGGGTGCGGGACAGCCGGGCCTCGCCCGGATGTGTTTCTGGTTTTACCGTTTCGACGAGGTGACTGCCCCGCGCGGCCGTTTTCCACACGCCCTCCGACTGGCGGCCCTGCATTCGGGCCTTTGACGGATCGCCCCG
>NZ_DASPLR010000056.1:0-3081 GCF_035627475.1 Brevundimonas sp. | reverse complement strand
GGACCGTCACGGCCAGGATGGAGAGAAGGCGCCGCATGCTGGTAATCCGCCCATTGAAAGCTGGCCCGCGAACGGGCGATCCGACTTGAAGTCACTGATAAAGGCTAATCGGCGGCCTCGCAACGAAGCGCTCCGCGCCCTAGATTGAGACCGATGAACGCGCCTTTTCCGCCACGCCGGCCGCTCCGCCTGATTCTGGTCGCCCCGCGCGGTTTCTGCGCCGGGGTCGACCGCGCCATACAGATCGTGGAACGCGCCATCGAGAAGTACGGCGCGCCCGTCTACGTCCGCCACGAGATCGTGCACAACAAGCACGTGGTCGAGCGGCTGAAGGCCCAGGGCGCGGTGTTCGTCGACGAGCTGGACCAGGCGCCCGACGACCGCCCCATGGTGTTCTCCGCCCACGGCGTGCCCAAGGCGGTGCCAGCCGAGGCGACGCGGCGGCGCATGTTCTACCTCGACGCCACCTGCCCGCTGGTCTCCAAGGTCCACGTCGAGGCCGAACGTCACCACGCCGCCGGCCGCCACATCATCCTGATCGGCCACGCCGGCCACCCCGAGGTCGTCGGGACCATGGGCCAGCTGCCGCCCGGCGCCATCAGCCTGGTCGAGACGGTGGAAGACGCCGAAGCCTTTCAGCGTCCCGGCGACGCGCCCCTGGCCTACGCTACCCAGACGACGCTGTCGGTCGACGACACCAGCGAAATCCTCGCCGTGCTCAAGCGCCGTTTCCCCGAACTGCCCGACCCGCACAAGGAAGACATCTGCTACGCCACCACCAACCGCCAGGAGGCGGTCAAGCGGCTGGGGCAGGGCTGCGACCTGGTGCTGGTCGTCGGCTCGAAGAATTCCTCCAACTCCGTCCGGCTGGTCGAGGTGGCGCTGCGGGCCGGCGCCCGCGACGCCCGCCTCGTCGACGACGCCACCCAGGTCGACTGGTCATGGCTGGATGGCGTCTCGACGCTCGGCATCACCGCCGGCGCCTCCGCCCCCGAGCCCCTGATCGAGGCGCTGGTCGACGCCGTCCGCGCCCGCTTCGACGCCGAGGTGATCGAGGACGCGGGCGAACGCGAGACGGTGACTTTCAAACTGCCGCGCCTCCTGACCGCCTGAGCGCCCGGGCCGGCTCGGGCTTGCGCAAGCGGAGCCTTTGCCGTTGGCTCGCGTTAAGGTTCGCGACCAGTCCGAGGATGATCATGCGCTTCCGCACCGCCTTCGCCGCCCTGTCGATCGTCGCCCTCTCCGCCGCCTGCACCCAGGAGGCGGAGGCCCCGCCGCAGCCGGTCGAGCCGTCCCCGGCAGCCACGACGCCGCCGGCGCCGCCGATCAGCTACGCCTGCGAGAGCGGCCAGTCGGTCACGGTCGGATATCCGGATACGGACACGGCCCAGCTGACGTACAGGGGCCAGACCTACACCTTGCGCACGGTCCTGTCGGCGTCCGGCGCCCGTTACGCCGGTTCGGAACTGGAATGGTGGACGGCCAACCGCAACGGACAGGAGAGCGCGACCCTCAGCCGCCTCGGCCCCAATGACGACGTCGGCGTGGCCGTGCTCGAGCGCTGCAGCCGCCCGAGCGCCGGCGCCGTCCCGACCGGTCCCGTCCCTGCGCCCCAGCCCGCCCCCGGCGGCGTGCTTCCGGCCGCCGCGCCCTGCAAGGGACCGCAGCTGAAACTCTCGAATGAGGGCGGCGACGCCGGGGCGGGCAACCGCGTCGTCAACATCGGCGTCCAGAACATCGGAGCGACCGCCTGCAGCCTGACCGGCTATCCCGGCGTGGTGCTCCAGGACGCCCGGGGCCGCAACCTGACGGCGATCCGCAGCGAACAGAGCCTCGGCAGCTATTTCACCCAGGGCCAGCCCATCGCGCCCGTGACCCTCGCGCCCCAGGCGAAGGCGGCCTTCGAGCTGGCGTGGAGCGTCGTGCCCAACGAAGCCATGGGCGAGAAGACCTGCCCCTCCGCGGCGCGGCTGCGGATGACCGCGCCCGGCGACACCTCGCCCGTTGCGCTCGGCATGAGCTTCACCCCCTGCGGCGGCCGCGTCCGGGTCAGCCCGATCCGTCCCTTGACCGGAGCCGGTCAGCCCGCGCCGGCGCCCGCCCCCTAGGGGCTTCAAACCACGTCCAAAACGGCGTAGCGGAGCGCGCATGACAGCCAGCTTCTATGACCGCGTGCGCGCGGACCTCGCCGATATCGACGCCCAGGGCCTGACCAAGCCCGAGCGGGTCATCGCCTCCCGTCAGGGACCGGTGATCAAGGTCGGCGGCCGCGACGTCCTCAACTTCTGCGCCAACAACTATCTCGGCCTGGCCGGCGACGAGCGCGTCGTCCAGGCGGGCATCCAGGCCCAGCAGCAGTGGGGCGCCGGCACCGCCTCGGTCCGCTTCATCTGCGGCACCCTGGAAATCCACAAGGAGCTGGAGCGGGCGATCGCCGACTATCTTGGCTTCGAGGACGCCATCCTCTTCGCCGCCGCCTTCGACGCCAACGGCGGCATCTTCGAGCCCCTGTTCGGGGAAGAGGACGCCATCGTCTCCGACAGCCTGAACCACGCCTCGATCATCGACGGCGTGCGGCTGTGCAAGGCCAAACGCTACCGCTTCGCCAACTCCGACATGGACGAACTGGAGACGCGGCTGAAGGAGGCCCGCGCCGCCGGGGCGCGCAACATCGTCATCGCCACCGACGGCGCCTTCTCGATGGACGGCTATATCGCCAAACTGAACGAGATTCGGGCGCTCGCCGACCGCTACGACGCCCTGATCATGGTCGACGACTGCCACGCCACCGGCTTCCTCGGGCCGCAGGGCAGGGGCTCCTACGCCCACCACGGGGTCGAGGTCGATTTCGTCACCGGCACCTTCGGCAAGGCGCTGGGCGGGGCCATGGGCGGCTTCATCTGCGCCACCTCCGACGTCGTCGCCCTGCTCAAGCAGCGGGCGCGGCCCTACCTGTTCTCCAACGCCCTCGCCCCCGCCGTCTGCGGCTCCAGCATCGAGGCCATTCGCATCGCCGGCGGCGAGGAGGGCGACGCCTTGCGCCAACAGCTGTTCGCCAACGCCGCCCGCTACCGCGCCGCC
>NZ_DASPLR010000055.1:0-35145 GCF_035627475.1 Brevundimonas sp. | reverse complement strand
TCCCTGGCCACCCCGTCATCCGTAAAAAAACGGACGATGCACGCAATGCAGTTCACATCGGACAGCACGAACGACACGCGCACGGTTTCGACGCGCTCGTACGTCTCGCACATCGGCAGCACATCGAGATCGTCTCGGCCTGCTGCGTAGTGGCGCACCATGAGCAGCTCGGCGACCTGCTGCTCGAGCTTGCGCACACGCTGCAGCAGAGCGGCACGCTCATTGGTCTCGGTCATGATGCGTACCCCTGCTCTACCAAGATCACAAAGTCGTGACGCAGGATGCGCCATACCTCGAGCTCGTCGGGTGCCGCGTCACGCAACACTGCTCGGCGCAGTTGCGCCTCACCCAGCGTGAACACGTAGGTGTCCATGTCCAGGGTCGGCTCGTCGTGCTCTACGTGCTCGGCATACGCCTGCGGCAGCGTGGCCTCGGGGCCGCAGTAGACGAACGTGCAGCGCCTGTCCCCGTCAGCGGTCAGGAACGAGACGATCGGGTCGACCTCGCGCACGGGCACCGCCTCGGCACCGTCGTGCAGCAGCAGGGTCACCTGACCATGCATCCAATGCCGGATCCGGTGCGTTCCTGTGACCGCCGAGCGCCTCATCGCAGGCCTGCCTCTCGCGCCCACTGCACGGACGGGTCGCCCTCGGCGTACTGCCGCTCGCAACACGCCCCGCAGGCGAGGCGCTGGCCCGGCCGGCGCGTCACCGTGCCATCGGAGCGTCGCACGTAGGCCTGCGTCACGAGCCCGACGAGCTCACCCCGCTGCCAGTCGTGGCCACAGGTGCAGCACTCGCCCGCGTTGTGCGCGGCCCACAGCTTGGGCAACGTCATGCGCGAGAGGTCGGTCAGTCCGACGTACGGGCTCGGGTCGACCCGGCCCCGCAGATAGTTGAGCAGGTTGATCAGCGCGCGGATCATTCCGAGACCTCCCGGAAGCCGTACGGCGGGTTCTGCGGCACGCTGTGATCGACGATCAACCCGGCCCATGGGTCGAGCTCGATGTCGACCTCGGTCGAGTTGTGCGCGCCCCCGGTCGCGCCCATGACGCTCGATCCGTCACGCCTTACGGCGACAACCTGCACGACCCTGCAGCCGTCCCAGATCCTGATGACCTTTTCCATCGTGTGTCTCCCTCACACTGGTAGGCGGTCGATGATGCGCTGCGCGAGCAGCCGTACCGCGGGCTCGGGTGCGAGCCCGCTGTGCACCCACTGCTGCAGGGTGCGGTTCCCCTTGCTCGTGTTGCACCGCGCACACGCGGCGAGCGTGTTCTCTGGCGAGCTCGTGCCGCCCTTGCTGTGGGGCACGACATGATCCCCCGTGTTCGCCGGACCGCCGCAGTAGTCGCAGCGTCCCCCGCTCGCTGCGAGCGCCGCCCGACGCAGCATGGCCCACACGCGCGACGAGTACGTGCCGTTGACGACACTCGGCCGGCGCGGCCGGTAGCCACCCCGTTTCGGGTGCCGCGGGCAGTCGCCATCCGGAACGGGCTGCGAGCAGACCCCGCACGGCCGCAGCGGACGGTGCGTCATCGGCGCGACTCGAGGTAGGCCTCGACGTCGGCCAAGTCCCACACGCGACCCGCCTTGATCGTGTCGAGCGGCTCGGGCAGGTCGCGCCACTGACAGACCGCGGGCGAGGACACCCCCGCGAGCGCGGCGATCTCGGCGATGCCGGCGAGACGCGGCCGGACGACCTGCGCGGTGCCGAGCAGGCCGGCGCGCGTGAGCAGCTCGTGAATCGCTCGAGCCTGCTCGGCGGTCGCCCCGTCGCCGAGAGCGTGCCGGATCCGGCCGATACCGACAGACATTTTTTTCCGTCCCTCCCCCCGCTGACCTGCGAATCTTAACAGCGCTAAGCCATCTCGGCAATCAGCGAGGCCAGCTTGGTCACGCCGAGCTTGTGCGGCCGGTCGCCGTTGCGCCACCCGAGCGCCGCGTCGCTTTTCCACGTCGCGCCCGGCCGGCGCGCCCATGCAGCGAACGCGCGCAGATCGTCGCGGTGCATCACGAGCGCGCTCGTCTCGGTGCCATCGGCCGCGACCCAATACCAGGGGTCGACGACCCACCCGGCCGCTGCTGCTTTCGACCCGAGACGCGTCGCGGCCGGCGCGATCTCGTCGAGCGAGACCGTGTACCGGGCGGGCACCTGCGGCACGACCGCCTCGGCGGCCAGTGCGACGCGCACCGCGAGCGGGAACGCGGCGACCGCGGGCTCGGGGTGCGCCGCCGCTGCGGGCAGGCCTGCCTCGGCCGCCCGCAGCACGGTGAGCGGGTCGGGCTCGACCGCGGGCTGCAGCGGCAACCGCGGCACGGGCCGGAACGGCTCGGCCGGCGCGGGCTCGCGGTACGACCCGCGGCGCAGCGTCGGGAGCGCACCCGATTCGGTCCGAGGCCTTCCGGGGCACACGAGGTCGGTGCGCACCGGTCGCCCGCTCACCGCGCTGCCGTGATCGGCGAACCATACGACCGGGCTCGGCGGCCACGTGGCCGGACCCGTCGCCGTGAACAGGCGCAGCGGGCTCGGGGGAGTGGTCGCCGGGCCGTGCTCGCTCGGCAGCTTGCCGCAGGCGCACAGCGGGCAGTCGCCCACTTGATCGTGATACTCGGGGCCGTAGCCGCACGCGGCGCAATGCACGTCAGCCCCCGAGCCGCTGATACGCGAACCGCGCCTGATCCGGCACGACCCCGTTACCGGCGAGGCGCACGACATCCTGCCGCTGCAGGCCTCGGCCCGAGATGTGACCCGCGGGCAGCATCATCAGCCACTCGGCGAACCGCCCCGAGAGGCGACCGTGCTCGTCGAGCGGCAGCGGGGCCGGCGCGCCCATGGTCGCCTCGTGGCGCCTGATCGCGCCCTCGTAGATGCCCCACGTGCCGGGAGCGAGCGTGCCCACGGCATCGTTGAGCGTCGGCCCGGTGCCCGTCCGGGCCGCCCGGTCGGGCTCTACGCCGCGCTTCTCGTCGCCCGCCCGCGGGGTCGGCAGCAGTCGCCCGAGCCGCAACGGGTAGCCGCACGCCATCCGGCGCACGTGCACCGCCTCGGGAGCGGGCCGGTTGACCACGCGGTCGGCCAGCAGGAACCACCGGTGCCTGTGATGGGCCGCGCCGACCTCGCAGGCGCCGTAGACGCCCCACCGAACCGCGAACCCGTCCTCGCGCAGGTTGCTCAGGATCTCGGCGTGCAGCCTGCCGCCCTCGATCGTCACGAGGTTGCCGACGTTCTCGAGGAACACCCGGAACGGCTCGGCGGCCCGGATCGCCGTACGCGCGTACGGCCACAGCCACCGCTTGTCGGCCTTACCGCGCTTGCGGCCCTGCACGCTGACGGGCTGACACGGCACGCCTGCGGTCAGGATGTCGACCCGACTGAGCAGCTCGAACAGCCCCGGATCGGTCAGGTCGCCGAGATTCGGAGCGAGCGAGTTCAGCTCGAGCACGCGAGCGGCATCGGGCTCGTTCTCGACGTGCCACAACGGCGTATGCGCCACCCCCGCGAGGGTCAGCGCCATGCCGAGCCCGTCATACCCGCTGCACAGGTGCCCGCTCGTAATCGTCACGCTCGCACCATCGCTCGGGTGCGCCGCGCCTCGACCTCGGACGCGATCTCTTCCGCGGCGAGCGCCGGGTACGGCACGCCCCCGTCCGACTCGATCAGCCCGCGCTCGACGAGCGCCGCGATCGTCTCGGCCACGAGCACGCAGTTCCGGGCGTTGAGCTCACGCAGGTCGGCCATCGCTACCGGCCACTCAGCCATCGCGAGGATGACGAGCGACTCGGTCTCGGTCATACGCTCGATCTCGGTCAGTGCCTTCTCGGCGTCGGCCGCGGTCGGCAACGGGCCGACGACGCGGATCGTGCCGCGGTTGATCTCGTGTCCGTACTGCGTTTGCTCGATCCGGAGCTCGTTCGTCGTCATGTCCCTACCCTAACACGTGACCTATTAGGTTGTCCAATACCCGGCCGGCGAGACCTGCTCGACGCACGGCAGCGTGTCGATCGCGGTCGCGGCCCATCGTGCGTCCTGCGCCTCGACCAGCGCGCCGACGGTCGTCGGTGCCTGCTCGCCGCCCGGCGCCTCGCCCGCGTAGATCGCCGCGATGCGCTCGGACCGGGTGAGCCGCTTGCCCCGCCACGCGGCAGCGCGCTCGAGCGGACGCTCGGCACGCGCCCTGGCCGCCTTCTCGCCCCAACTCATCGCCGCGGTGATGTCGCACGGATCCTCGTGCACGAGCTCGCCGTCGGTCCAACGCACGTCGTACCGGTCGACCTCGGCGGCCGGTACGAGGATGACTGCGGCACCGCTCCCGGTCGGCAGATACCAGACGCCCCGCGGTGAGCGCTGCCACGCCGTGTGACTCGCCGAGAACAGGTCGATCAGCTCGTACCCGAGCTCGCCGTCGACACCGTGAAGTTCATCCGGAGTAGGCGCACCAACGGTTTTCGGCTCGTCGTCGTCCACATCGGACTCGTCATCGAACTGCTTGAGCTCGTCGTCGAGATCCTCGATCATCTCGGCGCCCTCGAGCTGCACGACGGAGCGCAGGCGGTGCCGCCCGGTCGCGCCGACGACATCGAGCACGAGGCAGTCGGTCTGTCCGGGGTACGGCCGCAGCCCGCGCCCGGCCATCTGCTGAAACAGCACTTCCGAGCTCGTCGGCCGCCCGAGTACGACGAGATCCCAGATCGGCACGTCGGTGCCCTCGGTGAACAGCCCGACGTTGCACACGACGTCGTACTCGCCGAGGCGGGCGCGCTTGATGATCTCCTTACGTACCGCCTTGGGCGTGTCCGCATCGACGTGGATGCTGCGCAGCCCGTGCTCGGCGAACACCCGGGCCTGCTCTTTGCTGAGCTCGACGCTCGGCAGGAAAGCGACCCCGCGGCGGCCCTTGCCGTGCTCGAGCACGGCCCGCGCGATCGCGGCCGGCGCGAGCGCATCGCTCATCGCCTGCGCGACCGCCCGGTCGTCAAGCCCGCTGTCGCTCGTGCGCGACGTCCGGACCCGCGAGAAGTCGAGTCCCTCGACCTTGACGCGCACGCCCCGCGGGCGCAGCAGCCACCCGTCGCGGATCAGTTCATCCATGGGCACGACCTCGCTCGGCGGCCCGTCAAACGTGTCACCGAGGGCGAGCCCGTCGGCGCGGCCGAGCGTGGCGGTCACGCCAAGCAGCAGCGGCCCGGTCGGCTCGAACACGCCGAGACCGCGCAGGATCGTCTGATAGCTCGGCGCCGCGATGTGATGCGTCTCGTCGACGATCACGAGACCCGGCCGGCGCGCCGCGACGAGCCCGAGCGCACCCGGGCGCACGACGGTCTGCACGCTGCCGACGATGACCGCCCGGTCGACCTCGCGCCGCCGCCCCTGCAGCACCCCGACCGACAACCCGGCCGAGGAGCTCAGCAGCTTCTCCTCGGCCGAGTCGATCAACTCGGTACGGTGCGCGAGCACGAGCACGGGCGCGCCAGCCGCTACGCAGTCGACCGCGGCGCGGGCGAACACGACGGTCTTACCGCCTCCCGTCGGCAGCACGAGCGGCACGCGGCGCCGGCCAGCGCCGTACGCGGCATACGTCTTGTCGATCGCCCGCTGCTGGTAAGGCCTGAGCGTGAGCGCCTCGGCCACTACCCCGCCCGCCAGTGCGTCACGCGGGTAAGGCGCCGGGAGCGGTACGGCTCGAGCCCGCTGCACCGCCCGCACACGGGGTCGTCGCCCGCTCGGCCGAGCGCCTTACGGTCGCCGCACCCGACACAGTTCGGCTGCGGATCCTCGCTCAGGTCGCCGCCCGCGGTCGGCCCCTCGAGCGCCTCGGCCAGCGCCGGCCAGATTGTCCGCACCGTTTTCTGCTTGCTCTGCCCGGCCGCCTCGCGCCAGACCTTGTACGGATCGAGTGCCATCGTCACGCCTTCCCATGCTTAGCGGCGATCTCGCGCACCTGCTCGCCGACCTCGCCAAACGTCCTCGCCAGATAGAACGCCTCGCCACACGGGCAGACGAGCTCGGCGTTACCGTCGCGATCGATCTCGAACGCGAACAGGTCGACAAATGGCACGTCGGTCGGGAAGTAGTCGATTCCCTCACTCGCTCGCCACTGCCACCGCGCGGGCGGGGTGCGGCCGATGGTGCAGAACACGGTCTCGATGATCGGGTGCAGCGGCCGGATCAGGATCCGGGTACCGCGGTCGCGCAGCACCGCGCGCAGATCGTGTTCTGCGCAACCTTGAGCGGCCCAGACCGTGCGGTGATCGCCACCCTCGGCCGCGGGCACGAGTCGCTCACCAACAACGCGGTACGCGCGAACGGCGCGACCCGTGCCCCGCGGCTCGCTGACGACCCGGTACTCGACACCGTACGCGGTCGTGCCCTCGTACGCGGTCGCGCCGACCATGGCCTCGGCGTTGCGCAGCCCGCGGGCGCGCCGCCAGCTGATGGCGCTCATCGGGTGGCCTCGGCGACCGCGTAGCCGATGTGGCGGTCGCAGTGCAGCACGGGATCGCGGCCGCCGACGCGACGCACGTGACCACTCGCGACCGCGGGGCAGTACCGGCACTTGCCGCTGATGCCCGCCCGGTACTCGGTGATCTCCTGCGGGCTCAGCGCTCGCGCGGTCGGGCGCCGCAGGGTCCGGCGGATCGCGATGTCGAGCACGACCACGACCAACGCGACGCAGGCGAACACAGCGACCGCGAACGTGGCGGTCACCGAGCGCATGACGAGCGCGGTCAGGATGGCGATCACGGCATAGAGCGCGAGGCGCCCGGCGCGCCGGCTGAGCAGGTTCCGGATCATGATGTCTCCCTCATCGGATCGACTTGATACGTCCAAGCTAATAGGTCGGCTACTAGCTTGTCAACCACTCACTGTCAGTGAGCGTTACGTTTACAGAGCGTGTGATACGGATGATACGGATGATTCCCGTTCCTCGCGTAACGCGCAGGCATGCGCGTTCTTGGGAACCATCCGTATCATGTGTATCAACCCTGCTCAGCGGTAGTGCCGGAGACAAAACGGACGCCCCACCATGCCCGCTGCATCTTACCGACAGCAGCCTCAGCGGTACTCTGTGAAGCGACCGCCCCGAACGCCGGCATGAGCAGCGAACGCGGCCGGAACGACCTCTGCTCGCCTTCCCGTACCCGCCGCAGCGCGAACGTGACCCGATGCGACACGGTTTCGTCGTGTTGCTCGAACTTGGTCTTAAATGTCTGGATAGACATCGGTTTGTGCCCGCTCGCCTCGGCCCACGCGTTGAACTCGGCGTGCATGTCGGTGCCCGTGATGTAGCTCGAGGGGTCCGCGGTCAGGCACTCGCGCCAGAACCGGATGATCATGTCGCTGTCCTCGCGCCACTGCAGCGTGTCGGCCGCGACGGTCGCCGGCAGCGGCGGCATCCGGCGCTCGGCCGCATACCAGCGCATGGCGCCGGCCACGAGCCACGCGAGAACCGCCTCACGCTGCCGCTCGCCCTCTTTCATGCGGTCGCGCAGGGTCGGGTCACCCGGACGCTCGTGCTCGGCCCCTGTGGCGTCCTGCGGGCTGACGAACTTGAACGGGAACTGCACGAGCACGAGTCGCCGCCACGTCCCGTGGTCGGTCTCGGTGACCTTGGGCAGGTAGTTGGTCGAGACGAACAACGAGTGCGTGCTCTGCCACGTGATCGAGTCCTGCCTGATCTTGCGGGCCGTCATCTCGGGGGTGCCGATGACGTCCTTGAGCCGCTTCACGTTCAGGTGCCCGTCGTCGGGCAGCTCCTCGGCCAGCGCGAACCGCGCCCCGAGCAGCACGGTCATCTCGGTCGAGTGCGCCTTGGGGTCGGCGAGCAGAACCTTGTCGCTGACGAACACGCCGTAGCTGCCGAGGCAGGACTTAACCGCATTAAGCACGGTCGACTTGCCGTTCTCACCGCCACCGCGCAGCAGCAGCAGCTTGTCGTCGCTGGTCATGTGGCCTGTAATGGCCTGCCCGAACCGCACCGCGAGCCACTCGGCCACGTCCGGCGCCACCGCGGTCAGCGCCGCTCGCCAGTCCGGGTGGTCGGCGCCGGCCACGTAGCCGACGTCCGTGATCTTCGTAAACCGCATGGCCGGGTCGTGCGCCCGCTGCTGCCCGGTGCGCAGGTCGACGATCCCGCTCTGCGTGTTGAGCAGATCGGGGTGCGCGTCGAACGCCTCGGCCTCGACGTGCAGCACGCCCCGGCACAACCGGGTGATTGCGCCGATCCGGTACGCCGAGTTGAGCCCGTTGATCGCCTTACTGACCTCCCGGTCGACGGCGAACACGTTCTCGAGCTGCTTGGCCGCGTACCGCGCGAGCCACAGCCGCACGACCTCGATCACGCTCTCTTCGCTGGTCTCGCGCCAGCGCTGGCCCGTCCACGCGAGCCACCCGAGCCCGGGTGCCCAGCAGTGCGAGGCGTAGAGCAGCTCGTCACAGAGCAGCTGCGCGATCGCCGAGTCGGTCAGCTCGGCCTCGGCGATGCGCTCATCGACTTTTGGGGGCGCGACCATCACCTGACCGTCCGGGGCCGTAGGCAGGTTCGGGGGCGGGGGCGCGAGCAGGCTCGGCACGCTGCAGGCGCAGAGCGTCCGCGGTACCACGTTGTCGGCCGCCGCCAGACTCACCGCCCCGGTCAACAGCCGCAGCCACTCGCCCTCGCTGTCGCGGCCGGGCGCCGCGGTCACGTCCACGAACACGGCACCGAGCTCGAGCAGCGCGCCCGGCGCGCCGGCATGCCCCTCGCCGCCGTACGCCGCGATCGTCCGCGCAGCGTCCCGGGCCGTCTCGTGCCGCCCGGCCCGGCCGACCCGCAGCTCGCCGACCGCCCGCTGCAGCGCGTCCGCGACCCGCGGGCAGGGCGCCTCGTCGCGCAGCTTCTCCCACCACGCAGCCATGTCGCCGTGTGCGAGGTCGCTCTTTTCAGTGCGCTCGTACGACAGCGCGAGTCCGCGTACCCACGCCTCGGGCAGTATCGGAAACGTTCCGGGATCGGGTGGGTACGGGCACGCATCGCCAAGCTCGGCGCCGTGCTGATAACGCCACGCGTACTCGGCACCGTCCGCCTCGGGATTGGTGCTCGGCCACACGACCGCGTACCGGTGCCCGTGCTGAATCAGCTCGATGCCCTTGGCTGCTTCACCGGGCCAGTTGATCGGGCGCCCGTCGAGCTCGGTCGGTACGCGGAACCATCGGATCCCGCTCGGCGCCGGCCGGGCCGAGCTGACCCACGTCGGCGGCAGCGGCCCGTACTTGGCCTCGAGCTCGGCGAGCGCAGCGGCGCCGGCCTTGACCTGTCCGCCCTTCTCGTACGCGTCCACGTCGAGCCCGAGCACGCCCTCGGGGGCGCGCAGGCCGATGTTCCGCTCGCCGTGCGTCTCGATGTACGCCTCGACGTCGGCGGCCGACGGGTCCGGGTTGCCGTGCCCGGTGAAGCCTCGCGGCGGCGGCCACTTCTCGCCGGCCTTGGCGCCGACGGGCAAAACTCCCAGCCACCCGGCCGCTCGATATAGCCGAGCGGCTCGTGCATATGGGCCGGTAACGGTACTATCGCCGCTAGTCAGCACGGATGGATCTCCCCTATCTCGCTGTCGCACCTGAGCGCGTTGCCGACCCCCGTGCGGCGACGCGCTCTCGTGTCGTATTCGGTTGTGCGGGCGGGCAACGCTACGCCGTGCCTGCTCGCTTGATCAGCTCGGCGCGCCCGAGCTTGATGCGCCTGTCGTACTCGGCATTCAGCACGGCCGATGTCCGGTAACTCTCGATGGCATCCTCAAGCAGCGCGCGGGCGACCGCGCCCTCACTGCGCGCCCCGTCGGCGATCTTGCTGCCGAGCAGGAAGGCTCGCGTCTCCTCGGTCATCAGTACGTTGACGTGCTCCGTCAGCAGCGCGGGCTCGGCCGCGGGGGCGACTCGCGCCTCGGTCTCGTTTGTCATGGTCATAACCTAACAGACGACCTAGGTTGCGCGCTATTAGGTCGTCTGTTAGGTTCATGGGCATGAAGTTGTTCCGGACCCGGCGCCACCGCGGCGCACACCGTGCCCGCCGGCCGGGAGACTGCCACTGCACGGTCCGTCCCCCGGTCGACCCGTGGGCCGGTAACCCGATCCTGTTCCCCCGGTACGCCCCGGCACTGTGGGCGGCCGCCGACCGAAAGGCGATCCTCTGATGGCCATGCCCGCATACGAACCGCGCCGTAAGCGCAACACGATGAGCGGCGTGCTGCTCGGCGCGCTGGTGCTCTTCCTGATCTGCATCGGCGGCACCGTGTTCGCCGCACTCTCGGATGACAGCACGCCACCGCCGGCCGTGCCGACGTTCGACCCGACGAACCACTCGACGCAGCCGCCGCGGACGCTCGCTCCGACGGTCGCACCGACGACCCCCGCGGCCGAGCAGCCCGCACCGAGCACGGCGGCCGCCAAGGCGCCCGCCCCGACGATCGCAGGCGATGACGTCGTGCAGGTCGGGCAGGACGTGCCCGCGGGCACTTACCGCGCCGTGGAAGCGGTCGAGAACGACGGCTTCCTGATGTGCTATTGGCTCAAGAGCAGCGACGCCGAGGGCACGCAGATCATCAGCAACGGCCTGCCGCAGGGCGGGCGGCCGCAGGTGACGCTCAAGAAAGGTCAATGGTTCACCTCTCAGGGTTGCCCGACGTGGCGCAAACAGTGAGCAGCGGGCCGTGCCCGTTCCGGCTGTGCTCGGCGACCGTGCAGTTCCTGCCGACCCGGCCGCGGACGCTGGCCGATGCCGATGAGCCGCCGAGCACGCTGATCGAGCAGCACCGCCTCGAGCCCGAGTCGCAGTACGGTCTGTGCCCCGCCTCGCTGCAGCAGTACCCGCTCAGCGAGTACGCGGTCGAGCAGCTCGAGAACGTGGCGGTCGGGCTCGAGCGGATGATCAACGAGCGGAAGGCGGGCACGATCACCGCCTCGGGGGCGCCGGCCACGCCGCAGCACCCGAAAGCGCCGCAGCCCGACGAGCGCGGGCAGCAGTGGTTCGGGCAGGGATCCGGGGGCGGGCGCAGCAGCGGCCCGACCGCCTTGCCGAAAATGGAATCCGTACCGACACCGACGGGAGACAACGTGGCGAGCGTTGCCGAGACCAAGGCGGCCATTGCGACCGCCAATCAGACGATCGCCGAAGCGCAGGCCGCGACGCAGAACGCGATGCAGATCGTCGCCGACGCGCAGGCCGCGACCGCGGCGGCGAACGACCTGTTCGAGCAGGCGCTGCGCGAGCTGCAGGCGGTGCAGGGCGCCTCGCACGCAGACCTCTCGCGCAGCGAGATCAGCCGCGCCATCACGGTCATCGAGATGGCGCAGGCGCTGCTCGCGCAGACGAGCGAGGAGCTCGAGACTGCACACTCGGTGGCCACGCCGGCCATCGAAAAGAACGCGATGTACGCGGAAGGGCTCTGATGAGTGGCAACCTTGACGATCTCGGCGCCGCGTTCCGGTCCGCGATCGAGAAGCTCGGCGAGGCGCAGAGCTCGGTCGGCGTGTCCCGTGACCGCCACGACGAGGCGCTGCGGCAGATTTCGCAGGTCAGCGACGGCAGCGACAACGCCCTCGTGACCTCGGCGCTCGAGAACGTGGCGGCCGCCGACGCGGCGCTCGAGGAAGTGCTCGGGATGTACCAGGCTGCGCGCGAGGCGCTCGCGACCTACCTGCACGCCAAGGGCATCTAGTCGTGCCCGACACGTGGGAGTCCGTGCACGTCGGCGACGTCGTACGCGGGCATGATGGGCAGACGTACGGGGTCGCCAGCATTCAGCTCGGCGACCCCCGCGGGCCGATCGTGGCGCTCTTTCGTCACGGTGCGGTCATCGGCCCGGCGCAGCCGCCACCGGGCACGCCGATCGAGATTATCCAACGGGCCGACAGCGCAGCCGAGGCGCGGGCGTTCGGCATCCTGGCCGCCGCCGGCCTCGGTCCGGAACTACTAGGGGAGACCTACCAACCATGACCGATCTGCAGGCGCCGGCCATCGTCGGCCGCATCGGGTCGATGCGCGTGCGCAACGGCCGTTACTTCGATGGTGACGAGTCCTACCAGCGCACGAGCAACGCGCTCAAGAACATCGAGACGGACACCTATCAGCTCGACGAGTGGAAGGCGAACACGCTCGCGATCGGGCTGTCGTCGCGGTCCGACCTCGTGCTCGGGGTGGCCGCCGCCGCGCAGTACGACCCGGCGACGGGCAAGCTGACCAGCGAGGCGAAAAGCACGTTGCGCGGACTGCGCGAGCAGGCGATGCAGGCGGGCAAGAGTAAGGCGGGCAGCAACGCCGGCACCGCCGTGCATACCGCGACCGAGCGGCTCGACATGGGCGAGACCGTCGAGCAGGTCGGCCTGCCGTACCCGTACGACGTCGACCTCAAAGCGTACGAGACGCTCAAACGGGCGATGCGGCTCAGCTTCCGGCCCGAGCACATCGAACGCACCGTGCGGCTCAAGCAGTTCGGCATCGCCGGCACGTTCGACCGCCTCGGCGAGAGCGGGCTGCTCGTCGAGCTCGGCATCCTGGCGCCCGGCGAGCTGCTCGTCGTGGACGTGAAGACGGAGACCGACCCGCTGCTGAACCTGATTCACATCGCACCGCAGCTCGCCTCGTACGCGCACGGCGACGACATGTTCGTACCCGAGCCGCAGCCCGCCACCGACGCGGACCCGAGCGGCCCGTTCCGCGGGCGGTACGAGCCGCTGCCGAACGTGAGTAAGGTCGTCGGGCTCGTCGTGCACGTGCGCGCCGGCCGGGCCGTGCCGTACCTGATCGACCTCACCTCGGGTTGGGCCGGGACGGTCGCGGCGTACGAGCAGCGCGAGCGGATCAAGGCCAGCAAGATCAAGCTCGGCGATGAGGGCTGTTGGGCCGTCGCGCTGCCGATCGACCTGCCGCCCGTGACCGAGTTTGTTGCCGACTCGATCGCCCGCGGGCCGCTCGGTTTCTCGGCGCCCGCCGGCATGACGCACGAGCAGTACGTCGCGCAGCCCGCCCTGCCCGCCGCGCCCGTCATTGAGCAGGCCGTGCGCCGGCCGGATGGCATGGTCGATTGGGTGCCCGCGGGCATACCGCCCGGCGAGGCGCCGCTCGAGGCGATGCTATGGGAAGCGATCATGTCCGCCGACTCGCTCGAAGAGCTCGCGCGGTTGTACGAGAACGCGACCGCGACCGGGATCGAATGGCTCGGGCCGATCGCCGAGGCGGGCATCGCCCGCGCAAAGATCGTGCAGTGCGTGCAGCGCGACCTGCACGTTCCGGCCAGCGGTGGCGCGTGCGCGTGTGGATGGCGCGCGGAGCTTGTGCCCTAATAGATGACGTGTTAGGTTTGTTCCACGCCCCCCGGCTCATAGGGGTCGGCCCTAAGGGCCGGGGGAGCACGCAGGGGCAGCATGCTGGAGTATGCGCCGCAGCCTTGACGGTATTAGTCCTCGAGCTAGCCGCCGGCACGCGGAGATCGCGGGTCCGAATCCCGCTCCCTGCTCGGTGCGGCCACCCGGCCGCGACCACGGTCCCGTTGATTGGACACAGCATGACGAACCCGTTCTTGCCGCAGCAGCCGCAGCAGCAGCCCGCTCAGCAGCCGCAGCAGCAGCCGAACCCTTACCAGCAGCAGCCCGCGGCGCCGGCCGCCCCGGCGAACCCGTACGCCCCGGCCACCCCGCAGCAGTACACACAGCAGCCCGCTCAGTACGGCGCGCCCGCCGCGCAGCAGTACGCCCCGCCGGCCGCCAACGTCCCCGTTGCGCAGCCCGGCCAGTTCCTCGCCCCGCCGCCGCCGAGCGCGAGCGGCTCGGGCAACATGCCGAAAATCGGCGATCTGCAGGGGCGCCTGCTCATCGTGATGCCCGAGTCCCTGCAGCGCGGCCTGCCGAGCAAGTTTCAGGGGCAGGGCGGTGGCGCGCAGTTCGTCGACCGGATGACGTGCAAGGTCATCGTGCTCGACGGGGGTCCGCTGTCGTGGGGCGGCACGACCCCGGGCTCGCAGCGGCAGACGGTCAACACGCCGTACGTCGTGAATGGCCTGTGGATTCAACAGGTCAAGCTGATCGAGCAGCTCGAGGAAGCGCTGCGCGTCCGCCAGTCGGGCGGGCCGGGCCTGTCCCTCGGTCGCCTGTGGAAGACGGGGCCGAGCAACAACGATCCGTACGTGCTCGCTGCCCCGCAGCCGCAGGAGGTCGAGCAGTACAACGCGTACGTCTCGCAGCAGAACCCGTTCGCTGCCTGATCGGCCGATGACGTGGGGCGCCCCGAGCAGGTGGTGCAGGGAAGGATGCGGTGCGGGAGCGCGCACCGCACGGGGCGCCCCGCCCCCTTGGGAGGGAAGGCATGCAGACATGGGAACAGGCGATGCAGCTAGCGGCCCGTCGGGTGGCGACGACCGGATTTCGGTACCGGGTCTCGTGGAATACCGACGACCGGGAGTGGCAGGTTCGCCGGACGGGGCGGGGGCGACGTCTCGGCGAGCGCGTAACGAGCAGGACGCGCGAGACCTCTGCGCCGGGCTCGTCGCGATCGTCACGGGCGCAGTGATCATGCTGCTCGCGGGCGGCTCGCTGCAGGAGGTCGCCGCGATCCTCACCGTGCTGACCGCGGTCGGCGCCGGCATCCTGGCGATCGCCCGGTGACCACGCTCAACGTGCTGGTCACCGGGCGGCCCGCTCCCGAGGGGTCGCACGACGTCGGCTCGAACGGGTACGTCATGCACTCGAGCAAGTACCTCGCCGCGTGGCGGCACGCGGTCAACCGCGGCACGCGCGAAGCGTACGTCGCGGCCGGACTGTCGGGCGCCGACATGCCGCTCGTGCCGTACCCGCGGCCGGTATGGGTCACCGTGTTGCATCTGCTGCTCGACGAGCAGTGCCGCGCCGAGGGAACCGACGACCCGACCGGAAAGCCGGACGGAGACAAGCTGCTGCGCGCCACGATCGACGGACTCGGCGAGGCGCGGGCGTTCGGCGATGACTCGCAGGTCATCGGGCACCGATCGTTCAAGGCGCGGGGCCGCCGGCCCGGCGCAGTCATTCAGATCACGGACGAACGGCCCTGGTGGGCCGAGATGAACAGGGAGAGATCGACTGTGGAGACGTTCAACCCGAACGGCGAGTACCGCCTCGTGCTCGAGAAGGTCGGCCACGACAGCGAGGGCGACCGGACGTGGAACACGATGTTCGAGGTCACCGACACGGCCGACGCGATCGCGAGTACGTGGCTGCCCTCGCTCGACGCGCGCCTCGAGCGCGAGCTGCCCGCGCAGGGTGCCGCGCCGACCGAGCAGCCCGCCTCGGCGCCGGCCAAGCCGCGCAGCACCCGGGCCAAGAAGGCGGCCGCGCCGGCCGAACAGCCCGCCCCGGCCGCCGAGCAGCCCGCTGCCGCGCCGGCCGAGCCCGCCCCGGCGCCCGTGATGGCCACGCCCGTCGCGGCGCCGCAGACGCCTGCTGAGCCGCCGCGGGTCAACCCGTTCGCCAAGCAGCCGCCGGTCACCGCGCAGGCGTAGGATCAACGCACCTGACACGGGTACAGAACGGCCCCGCCCCCTTCCGGGATGCGGGGCCGTTCTGCTGCCACGGTGACGGACGCAGCATCAGGATTCGTCGTCGGCCTCATCGCGCTCGCGCGCCTCGGCGGTCACCGGGTAGCGGTCCGAGTCCTTGGCGGGCGGGTCGTCCCACAGCCGCTCGCGCAGGTTGACTGCACCCTGCGGGTCGTCGGCGTGGCCGAGTGCGTGACCCTGAGCGTCCACGGCGACCCCGCCGTGCGCGTAGATCGGCTCGCCGTCCTTGGTCTCGGCGATCTCGCGGTGATCGGTGTCGGCCAGCTTGTCGGCCTCGCGCCCGCGGCGCCGCTTGTTCCAGTCCTCGCCGTACGCCTCGCGGGCGAGGTCGGCGTCGGTGGTCGGGTTGGGGGCGGTCTGCGCCTTGATCGCTTCCTCGGACTTGGCGTCAGCAGCCTCGATGTTGTTCTCGAAGCGCCGCGTCTCGGTGACCTGCTCGGCCGCGTTCTGCGGGCCGAGAGCATTGATGTTGACGGGCTCGTCGGCGCCCGCAGCCTGCGTGTCGGTGGTCATACCGGCAGGGTACCCGCGCCGGGCGGGCCGGTAACCCCCGGACTTTTATTACGTGTCGATACAAGTAAAACCGGGACGCTTCACCCCTTGCCAACCTATTAGGTCATGTATTAGACTATGGGTATGACGAAGAACAAGAAAACCCACGAGCTGATCATCCGGGACGCGGACGGCCGGGAGGAGCTCCTCGGGGCCGGGACCGAGGCTGGGATGCTCGAGGCGCGGGCCGAGATGCTCGACCAGGAAGACGAGCTCGGCTACCCGGCCGAGTGGCTGGTGGTGCAGCCCGCAGCGTGAACGAGGAAGGGGCGCCCCACGGGGCGCCCCTCGTTCTGTGCCGCATTACTTGTATCGACAAGTAATAAAAGTCCTACCCCGCACCTAGATGCGCGGCGGCCAGCTCCACTGTCCGGGCTCGGTGCCGTACGGCACGTTGAACTCGGGGAACCCGCCGTTCGGGCCGGGAGTGAAAACGTGCAGGTGCACGTGCATCGACGAGTCGAGCGCCGGCACCGCGCCGGACTCGACCCCGCGCGGGTCGAGCGAGTCGACGTCGGCGCTGACGATGGCCGCCCGCACCGCGTGATGACCGCTCTTGCCGCGGTAGTGCACAATCCGGCCGAGCGACGGACGCGCCGCGCCGGCCGGACCCATGACCGCCTCGCTCGGGCCAGTCATCAGCCGTGCTCGGGGCGGTTCGGAACGGCGTACACGCCGAGGGCGCCGAGGATCGCGAGCGCGATCGTCACGCCATCGGTCGTGGTGAACACGTCGTCGGCGAGCGCGGTACCCGCGGCGACTGCGCCGGCCGTGACGGCCGCCACGATGAACTTGGCAATGCGCATGGTGTCTCTCCCTCTACCGGGCCGTTCGGCCCGTCAGTCACAGGGTACGGCGGTCGGCGCAGGATTCGCAGCCCGAACGCGGTCGGTCTCGCGTCGCGCCTCGGTGGCCGCCTCTCGAAGTGCGGCCGCACTTCGTTCCGCGGTCGGCCCCATGATGAGTGCGAGGTCAGCAGCACGCTCTCGGTCGGTTACCTCGGCGATCGCCTTGGTTCGATTGGCGTCAGCAGCCGCTTGCCGCTGCAAGCAGTCGATCAGCCCGACGTATCGGTAACCGACGTACATGCTGACGACGAGCGAGACGAGTGCGAGCACCATGGCCACCGCCCGCGCCGCCGGCCGATCGGCCCAACGGAACCCGCGCGGGGCGGGCTCCCGGTATGGGCTCATCGGCGAGACTCTCGGCGCCGATCGAGCTCGGCCAGTCCGCGGCGCGCGACCAGACCGATCAGGACCGACACGCCTATCGACCCTAGTGCCGTCATCTGCCATGCAAGATCGATCACGGTGATTCCTCTTCCGCCGCCTCGGCCGTCGGACGGACCGCCCGACGTGGACGGGTTGCCCGCCCGCGGCCGATCGTAACCGGAGGAGCGAGAGCGATCACGAGTGCGGCCGGGATTCCGAGTGTCGCGGCATCCGGAAGTTTGCCCTGCATGAGCGTGGCGGTCACTGTCGCGAGCCACCCGAGCAGCCCAACGATCAGCGCCAATGTCTTAAGCCAATCCGGCACGCGCCCCGCCTTTCGATAGCGCCGGCCCGAACGCGAGAGGCGCTCGGGCCGGGCGTGTACCGATCACTCTAAGTGCAGTTGCTGATTGCCCGCGGGCAGGCCGATTACGACTCGACGACCGCCTCGGCGATGTCTCCGAGCAGCTCGTGCATGGGCACGCGGGCGCCACCCTTGGCGGGCGAGGGCACGCCCTGCATGAGCACGTTGTGCCCGAGCGGGGTGTACTGCGTGCCGTCCGGCTTACCGTCCGGGCCGTTGAGCGGCCGGGCCCTGGTCAGGGCATTGACCGCGAGCTCCGCATTGCGCGCCGCGGTAACGGCCTTGGCAACCTCGGACGCGATCATGTTCCCGATCTTGTTGAGGTCTGCATCGGTCAGTGCCACCGGGATGTCCTCCAAACGCCATGAGGCTTTGCTCGCCTCGAGTGCGGTGTCGTAGCTGGCACTGAAGTGCCCGTGCTGGTCATGCGCGTTCGCGCCCGTGTACGTGCGCTGACGCCACCCGTTCGACGCTTCCCAGATACGCCGGTTCCAGATGATGTACCGCAGGCGCCGCTCGGTACCGTTACGGCACCGGGTTAGTAGGAATTGAACAACCCGCTCCATGTCGAGACCGGGTACGTTCAAGTCCTTGTCGACGTCGAGCGCGTGCACCTCGTTGATCTTGTCGGCGTCCCTGATCGGCACCTTGCCGGTCTCGTCGGGATTGTGGTCCGACGAGCTGCCCGCGTGCGCAGCGTCGCCGATCCAACCGTCGCTGCGCCGATCGCGGTTCGGCGCGATGTCGTCGAACTCGTTCCAGAGCTGCCGCAGGCATGAAACCAATTGGGCCGATGGCATAGTCTCCCCTTCCCTTCGGCTACCCGTGAGGCTACTGCGGTCCGGCGAAATACGTCGTGACGATGCAGACGCCGGTCGCCCCGTTGCCGCCGTTGACCGCGGTCAGCGAGGCACCCCGAGAGGCGCCCGAGCCGCCGCCGCCGTACGCCCGGCCCGTGCTGCCCGCGGTGTTCGAGCGGCCGACCTGCGAGCCGCCGAGGACCGTGCCGCCGCCATCGCCGCCGCGCTGGCCCGTGCCCGCGGTCGCCGTGATGCCGATACCGGACCCGCCAGCACCGCCCGGTACGCGGACGTCGCCGCCCGTGCCGCCCGAGCCGCCCGAGCGCACCCCGTCATTCGACGAGAAGTTTGCGGTACCCGCCGGCCGGACCCCGCCCGCGCCGCCGCCGGCCGCGGTGATGTGCGTACCGAACGAGGTCGTTCCGCCGCCCGTGCCCGACCCGGTATTACCCGTGCCGCCCGTGCCGATCGTCACGGCTACGGTCGACGCCAGATCGGTTGCGTTGAACCAACCCGCGGCGTACTCGCCGCCGCCGCCGCCGTCGCCGAACGACCACTGCGCCGCCGCGGTGGCGGCAGCGCCACCGCCCGCGCCACCGCCGCCGACGACCTGCACGTGCACGCGGTGCGCGCCGGCCGGTTTCGTCCACGTGCCGCCGGCCGTGAACACCTGCTGCGTCGGCGCGAGCGACATGTCGGTCAGCGCATCGTCGACCGCGCCGAGGGCGGTCTCGACCGCCTCGGCAAGATCCTGCCCGAGCGCCGGCCCGTCCGGCGCGTCGCCGGTCTCCTGGTAAGGCAGCGAGTACCTGCTCGTCGTGTCAGCCATCGTCTCTCCTAGATCGCCATCGCGGTCATGTTGCGGTCGTCGAACGAGACCGTTCCGGCACCGCTCGCTCGCCGGTACTTGGCGACGAACTTGGTCGCGCCCGGGGCGAGTCCGGTCAGCAGGTACGTCTTGCTCACCGGACTCGTGGTCTCGATCGCCGTGTCGAACCCGCCAGCCTGCGCCGAGTTGCGCCACAGCTGCCCGCGGATCGCGGAGTACGAGCCCGTGCCGAACTCGTTCGCGCCCTCGCCGACGAACGCCATCTGCGCCTCGACGCTCAGGATCCCGCTACCGCTCGGCACGTTGAGCGTGATGACCGAGGACATCCAGAGCACGACACGGCCACTCGCGCCGACCACGACCTCGATCTCGGGGCCGTAGTTACCGAGGTCGGTAAAGCTGCTGCTCGTGGTGGCCTCGTTGTTGCCGACGGTCTGTGACTGCACGCGCAGGCTGTCGAGCGCGCTGACCGCCTCGGGGGTGCCCGGGATGGTGAACCGGCCCATGATGCCCCACGTGGCGCCCGAGACGAGGATGCCGACGACATCGCCGGCCGCCAGGATGGCCGCCTCGCTCGTGTTGAGAATCGGCAGGTTCGTCAGCAGCGAGTCGCCGACGCGCACGACGTTCTCGGCCGTGTCCTGATTCCACGCCACGATGACGCCCTGCCGGAACGTCACGCCCCGGCCCGCGGGCTGCGGGGTGCCAAGGAACGGTACGAGGTCGTCGGATCGCATGGTCAGCTCGTCTCGATAGACGTCAGGGTCTGCTCGCGGGTCCGGCCGCGCAGCGCGCCGGCCGCCACGAGCGGGATGGTCACGGTGTCGAGCACGTGCAGCTCGCCGCCCCGCAGCACGTTCGCCGGCACGTCGTACGCCCGGAAGTTGTCGATCAGGTACTGCGGCCCAGTGTTGTTCGTGTTGCCCGCCAGACGCCACAGATACAGCCCGTACCGGTTGTCCTGCCCTGCTGCGGCGGGTCGCATTCCATCGTACGAGAGTGCCCAGTCGTTGGGCTCGGGCTGCTCGTCGCGCGGCCACGCCTTGAGCTCGCACACGTTGTCATGCGCGCGTGCGCGCAGCGTCCACCACTGCGCCGCGGTGTACGGGGCGTACCCGTCGATCGTCGCGGGCTCGGCGTAACCGAGCGGCCCGTGATCGGCGATCTTGAGCGAGACGTCGCCGTCCGCGTCGAACTCGAGCCGAGCAGTGTAGAAGTCGTCCGCCGCGTTCCGGCGCAGCAGCGCGCCGATCGCGAGGGTCGCCCCGCCCGCAGCGATCGGCACCTGCAGATCAACGTAGACGTCGAGGTCGCGCCGGCCGATCGAGAGCGGGAGCACATGACTCGCGGTCGTGTTGACGGTCATGGTCCGTTGGAACACCGAACCGTTGACCGCGAGCTGCGAGCTCGGCGTCGATGGTGTCCATGCGTGCCCGGTCTCGCCGGCACCGATCGTGTCCGCCAGTACGCGAGAGAACGAGTCGCCGACGATCAGCTCGGGCTCGATGATGCGCGGCTCGCCCTCGAGCCCGATCGCGATCGGGTCGTCGGGCTCGAGGGCCGGGTTGGGAACCGCGGTGAAATCGACGTTGTACGGCAGGCCGAGCGAGCGGCGCAGCACGGTCGCCGCTGCGAGCGCCGCCTGCGAGTCGGTGGTCAGCAGCGGGCTCGCGAACACCCGAGGCACCTTGCCGAACGGGCCGCCCCAATACGTCGGCGAGCTGGCCGAGCTGTCGACCGCGAGAGCGCGTACGGGCGGCTCGGTGTCGAGCGCCTCGCCCGTGGCGAGCACGCCGTTGTACACGCCCGAGCGGCTCAGTGAGCGGCCCGCGGACACGAGGACACCCCCGCGCCCCCGTGAGACCGTCCATAGCGGCAGCGTCGGGCTCGGCGGGCTGCGGACGATGAGCACGCCGCGGTGATCGAAGTAGGCGACCTTGCCAACCCCGGTCACGAGCTCGCGCAATCGCGCGTACCGATCCTCCTCGACGATGAACGTGCGGCCGATCGCATCGCCCTCGATCAGTTCGTCATCCCACTCGATCACGACGTCGCCGTACGCGTCGGCGGCGAGCGCCTCGACGACCGCCCCGTACGTCTCGGTCGCGTCGAACTGCAGCACGCTGGTCAGCTTGGCGTCGATGATCATGGCCATGCGGTCGACGGCCGTGATCCGGATCGGGCCGTCGGGCGCCGCGGGCTGCTCGACGTCGTTGATCCGGAAGTAGCCGAGCGAGACGTACTCGACCACGCCGCCGCCGAACGCGACACCACGCTCGACGAACAGCTCGTGCGCACCGTACGGGGTCAGCGGGCTGCTCGCGCCTTCCGGCCACAGTGCCTCGCCCGTATCCGGATCGTGCGCGGCGACCTCACACTCGAGTGTCGAGCGAATGTCGGCGCCCCCGTCGAGCACGACGTCACCACCGATCAGCGGCAGGGTCACGCCGCCGGCCGGGCTCGTTCCGGTCTGCCCCGCCGGCACGGCCCGCAGCCGCACTGCGATGTTGTGCGAGCCGCCGACCGCGGCGAGGAAGCCCTGCGATACCGGCCTCACGGCACGATCACAGTCTCGGGATCGGCCACGTACTCGAGCAGGTCGGCCCACGTCGGGAAGGCGGCCAGCACGGCGGCCCACGATCCGAAGTCGGCGATCAGCCCGGCCCATGTCGCGGCGTAGCCGACCACGCTCTCGGCGGGCGGGGCGACCTCGGTCATCGGCAGCGAGAAGAGTCGGCGGTCGTCGGCGAGCGTCCGACTGACCCGGCCGAGATTCATGTCGCCGAGCCCGACGTACCCGCCCGGGATGTCGTACTCGGGCGGCACCTGCACGAGCACGACGTCGCCCGAGGCGATGAGGAACTCGAGCGCGCGTTTCTCGGCCAGCGTGCGCGTGAGCACCTGCAGCGTCCACCCGGCCGAGCTCGGCACGTCGCCGACGCGCACGGGGAACGACCGCCCGGGTATCTCGAACAGCCCGGCCCGGGAGCGGCGCGTGACCGCCGTGTAATCCTGCACTGTGACAGGCATGTTGAGGAACGGCCGGGCGATGCTCTTGAGCCACACGCGGTCGATCGTCGGCGTGACCGTGACCGTCTCGGTGCCGAGCGACACCCCGACGTCCGAGAGGTACGTGACGCGGTACGTGTTGAGCACGCCCGGGGCGAACTCGTAGTCGTCGAGCTGCGCGGTGCCCGAGGTCGCCGACCGCTCTCGGCCGCCGCGCACGACCGCGTACGGCCGCGCCTCGGCCGACCGCTCGATCGTGACCGAGGCGGTGCCCGCGATGCCACCGCCGGCCGAGTCGTCGAGCAGCAGCACGTCGTCGAAATAGACCACCGTGCCGCCGGCCGGACTGCCTGTCAGCGACGGGCCGTAGCCGACGAAAGCGGCGCCGACCGGGGCGACCGCGGCATACGTGCGGTGCGTCCACGCGCCGGCCGGGAGCACGACGGTCTCGGCCGCGGTCGAGAGGTAACCGAACCCGCTGTCATACCAGTCCATCGAGACTGCGGCGCCCGCGTACCCCGCGGCCGAATAGAGCCACATGTCGAGCGTGTATTCCTCGCCGGGCGTGACCGCGGTCGACACCGACGGCCGGGAGTACGCCTGCGTCGGCGAGCCCGTCACGGTCAGCTTGCCCGAGTAGCTGCCCGTGTGCGCCTGCTCGTTCGAGCGGACGACCGTGCAGTCGAACCCGGTCCAGTCGGCAGCGCTGATCTCGAACGTGCCGTCAGCGCCGCCGACCCCCGTGCCCGTGCCGCCGGCATCGACGGTCAGTCGTACCCGGGCGAGATCGCTGTCGTACGTCGCCTCGATGCTCATGCGTACGCCCCTACTACTCGAGCGCCGGCCCGCCTGCGCGTCTGCCGATCGCGGCTTTCGATCTGCACGTCGACAATATCGGTCAGCTCACGGTCGCCGATGTAGACGTGCACGACCGGTGACCCGCTCTCGCCGAGAATGGCGCTCGTGTCGTTCGCGTTGCTGACGTAGGCGCGCCGGCCGACGCTGAGCAGCTCGGGTCCGTTCTCGCCCGTGAGGTACGTGCGGCCGGGCTGCGCCCAACCGCCCGAGGCGAGACGCGGCAGGTTCGGTGTCGAGAGAGTCGTTCCGCCGATCTTGCCGAAAGGCGTATTGATCGAGGGCAGCGAGAATGACAGGCCGTTCCATCGGTCGATGATGTAATTGATGGCGTTCCGAAAACTGTTCTTGATGCCGTCCCACAGCCCGCCCGCAGCCGAGCTGATCCGGCCCTTGAGTCCGGAGATGTAGCTGACAACCTTGTTGAACCGGTCGACGATCCCGTCACGCACGCGCTGCGCGGCGGCGACAATCGTCATGATCACGGCGACGATCAGCTTGATGTAATTGACGTACGACGTGTAGACCCACTTGGCGGCGGCGACGATTTTGTCCCACGCGGCCTTGAAGAAGTCCTGCACTTTCTTGATGGCGACCTGCATCGACAGGAATGCGACGAGGAAGATCGGCACGAGGGTCGTGCGCCACCAATCCGCGACCGCGCCGGCCGCTGCCTTGATCGCACCCCAGATCACGGCCCACAGTTTCTGAAAGAATTCCGTCTTAGTGGCGAGCAGCACGATTCCTGCGACGATCAGCGTGATTCCGGTGATGAGCAGCCCGACCGGAGTGAGCCGCATCGCCAGACCGAACGCCTTGGTCGCGACCGTGGCCACGTTGGTCGCGATCGCGGTGGCGGCCATGACCGCGTTGTATCCGGCCATGGCCACGGTGTACGCGAGCCACGCGCCGACCAACGCGGTGATGAGCTCGGGCGGCAGGGCGGCGATGATGCCCGCCAACGCGGTCGCGATCGCGATCGAAATCGGGGCGATCGGCCCGAGCGCCTGCGCGATGACCACCGCGGCGGCACCGAGCTGCGAGAGCGCCTCGCCCGCCCCCGGGCCGTTCGAGCTGATCGAGTCGAGCAGCCGCTGCAGCCCGCCGTTGTCGCCGAACGCGGCGAGCCGCTCGGTCGCGTCCGCCAGGAACTCGAGAAAGCCCTGACCGTCCTCGACGGTCCCGGCGAACAGATCGCCGAGGAACGAACCGACGTTGCTGCCGATCCGGCCGAGGCTGTCGAGCGCCGGCCCCGCGTTGGTCTTGACGAACGCGACGAACCGGTCGAGCCCGCCCCCGGTCGCGAACCGCTCGAGCGCGCCAAGTGCTCTGCTGGCCGCCGCCGCACCGATGTCATAGAGCGGCTGCAGCTTACTCAGGTTGTTGCCGATCAGCGCGTACCCGCGCTCGAGGATCCCGAACGTCGCGGGCTGATTGTCCTCGACGAAATCGTCCCACGCGCTCTTCATGCCGATGTACTGACGCGTCGCCTCGCGCACGGGCGCCGGCAGCAGCGACAGCCGCGCCTCGAGCTCGAGCGCCGCCTTACTCTGCGCCTTGAGATACTTGCCCGCCTCGAGTCCGTGCTTCTCGGCGAGCTCGGCCTGCCGCCCGTTGAGCCTGATCTTCTCGGTCAGATCCTCGACCTTGGTCGCCGCCTCGCTGACCTCTTTCTGCGAGCTGGCCGCCACCGCGCCGAACACGCCAAGTGCCGCACCGCCCGCGCCGGCCGCCGCCACGACACCGACCAGCGCGGTGCCGAGAGCGGCCACGGCCGGGAGCGCACCGGGGGCGATCAGCGCCTTGGTCACCCGAGAGAACTTGCCCGCCGCCGCGCCGGCCCGGTCGGCTTGCTTCTCCCACCGCGCGAGCGCACCGCCCGCGGTCGCGGTGTCGGCGACGAACTTACGTACCTCGGACGTGAACTTGATCTTGACTGTGCGTTCGCCGGCCACTAGTCCGCACCTTTCGAGAACGCAGCGATCGTGCGGTCAGCAGCCTCGCGCCACCGTGCAGCGATCTCGGCTGCATTCTCCTCGATCGTCGGGAAGAACCATATGCCCTCGCGTCCCTGATGCAGCCTCGGGAACTGCGTGTACTGATTCGAGCCGAACTCGGATCCGAACAGCAGCTTCCACGCGGGTTTGCGGCGCGAACCGAGCCGTTTGGTGCCGCCGGCCTGCACGACCGGTACGCGGTCGCGAGCGGCCTTCACGGTGCCCGCAACGAGCGCGGCCTGAGAGCCCTCGGCCTCGCCCGCTGCAGCCGCCTTGAGCGCGAGCAGGCGCGACAGATCGAGGGACGCGGCACGCAACTCGTTGTTCGCGTCCTTGGGCAGCGAGCGGAAAGCGGCGAGCGTCTCTCGCACGCCTTCCGCCCGCACGTTGATCGTGAGCTGCCTAGCCACTCATCTGCCTTCCGTCGTCGCGCCGGCCGGACTCGCGCTGCTGCTTGCCGCGCTCCTCGCCGAGCAGGTCGAGCGCGGTGGCGAGGTCGCGTTCATCCTCGGCCCACCATGCCGACGGGGCGATGCCGGACTCGATGGCTAGGGCGACAACGGCGCGGCTGAGAGAGCCGCGGGCGTAGGGTTTCCCAACTTCTCGGCGGGCTCCTCCTCCTCGACCTCCTCGCCGAGCTCGAAGTCGTGCGTCTCGGCGAACACGTCACCCGTCATGTCGTTGTGAATCTTGCCCTGCCGCCGGCACGCGGCGTACGCGATCTCGAACAGGATCGTCGCGCTCAACGATGAGCGGTCGCTGAGCACGCCCATGCTGCGGCCGCGGTGCGTCTTCTCCCACATGCGCAGGTCGCGCATACTGGCTGTGATCTCGAACGGCTCGCCGCCGTCCGGAAGGATCCGGAACTCGAACACTGCTCTCCCCTACCTCTTGTTGATCACTGTCACGCGAACTTACGCCGCGGTGGCGTTAGCTCGACTCGTCAGCCCGGACGTACTCCGGCTTGCCGATGCACACGAGCGTTACCTCGGTGACCTCGTTCTCGCGCGCCTCGCCCCCGACACTCGGCGCCTTGATCTTGACCTGACCCGTCCACGTCACGTGCTCGGCCGGGATGTCCGGGTGGTGGTCGAGACGGAAGTCGACCGTCTCGCCGTCGTGCTTCCACAGGTAATCCGAGAAGCCGTCGGACCGCCAGTCCGAGAAAGCCGTGATGTCGAGCGTGTAGTCGGGATCGGTCTCTTCCGTGTCCTCGCCCGCGGGGCACAGCGTGTAAAGCTTGTCGCCGTCCTCGGTGTTGTTGTTGAGCGTCCACGCGCTGATCTGGCACTCGAACGCGATGTCGCTCGGGGCCGTGCCGAGCCCGAACTCGATAAGTTTGATCTTGCGCTTGTGAATAGACATCCTGCGCCCCTAGAGCGTCGTTTCTGCGGTGATTTGGTAGCACGGTAGGTCGGTCGTACCCGACGGGTAGACGCCCGGGGCGCACGCTGTCACGGTCGTTTCACCGTGCAGCTTGCCGACCGCCTCGAGCAGCGCCGGCAGCAGCTCGAGCAGCCGCTCGACCGCCCGCTCGCCGAGATCCTCGATCACGTACACCGTGTACGTCATCGAGGTCGGCTGCTCGGGAAAGCACATGCCCTCCCACGTGAACGCGGGCGGCCCGATCACGACGTCGCGCCGGCCGAGCGTCTTCGCGAGGTCGCTCTCGACCCGCATCGGTGTGTCGTCGAGCAGCTCGGCGAGCTCGGTCTGCAGCGCGAGGTAGGCCTCGCTCAGCACGCTCACGCGAACACGCTCGGGGCGAATCGGCCGATCCTGAGCATCCGGTCGATATCGGTGTCGAACGAGGGAACCCGGCCCGCACCGAGCTCGCCCATCGCGACGAGCGCGTCGGGCGACCGCTTGCGCGTGTGCCAGCGCAGCGCGAGCCGAATCGTTCCGAGAACCATGGCCGCATCGGGCAGCGGCAGCTCGCTGTCGCTCTCGTCGGTCAGGTTGTACCGGTCGACGTGCACGCGCTGCACGAACCCGATCGCCGCGGTCAGCTGCCGCTCGAGCTCGGTGTCGTCGCGCGTGTCGTCGGCCGGAATGCCCTTGTCGATCTTGAGCTCGGCCAGCGTCGGCGGCCACGTCAGCGCCATGATCTCTCCCTCGGTCGAGTGCGGCGGGACGCCGTGGGGACGCCCCGCCGGCCGGTCAGCTGTCCTCTGCCGTGATCTCGACGCGCTTAACGCTCGCGGTGCCGTAGCGGATCAGCACGGCCGTGTAACCCCACACGCCCATCTTGATCGACTCGGGGCCGAGCGGCTGCTCGTACCGGAACCGCATGACGTTGCTCTCAAACAGGATGATGTCGTTCGCCCGCGCGACCGCGAACCGGTCGTCGAGCGCGATGCCGTCCGTCGGGGCGAGGATGATGCCCCGGTAACGGCCGCCCTCGAGCGCGGACACGTCGGCGGCACCGACGATGTTCTGCCCCGCCTCGCCCTGACCGGTGACCAGCGGCCGACCGGTCGTGTCGCGCAGGTCGATGAACTCGCCCCACCGGTTGACGCTCATGGCCGCGATCGTCGCCGGCAGCTTGCGCGAGTTGCGCACCGCGACGGCCGCCTTGACGAACACGCGCGAGTAGTGCGAGACGTCGGTCACCGGGACGCTGACGTCACCCGACTCGCTCGCCGGCAGCGCGGTACCGACCGCGATGAGCGCCGTGCCGATCTTCTTTTCGACCTTGAGCGCGAACGCGCCCATGAGGTCGCCGTAGATCAGCAGGTCGATCGCCGGGCTCGCCATGTCGACCATCTGCCGGGAGACGATCTGCACGCCGGCCGTCGGCTTGGGGGTCACGGTGTCGACGTCGGTGTCGAACGCGTCATCGTCCTCGATCGGGTCGTTCTCGGCCGCCTGCTCGGTGACCTCGGCGTCGGTGCCCGCGGTCTGCTTGGGCAGGGTGATCGGCCGCGGGTCGTCGCCGAGCGGGATGTTGCGCACGAGGTTGGCCAGCACCCGGCCCTGACGGGCGAGCGAGGCGTACTCGTCGGTCAGCCACTTGGGCGCCACGATGCCGGACCCGGCACCGCCCGTGGCCAGCGCGCGGGAGTGCTCCTGCAGACGCGTGGCCGCGCCCTCGTCCTGCCGTTCGCGGGCCGAGTAGAGGTCACCGAAGAACGAGTGACGGCCGCCGGCCTGCAGCGACCGGTAATGACCCGGGTCGCGATCCTGCGTAGTGCCGCCACCGACCGGGCGCACGTTGCCCGAGCGCAGCTCGGTGTCGTTGCCACCAGCGTTACCGCCCTGGTTGCCCGAGCCGTCGCTGCCCCGCATCGCCGCCTGCACCTTGGCGGACATGTCCCGCACGCTGGCCGAGCGCAGCTCGACGTCGGTCAGGGTCTCGATCTCGGTGTACAGCTTCTTACCCGCCTCGGTCATCTCGCCGATCGAGCGCAGTTCGTCCTCGGTCAGCGAGCGGTTCGCCTCGGCGGCACGGGTCTGCAGTCCTTCGATGGAACTGCGCAGACCCTCGTACTCCTCGCGCTTGCGGGCGAGGTAGACGTTCTCGGCCATTTGGAATCCTCCCGGAATCGGCCCATTGACTGTCAGGTCGCATCCGGGGGTGTCGTCACCGTGACTCGGGGGTGCCGCTCCCGCGGGGTGCCCGGCCGCGGGCGGGGTGCCCGAGCGTGCTGCTCGCGATCATAACTGCTCGTAGGGCGACGGTCGCGACAGTGCGCGCCGGATTACCTGACCGATTTCGTGATAGCGGAACGACGTGTCGGCCGTCGACACCCATGCGCCGGCCGGGGCGCCGCCCTCGCCGTGCACCTTGACGTCGGGCACGCGGTCGCCACCGAGGCGCATCAGGTTGCCGTAGAGCGACCGCCACGACAGCCGCTCGAGCTCGCTCGTGCGGTGGCGCAGACCGTGATCGAGGGTCAGCTGCAGCCCGGCGCGGCTCATGACGAGCGGCGCGTGCAGGGTGTACGCGAGCGGGTCGGCGTGTCCGGCCTCGATCAGCAGCTGCGCGGTCGCGCGGAGCATCTCACCGTACCGCCCGGACCGCTCGGCCGCCTGCTCGAGCAGCGGCCCGCGGTGCGCCGGCAGCGGCATGCCGCGGACGGGGGCGAGACAGTAGAAATCATCGTTGAACAGGGCGAACCGATCCGGGCCGAGCTCGGCGATCTCCTGCAGCAGCCGCAGCGCGTTCTCGTACTTGAACCGGTTGGGGTCGCGCTGCGGCACGAACAGGTGCCGCACGTTGGTCACGTGCGGCGGCCGATGCCCGACGACCCACACCTCGCCGTGCGGCACGTTCTGCAGCGAGCGGAGCGAGTAGCGCAGCTCGGCGTTCTCGTTGCCCGGCCGCACGACATAGACAACCGGGAGCGGCTCGGTCACGACTTCTCGAGCGCCGCGATCAGCGCCTCGACCGGAACGCCGGCCATCGTGGCGAGCGCGGTGGCGATGACGTACTCGACGTCATCGTCGTCGATCTGATCGCCCCACGAAACCGCGACGCCCGGCGCACCCCCCTCGGTGGCCGGACGCTCGAACTCGATCAGGACGAACGGCCGCGGGTCGCCGTCGCGCAGCAGCAGGTCGCCCCGCGCAGTGCTGGCGCTCATGACAGCTTGCGCAGCGTCGGCAGGGCGGGCAGCGCCGGCAGGGTGAGGCGCTGCGCCGTGACGTCGCGCTGCGCGCCCCGCAGCTCGGCTAGCTCGTTGCAGCACGTGCAGCCGTGAGCGGCCGCGACCCGCGGGTCGATGGCGCGGGCCGAGCGCACCCCCGCGATCTCGGCCTGCTCGCCGTAGGCGCCCTCCATCACGAATGCGATCTCGAACAGGTCGGCCGCGGTGCGCTGGATGACGTTGTTCGACGTCCGCTTGTTGCCGTGCGGCCGCTCGCGGAACCCGATCGAGGTCTGCCGCAGAGCGCCGTCGTTGATCAGCTCGAGCGTCTCGTCACCGGTCGGGGTGCGGCTCACCCGGGCCTCGAACCACAGCCCGTCGTTGCGGTCGTCGAGCGAGCGCACCGCGCCGATCAAGGTGCCGCCGAGCTGCACGTGCTCCCGGGCGGTCCGGATCCGGTTGGCTGCCCGCAATTGGTGGTCGAAGCAGCCGCGCACGAACTCCTCGGTCAGTCCGTCGTAGATGTACTGCGGCACGCCGTACGGCACCGCCCGGCCGAACACGGTGCGGCCGTCGCCGCCGTTGTTCGACGAGCGCAGCTCGAGCTCTCCGTCGAACGTGCGGGTCAGCAGCTCGGTGGTCATGATTCGATCCTCTCGGTTTCCGTGCCGCTCGGCTCGGTCGGTACGCCCGGTGCGCCGGCCGGGCCGCCGACCGGTGCGGGGGTGGTGGCGTTGTCGATGCCGTCGACCTGCGGCATCTTCTCCTTTGCGCGCACCTCGCTCGGCAGCAGCCACGGCTTGCCGCCCGTGGCGACGTTGTACGCCCCGTAACGGGCTACGGTGTCGCTGGCGAGCAGCGCATCGAGGTCGGGCTCGACGTACGTCCCCCGGGGGAACGCCTGCGAGATCGTCTCTTTGAACACGGCGAGATGATCGCCGAGCGTGAACTTGAGCAGGTTGATCGCGTCCTGCTCGATGTTCGAGTACGTGCGGCTCGAGGTCTGGCCGCCGAGCCACCCGACGGGTAGACCGAAGATCAGCTCGAGCTCGGTCAGCGAGAACTTACGCGCCTCGATCAGCTGCGCCTCCTCGGGATTCCACGCGAGCGGCTCGAACGAGGTCGTTGCGTTGAGCACGGCGACCGTCCGGTTCCGCTGCGTCTCAATCCACTTGGTCTTCATGGCCTTGGCCTCTGCCTCGGTCAGATCGGCGTTGTCGCTCTTGAGCACGCCCGTCGGCACGCCTTTGACCGTGTGCGCGTCGGCCGAGAGCGTCATCGCGCCCCGCAGCGTGGACAGCTGCGTCTCGAGCACGCCGAGACCGCGCAGTTCACCCGGGGCGCACGGTCCCTTGATGTGCAGCACCTCGTCGGTCGTGAACGACATGTTCCCGATCAGGTACTCGATCGTGCCGAGCGGCAGCGGGTAGTTCCGCTCGTCGACTCGGCGAACCATCACGGTCGACGCCGGCACGGGCACGATCGCGGTCGGCCACCCGTAGCGGTCGCGAGCAGCGTAGACGCCGATCGCGTTGCCCTCCCACAGGTAATCGAGAGCGAGCGAGCGGAACGTCGAGAACCGCGGTTCGGGCGGGGCGGGCTGCTCGAGCAGGGGCGGGGTCGGGGTGATCAGCCGCGGGCTCGGGTCGCCGCCGTACGGGCGCCGGAACGCGTGCCACGGGGCGCCGGCCAGCAGCCCGGACAGCAGCAGGCTCGCCCGCCACGCGCCCGGAATCGTCATGCCCGACTTGTAGGCGCTCGTCGGCCAGTCCGGGGCGATGTTGCCCGCCACCGAGAAGGTATCGATCAGCCCGTCGGTCGCGATGTCGTACACCTCGTACCGCGTGCCGCCGCCAGCGTCGGGCACCGACCGGGTGAGCATCTTGCCGAGTCCCATGATCAGACCTTCCCAGCTTCACGCAGCGCACCGAGCACGACCGCGGCGACACTCGCCGTGATCAGGGTAACGGCATACCCCGCGAGCAGGTACATGCCTGTCAGCGCGCCGAGCCCGCCGGCCGCCTGCACCGCGCTCGCCGTGAGGCGGTCGCGCAGCCGCGCCCGCGCCGGCCGGGTCGGCGCCTCGACGTCGATCGAGATCATGTTCACGCTCACGCCGAGGTAGTGCGAGAGCTCCTCGATCAGGATCGGCGCCGCGTTGGCCAGCTTGTCAGTCTTGACGACCGGAGCGTCCCGTGGCAGCGCCGGCACGCTGACGTGCCACATGCCTCGCCGCCGCTCGACCTTGGTCCGGTACCGAATCTCTTTCATATCTCCCCTAGAAGACCTTGCTGCGAGGCTTGACGGGCTCGGTCACGGGCGGCTCGAGACCGCTCGCGAACACGGCCGCCGCCAGTGCGGGCGCCGAGTCGATCCGGCGCCGATTCTTCCCCTTCCGCAGTGTCCATCCTCGGTCACTGGATTGCGTCGCGGCGCTCGCGATCTGATCGGCGAAATCCGGCGCCCCGTCGTGAATCAGCTCACCCTGCACGATCAGCTTGTACAGCCGGGCGTACGCGACGATCATGTTCCGGCCCTGCTGCGGCATCCGGAACATCGGCACCGGGGGGTGCTCCTCATCGCCCTTCTCGAGCTGCGGCAGCGTCGGCCACCACGCCTCGTCGGCGGCGGCCCACACGAGCGCGTACGTGGACGCGATCAGCCTGATATACGCATCCGGGCCGTTCGGCCCGTCCTGATCGATCAGCTCGCCGTCGGGCAGCCAAATCTTGCTCGTCGCCTGATAGAGCGTGCCGAGCTTGCTGCGGTTGTTCGGCGCCGGCCGCTGCTGCAGTGTGACGACCGCGGCCGAGTCGCGCTTGAGCGCCATATCGGCGCCGAGCCACGTCGGCCACGACGGCTCGAACTCGATCGTCAGCCCGCGACGCTGCGCGCTGTTGGCGTCCCACGCGCCCGCCGGCAGCCACGACTCGTCACTCGGTACCCACTGATTCCAGTAGTACCGTTTCGCCCTGTTGAGCGGCATTCCCTTGAACTTGCCGAGCAGCTTGCGCACGTTGGCCACGCCGCGGGCGGCGAGCGGGTTGGCCTGCCTGATGCCCGTGATGATGTCGGCGTCATTGGTCGGGTCGAGACCGGTCTCGGCTTCCATGCACACGAACAGCTCGTTCTCGGCGAAGTCGCCGCGCTTGCCGCGGGCGACCTGCCGCCCGAACAGGCTCGTCATGTCGTTGCCCGCGGTCGATCCGAAGATCGTCAGGCCGTTCTCGCGCTTGCTCGTGCCGCCCCACGCGACATCGACCGCCTTCTCTTGATTCTCGGTCGTGAGCTCGTGCACCTCGTCGACGAGCAGCAGCGGCGACTTGCTGCCGTCCGCCCGCCGCGGGGTCGCCGGGATCCGTTTCGCGATCGCCTTACGGTCGTGCATGACGATCTCGCCCTTGCCCGCGGCGGCACGGCCTTTCATCGGCGCTTCCTCATGCTCGAACGAGGCGCGCATCTCGTCGAGCACGAGGTCGGCCTGCTCGTACGAGCTGGCCATATTGAGCACGCCCGGGTTGCCCCGAGCCATGCCGCGGGGGTTGCCGTTCGGCGCCCACTCCCGGAATACCGCGCAGTCGCTGGCCAGCTCGATGCAGCCGAGCCACGCGAGCACCGGGCTCTTGCCGGACCCCTTGGCCAGCGTGATCAGCGCGAACTCGAACCGTCGCGAGCCGTCGTCGTTGAGCTCGGCCAGTTTCCAGAACAGCGCCTGCTGCTCGGGGGTCATGCGCGCCGGCCGCCCGTAGACGTCGCCCTCACCCATCACGCAGTGCTCGTGGACGAACCGGACCCACGTCGGGCCGAGCGTGCGGTTGCGCGCCGGCAGCGGCCCGTTGTTGCCGAACGTCAGCGCGGCCATGAATCGCGGGTCACACTGCTCGAGCAGCTGCTCGCGCGCCAGCGGGCGCATCATCGGTTCAGAAAGCTTGCGCATCGGGGGCAGCGGCGCCGGCCGCCCGGCGCCCCGACGATCCGGAACACGGGATATCCACAGACTGTGCGCGGCGACCGTGGAAGCCGATCGTGCACGAGCGCCGTCTTGCCGCGAGTCAGCACGAGGTCAGTCGTCGGCATCATCGCGCACCGCCTCTCCTGCGCCCGCTGAGCGGCCCGCTGCGACGACAGCGGCACCGATGACCAGTCTGCCCCGGGGTGTGATGCCGAGCGTCTGCTCGAGCTGCCTGATCTCCGCGGCGAAACCGAGCAGCACCCGGGCGAACTGCGGGTCGAACGGCATGTCGACGTCGCCCTCCTCGAGCCACGCGAGCTGCCGCTCGAAAGCCGCGTCGAGCTGCCGCCCGCGGGCGTAGAGCACGAACAGGCGCGTCATCGGCTCGAGGTCGCTCACCGGGTCGAGAATCTGCGCGACGGGGGACGTCCATACCGCCTCCCAGCGATCCCGCAGGTCGCGGTCGACCTTCTCGAGGCGCGCCGGCAGCTCGGGCACGACGAGCGCACCCGATCCGTCGAGCGTGGTCGGCAGCGTGCGGTGCCCCGCGCGCTGCTCGACGTCTTTCGCGTGGCTCACGGTCGCGGCCGCCAATCCTCGGCGAGCGCGATGACCTCGGTAGGCGTGTCGCGCGTCTTGGCGAGCAGGTCGAGCGGCACGCGCAGGCGCTCCTCGACCTCGGCCTCGGGCTCGTCGAGCGCGTAGCAGCTCGACCCGGCCGGGCACGGGGCGTGCTCGAGCTCGACGCCCACGTACTCGAACTGACCCGCCACCGCGGCCCACGCGCGTGCGAGATCGGCGTACGCAGCGGCGCCGGCCGGGTCGCCGAGAGTGCGCAGTTTCTCGTCGGCGACCTCAGCAGCGCGCCACGCGTTGGCCGCCGCGGTCGCCTGCGTCATGCCCTCGTTGATCATGACCTCTCCCTCGGTGTCAGAATCCTCTGCAGCTCGGCCGCCGCCAAGAGCGCCTCTTGACGCTTCCTGGCGCGTGCCGACCGCGCTGCCACGGGGCGGCGGCCGGGCGTCCAATGCTCACAGCCCTCGGCCGCAGGCACGAGCGCCCGGCACGCGCCGCACGGTCGGTGCGTCACAGCGAGACCTCGCACGATGCCGAGTGCTCGCCGTCGCTGCAGCTCGGCAGCTCGCTACAGGCCGCGGGGTCCGAGCCGCGCGAATCCCCCGACCACCCCGCGGCGAGCGCGCGGTCGCGCCACAGTTCACGCGATCGTTGCGCCAGCACGAGCGCACCGCGCAGCTTCCCGAGCTCGTACTCAGGCTCGTCGGGCGCCGGCACCGCGGGCACGCCGTGCCAGTCGTGGCCGCCCGCGTGCCCGCGCTCGAGCGCGCAGACGTACTCGCAGTCCATCACGCGATTGACTTCCGGGCACTGGGCCGATTCCGCCCGCACCGGGGGCGCAGGTTTTTCGG
>NZ_DASPLR010000054.1:0-9266 GCF_035627475.1 Brevundimonas sp. | reverse complement strand
CGCGGACCGGGGGCTTGTCGCGGTTCGACAGGGGCAGGAAGCCGATCAGGCGGCGGACCTCCGCGAGGGCCTCGAGATCGTTCTCGAAGGCGCCGTCGGCGACGCCCGACTTGCCAGCGTGGACGCGGGCGCCGCCGAGGTCCTCGTGGCTGACCACCTCGTTGGTGACCGTCTTCACCACGTCGGGGCCGGTCACGTACATGTAGGACGTGTCCTTCACCATGAAGATGAAGTCGGTGATGGCGGGGCTGTAGACGTCGCCGCCGGCGCAGGGGCCCATGATGACGCTGATCTGGGGGATGACGCCCGAGGCCAGGGTGTTCTGGAGGAAGATGTCGGCATAGCCGGCGAGGCTCTCCACGCCTTCCTGGATGCGGGCGCCGCCGGCGTCGAACAGGCCGATGATGGGGGCGCCGTTGGTCAGGGCCATCTTCTGGATCTTGACGATCTTGGCCGCGTGGGCGCCCGACAGCGAGCCGCCGAAGACGGTGAAATCCTTGGAGAAGACATAGACCAGACGGCCGCCGATCGTGCCGCGGCCGGTGACCACGCCGTCGCCGGGGATGCGCTGCTTCTCCATGCCGAAGTCGTGCGAGCGGTGCTCCACGAACATGTCGGTCTCCTCGAACGAACCCTCGTCGAGCAGCACCTCGATGCGCTCGCGGGCGGTCAGCTTGCCCTTGGCGTGCTGGCTGGCGATGCGTTTCTCGCCGCCGCCGAGACGGGCCGCGGCGCGGCGGGCTTCGAGCTGTTCGAGGATGTCTTGCATGGGGCGTCTCCTTGAGCGCGAGGCTTAAGGAGGGCCGGAGGCGGAGGCAAGCGCCCCCGCCTTCCTCAGCCCGAGAAGCCCTGCCCCAGCGGCTCGGGCGCGGTCATCGCCGCCAGCCGCTGGAGTTCGGCGACATGGGCGGCGAAGGCGGTCCGGCCGGCGGGGGTCAGCGACAGCCAGGTGCGCTGACGGCCGGCGTGGGCCTGTTTGCGCAGCCGGACGTAGCCCGCCTCCTCCAGCTGCTTCAGGTGTTTGGACAGGACGGAGTCGGACACGGCGATGGCGTCGCGGACCATGGCGAACTCGGCCTCGTCGGCGGCCGACAGGATAGCGCATATCTGCAGCCGGCCGGGGGCGTGGATGACGGGGTCGAACTGCGGGACCCGGCTCATTCGCCCGTCCCCATCTCGGCCCGGTATACGCGCCGCCAGATGCGCGAGCCGATCAGGGCGAGCCCGAAGGCGACCGCGGCGGCGGCGGCGAAGACCAGGCCGACCGGAACGTCCGAAGCGGTGCGCCTCAGATAGACCACGCCGAGCATGACGGCGGCGAAGAGCAGCCCCATGGCGATCGCCACCCAGCGGGCCCGGCGCGGCGAGACGCCGGTGATGCGCAGCCCGGTGCGGCGGCTCTCGTGCTGGAAGATCAGCGCCAGGGCGAGCACGCCCAGGGTGCTGGCGAGGACATTGAAGGGAATGTCGAGGGCCTGGCCCCCGACCATGCCGGCGACGATGGCGGCGTAGGTCAGGTCGTAGCGCCAGCCGCCGGCGGCGACGCGGTCGTGCACCGTGCGGCGCGAGCGGGCGATGGCCTCGAGGGCCTCGGCGGGGGTGGGGTCTTCAGACATGGACGGTCCTCACTTTCTGATCTGGAAAGTGACCATGACTTTCCAGATCGTCAAGTGAAAACTTTCCACCTTGGAAAGTTAGATTTCCAGCGCCCGGAACCACCGCTCCAGCAGCACCGCCTCGGCGCGGCGGGCGGCGGTGCGTTCGGCGGCCTCGGCGTCGACGCCCCACTGGCGTTCCTGGAAGGCCTCGTCGAGGCGCGACAGCTCGAACGCCGCCTCGCCCGCGAGCACGCCGCGCTGCAGGGCGAAGGCGAGGACGGCCGAGCCCAGCAGGGGCGCGGCCATGGCCAGGCCGGTCAGGGCGAAGTCGTCGAGGCGCAGGGCCAGCTCGCGCACCCGGGCGATGGCGGCGGGATCCTGGGCCCGGTGGATGATCCCCTCGGCCGGCTCCAGCACCACGCCCAATTCCAGCGCGGCCCAGTCGCGCCACGGCGTCCATTCGCGGGCCTGCTCCACCGCCAGCGATGTCGGGTGCTCGGCGAGGTAGCAGACGAGGTCCGTTCCGGCGAAGGCGGCGATCTCGCCGGCGACCGCCTCGCGCACCCGGCCGACGCGGTCGATGGCGGTGGAGGCGAGCCGGGTGGCGGGCATGGTCCCGGGATCGATGAACTCGCCCTGGGCGGCCCATTCGTCGGCGACGAGGCGGGCGGCGGCCTCGGTCGGCAGGGTCAGCTTCGCCCCGGCGGGCGTCTTCGGCGTGCGGCCGTCGAGGGTGACGCTCCAGCCGCCCTCCCCTCCCGCCACGTCGACGGCGTTCCAGAAGCGTTTCAACCGCTCTTCGGACTCGCGGAAGCCCTTGCGGGCGGCGACGTTGGGATCGAGGGGCGGGATGTGGCTCATGTCGGGGCTCAGGCGGGGCGGGTCGTGTCGGCGAAACCGTCGAGGACGACGGTCAGTTCGGAGAAGGTGCGCGCCACATGGCGGGCGCCGGCGGCGACCTGTTCCTCGACGGTGTGGAAGCCCCAGGCGACGCCCAGCGGCAGGACGCCGGCGTTGCGGGCCATCAGGATGTCGTGGGCGGTGTCGCCGATCATGACGGTGCGCGACGGATCGCTGTCGCAGGCGGCCATGGCGGCGTGAAGCATGGCCGGATCGGGCTTGCCGGGGCCGTCCTCGGCGCAGTGGGACGACAGGAACATGTCGGCCCAGCCCTCGCGGGCCAGGTTGCGGGCCACGCCGCGCCGGTTCTGACCCGTGGCCAGCGCCAGCCGCCAGCCGTCGCGGTGCAGGCGGCGCAGGGTGGCCGTGGCCTCCGGATAGAGCGGCTCCTCGTGGCCTTCGTCGTACATGCGCTGGAAGCTGGCGCGGAAGCCGGCGGTGAACCGGGCCAGATCCTCAGGGTCCAAGCCGGGCTCGAGGGTCGCCATGGCGTGTTCCAGCGACAGGCCGACGATCTGGCGGACGCGGTCGTAGTCCGGCTCGGGCAGGCCGATGTCGCGCGCGGCCTCGCAGGCGGCGCGATGGATCGAGGCGCGGCTGTCCACCAGGGTGCCGTCGATGTCGAAGACTGCGAGGGGTCTCAAGTGTCTCCTCCCTGTCGCGCAGCGATGGGGAGGGGGACCATCCGGGGCCGAAGGCGCAGGATGGTGGAGGGGTGAGGATCGCGCACGGGCGGAACCCCTCCACCGCTTCGCGGTCCCCCTCCCCATTCGCAGGCGCGAACGGGGAGGAGACGGATCGGTCCACTCATCGCACCCGCCTCACGCCTTCGAATGGATCGCTCTCGTTCCCTTCCGCCTCCTCGAAGCCGAAATGGGCGAAACCCGCCTTCATCTCGGGGCTGAGCGGGGCCACGACCTTCAGCATCCCGCCGCGCGGATGCTCCAGCTCGATGCTGCGGGCGTGGAGCTGGAGCTTCAGATTGCCCGACAGTTCGCGCGATTTCTCGTCGCCGTATTTGGGATCGCCGAGGATCGGATGGCCGATGCCGGCCATGTGGGCGCGCAGCTGGTGGGTCCGGCCGGTGAAGGGTCGGAGCGCCATCCAGGCGGCGCGGTGGGCGGCGCGGCTGATGGTGGCGAAGGCGGTCTCGGCCGGTTCGGCGCGCGGGTCCTTGCGGTCGGCGGGGCGCATCATCTCGAAGTCGTTGATGCCGGTCTTCTTCAGCGGCATGTCGATCTGGCCGGCGGCGGGCTTGGGGTTGCCGATGACGATGGCCCAGTAGGTCTTCTTCGCCTGACGCCGGGCGAAGGCCCCGGCCAGCCGCTTGGCCGCCTCGGGTCCCTTGCCGAGCAGCAGGACGCCGGAGGTGTCGCGGTCGAGCCGGTGCACCAGACGCGGGCGGTCCATCCCCTCCCCCCAGGCCGACAGCAGGCGGTCGACGTGGCGGCTGGTCTTGGTCCCGCCCTGCACGGCGAGGCCGTGCGGCTTGTTGATGGCGATGACCATGTCGTCCTCGTAGAGCACGAGGGACCTGGCGAATTTGATGTCCTGCGGGCTGAGCGTGTGGGCGTCGCCGGCCTGACGCGAGGTGTCGTCGGGGATCGGCGGCACGCGCACGGCGGCGCCGGCGGTCAGCCGGCCCTCGGGCTTGATGCGGGCGCCGTCGACGCGGATCTGGCCGCTGCGGGCCATCTTCTGCACCTGGATGTTGGACAGGTGCGGCCAGCGCCGGCGGAACCAGCGGTCCAGCCGGATGCCGTCCTCGGCCTCGGCGACGTAGATCGTCTGGACCTCCCGCTTCGGCGTGTCAGACTTTTCGGCGGTCTCGTCGGTCAAAGGGCGGCTCCGAAGGCGCGGCGGGCGACCATCAGGCCGACGAACAGGGCGGCGATCGACAGGACCACCGAGGCGGCGGCATAGCCCCCGGCCATGGCGAATTGGCGGCGCTCGATCATCAGCGCCGTCTCCAGCGAGAAGGCGCTGAAGGTGGTGAAGCCGCCCAGCACCCCGACGGCGGCGAACAGGCGGATCGACTCCCCGTGCAGCCCGCCGCGGAAGGCCAGCCAGCCCGCCACCAGACCCATCAGCAAGCCACCGGCGACGTTGACCGCCAGCGTGCCCCACGGCCAGTTCGAGGCCGGGAACAGGCGGAAGGCCCATGCGCCGACGCCATAGCGAACGACGGCTCCGAGGGCGCCCCCTGCCGCGATGAGGAGAAGTCGTGTCATCATGGGCGGCTTATACACATCACGACCGCATGTGTGAGCGCCTGGCGTGCCGGCGCTCCTGACTGAAACTTCACTTGCCGGACGGTTCGGTTAACGGCGATACCGGGAACGACGGCGCAGCTTCGCGTCGTGAGAGAACGGCGTCGGCGCGGCGGTGCGATCTGCTACGCTGGCCGACCGACCAGAAGGACCGCCGGAAGCGCCATGTCGCACGACGACCATAGCCACGCCCACGATCCGCATGGAGCGCCTCTCGACGGCGGCCACGGCGGACAGGGCCATGACGCCCGGGTCGGCGATCCGCTGCATTCCGCGGCCAATCCGCCACCGCCCGGCGCGGCCGACCACTCCGAGCGCGCCATTCCGGCCGCCGGGCCGCCGCGCGGACTGGGCCCGGCCCGGTCGGACGAGGGGATCACCCGGCCGATCGGCGACAGCGACTATTTCTCGACCGACCCCGCCGTGGTGGCCAACATCTCGGCCCATATCGACGAGTATTTCAACCAGCCGCTGGACATCTTCCCCTTCTGGGAGACGGAGGGGAAGCCCGACCGCTTTCACGTGCTGTTCGCCCGCCAGATCGAGGAGCGGTTCCCGGCCGAACAGGACATCCGCAGCCGCATCCACGCCTATGGCCGCAGCGTGTTCAAGGCGCTGTGCGTGCACGTCGCCGTCAAGCGGCTGAACCAGGCGCTGGCGCTGATCGGACTGATGCTGCTGGCCACCTTCGGCCCGACCCTGTTCGCGCAATGGACCGGGACCGAGCCCATGGGGCTGGCGCTGGCCGGGGGCGGCATGCTGCTGGTTCTGGCCGGCTTCTGGGGCCTGAACGCCATCCTGTTCATCCAGTACCGCTTCCGGCTGGAGAACGACTCCTACGAGCTGTCGCGCGAGATCGTGCAGCGGACTCGCGAGATCCAGAACCTGTTCACCAACGCCCGGGCCCTGTCGGACCAGGCCGAGACCCAGTTCCAGCAGGACGGCAAGGGCTGGGGCCAGCGCGCCATGTTCCTGACCCGGCTGACCATGTGGCTGGGCGCGCGGATGGAGTATCTGGAGAAGCACGTGCAGATGGAGCTGTGGCGGGTGCGGCGCGAGCGCTACTGGATGCGCTGGTTCGCCCGGCTGGTGACGCCGCTGGTGCTGCTGGTGTGGCTGGCGGTGTTCGCGCTGGAGCCCGTCCCGCAAGGACACGAGGCGGCGTTCCGCGGCCTGCAGGGGCTGGCGGTGCTGATCGGGGTCGTCGTGACCTGGCTGTCGTATTTCCGCTGGCAGACGCCGGTGACCGCGATCCAGGACAAGCTGGGCGTCGAGGGCTGGGTCCGCTACGCCTCGCTGGACGTCGACAATGCGGTCGGCGAGCAGGTGCGGCGCGACAAGGAACGGCTGGTCGAGTACCGGGCCCTGACGCGGGGCGGACGCTAGGGCGCGGTCCGCCACCCCAGGCTGTCGCGAACGCTGCTGGCGTCATAGGCGTTGGGCCGGTCGGGCGTCTCGCCGTTGCCCATCACGACTTCCAGCGTCGTCGAGGTCGGCGACGGTCCGCTGAAGTTCAGGCCGACGCCGACGCCGACCCCCGAACTGCGGTAGTCGCCATAGCGGCCGCTGTAGCGGCTGGATCCGGCGCCGATGGAGACGCTGGGGCGCATGCCGCCGGCGCTGTCGAGGCGGCCGTCGGTCCAGCGCTGGGTCACCTCGAACCAGTCGTAGCCCTGCGCAAGGGTCAGTTCGGCCGCGCGCAGCAGGGCGTAGTCGGCCACCGGCCCCGGCGCGCCGACGCCGTTGTAGGTGACGCGGAAGCGGTTGGATTCGATCCGCTGCTCGGCATAGCCCTGCCCGTTCGGCCCCATCTGGGGACCGTAGGGGGCGAGGCTGGCGCAGGCCGACAGGGCGAGGCCGGCGGCGGCGATCAGGGGCAGGCTCAGGCGGTTCATGGCGGAGCTCCGGGCGGTTCTCTGAATTAGCGCCGGGCGGCGGGGAATGTTCCTACAGTTCCGCAGCTTGTCTGAGGGCCTCGAAGTCCTCGGGAAGCGGCGCCTCGACGGTGCGCTCGCCGCCGTCGGGGTGGGGGAAGGTCAGCCTGGCCGCGTGCAGCATCAGCCGGGGTGCGGCGCGGCCCGCGAAGGTCAGGGCGCCGCCGTAGCGGGGATCGCCGACCAGCGGGCGACCGATGTGGGCCATGTGCACCCGCAACTGGTGCATCCGCCCGGTCAGCGGCTCCAGCTCGACCAGGGCCCCGTCTTCGGAGGCCGACAAGGTGCGGTAGCGGCTCTGCGAGCCCTGGGCGCCGGGGGCGTCGAAGGCGCAGACGCGCATATAGCTTTCGCGGCCGATCTCCTGACGCACCAGCGGGGCGTCGATCGCGCCGGACCGTGGTTCGGGGGCGGCGGACACGAGAGCCAGATAGGTCTTGCGGAAACGGCGCATCTGCAGCGCCTTGCCGAGGAACCCGGCCGCCGGCTTGGTCCTGGCGGCGAGGATGACGCCGGAGGTGTCGCGGTCCAGCCGGTGGACCAATTCGGGCCGCTTGCCGTTGGAGCGCATGAAGGCCCACAGCAGGTCGTCCAGCGTATGCGCCTTGATCCGCCCGCCCTGGCTGGACAGGCCCGCTGGCTTGTTCAGGACGAGGATGTGCGGGTCCTCGTGGAGCACCCACGAACGGACGGCGGCGATCTCGCCTTCGGACAGGGAAACGGGGGAGCGGTCGGTCACCGCGCGTGCATACGCGAACCGCCCTCCCCCGTCAGCCCGTCAGCGGGCGGTCAGCGCAGGACGCCCTTCTTGCCCATGGTCCAGGCGTACCATGCGAGGAAGGCTGCGATCAGGGTGATGACGTAGGGCATGTATTTCATCACGGCCATCGCCGGCGGCAGCTCCGGCATCGGGTTCATGAACTGGCCGTAGACGAGGCTGACCAGCGCCCCGAGCAGCGAGAGGGCAAAGGCGTGAACCGCGAACCGGCTGCGCATCAGCAGCAGGATGGAGCCGAGGACGGCGCCCCAGACGCCGGCGATCCACGGCGCGTACATCCAGGCAGGCATGGCGTTGTAGTAGTCGATCATGGCCTAGTCGAAGCCGGAGGCGCGGAAATAGGCTTCGCCCTGGGTCGTGCTCATGATGAAGTCGTAGCCGCCGAAGCCATTCCACAGCAGGCTCAGGACGCCCACCGCCCAGAGGTGCCAGGGCGTGCGCGTCGTCATCGAGGTATCGGTCATTGTCCCCTCCCAAGGATGTCCGGTGGGGAAGAATGATCCGAAAACGTGGTTACGGCAACGGTTACCCTTCTCGCGGGTCGCCGGCCTGGGCCTTCGCCCGCAGCGCCGCCCAGCGGTCGAGCCGCTCCCTGACCTTCGCCTCGTGCCCCTCGCCTTTAGGATCGTAGAAGACGCGGCGCTCCATCTCGTCGGGGAAGAAGTTGGCGCCCGAGAAGCCCTCCGGCGTATCCGGGTCGTACTGATAGCCCTTGCCGTAGCCGAGCGACTTCATCAGCTTCGTCGGAGCGTTGCGGATGTGGGCCGGGGGCGTCAGCGAACCGGTCTCGGCCGCCGCCCGCTTCGCCGCCTTGAAGGCCTCATAGACCCCGACCGACTTGGGCGCGGTGGCGAGGTGGACGACGGCCTGGGCCAGGGCCAACTCGCCCTCGGGGCTGCCGAGGAAGTCGTAGGTGTCCTTGGCCGCATTGGCGACCAACAGCGACAGGGGGTCGGCCTCGCCGATGTCCTCGACCGCCATGCGCACGATGCGGCGGGCCAGATACAGCGGGTCCTCGCCGCCGTTCAGCATCCGGGCCAGCCAGTAGAGGGCCGCGTCGGGGTCGGATCCACGAACGGATTTATGCAGCGCGGATATGAGGTTGTAGTGCTCTTCTCGACTCTTGTCGTAGGCGGGGGCGCGCTTCTGCAGGATGCCGGCGAGGGCCTGGACGTCGAGGGGCTCCGACCCGGTCAGGTCGAACAGCACCTCGGACATGGTCAGCAGGTAGCGGCCGTCGCCGTCGGCCAGGGCCAGCATCGCCTGACGGGCCTCGGGCGTCAGCGGCAGGGGCTTGCCCTCCTGCGCCTCGGCCCGGATCAACAGTTGATCGAGGGCCGCGTCGTCGAGCCGCTTCAGCACATAGACCTGCGTCCGCGACAGCAGGGCGCCGTTGAGTTCGAACGACGGGTTCTCGGTGGTGGCCCCGACGAGGGTGACGATCCCCTCCTCCACGAAGGGCAGGAAGCCGTCCTGCTGGGCGCGGTTGAAGCGGTGGATCTCGCCGACCTGAAGAAGGCGTTTGAGGCCGCCCGTGCTCGGCGCGCGGCCGGCCAGGCCACCCTGCTGTTCGTCGATGAGATCCACCGGTTCAACCGCGCCCAGCAGGACGGCTTCCTGCCCTATGTCGAGGACGGCACCGTCACCCTCGTCGGCGCGACCACGGAGAACCCGAGCTTCGAACTCAACGCAGCCCTGCTCTCGCGCTGCCAGGTGCTGATCCTGCGGCGCCTCGACGAGTCCGCGCTTGCGACCCTGATCGCCCGCGCCGAGGAAGAGGTCGGCC
>NZ_DASPLR010000053.1:0-38675 GCF_035627475.1 Brevundimonas sp. | reverse complement strand
ACTGGTTCAGCAGGCCGACGATGAGATCGCGGCGGCGCTTGAACACCTCGGCGTTCTTCGGGATGAAGTCCTGCGGGCCGTTCAGCGCCTCGACGGCGGCGGCCTGGCTGATCGAGGCGGTGTGGGTCACCGACTGCGACTGGATCATGTTGATGGCCTTGATGATCGGCAGCGGGCCGGCGGCGTAGCCGACGCGCCAGCCGGTCATGGCATAGGCCTTGGACACGCCGTTCATGGTCAGCGTGCGGTCGTACAGCTTGGGCTCGACCTGGGCCGGGGTGGCGAACTTGAAGCCGTCATAGACCAGGTGCTCGTACATGTCGTCGGACATGATCCACACATGCGGATGCTTGAGCAGGACGTCGGTCAGGGCCTTGAGCTCGTCCCAGGTATAGGCCGCGCCGGTCGGGTTGGACGGCGAGTTCAGCACCAGCCACTTGGTCTTGGGCGTGATGGCCTTTTCCAGGTCGGCGGCCTGCAGCTTGAAGCCGTCCTCTTCCTTGCACTCGACGAACACCGGCACGCCGCCGAACATCAGGGCGATGTCGGGGTACGACACCCAATAGGGCGCCGGCACGATCACTTCGTCGCCCGGATTGATGGTGGCCATGAAGGCGTTGAAGATGGTGCCCTTGCCGCCGACGCCGACGGTGATCTGGTCCGGCGTGTAGTCCAGGCCGTTCTCGCGCTTGAACTTGGCAGAGATGGCCTTGCGCAGCTCGATGGTGCCGGCGGGCGCCACGTAGCGGGTCTGGCCGGCGTCGATGGCCTTCTTGCCGGCTTCGCGGATGTTGGCGGGCGTGTCGAAGTCCGGCTCGCCGGCGCCCAGGCCGATCACATCGCGTCCCTCGCGCTTCAGCTCGCGCGCCCGGGCGGTCACCGCCAGGGTGGCCGACGGCTTGACGCGGGCGAGGGCGGCGGACTGCAGGCTGGACATGGCGACTCCCGGAACGGCGCCCATTCCTTACGCAGTTGCGAAAGGGCGATCAAATGGCGGGGCCGTCCCGCCTCATCCCGCGGGCGGCAGATACTCCGCTGGTATCGGCGTGGCCGGCGTCTCGGCCAGCCAGTAGACGCCCAGAATCCACCAGCGGCTCCCGTCGTGGAACAGCTGGATGCTGTTGATCCCGCGCATGAAGGGCGCCGGATCGGACCGGCTGTGCACGCTGTCGTAGGTCGACCAGACATGGACCATGTGGCCGAAGCGTTCGGACCGGCTGGCGATCTCGCGCTCGTGGAAGCCGTCGCGCATCAGCACCGGCCCGCTGCGCCCAATATATTCCTCAGGCGTGATCGAGCGGGCGACGCCGACGCCCTGCGGATTGACGCCCGAGGGCATCAGCCGCGCCGTCGGGTGAAACAGCGACCGGAACCGGTCCCAGTCCCGCTCGACGCCGGCGTCGCCCGAGATCACGTCGTACAGCGCCGCCACGATCGCCTCGGGCGAAGCGACATCGGCCGCCCGGGCGGCGGGCGGCGCCGCGGGGGCCAGGGCCGGGGCCGGGGCAGGGGCGGCGGCGGCCTGGGCGGCCGCCGGCGCGGCGCAGCCCAGGCTCGCGGCCGCGAGGGCTGCGGCGAGGATCGAACTGCGCATCACGCCCCCTGGCCGCCGCCGAGCCGGCCGAACAGGTCCGACAGCGCCTTCAGCCGCGCTGCGTCGGCCTTGGCGGCGTTCTCGGGAACGACGGCGAGGGCCTGTGACAGCGTGGCGGCCCGCGCCTTGTCCGCCTGTCCGCCGCGCCATTGCTCGACCAGCGCGCCGGCCTGACCCGCCAGACCGGCGTCGATGCCGCCCGACCGCGCGAGCTGGTCCAGATAGGCCTGCGCCAGATCGGGACTGTCCCGCCACACCGGCCGCGTCTGGGTCTGCGGGTTGATCGTCTCCTGCATCACCTGTTCGGCCACGGCGATCTCGGCGGCCGACAGCCGGTCGCCGGGCTGGAGCCGCAGAACGTCGAGGCCGCGGGCGATCTCGCTCGCGTAAATCCGGCCGTTGAGCCAGTAGGCCGACCAGTGGCCGCCCACGTACAGCCGCTCCGCGTCGATGGGCCCGCGGTCGAAATAGGCGACCTCGAACGGCTTGGCCGGATCGGTGAAGTCGACGATCGACACCCCGCCCTGGTACCAGGCCTGGACCATCAGATCTCGTCCCGGCACCGGGATCAGATTGCCATTGTGGGCGACGCAGTTCTCGGACGCCGACTGGACCGAGGGCAGCTTGAAGTAGCTCTTGCCGACCAGGCGTCCGTCCTCGATCGCGGCGATCAGGTCGGCGCCCCAGGTGGCCGGATCCTCGGCCCGGCAGCGCGCCGCGACGCCGCCGCCCCATTCGTCGGTGAACAGCACCTTGTCGCCGGCGGCGTTGAATGTCGCCGAGTGCCAGTAGGCCATGTCGGGGTCGAACATTTCCGACACCCGCGACGGGTGCTCGGGGTCGGAGATGTCCAGCAGGATGCCGTTGCCGCTGCAGGCGCCCGCCGCCAGGCCGATCTCCGGATAGGCGGTGATGTCGTGGCACTGGTTTGTCGGGGCCGTTTCCTGGCCCGCGACGCCGAAGCGGCCGCCCTTCCACAGGCCGGCGATCTCGCCGGTTTCACGGTCGGCGAAGATGCGCGGGCGGCTGACGATGGCCGCCTGCTCCGGGGCGTTCAGCGGCACCTTGATCACGTCGATGGAATACAGGGCCGTTTCCGGGTTCGCGCCCGGTTCGCCGCCCTGGCAGATCGCCAGTTCGTCGCTCTTGCGGACGTCCGCCGTGCCCGAGACGTAGATGTAGAGGACGTTGGGATCGGTCGGGTGGGGCACCTGGGTGTGGGTGTGCGAGCCGCGGCAGGTCTGCACCGCCGCGATCTGTCGGGGCGCGCTCAGGTCGCTGATGTCGAAGATGCGGACGCCGCGGAAGCGTTCGGCGTTGACCTCGCCCTCGGCGTCCCGGACGCCGCAGTCGAGGCGGGCGCGGTTCTGCTCGACCGACATGAACAGCAGGTTGCCGTGAATCGACACATCGCCCTGGCCGCCGGGGCAGACCACCGACAGCACCAGTTCGGGTTCTCCCCGGGTGACGTCATAGGCGTTGAAGCCGTGGAAGCTGCCGACGAACAGACGGCCGTTCGAGATGGCCATGTCGCTGTTGGCCAGGGCCAGCGGGCTGTATTTCGGAGCGGGGAGGGGCTGGGCCGTCCCGGCCTCGACCGCGGCCTGGCGGGCCCGCATGGCCGCCGCCTCCTCGCGGGTGGGCGGACCCCACAGGGAGTCCGGATCGAAGAAGCCCGGCGGCGGGGCGATCGAATATTCAAGCGTCAGGCCGGAGACCGCCTGCCCGGCGTCGCGCAGGCCGGGGGTCAGGGTGGAGCGGGCGTCGACGCCTACGGCCGGCGCCTGCGCCTGGGCCGCCACGGCCCCGAACAGGAGGCTGGCCGCCGCGGCGGAGCTCAACAGAAGACTGCGGATGATCATGGTGGCCCCTCGGATGGATGGATCTACAGCTCGGACAGTATGGACTGCATGCGCAGGATTTCGGCCGACTGGTCGGCGGTGACGGAGTTGGTGAAGTCGGACAGGGTCGGATCCTCGGCCGCCTCGGGATCGTCCAGCAGGGCCTCGACCATGTTCAGCGCGCCCTGGTGGTGCTGGATCATGCCTTCGAGGAACAGCCGGTCGAAGGCCGGACCGCTCGCCGCGGCCAGGGTCGCCATCCGCGCGGGCGACAGCATGCCCGGCATCAAGGGCGTATCGGCCGTCATCGCCCCGTCCATGTGGCCCTGGTGGCCGGCATGCAGGTCCGCCGGCGCGACGGGCTGGCCGCGCTCGCCCAGCCACTCCCGCATCAGCGCCATCTCGGCTTCCTGGCTGCGCGCGATCCGCTCGCCCAGCCGCCGCACCGTCGGCGACGCGGCCCGCGTCTCCATCAGGGCGACCATCTCCACCGCCTGGGCGTGGTGGACGATCATGTGCTGCATGAAGCGGACATCGGCCTCCACGAAGCCGGTGCGGCTCAACTCCACCGCTTCGGCCGGGCTGATCACCCGCGAGGGCGCGCCCGGAGCCCCCGGATTGAAGATCGGCGGCGTCTGCTGCGCCGTCGTCCCGATCAGACCCGCGAAAATCACTGCAAGCGTCAGGGACAAGCGATCAGGCTCCGGCCGGCCAGGGTGGCGGCGGGGACAGTAGGGGCCGAAAACGGGCGGGGGCAAGACGGAAAACGAGCCGGACGGCGCTGGCCGGTCCGTGCGCCCCGGGGGACGCCGTCTCCTCCACTCTCGCCCACGCGGCGGCGGCCTGCTAATCCCCGGGGCTCCATGCGCCGCCTTCTCGACTTCATCCTCAATATGGAAGGCCGCCGCTGGCGGGCGGCGCTGGCGACGGCGCTGCTGCTCGGCGCGACCGTCGCCCTGCTGATGATCGGCAAGAGCCAGCTCGGACTGGCGGCCGAGGAGAAGCTCGAGGCCTGGCTGCAGGGCTACGCCGGAAGCCCCTGGGCCTTCGCCGCCACGGTCGTGCTGTTCGTCGCCGCCGCCTTCATCGGCGCGCCGCAGTTCATCCTGATCGCCGCCTGCGTCGTCGCCTTCGGGCCGTGGTGGGGGTTCGTCTACAGCTGGGTGGCGACCATCGCCTCGGCCGGAGTGACCTACTGGCTCGGGCGGGGCCCGACGGCGCGGATGCTGGACCGGTTCGGCGGGCGGACCCTGAACCGGCTCAAGGGCTTCGTCGGCAAGAACGCCTTCTACGCCAGCTTCATGATCCGCAACGTGCCCTCGGCGCCGTTCATCGTCGTCAACATGGCCTTCGGGGCCACGCGCGCGTCCTTCCCCGCCTACCTGTCCGGTTGCGCCCTCGGCGTGCTGCCGAAGACGGCGCTGGTGGCCTTCTTCGGAGGGGCGGTGGTGTCGGCGGTTTCGGGCGACGGCGTCTGGACGTCGCTGATCCTGGCGGCCGTCGCGGTGGTCTGGCTCGGCCTGATGCTGGGCGTCCGCGAACTGGTCAAACGGCGCGAGCGGGCGGCCGGGGGGACCGACGAATAAGCTTGGCTGACGCTATCGTGAACGGCCACGCTCCAGATAGCGCGGACACAGCCCCCGTACGCGCCGCATGGGGCTTGTAATCCCCCCCGCACACGGGCAAACGGGCCTTCGGTCGGTCAGGCGATAACGATCAGGAGGCGGCGCGGATGGGGATGCGCGCGGCCGGGGCGTCGCCGAAACGGATCGAGACAGCGAACGCCCTATTCAAGGCCCGAACGAACGGTATCCCGAACCCATGTTCTCCAGCATTTTCGGCGCGATCTCCAACGACATCGCCATCGACCTCGGCACCGCCAACACCCTGATCTACATGAAGGGCAAGGGCATTGTGCTGAACGAGCCCTCGGTGGTCGCGCTGCGTAACGTGGGCGGCCGCAAGATCGTTCACGCCGTCGGCATCGAGGCCAAGCAGATGCTGGGCCGCACGCCCGGGCACATGGAAGCCATCCGTCCGATGCGCGACGGGGTCATCGCCGACTTCGAAGTCGCCGAGGAGATGATCAAGCACTTCATCCGCAAGGTTCACAACCGCAAGGGCTTCGTGAACCCCAAGGTGATCGTCTGCGTGCCGTCGGGCGCCACCGCCGTCGAGCGCCGCGCCATCAACGACTCCTGCCTCAACGCCTCCGCCCGCCGCGTCGGCCTGATCGACGAGCCGATGGCCGCCGCGATCGGCGCCGGCCTGCCGATCCACGAGCCGACCGGCTCCATGGTCGTCGACATCGGCGGCGGCACCACCGAGGTGGCCGTGCTCTCGCTGTCGGGCATCGTCTATTCGCGTTCGGTCCGCGTCGGCGGCGACAAGATGGACGAGGCGATCATCTCCTACATGCGCCGCAACCATAACCTTCTGATCGGCGAGACCACCGCCGAGCGCATCAAGAAGGACATCGGCACCGCCCGCATCCCGGCCGACGGCGAGGGCCTGTCGATCGACGTCAAGGGCCGCGATCTGATGCAGGGCGTGCCGCGGGAAGTGCGCATCTCCGAGCGTCAGGCGGCGGAAGCCCTTGCGGAACCCGTCACCCAGATCGTCGAGGCCGTGAAGGTCGCGCTGGAAGCCACTCCGCCCGAACTGGCCGCCGACATCGCCGACAAGGGCATCATGCTGACCGGCGGCGGCGCCCTGCTGCGCGGCCTGGACGCCGAGATCCGCGACCACACCGGCCTGCCGGTCTCGGTCGCCGACGATCCGCTGTCCTGCGTGGCCATCGGCTGCGGCCGCGTGCTCGAGCACCCGCGCTGGATGAAGGGCGTGCTCGACTCGGCCCTCTGAGGCGCCGCGTCGAACGTCCGCCTCAAATCCCTGTCATCACAGGGGTTACGGCGGTTTCCAAACGGTCCGGATTTTGCGATAGGCTCGGCATATCGGCGGGGGGCGTCCCGCTGATTCCCTTTTTCTGAGGAAGGCGCGCCGTGGCGTTTCGCGACGGACCGTTCGAAAACATCAAGGTGCCGCTGGTCTGGACCGCGGCGGTCACCGTCGTGGTCGCCGCCGTCGGCTGCGTCCTGCTGCTGATCAGCGACGCCCGGGCCCAGAATTCTCCGTACCAGCCCGTCCGCGCCGGCGTCGAAAGCGTCTCCGGCCCCGTCGGCGGCGTGTTCGCGGCCCCGGTGCGGTGGTTCGGTCACGCCTCCGACTATGTCGGCGGCTACTTCTTCGCTGTGTCCGAGAACCGCCGGCTCAAGCGCGAACTCGCCGAGCTGCAGCCGTGGCGCGACCAGGCCATCGCCCTGAAGAACGTCAACGCCCGCTACGAGGCGATGCTCGGCATCCGGCCCGAGCCGCCCGTGGCCATGCGCACCGCCCGCTCGATCTCCGACACCCGCGGCCCGTTCTCGAACGCCCGGCTGATCGACGTCGGCTCCGCCAAGGGCGTCAAGGTCGGCAATCCGGTGATCAACGAGCACGGTCTGGTCGGCCGCATCGTCGGAACCTCGCCCAACATCAGCCGCATGCTGCTGCTGACCGACGTGGCCAGCCGCACGCCGGTGCTGGTCGACCGCACCGACGCCCGCGCCCTGCTGACCGGCGACGGCTCGGGCAATCCGCGGCTCGAGTTCGTGCGCGGGGCCGGGTCGGTCCAGGCGGGAGACCGCATCCTGTCCTCCGGCGACGGCGGCGGCTTTCCGCGCGGCGTGCCCATCGGCGTCGCCGCGAAAGGCATCGACGGCTCGTGGCGGGTCAAGCTGTTCAGCGACCGCGGGGCCATCGACTACGTCCGGGTCATGCTGTTCGAGGACTTCGGCCAGCTGATCGGCCCCGACGATCTGAACGCCCCGCCGCTGGCCGCGCTCGATACCGTCGCCGCGGCCACACCGGCCCAGGCCGCCGCCATCTCCGACGCCGCCGCCCGCCGCGCCGCCGCGGCCGCGACTCCGCCCGCGCAGCCGGCGGCCCGGACCCCGGCCCGATCACCCGCCCAGTCGCCGGCCCAGTCGCCGGCCCAGTCGCCGGCCCAGCCCGCGACGCCGCCTGCGCCATCGCCGGGAGGGACCGAATGAGACGTCCCGTCGCGGTCCGCGTGGTCGGGCCGATGCAGTGGATCGTCTATCCGGCGCTGATCACCGTCGCGGCCACCATCGTCCTGCAGACCCCGGTCGAGCTGTTCGGCCTCCACCTGCCCGAGCCGGTGATCCCCATGGTGCTGGCCTTCGCCTGGCCGCTGATCCGGCCCTCGGTTCTCGCGCCGCTTGTGCTGGCCGGCCTGGGACTGCTGCTCGACATCCTGACCTACGGCCCGCTCGGCCTCTGGGCCTTGGCCTTCCTGGTCATCTACAGCGTCGTCCTGGCCTCGCGCAGCTTCCTGGCCGGGCAGGACACGGCGGTGCTGTTCGTCTGGTACGCGGCCTGCTGCGGCCTGGCCTTCCTGCTGGCCTACCTCGCCATGGCCGTCATCACCGGCATGCCGGCCAGCCTGATCTCGCTGGCCCTTCAGGTCGCCCCGACCCTGCTGCTGTTCCCGTTCGCGCACCGGCTCATCGAGCGGTTCGAGGACGGCGACGTGAGGTTCCGATGAGCTCGGAACCGTCCATCTTCTTCTCCGACACCAACGAGCGGCAGGGCTCCTTCCTGCGCCGCACCTTCGTCCTGGGCGGGCTGACCACCCTGGGCGGCGTCGCCCTGACCGCCCGGCTGGCCCAGCTCCAGGTCTTCCAGGCCGGCGAATACGCCACGCTCGCCACCAACAATCAGTTCAACTTCCGCCTCGTGCCGCCGCCGCGCGGCCGCATCCTCGACCGAAACGGCGTGGTCATCGCCGGCAACCGGCCCAGTTTCCGCGTGCTGGTGGTCCGCGACGAGACCAAGGATCTAGACCAGACGCTCGACCTGCTCGGCCGCCTGCTGCCCGACACCCTGGAGCGCCGCCGCGCCATCATCCGCGACGTCAACGCCGCGCCGCGCTTCTCGCCGGTCCCGGTCAAGAGCGATCTGACCTGGGAGGAGTTCGCCCGGGTCAACCTCTACGCCAACGAGCTGCCTGGCGTGATGGCCGACATGAACGAGGCCCGCTACTACCCGTTCGGCGGGTCGTTCGCCCACGTCATCGGCTATGTCGCCAAGCCCAACGACCGCGACATCAAGGCGATCGAGGAGCGTGGCGAGAAGGTCCCCGAGATCCTCTACAATCCGGGCTTCCGCATCGGCCGCCAGGGTGTCGAGAAGGCCTTCGACGCCGACCTGCGGGGCGAGGCCGGCGGCAACCGGGTCGAGGTCGACGCCCGCGGCCGCGTCGTCGCCGAGGATATCGGCGGCTCGAGGCCCGCCATCCCCGGCAAGGACATCGTCCTGACCCTCGACGCCGACGTGCAGAACCGCGCGCTCGAGGTCTATGGCGAGGAGTCGGGCGGCTGCGTGGTCATGGATGTCCGTAACGGCGACATCCTGTGCATGGTGTCGGCGCCGTCGTTCGACCCGAACCTGTTCGTCGGCGGCGTGCCCGGCAAGATCTACAACGCCCTGCGCGACTACGAACGCAAGCCGCTGCTGGACAAGGCGATCTACGGCACCTTCCCGCCGGGCTCGACCTTCAAGATGACCACGGCCCTGGCCCTGCTCGACGCCGGCATCGATCCGGCCGAGCGGGTGACCTGCACCGGCGGCTATCGCTACGGCAGCCGCACCTTCCGCTGCTGGCGGGCGGGGGGGCACGGTCCCATGGACATGCACAACGCCATCAAGAACTCGTGCGACACCTATTTCTACCACCTGTGCAACCGGGCCGGCGTGGACCGGATCGCGCGCGTGGCGAAGAGCCTCGGCTTCGGCCAAGCCTATGAGATCGGCATCGCGGGCCAGTCCAGCGGCACCGTGCCCTCGACCCAGTGGAAGCGCGACTATACGGCCCGCACCAAATGGGACGACGACGGGACCTGGTATCCGGGCGAGACCCTGTCGGTGGCGATCGGGCAGGGGGCCCTGGCGGTCAATGCGCTGCAGCTGGCGGTGATGACCTCCCGGATCGCCAACGGCCGCAAGGCGGTCCAGCCGCGGCTGGTCAAGGCGGTCGGCGGGGAGGCCCGTGCGCCGCAGCCGGCCTTCGCCGACCTGCCCTTCTCGAGCGAGCATCTCGACATCGTCCGGGGCGGCATGGCGGCCGTGGCCAACGACGTCACCGGTACGGCCTATCGGGCCTCGCAGCTCGGCCTCGGCGACATCCAGATGGCCGGCAAGACCGGCACGGCCCAGTCGCGCGACTACCGGCCCGGCGAGTCCCGCGGCCCCCGCAACGCCCAGTGGTCGCGCCGGGACCATGCCCTGTTCGTCGCCTTCGCGCCGCACGACGCGCCGCGCTACGCCATCGCCCTGATCATTCAGCACGCCCCCGCGGGCGGCGCCGCCGACGCCGCGCCCAAGGCGCGCGAGATCATGAAGACCGTCCTGCTCAAGGATCCGGACATGCGCGCCCGCATCGAACGGCCCCTGCCGCCCGAAGCCGAGGCCCCCGTCGGCGCCGACGAGGGCGAGGCCGGCGCCGGTCCGGGCGGCGAGGTCACCGGCGAGGCCGCGGCCGCGGTCGCTCCGCCCCCTTCGCGCCCTGCGCCCACGGCCACCTCGGGACCGCGCCCCTATCTGTCGGAGCCGCGCCAATGACTGCTTCGGCCCTGACCCGTCCCGGCGAACGGGACCGGATATCGATCAAGGTCACCGAGATTGACTGGCGCATCGTCGGCTTGCTGTGCGTCATCGCCGGCGTCGGCGCGGCCATGCTCTATTCGATCACCGGCGGCCACTGGCAGCCCTGGGCCGCCGACCATCTGATCCGCTTCGGGGTCATGCTGGTTGTCATGCTGTGCCTCGCCCTGATCCATCCCAAATGGTGGTTCCGCGGGGCCTATCCGCTCTATGCCCTGCTGCTGCTGCTGGTCCTGATGATCGAGTTCACGCCCCTCGGCTATACCGCCGGCGGAGCGCGCAACTGGCTGAACCTCGGTTTCATGCGGATCCAGCCGGCCGAGTTCATGAAGCTGGGCCTCGTCCTCGCCCTGGCCCGCTGGTACCATAACCATTCGGCCCAGGACGCCCGCTGGTCGTGGAAGCTGCTCATCCCCGCCGGCATGATCGGGGTGCCCTTCCTGCTGGTCGCCAAACAGCCCGATCTCGGCTCGGCCATGATCATCGGCCTGACCGGCGCGGCGGTGATGTTCGTGGCGGGGCTCAGCTGGCGCGTGATCGCCGCCGGCGCGGCGGCCGCCGTCGCCACCATCCCGCCGTTCGTGATGTTCGTCATGCACGACTACCAGCGCAATCGCGTCCTGACCTTCCTCAATCCCGAGGCGGACCCGTCAGGCACCGGCTACAACATCATCCAGTCCAAGATCGCCCTCGGCTCCGGCGGACTGCTGGGCAAGGGCTATGGCCTGGGCAGCCAGAGCCAGCTCGAATTCCTGCCCGAGCGGCACACGGACTTCATCTTCTCGACCGTGGCCGAGGAGTTCGGCTTCATCGGCTCGTTCACCGTCCTGGCCTGCTATGTCGCGGTCATCCTCATCGCCCTGCGCATAGCCTCGCTGGCCCACAGCCATTTCGGACGCATCGCCGCCGCCGGCATGACGGCCTTCTTCGCCCTGTTCGTTCTGATCAACGGCGCCATGGTCATGGGCATGGCCCCCGTCGTCGGCGTGCCCATGCCGCTGCTGTCCTACGGGGGCTCGTCGATGATGACGGTGATGATCGGTTTCGGCCTCGTGCTGTCCACCCGCGTGCACCGCTACGCCGAGCTGCCCAAGGGCCACGGGCTGTTCTGATCGGCCGTTTCGCGCGTTAGGTTGGGGTCATGACCCAAGCCGAAGCCGATTCCACCCTCCCCAAATTCGTTCCGGACTGGGAAGACGAGCCCTGTCCGCAGCCCATGCTTCCGAGCGCCTCGCCCGAGCGGAGGGCGGGTCTGACCGAAGGCGTGCGTATGCGCGAGAACCCGGCGGAGTGGGCGTTCGTCCGTCTGTCCAAGCTGATCGAGGATTTCGAAAAGGGTCTCGACCGTGACGAGGAGATCGCCGCCCACCTCGTCGGCGGTCCCGGCGACGCCACCATGCAGATCGAGGATGTCGGCTTCTGGGGGCCCGACTTCATCATGTTCACCGGCAAGAACGCCGATGGCCGCCCGATCCGGCTGATCCAGCACTACGCCCAGATCAACGTCCTGCTGAACGCCCGCAAGAAGCCGGAGGAGCGCGAAGCCCGCCGCATCGGCTTCCAGCTCTCGGAGCTGGTCGAGAAGACCAACCCCAAGTGAGGCGACAGGCAGCAGTGACGATTGTGTTGCGTCGGCGGGCGGGGCCCTAATCCCTACTGCCTGTCGCCTGGAGCGACGCCGCCCAGTCCGTCGCCCGCACCAGGCTGTCGACGATGCCCGGCTCGGTCGAGGCGTGGCCCGCGTCCCTGACGATGTCCAGCTTCGCCTCGGGCCACGCCCGGTGCAGCGCCCAGGCGCCCGACAGCGGGGTCACCACGTCGAACCGGCCCTGCGCGATCCAGCACGGAATGTGGCGGATGCGGCCGATGTTCTTCAGCAGCCAGCCTTCCTCGGGGAAGAAGCCGCCATTGGTGAAATACCAGTTCTCGATCCGGGCGAAGGCGACGGCGAAATCCGGCTCCGCGAACTTGTCGGGACGCGCCTCGGGGCCTTCGACGCTGACGGTCTCGCCCTCCCAGCTCGACCAGGCGATGGCGCAGCGTTCCCGCTCCGCCCGGTCGTCGCCGATCAGCCGCTTGTAGTAGGCGCCCATCAGATCGTGGCGCTCGTTCTCGGGGATGGGGGCGACGAACCGCTCCCAGGCGTCGGGGAACAGGTTCGAGGCGCCGTCCTGATAGAACCAGTGCAGCTCCGGCCGGGTCAGCAGGAAGATGCCGCGCAGCACCAGGGCCGAGGTCCGTTCGGGATGGGTGATCGCATAGGCCATCGACAGGGTCGAACCCCAGCTGCCGCCGAACACCACCCACTTGTCGACGCCCAGCAGTTCGCGCAGCCGCTCGATATCGTCGATCAGGGTCCAGGTGGTGTTGTCCTCCAGCGAGGCGTTCGGCCGGCTGTTGCCGCAGCCGCGCTGGTCGAACAGCACAATCCTGTATTTCGACGGGTCGAAATACCGCCGCATGCCCGGATTCACCGCGCCGCCGGGGCCTCCGTGCAGCACCACGACAGGCAGGCCCTGCGGGTTGCCGCATTCCTCGTAATAGATCTCGTGCACGCCGTCGGTCGGCATGAAGCCGGTGGCGTAGGGCTCGATTTCAGGGAACAGGTCGCGACGCGGCGTCTCGGGCACGGGGAAGGCCATACGGGTACTCGGTCTCTCTTCGTGGCTGTCAGGCGTTGGCGGTTTGTGTCCGCAATGCGGCAAAGGCGATCAAAAGCCAAGCCGAGATCATCAGTACGCCGCCGATCGGGGCCACGGCGCCCATCGCCAGCACGCCCAGCAGGGCGATGGCCGAAAGAGCCAGCGCGAAGATCAGGCCGCCCGCCGCGGCCAGCCAGCCGGCGACCACGATCAGCCGGTTCCGGGCGGGCCAGACGGCGCAGACGAGGGCGAGGATGGCGTGCGCCAATTCGTACTGCGCGCCCGTGGTCAGCAGGGACTTGATCTGCGGTCCGGCGCCATGGGCCCCGAAGGCGCCCAGCGCCACGGCCAGTGCTCCGTTCAACGCGGCGAAGGCCGCCAGACTGCGATCGACTGTCATGTCGTGAACGCTAGCCGACAGAATCCCGCGCGTCTGCTATTCGCCCGCCATGACCGCCGCCCAGCGCATGGCTTTGCAGTATGTGTTGCTCTTCGGCGCCAGTGGCGTGTCCCTTCCGTTTGCAGGCCTGTGGTTCCGCTCGCAAGGGTTGAGCGGAGCCGAGATCGGGACCCTGCTGGCCGCGCCCATGCTGGCGCGCGTGGCGAGCGGACCGCTGCTGGCGGTCTGGGCCGACGGCTTTCACCGCCGGCGCACGCCGATCGCCCTGCTCGGCCTGGCCATGGCCGGCGGCTACGGCGCGGCCGGTCTCGTCGACGGATTCGCCGCCTGGGCGGTCTGCTGGTTCGTCGGCGCGACCGCCGCCGCGGCGCTGATTCCCCTGACCGACGTCCTCACCCTGCGGCTGGCGGCGCGGGACGGGTTCAGCTTCTCGCTGCCGCGCGGCTGCGGCTCGGCCGCCTTCGTCGCCGCCAACCTCGGCATGGGCGCCCTGCTGCTGGCCGCCCCGGTCGACGCCGTCATAGTCTGGACGACCCTGGCGGCGCTCGGCGTCGCCGCCGTCGCCGCCTTCCTCCTGCCGCCCGAACCGGTCGCGGACGGCGTCCCGGCGGCGGGGCTGGAGCGGTTCCGGGGACTCGGCCGCCTGCTCGCCGACCCGGTCTTCATGACCGCCATCTTCGCCGTCGGCATGGTCCAGGCCGCCCACGCCTTTCAGTACGGCTTCTCGGCCATCCTGTGGAAAACCCAAGGGATAAGCGAGGCGGTCACCGGCCAGCTCTGGGCCTTCGGCGTGGTCGTCGAGATCGGACTGATGTGGCTGTTCGAGCCGTGGCGCCGCCGGGCCGGGATCGGGCCGTGGAGCCTGTTGATGACCGGGTCGGCCGCCGCCGTGCTGCGCTGGAGCGCCATGGCCTTCGCCCCGCCGCTATGGCTGCTGTGGCCGCTGCAGGCGCTGCACGCCCTGACCTTCGCCGCCACCTTCCTCGCCGGGGTGCAGATCGTCGAGCGCCTGGCGCCGCGCGACAGCCAGACCGCCGCCCAGACCCTCGGCTCGGTCCTGTCGGCGGGCCTGCTGATCGGCCTGGCCACGGCCGCCTCGGGGCCGCTCTACGACCGCTTCGGCGCCGGCGGCTACTGGGCCATGGCCGTCATGGCCGCCATCGGGCTCGCCGCCGCCGCGCCGCTGCGGCTCAGGCTCGGAGGGCGCTGAGGCCGTTCAGGCCAGGTCGCCGATGGCGGCGTCCAGCAGCATATAGGCCCGGCCGCCGTCCGAGGTCAGCCGCCCCAGCACCCCCGGTCCATCCCCGGCCGCGGCCCTCGCGCTCAGGTCGCGCGAGAAGGTCCGCACATAGGCCTCGGCGTCGGCGCGAAGGTCGGCGTCCGTCAGCACCCGCCGCGACACGCTGCGCACCGCCGCAGGCGCGACCCGCCGCACGATCTGCCGGGCCCGGTCGGCGTCTCCGGCGGCCACCGCCTGGGCGGCCTCCTCGACGCGGGAGCGCGGCAGCAGGGCGTTGGGGTCGACGCCCATGCGGCGGATCGCGGCCGTGATCCGCTCCCCCAGGGCCTCGCCGTCGGCGGCCGGCATGACCGGCGTGTCGAGATCCAGCGGCGCCTCGCCGGGGCCCTGATCCTCCAGGTCGCTCCAGTCCAGCCGGTCCTTCTCCGGCTGGTTCGGTGGGGCGGCGCCGGGCATGGGCTCCAGCTTCAGCCGTCCACGCAGGCCGAAGCCGCGCGGCTCCGGCTCCGGCCGTTCGGGCCGTGCCCGCTGGGGCGCCTCCGGCTCGGGCGGCGGGCTCGCGGCGAGGGTGTCGCGCCGGCGCGGAATGGCGGGGCTGTCGCCGGACACCACCCCCATCAGCCGGACCGCCTCGGTCAGCATGTCGTAGTTGCGCCGCACCCGCTCCTGGAATCCGGCGTCCAGCGCCTCGGTGTCGGCGGCGGCCTTCTGCGAGGCGGCGGCCAGGGCGGCGAGGCCCTCCTCGACGGAGGCGCGCACCGCCTCGACCCGCTTCTGGGCCTCCGCGGGCAGGCGCGCGGCCCGCTCGTCGAGGTCGGCCATGGCGTCGTCGATGCGAGCGAGGGCGGCGTTCATCCGCTCCACCGTGTTCTCGAGTTGCTCGAGGGCGTGCTGCCCGGCCTCGTCGACCAGGCTGCTGGTCTCGGAGACGATGCGCCGGGCGCTGTCGACGCGGGCGTCGGCGGCATGGTCCGCCTTCTGGGCGGCCTCGAACAGGGCCTCGCCCAGCCGGTCGGCGCGGACCTGGGCCTGTTCGGCCGCCTCCTCGGCGGCGAGGCGGGAGTCCTCGGCCGTGGCCTGCAGGGCGGCGAGCGCCCGCCGGGTCTCCTCGACCAGGGCGTCGCGCGCTTCGGCCGCCAGGGCCTCGAACCGGTCGAGCGCCACCTTGGTGGCGTTGTCGAAACCGTCGGCCTCCCGCTGCGACATCTCGACGAGGGCCCGGAACTGGTCGGTCGCGGCCTCCACCAGATCCTTGATGCTCTCGGTCGTGCGCAGCGACGTCTGGCCCAGTTCGTCGGTGACGGCGCGCGTGGCTGACAGCTGCTCGGTCAGCTGCGCCCTCTGGCTCTCGACCTGGGCCGAGAAGTCCTCCTGGTCGGTGCGCAGGGCGTAGGCGGCCGTGACCAGGGCGGCGCGCTGCTGGCCGAGGCCTTCCTCGACCGACTGGATCTGTTCGGCCACGCCCGAACCGGCGTTCTCCAGCCGCAGCGTCTGCCGCGCCAGGTCGTCGGCGGCGATGCGGGCGGCGTCCTGCGCCTCGCCGGCGGCGGCGGCCAGATCGGCGGCGCGCGCGGCCAGGGCGGCCTCGGCTTCCCGCAGCTGCGTCTGGGCGAGGTCGGAGGCGTCGACCACCATGCGCGACTGCCGCTCGACCGCGTCGATCACGCCGGTGGCCTGGCTGTCCAGCTGGACGCCCAGGGTCTGCATCTGGTCGCGCTCGTGGCCGAGCTGTTCCGCCAGCCGGCGCGCGGTGCGGCCGGCGTTCTCGGCGGCCTCGTTCAGGCGCTGTGTTTCCTGGGCCAACGCCTCGCGCAGCAGGGTCATGTCGTGCCGCGCCCGCTCGGCGGCCAGCGAGGCCTGGTCGATGTCGTTGCGCAGCGAATGCAGCACCTCGCCGGTCTGCTGGGCCGCCAGCGCGGTCGGCGCGATCAGCGCCTCCGACAGTTGCCGGGCCCTCCGCGTTTCGGCGGCCAGGCCGGCGCCCTGCCGCACCGCATGGGCCAGCATGATGGCCAGCCCCGCCGGGGCGAGGGCGATCAGCGCATAGACGGCCAGCCGCAGGGGCTCCAGCCCGGCGGCGCCCGAACCCACCTCAAAGGCCAGCCAGGCGGCCACGCCGCCGATCCACAGGGCCGCCGCGACGCCCGCCAGCAGATAGGCGTGACGTCCGGACGGAGCCTGTTCGGCCTGACGCCGGAGCGGGGCGGGGGAGGGGGGCGGCTCATAGGCCACCGGCGGCGCATCGGCGGAACGCCCAAGCTCCGGCGTCACGGCCGGGGCCAGGGCCTCCGCCTCGCGCCGGGCGGCCTCGGCGGCCTTCTGCTCGGCCTGGCGGCGCTCCTCGGCGAGGCGCCGGCGGCGTCGCTCGGACATGGGCCGCTCCGTCGTTTCGGGAGCCGGTTCGGGCTCCGGCCCGGCGGCGGGCTCGGGCGGCGGCTCCGGCGCGGCTTCCAGGTCGGCCAACGCAGCCGCCTCGGGATCGGGGTCGGTCAGGTTCAGCGGCGGCCGGTTGCGGGGCGACTTCATAAGGCGGCGATCTCGTCAGGATGCGACGTCGCGCAGCCGGGGCGCGCGACCCGCCGGAACCCTAGCGGCTCATTCGCGGCGCGCAAAGGCGACGGCGGACGAATCCGGGGGAAGGAGTCAGCAGTCCTGCTGGTCGCCGGCGGCGGTCAGTATGGCGGCGGCCGGCTTGTCGCCGCAGTCCTGGACGCGGTGAACCTCGCGCCGGGGCTTGTCAGGGGCGTCCAGCTGCAGGCCGAATTGGGACAGGGCCGCTGCGGCCAGCAGGGCGACGAAGCCGATGATCATTTCGATCAGCGCCTGCATCGCCGACCTCCCCCGTCCAGAATGAGCCTTCTTATGCCCTGAAACCAGCGTTCCGGCAATCCGGCGCTCCCCGACCACGTCCGACGGCGCGCGGGCGGGATTGACCTCGGGGGACAGGCCATGGAACGGAACCGGGCGGAATGCGTCCTGTAGAGCTTGGGCGCGCGCCGCCGTCATGCGAATCGGTCAGGCTGCCCCCATGAGCCTTTTGGCGGACGAACAGAACGAGCCCTGGCTGGAGCCGGGACGGAACTGCTGGCGGGTCGAGACCGCCGGCCGGTTCGCGGTCCTGATGGAGAACGCCGCCTATTTCGACGCGCTGCGGTCGGCCCTGGACAAGGCGCGGCGCTCGGTCGTCCTGCTGGGCTGGCAGTTCGACCCGCGCACGCGCCTCGATCCGGAGACCCTGCCCGACGACCATCATGCCGAGATCGGGCATCAACTGCGCATGATGGTGAAGGCCCGTCCCGACGTCGACGTGCGGCTGCTGATCTGGAAGTCGCCGCTGGTCATCGCCGCCTCGCAAGGCTTCTTCCCGCACCGGGCCCAGAGCTGGTTCCGCAAGCGGATGGTGGCGTTCCGCCTCGACCGCGCCGGTCCGGTCGGGGCCTGCCATCACCAGAAGGTGGTGATCATCGACGACCGCGTGGCCTTTTGCGGCGGCGGCGACATCGCCACCGACCGCTGGGACTCGGCCGAGCACCTGGACGACGACCCCCGCCGCTGCCAGCCGTCCGGCCTGATCCCGTCGCCCCGGCACGAGGTCATGTGCGTCATGGACGGTCCGGCGGCGCGCGCCCTCGGCGATCTGGCGAGGGACCGCTGGTTCCGCGCCACATCGGAACGGGCCGTGGCCGACGAGGTGGCGGAGGATCCATGGCCGGACGGCGTCGAGCCCGACCTGTTCGACACGCCCGTGGGCATCGCCCGCACCGAACCCGCCTGGGCCGGCCGGACAGGGGTGAGCGAAAACGAGCACCTCCACCTCGACGCCATCCGCCGCGCGCGCCGGCTGATCTATCTCGAGAACCAGTATTTCACCTCGCCGAAGATCGCGGCGGCCCTCGCCGAACGGCTGGCCGAGCCTGACGGACCCGAGGTCGTGCTGGTCTCGACCGGCGGCAGCCCCAGCTGGTTCGACCAGATGACCATGGATACGGCGCGGTCCGAGGTCCTGTTCCGGCTCGAGCAGGCCGACCGGAACAACCGCTTCTTCGCCTTCGCGCCGCACACCCGGGGCGGCGAGCGCATCATCGTGCACGCCAAGGTGTCGATCTACGACGACGAACTGCTGCGTATCGGCTCGACCAACCTGAACAACCGGTCCTTCGGCTTCGACACCGAGTGCGACGTCGCCGCCGCGCCGGCGACGGAAGAGGGCCGCGCCGCCATCCGCCGCTTCCGCCACCGGACCATCGGCCATTGGATCGGCGAGAGCGCCGACGAATTCGCCGCGGCCGAGGCCCTGGTCGGATCGGTCGGCGAGGCGATCCAGAAGTTCGACACCGGCCGGATGCAGGCGCTGGGCGCGGCCCCGCCGTCGGCGGTCGAGCGGTTCATCGCCGAGTTCCAGCTGGGCGACCCGACCTCCCCGTCCGACGCCTTCCGGCCGTGGAAGCGGCGCAGCCCGTCGCACCGCAACCGGCCCCGGATCAGCGCCTGATCTCGAAATCCACGACCAGCGGCAGGTGATCCGAGGCCATTCGGGCGAGGGGGGAGAAGGGGGCCGTCACCCCGGTCACCACCAGCTCCGGGCTGGTGAAGCAGTGGTCGATGCGGATCGCCGGGAAGCTGGAGGGGAAGGTCTTCACCGACGGCCGCAGACCCAGCGCCCGCTGGCAGTCCGACAGCCGCCGCGCCAGCGCCTGGTAGGGACGGGTGATCGAGGTGGCGTTGAAGTCGCCGGTCAGCAACGTCGGCCCCACGCAGGAGGGATGGCCCAGCCAGCCCTCGCCCAGCAGGGCGGCGGTCTGCAGCCGCTGTTCTCGCGGCACGAGGCCCAGATGGGTGTTGATCACATTGAGGGTGGCGCCGTCGAATTCGATCGCGGCCCACAGGGCGCCGCGCGGCTCCAGCCCCGGCACGCCGCGCACCGTCGGCAGGGCCCCTGACTTCACCAGCCGCTCGGGATGCGGCGTCAGGATGGCGTCGCCATACTGTTCCGCCTCGACCTTCATGGCGGCGTGGAAGTGGAAGGTCATGGCCAGCCGGTCGGCGATGGCGCTCGCCTGGTCCACCAGCCCCGTCCGGACGCGGCCCACGTCGAGCTCCTGCAGGCAGACGATGTCCGGCTCGTGCTCGGCGATCACCGCGGCGATCCGCCCGACGTCCAGCTTGCGGTCGATGCCGACGCAGCGATGCACATTGTAGGTCAGCAGGCGGGGCATGTGGTCCTGGAAAGGGGCCGAAACGCACTGAGGCGGCCGGGCTAGGCCATTTCAATCAGGAATGCGACCCCCGTGCGGCGCGTTCCGGCGGGGCGTCAGATCACGACCAGCCGGTCGGGGACCTCGTTCGGATTGGCGGGATGCGGCGGGAAATGCGCCGCCAGAACCTCGCCGCAAAGCGCGATGGCCGCCTCGAAGCCGGCGGCCGGATCGCCACGCTTGAGGCCCGTGGACAGCGCCTCGGCGGCGTCCCCCCAGACCTCGTGGTCCACGCGGCTGTAGATTCCCCTGTCGGCGACGACCTCCACCTGGTGGTCGGACAGGGCGGCGAAGAGCAGCACCCCCGTCCGCGCCTCCGTGACGTGCAGGCCGTGGGCGAGGAATTGCTGCAGGGCGGCGTCCCGGACGCGGGCCCGGCGGACGGCGCGGGGCGTTACCCACCGCGTCACCGTCGGCAGGCGGGTGATCAGATAGGTGGCGAGGAAGACGACCGCCTGGATCACGGCGTAGGCGCTCAGGGCCTGGCCGATCGACACGTCGCGCGAGGCCAGGTGAGCCGCCTCCCAGCTGTCGGCCATGCCCGGGATCCAGGCCGGATCGAAGCCGAGGGGGATCAGACCCAGCGGCAGGATGAGCGCCGCCGCCGCGGCCCAGCCCAGCGACACGTCGCGGTAGGACGAGACACGCCGCGCCAGCACGCAGAAGACTTCGCCGGAGGTGCGCGTCTCGGCCGCCGCGATGGCCGCCGCGATCCGGTCGTGGGCCTCGTTCGAGAGATTGATCACCATCCGCCGGACGCGCCCCCGCCGCCAAAGCTGCCGCCGCCGCCGCCGAAGCCGCCGCCGCCAAAGCCCCCGCCGCCGCGGAAGCCGCCGCCGCGCCCGCTGTTGCGCATCGCCTCGGACGCCGCCCAGATCAGGATGGGCGCCACGCCGGAGCCCCCTCTGCGCCGTCCGCCCCGCGCCAGACCGCCGATCATGGCGGTGAACATCAGCAGGAAGAGCACGCCGATCATGATCATCGGCCCGACGGGAATACCCGGCTTCGGCCTGGCGGCCGAGGCGGCCCGCGCCTGCGCTTCCGCCGGATCGAGACGCAACTGCTCGTCGATCGCGTCGACGCCGCGTTCGATCCCGCGCTCGAAATGGCCTTCGCGGAACGACGGCAGGATCTCGTTCTGAATGATCAGCGCCGACAGGGCGTCGGTCATGATCCCCTCGAGACCGTAGCCGACCTCGATCCGGACCTTGCGCTCCTCGGGCGCCACCAGCAGCAGCACCCCGTTGTCCTCGCCCGCCTGGCCGATGCCCCAGGCCCGTCCGAGCCGGTAGCCGTAATCCTCGATCTCCAGCCCCTGCAGGCCGTCGACGGTGACGACGACCAGCTGGTCGGAGGTGTCGCGCTCAAGCGCCTCCAGCTTCGCCGTCAGCGCCGCTTCCTTCTCGGGCGTCAACAGCCCGGCCTGGTCGACGACGCGGCCGGTCAGGGCCGGGAAGGCGGGTCCGCCGGCCTGCGCCAGCACGGCCGGAGCGGACGCGAGCCATAGCCCCGCCAGCAGCGCGAAGAGCAGCGCCGGCAGTCGGCCGGACCGGCGGGACGGGGATGAACTCACTGCGCGGGCGGCGCCGCGCCGGGTGTCACGGGCGCGGCGGCTCCACCGGGCCGCGCCGCGGGATTGAGCGCGTCGAAATTGACCGTCGGCGCGGTCTGGGCCGCCTCGGTGGCCGTGAACAGCTGCATCGGCTCGGATCCGCCGTGGATCGTCTTGGCCCAGATCACCGTCGGGAAGGTGCGCAGGGAGGTGTTGTAGTCGCGGACCGCCTCATTGTAGTCGCGCCGCGCCACCGCGATGCGGTTCTCGGTGCCTTCCAGCTGCGACTGCAGGGCGATGAAATTCTGGTTCGAGCGGACTTCCGGATAGCGTTCGACCACCAGCATCAGGCGCGACAGGGCCTGGCTCAGCTGGCCCTGGGCGGCTTGATACTGCTGGAAGGCGGCGGGATCGGTCAGGGTTTCCGGCGTCACCGTCACCCCCGTGGCGCGGGCGCGCGCCTCGATCACCTGGGTCAGGGTGGTGCGCTCGGCGATCGCCGCGCCCTGCACCGTGGCGACGAGGTTCGGGATCAGGTCCGAGCGACGCTGGTACTGCGACTGCACGTCGGCCCAGCGCGCCCGGGCCGTCTCTTCCTTGGTCGGGATGGCGTTGATGCCGCAGCCGGCGGCGGCGGGGGCCAGGACCACGACGGCGGCGATGGCCGCCGCCCGGGAGTTGAAGGGAATCATCGTCGTCTCCTGACAGGCGGCAGACCGGGAGGAACGACTATCGGAGGTTAGGGTTCGCCGTTCAAGCGTCCAGCGCTTCAGGCGTGACCCCGGCGGCCCGGCAGGCGGCTGTGTAGGTGTTGGCCAGCAGGCAGGCGATGGTCATCGGGCCCACGCCGCCGGGCACCGGCGTGATCCGTCCGGCGACCGCCGCCGCCTCGTCGAAAGCCACGTCGCCGACCACCCGGGTCTTGCCCTGGGCCGCCTTCATCGGATCGCGCGACGGAACCCGGTTGATGCCGACGTCGATCACCGTCGCGCCCGGCCTGATCCAGTCGCCGCGGATCATCTCGGCCCGGCCCACGGCGGCGACCAGAATGTCGGCCGTGCGGCACAGGGCCGGCAGGTCGCGGGTGCGCGAATGGGCGATGGTCACCGTGCAGCTTTCGCCCAGCAGCAGCTGCGCCATCGGCTTGCCGACGATGTTGGAGCGCCCGACGATGACGGCGTTCAGCCCCGACAGGTCGCCCAGTTCGTGCTTCAGCAGCATCAGGCAGCCCAGCGGCGTGCACGGCACGAGGCCCGGCAGACCGACCGCCAGCCGCCCGGCGTTGACGACATGGAAGCCGTCGACGTCCTTGTCCGGATCGATCGCCCCCAGAACGGCCGCCGCATCGATGTGAGCGGGCAGGGGCAGTTGCACGAGAATGCCGTGGATGCCGGTGTCGGCGTTCAGCGCCGCGATCAGCTCCAGCAGGGTTTCCTGGTCCGTCTCGGCGGGCAGGCGGTGGGTGTCGGAACGCATCCCGGCCCGCTGCGTGGTCTCGCCCTTGTTGCGGACATAGATCTGGCTGGCGGCGTCCTCTCCCACGATGACCACGGCGAGGCCGGGCTTCACGCCGTGGGCCGCCTCAAGCCGGGCCGAGGCGGCGGCGACCCGCTCAACCAGGCCGGCCGCGAAGGCCTTGCCGTCGATCAGGGTCGCGCGGGCGGGTTCGGCCGTCATGGTTTCGGCTCCGGTCGTCAGGAATCGTGCGGTGTGCGCGATTTACAGACGGCGCGGTTCGGCGTCTATGATCGAGCCGCAATCAGGGGGACCGCATGCGCCGTCAGACCATTCTCGCCGCCGCCAGCTGCCTGGCGCTCGTCCTCGCCGCCGGGCCCGCCCTGGCGCAGTCGGCCGAGCCGCTGGCCGTAGGCGCCACGGTCGAGGGATCCATCGGCGAAGGCGACCTCACCGGGGGCGGGGACTCCTACCGGTACGACGACTACGCGGTCAGGGTCCGCGCGGGCCAGCGGCTGGAGGCGGTGCTCCGCTCGGAGGCCTTCGACGCCTTTCTGGAGGTGTTTCCCGAAGGCGCTGCGGACGAGGCCCTCGCCTCGGACGACGACGGTCTCGGCGAGGGGACCGATTCCCGCCTGCGCTTCACGGCCACCGCCGCCGGGACCTGGATCCTGCGCGCCCGGCCGCTGTCCGGCCTGGAGGGCGGCGCCTACACCCTGAGCCTGGCGGAACGCCCGCCGGCGCCGCGCGCCCCGCGTCCCTCGGGCATCCGCCTCGGACAGACGGTCAACGGCGACCTGACCGCCCGCGATCCGGAAACGGACGACGGCGCGCCCTACGACGCCTTCAGCTTCCGGGCCCGCCAGGGCGACCGCTTCACCGTGGCCCTGGACAGCGAGGCCTTCGACCCCGTGCTGCGCGTCGGCCGGATGATCGACCGGGCCTTCGTCCAGCTGGCCGAGAACGACGACGGACCGGACAGCGGCCTCAATTCGCGCCTCGTCTTCACCGCCCCCGACGACGGCGATTATCTGATCCGGGTCACTCCGCTGAACGGGGCCGGCGGCGGCGCCTATGCGCTCAGCCTCCGGGAGGCCCCGCCGCCCATTCCGGCCGAGCCTGTCGCCATCGGCGCGACGGTCGAGGGCCAGCTGACCGGGAGCGACGGCAAGAACGAGAGCGACGTCCCGGCCGACGCCTGGCGTTTCGAGGGCCGCGAGGGCCAACGGGTCCGCATCGACATGACCTCGGACGACTTCGACACCTACCTCGAACTGTTCGACGAGAACCGCGTCAGCCTCGGACAGGACGACGACGGCGGGCCCGAGGGCACCAACTCGCGGCTGACCGTCACCCTGCCGCGCACCGGAGCCTACATCGTCGAGGCGCGCGCCTTCTCGGAGGCCACCGGCGGCTACAGCCTGTCGATCGCCGAGGTCGAGCCGGACCGCGCGGCGGAGCCGATCGCCTTCGGCGCCAGCCTGCAGGGCGAGATCGGCGAGGACGACCCGCGCGACGACGAGGACCGCGGCTATGACGCCTTCACCTTCACCGGCCGCGAGGGACAGCGCATCCAGGCGATCATGCGTTCGGGCGACTTCGACACCTTCCTGCAGCTCAGCAAGGCCGAGGGCGAATTCACCGTCATCGCCTCCGACGACGACGGCCTGATGGAAGGCACCGACTCGCGCCTGAACTTCACCCTGCCCGCGGACGGCGACTACGTCCTGCGCGCCCTGCCGCTCGGCTCCGACGCCAAGGGGCTGTATGCGCTCGAGCTCATCGACCGCGGCCCCCAGCCCCAGCCCGGCAGCATCCTGATCGGCTCCACGGCCTGGGGCGCGTTGACCGGGACCGATGCGACCACGGACAGCAACAGCCACTACGACGCCTACCGCCTCACCGTGCGCGAGGACGAGAAGCTTCTCATCATCATGGTGTCGAACGACGTCGACAGCTTCCTGACCATCGGCCGCCAGACGGAGGACGGCGAATTCGAGATACTGGGCTCCGACGACGACGGCCTGACCGACACCCACGCCAGGCTGGAGTGGACCGCGCCCGAGGACGGCACGTTCGAGATCCGCGCCGGGGCCTACCAGCAGGGCCAGACGGGCGCCTACGCCCTGACCGTCGAGAAGCAGCAGCCCTGAACCCCACCGCGACAGGCGGAGTAAGCGTTTGACCGACATCACCGCCCGCAAGGACCAGCATCTCGACGTGATCCTGGCGGGGAAGGCGCGGCACGGCCTCGACAGCGGCTTCGCCTCCGTCCGCTTCGTGCATGAGGCGCTGCCCGATCTCGACCACGGCAAGATCGACCTCGGCGCCGACTTCCTCGGCCGCCGCCTGAAGGCGCCCCTGCTGATCAGCTCGATGACCGGCGGGCCGAGCCGGGCCGAGGCCATCAACGCCCGGCTGGCCGAGGCGGCCCAGCACCTCGGCATCGCCCTGGCCCTCGGCTCCCAGCGCGCGGCCCTGGAGGCGGACGGTCCCACCCCCGGTCTCGACATGGCCCTGCGGCTCAAGGCCCCCGATACCCCGATCCTGGCCAATATCGGCGCCGCCCAGCTGACTCGCGGCTTCGGCGTCGACGAGGCGCGGCGGGTGCTGGACATGGTCGCGGCCGACGCCCTGATCGTGCATCTCAACCCGCTGCAGGAGGCCTGCCAGCCCGAGGGCGACCGCGACTGGTGGGGCGTGGGCGCGGCGCTTCAGGCTCTGATCAAGGCGCTCGACGCCCCGGTTCTCGTCAAGGAGACCGGCGCCGGCGTTTCGGCGGCGACCGCCAGACGGCTGGTCGAGATGGGCGTGGCGGGCATCGACGTCGCCGGCGCCGGCGGCTCCAACTGGGCCACGGTGGAGGGCGAGCGCGCCACGGACGCCGGCGACAAGGCCCACGCCGCCGCCTTCGCCGACTGGGGCATCCCGACCGCCCGCGCCATCGCCGAGGTCCGCGCGGCGTGCCCCAAGACCCTGATCATCGGCTCGGGCGGGATCGCCGACGGCGTCGATGCGGCCCGGGCCCTCCGCCTGGGCGCCGATATGGTGGGGCAGGCCGCGGGCGTCCTCGCCGCCGCCACCGTCTCGACCGAGGCGGTGATCGAGCATTTCCAGACGGTCATCCGTCAGCTGCGCACCGTCTGCTTCTGCACCGGCTCCGCGAACCTGACGGCCCTGCGCAAGGCCCCGCTGCAGGGCTGAGCGGTCGTTGCGATAGCGGTATCGCTCATGCCGACGGCAGCAGATCGCCGGCGAACGTCCGATACCGCCCCGCCCGCACCCCGTCCGTGGCCCGCGCGATGTCCGGCGCGAAATAGTGGTCGCTGCCGTACGCCGCCGCCGCCTCGCGCACGATGGCGTAGACCCGCTCCAGATCGAGCGAGGTCTTCAGCGGCCGGTGGAACTCGATGCCCTGCGCGGCCGCCAGCAGTTCGATCGCCACCACCGTCGCGGTGTTCTCCGCCATGTCCAGCAGGCGCCGCGCGCCATGCGTCGCCATCGACACGTGGTCTTCCTGGTTGGCGCTGGTCGGCACGGTGTCGACGCTGCACGGATGGGCCACCATGCGGTTCTCGGCCACCAGCGCCGCCGCCGTCACCTGGGCGATCATGAAGCCCGAGTTCAGCCCGCTCTCCTTCACGAGGAAGGCGGGCAGGTCGCTCATCTTGGGATCGACCAGGATGGAGGTCCGACGCTCGGAGATATTGCCGATCTCGCACAGGGCCATGGCGATCTGATCTGCTGCGAAAGCAACGGGTTCGGCGTGGAAGTTGCCGCCCGAGATGACGTCGCCCTCGTCGATGAAGACCAGCGGATTGTCGGTCACCGCATTGGCCTCCCGCGCCAGGGTGGCGGCGGCGTTCCTCAGCACGTCGAGCACGGCGCCCATGACCTGCGGCTGGCAGCGCAGGGAGTAGGGGTCCTGCACCTTGGAGCAGTCGTGGCGATGGCTCTCGCGGATGGCCGAACCGCTCATCAGCTCCCGCAGCCGCGCCGCGACGTCGATCTGTCCCGGCTGGCCGCGCAGGGCGTGGATACGGGCGTCGAACGGCGCGTCCGACCCCTTCAGCGCGTCCACCGACAGCGCTCCGGCGGCCACGCCCGCCGCGAACGCCGCTTCCGCCGCGAACAGCCCGGCGAGCGCCAGCGCCGTCGAGCACTGCGTCCCGTTGAGCAGCGCCAGCCCTTCCTTGGGTCCCAGCACGATCGGCTTCAGCCCGACCGTCGCCAGCGCCGCTTCCGCCGGCATCGTCTCGCCTTTGACCCGCGCCTCGCCGACCCCGATCAGCACGCAGCTCATATGCGCCAGCGGCGCCAGGTCGCCCGAAGCGCCGACGGATCCCTTCGACGGGATACACGGCATGACCCCGCCGTTGACCATGGTGATCAGGGCTTCCAGCGTCTCCCGCCGGATTCCCGACGCCCCCTTCGACAGCGAGGCGATCTTCAGCACCATCAGCAGCCGCACCACCGCATCGTCCAGCAGCGGCCCGACCCCGCAGGCGTGGCTCAGCACCAGGTTCTTCTGCAGCGTCTCCAGGTCGTCCGCCGCGATCGAGGTGTTGGCCAGCAGGCCGAAACCGGTGTTGACCCCATAGACCGTGCGCCCCTCCGCCACGATGGCCGCGACCACCGCCGCGCCGCGCTCGACCGCGCTCCAGGCAGCGGGGCTCAATGAAATGCTCGCCGGGCCTTCAAGCACGGCCCGCAGCTGGGCGAGGGAGAGGGGGGACTGGCCGAGGGTGAGGTTCATGGATGGTCCATTAATACGGAACCCTCTCCCGGCGGGAGAGGGCTTGAGCGCACGGATGCGCCAGCATCCGTTCTTGCGCGAAAGGGTGAGGGGCCACGGCGTGAAACGGCGACCCGCGGACGCCCTCGCCCGACCGCGCCAGTACGACGGCTGCGCCGCCGTGCGCGGTCTCCCTCTCCCCTCGGGAGAGGGTCATTTGAGCGACGGCAGGTTCAACCCATGCTCCCGCGCCGCCGCCTTCGCGATCTCGTATCCCGCGTCCGCATGGCGCATCACCCCCGTCGCCGGGTCGTTCCACAGCACCCGCTCCAGCCGCCTGGCCGCTTCCGGCGTGCCGTCGGCCACGATGACCACGCCCGAATGCTGCGAATAGCCCATGCCGACCCCGCCGCCGTGGTGCAGCGACACCCAGCTGGCCCCCGAGGCCGTGTTCAGCAGGGCGTTCAGCAGCGGCCAGTCCGACACGGCGTCCGACCCGTCCATCATCGCCTCGGTCTCGCGGTTGGGGCTGGCCACCGAGCCCGAGTCCAGATGGTCGCGCCCGATGACGATCGGCCCCGACAGCTCGCCCGACGCCACCATCTCGTTGAACATCAGCCCCGCCCGGTGCCGGTCGCCCAGGCCGATCCAGCAGATGCGCGCCGGCAGCCCCTGGAACGCGATCCGCTCCTCCGCCATGTCGAGCCAGCGGTGCAGGCCGGCGTTGTCGGGGAACAGCCGCTTCATGGCCGCGTCGGTCTTGCGGATATCCTCGGGGTCGCCGGTCAGCGACGCCCACCGGAACGGCCCGATCCCGCGGCAGAACAGCGGGCGGATATACGCCGGCACGAATCCCGGGAAGTCGAAGGCGTTCGCCACGCCCTCGTCGAAGGCCACCTGGCGGATGTTGTTGCCATAGTCCGTGACCGGAATGCCCTGCGCATGGAAGTCGAGCATGGCCTTCACGTGCACCGCCATCGATTTCCGCGCCGCGGCCTCGACGGCGGCGGGATCGGTCTGCCGCTTCGTCTCCCACTCGGCCACAGTCCATCCCGCCGGCAGATAGCCGTTGACCGGGTCGTGGGCCGAGGTCTGGTCCGTAACAAGATCGGGCCGCACCCCGCGCCTGACCAGTTCAGGCAGAACCTCCGCCGCATTGCCCAACAGCCCGACCGATATAGCTTTTCTATCCGCCTTGGCCTGTTCGATCAAAGCCAGCGCCTCGTCCAGCGTCTCGGCCATGACGTCGAGATACCGCGTCCGCAGCCGCATCTCGATCCGGCTGCGCTGGCACTCCACCGCCAGGCAGGACGCCCCCGCCATGGTCGCCGCCAGCGGCTGGGCCCCGCCCATGCCGCCGAGGCCCGCCGTCAGGATCCATTTGCCCGACCAGTCGCCGCCATAGTGCTGGCGCCCGGCCTCCATGAAGGTCTCATAGGTGCCCTGAACGATGCCCTGGGTGCCGATGTAGATCCACGACCCGGCCGTCATCTGGCCGTACATCATCAGCCCCTTGCGATCGAGCTCGTGGAAATGCTCCCAGGTCGCCCATATCGGCACCAGGTTGGAGTTGGCGATCAGCACCCTCGGGGCGTCCGCATGGGTGCGGAACACCCCGACCGGCTTGCCCGACTGCACCAGCAGCGTCTGGTCGGCCTCCAGCGTCCGCAACTCGTTCACGATCCGGTCGAACGACGCCCAGTCCCGCGCCGCCTTGCCGATCCCGCCATAGACCACCAGGTCCTCCGGCCGCTCCGCCACCTCGGGATCGAGGTTGTTCATCAGCATCCGCAGCGCCGCCTCCGCGGCCCAGGTCTTCGCCGTCATCTCAGGCCCGCGCGGGGCGCGGATGACGCGGGTGTTCGGGGTCTGTTGAGTCGTCATGGGCACCTCTTACCCCTCTCCCATCGGGAGAGGGAGGGGCCCGCGCGCAATGCGCGTGGGAGGGAGTGGGGTTGCCCTGTCTGGCGCCCCGCATCGCCACTCCCCGGCGCCCCGTCCCCACTCCCTCCCGTCGGCTTCGCCGCCGGGCCCCTCCCTCTCCCGATGGGAGAGGGGTAAGGAGGGATATGACAGACTCAGACGCCCTCGGCTGGCGCTCCATCGCGGACCTGCTCGGGAACCACCCCGACGCCCCCGTCGCCCTGATCGGCGCCGGCCTCAATGAGCGCTCCCTGACGCCCGGCCGCTGCGACCTCGGCCCCAGGGCCTTCCGCGCCGTCCTGCCGCGCTTCTCCACCTACGATGTCGAAACTGGCGCCGAGCTGTCCACGCCCATCCACGACGCCGGCGACGTGGCGGTGAAGGCCCTGTCGCCCGCCGACGCCTTCGAACCCGTCCGCGACGCGGTGAGGGCCCAGGCCTCCCGCGCCCTGACCGTCCTGATCGGCGGCAACAACGCCATCACCCGCCCCGGCGTTCACGCCCTCGGCCTCGCCAAAGGGCTTTCCACCGTCGGCCTGCTGACCCTCGACGCCCATTTCGACCTGCGCGACACCGATCAGGGCCTGACCAACGGCAATCCGGTGCAGGCGCTGCTTGAGGACGGTCTCGACGGCCGCCGCATCAGCCAGATCGGCCTCGCCCCCTTCGCCAACACCCGCCGCGCCCACGACAAGGCGAAGGCGGCCGGCATCTCCGTCCGCACCGCCCGCGACTGCCGCGAACAGGGCCTCGCCGCCGTCGTCGCCGAAGAACTCGCCCGCCTCTCGGCTCTCTGCGAGGTCATCTACGTCGATTTTGACATCGACGTCATCGACCGCAGCCAGTGGCCCGCCTCGCCCGGGGCCCGTCCCGGCGGCGTCTCCGTCCACGACTTCTTCGAGGCGACCCGCGTCATCGGGGCCCATCCGAAGGTGAAGGCTGTCGACCTCACCGAATACGATCCTTCGCTGGAGCTCGGCGACCTCGCCTCGCTCACCGCCGGCCGCTGGTTCTGCGAACTGCTGGTGGGGTTCGAGGCGCGATGACTTTCCGTTCCGCTCATCCCGGCGCAAGCCGGGACCCAGTCCTGTCCAGCGGGGCTCAGGCGCATCAGGACTACGATCCGCATAGCCCTCGCGTGGGCCCATCACCCAAACCACTGGGTCCCGGCTTGCGCCGGGATGAGCGGATATGAAGGTCGATACGCTCCTCACCGACTGCCGCCTGGCTGCCATGACCGAGGGCGACCAGCCCTACGGCGCTGTCGACGACGCCGCCCTCCTGATCGCCGGCGGCCGCATCCTCTGGGCCGGGCCCCGCGCCGACCTGCCTGTGCACAAGTCTGTGGAAACCCACCGCCTCGACGGCCGCTGGATCACCCCCGGCCTGATCGACTGCCACACCCACCTCGTCTTCGGCGGCGACCGCTCGGGCGAGTTCGAGCAGCGGCTCGGCGGCGCCACCTACGAGGAGATCGCCCGCGCCGGCGGCGGCATCGTCTCCAGTGTCGCCGCCACCCGGGCGGCGTCCGAGGATGAGCTCTACGCCTCCGCCCTGACCCGCCTCGCGGGCCTCAAGGCCACCGGCGTCACCACCGTCGAGATCAAGTCCGGCTACGGCCTCGACCATGCCAGCGAGCTGAAGATGCTGCGCGTCGCCCGCCGCCTCGGCCGCGAGGCCGGGGTCCGCGTCCGCACCAGCTATCTCGGCCTCCACGCCGTGCCGCCGGAGCACCGCGCCGACCGCGCCGCCTATGTGGACAAGGCTGTGGATGACATCCTCCCGGCCGCCCACGCCGAGGGTCTGATCGACGCCGTCGACGCCTATTGCGAGCCCATCGCCTTCTCCACCGACGAGGTCGCCCGTCTGTTCGACAGGGCCCGCGCCCTCGGCCTGCCGGTCAAGCTGCACGCCGACCAGCTCTCCGACGGCGGCGGCGCGGCCCTGGCGGCGAAATACGACGCCCTCTCGGCGGACCATATCGAGCATTCCAGCGAGGCCGGGATCGCGGCCATGGCCGAGGCCGGCGTCGTCGCCGTCCTGCTCCCCGGCGCCTTCCTGATGCTGCGCGAGACCACGCCGCCGCCGGTCGACCTGCTGCGGCGGCACGGCGTGGCCATGGCCGTGGCCACCGACTGCAACCCCGGCACCTCGCCCGTCGCCTCGATGACGGCCGCCCTGAACCTCGCCTGCGTGCAGTTCCGCCTCACCCCGGAAGAGGCCCTCGCCGGCGTCACGCGGATCGCCGCCCGGGCCCTCGGCCTGCAGAACGAGACCGGGACCGTCGAGCCCGGCAAGGCCGCCGACCTCGCGGTCTGGGACATCGAACGCCCCGCCGAGCTCTGCTACTGGCTCGGCAAGCCCCTGCTGGCCCGACGCTATCTCGGCGGCGTCGAGCGGTAATCGCCCGTAAAGCCGAATCCCCCCAGTCTCCGGGGATGCGCCCGGCTCGCGACCGCACCGAAGACCTGATGATCGCGGCCCTGGTCGTGGTGACGCTGCTGTTCGCCGTGGCGACCGGCTTCTCGATCCAGTCGCTCCTGGCCTAGGGCCGCCAGACGACCTTCTGCGCCATGTCCGGCCGCGGCCGCTCCAGCGGCGGCTCCGCCAGCATCCCGACATGGATGAAGCCCGCCACCTGCTCGCCTTCAGCAACGCCAAGCAATGCAAGGGCTTGTGGATCATAGCTGTACCAGTCCGTGATCCAGCTGGCCGCATATCCCAGCGCGTTCGCCGCATGCTCGAGGTTCATGCAGACCGCCCCCGCCGACAGCTGTTGCTCCCAGACCGGAACCTTGTGTCCCTCCACCGGCGTCGACACCACCAGGATGCTCAGGGGCGGGGCGGTCAGCTTGCTCAGCACCTTGCGCGCCTTGCCCGGGTCCGCCTGCCGGTCGGCCAGCGGCAGCAGCGCCGCCGCCAGTTCCGCCCGGCTCTGCGCCCCCATGACCACGAACCGCCACGGGAACAGCTTGCCGTGGTCCGGCGTCCGCGCGCCCAGCTCCAGAATGCGCCCGATCTCGGCCGGGGAGGGGCCCGGGCCGGTCAGCGCCTGGGCCGGGGCCGAGCGGCGCACGGTCAGCCGCGCCTGCATCTCGGCGGAGGGGACGGGGAGGGGGAGGGCCTGGCCCAGATCGTCGTCGGACATGCCGCCTAGCTAGTCGTCCGCGCGTCCCGGCGCCATATGCGGCGGATGACAGACTCCCGCGACGCCTTCGACGCCGACCGCCCCGCGCCCGCCTGGGACGATCCCGCCGACCGCCCCCCGCCGTGGCGCAGCGACGGCGAGAGCCTGATCTTCGAGAACCCGTGGATGCGGCTGACTCGCCATCCCGCCGTGGCCCCCACCGGCTTCGCCGCCGACTATGTCGTCATGCGGCCGAAGAATCTCTCGGTCGGCGTCCTGCCCATCCACGACGACGGAAGCGTCACCCTGGTCGGCCAGCAGCGCTTCGCCCTGATGAATTGGTCGTGGGAGATGCCCGAAGGCGGCGCGCCGTTCGACGAGGATCCGCTGGAAGGCGCCCGGCGCGAACTGGCCGAGGAGGCGGGCCTCAGCGCCGCGCACTGGCGCGAGGCGCTGAAGGTCGAGATGGCCAACTCCATCACCGACGAACGGGCCCTGTCGTGGCTCGCCTGGGACTTCACGCCCGCGCCCGTCGCCCCCGACCCGACCGAGGTCATCCGCGTCGCCCGCGTCCCCTTCGGCGACCTGCTGCGCGAGATCGGACGCGGCTCCATTCGCGACATGTTCACCGTGGCGACCACGCTGCGGGCCTACCATATGGCGCGCGAGGGCGAACTGCCGCCCGAACTGGCGAAGGCCATGCTGGCGAGCGTATGATGCCCGCGAAGGAGTCCCGGATGCCCCAGCTCGAAGTCGTCCCCGTGCACTCCGATCCTGCGCGCCCGGACGTGTGGGAGCAGTTGCGCGCCGCCGCCGACCGGACCGCCCGCGCCGAGCCCCACCTCGCCTCGCAGATGAATGCGGTGATCCTGTCGCACAGCGACCTCGCCGCCGCCCTCGGCTTCCAGATCGCGCGCAAGCTGGGCGACGCCGAACTGGGGGCCATGTCGGTGCGCGAGATCTGCCGCGACGCCCACGAGGCCGACCCGTCGATCGTCGCCGCCGCCGCCGCCGACCTGCGCGCCGTGGCCGAGCGCGACCCGGCCATCAAGTCGCTGCTGCAGCCCTTCCTCTACTTCAAGGGCTTCCAGGCCCTGCAGGGCCATCGCGTCGCCCACTGGCTGTGGAACCAGGGCCGCGACGCCCTGGCCTTCCATTTCCAGAGCCGCATGTCCGAACTGTTCCAGGTCGACATCCACCCGGCCGCCCGGCTCGGCTCGGGCCTGTTCCTCGACCACGGCACCGGCATCGTCATCGGCGAGACGGCGGTGGTCGGCGACGACGTCTCCATGCTGCACGCCGTCACCCTCGGCGGCACCGGCGCCCAGCGCGGCGACCGCCACCCCAAGATCGGCAAGGGCGTCCTGCTCGGCGCCGGCGCCAAGGTGCTCGGGAACATCACCGTCGGCGACTACGCCAAGGTCGCCTCCGGCTCGGTGGTGCTGAAGCCGGTGCCGGCCGGCTGCACCGTCGCCGGCGTTCCGGCCCGGCTGGTCAACTGCCCGACCGGCGAGGCCCCGGCCCGGACCATGGACCATACCCTGGCCGACGTCGTCTACGACTTCGTCATCTAGGCCGCGGCGGCAAGCCCTTCCCCTCGCGCGGCCCTTTCTCTAGGGTCCGCCGCTTCAAGACTGACCCTGAGGCCGACCATGAACACCGCCGACATGAAGCGCGTCGAGACGCACCTGAAGCGCACCTTCAACACCGGCGGCATCATCCTTAAGCCGCGCGGCAAGCCCAGCGATTCGGCCGAGGTCTATGTCGGCGACGAATTCATCGGCGTGGTCTTCGAGGACGAGGACGAGGCCGGCAGCTTCATGTTCGAGATGGCCATCCTGGCGGAAGACCTCCCGGAAGCCTGATCCGCCTCTGACGAGCGCGCACGAAAAAGCGCCGGAGGATCGCTCCTCCGGCGCTTCGTCGTTTCGGGCCCCTGCCGGGGCGCCGGTCAGCTGGTCTTGCCGAAGATCCCGTCGAGCAGCCGCGTCAGGAAACCCTTCTTCTCGGCGGGCCTGGCGGCGGGCGCAGCGGCCGGAGCGGCGGCGGCCGGGGCCGCAGCGGCGGCCGCTGGCTTCGCAGCCGGAGCGGCGGCCGCGGGCTTGGGAGCCGGAGCGGCGGCGGGCTTGACGGCGGCCGGAGCGGCCTTGGGAGGGGCGGCCTTCGGCGCAGCCTTGGCGGCCGGCTTCTTCGCCGCGGGCTTGGGAGCGGCTTTCGGGGCGGCGGACCTGGCGGCCGGCTTGGCGGCGGCGGCCTTCGGAGCCGCCTTGGCGGCGGGCTTCGGGGCGGCCTTGGCGGGCGTCTTCGCGGCGGCGGGCCTGGCGGCGGCCTTGGCGGCGGGCTTGGGCGCGGCCGGCTTCGGCGCGGCGGCCTTGGCCGGAGCCTTGGCCGCAGCCGGCTTCGCGGCGCTCGACTTTGCGGCCGGTTTCGGCTTGGAAGCGGCGGCGGCCGCCTTCGGTTTGGCGGTACTCGACTTGGACGGTGCTTTAGCCATGGTTTCCCCGACCCCTCGGTTCAGTTGGTTGATGCTGGCGGCGGAGCGCACGCCAGCGCGCGCCTCGATTCGCAATGATAGCGGTGTTTGAGAAATGTCCGAGTCCGCAGTTCAAATTATAGCGAGGGGCCCCCGCGCGATCGCCGAGGCCGCCGCCACGTCTCTGGATTCCGACCCGTTGCTGGAAGGCGCCACCTATTCGATCCTCGAGGAAGACGAGGACCGGGGCATATGGCGGATCGACGCCTTTCCCAATGATGAAGACGACGCCCTCGGCATAGAGGCGCGGCTCAAGGCGCACGACGGCCTGACCGTGGTGGTCGAGAAGCTGGCCGACGCCGACTGGCTGGCCATGTCCCTCTCGGGCCTGCCGCCGGTGCGCGCCGGCCGCTTCTTCATCTACGGCGCCCACGACCAGGGCGTGGTGCCGAAGAACACCGTCAATCTCAAGATCGACGCCGGCGCGGCCTTCGGCACCGGCCATCACGGCACCACCGTCGGCTGCCTCGTCGCCTTCGACGAGCTGCTCAAGCGCGAGCGGTTCGAGCGCGTGCTCGACGTCGGCTGCGGCACCGGCATCCTCGCCATCGCCGCCGCCAAGACCGGCTCCAGGGTCGCGCTCGGCACCGACATCGACGCGCCCTCGGTGCGCATCGCCAACGAGAATGCGAAGCTCAACCAGGCCAACGCCCGCTTCGTCCACGCCTTCGGCCTCAACGACCGCAAGGTGCGGGGGCAGGGGCCCTACGACCTCGTCTTCGCCAACATCCTCGCCCCGCCCCTGGTCAGCCTGTCCCAAGACATCAAGGAGGCGCTCAGGCTCGGCGGCGTGGCCATCCTGTCCGGCCTGCTGCGCACCCAGGAGCGCCGCGTCACCGCCGCCTATCTGTCGCGCGGCTTCGTCCTCGAGCGCCGCATCCACCGCGACGCCTGGAGCGCCCTGGTCCTGCGCCGGGTGGGTTAACGGGCGGAACGGACCGCAACCGCAGCCGTTGCGGCAGTCCAATGGAGGACTGCCCGTGACCCAGTACGATCCGAACCTCGATCCGCGCCGCCCCATCGGTCCGGGCGACCGCGTCGACACCGTGGAAACCGTCGTCGCCGGCCCGGGCGTGGTGACCGAGAGCGTCGAGACGGTCGTGGTGCGCGAGTCCAACACCGGCTGGTGGATCGCCGGCATTCTCGGCGGACTCGTGCTGCTGGCGGTGCTGTGGATCCTGTTCGCCCGCGGCTCGGAGCCCACGACGGACGAGGCCCTGCTGGACGCCCGCCTCGACGCCGCCGAGGCCCAGGCCCAGGCCGATCAGGCCCTGGTGGCGGGCCAGGTCGCCGGCGCCCAGGCCAGCGTCGACATCGCCCGCGCCAACGCCAACGCCGCGGTCGCCGCCGCCGAGGCCCGCGCCGCCCAGGCCCGCGCCGCCGAGCCCGTGATCATCGAACGCGAGGTCCCCGCGCCCGTCCCCGCTCCGGCGCCGACCGGCCCCGCCGTCGTCACCCCCACCACTCCGCAGAACTGAGGCTTGGGGCGAAAGCCTGGCGGAGGCGGCGGCGCCGATCCCCCTCCCTTTCGTCATCCCGGGGCAAGCGGCGCAGCCGCGCCGACCCCGGGACAGGGCGGCGCGCGCGAGCGCGACCCTGTCGGGAGCGCCTCTGCTGAACCAGCCTGCCTGAACAGATCGCCTTCGGCGCCGCCCTGTCCCGGGGTCCGCTTCGCGCCCCCGGGATGACGAAAGCGGGAATTGCTGCGCTGCAAATCCCGCCTCTGTCTCCATAGTTCGAACAGCCAGGCCGCTGATTTCGCGGCGCATCCTCCCCGCGCCAGCGTCACGAACGCGCCCTGGTAAAAACCCGGCCCATACTATTGCCCATCCCGTCGATGGGGAGGGCGTCGGATCCACGCTCCTCGACGACGGCGGGCTGTGGTCGAGCGATGAAGCCCGGATGACGGAAAGTCCGGGGGTCCTCGAGGGCGGGGATGGATCCTGCCCGCTTGCTCGCCGCGCGCTATTGGAGTGCGGACTGCTGACGTCAGCTTCATGCCGTCATGTCCGCCCCGCGTCGGGGTCAGCAATGGCCCCGGCGGTGATCCGGCAAGGCCCGAATGTCAGGGCCGCCAGCCGGAGGGCGCGTGGATAACGGCTACGCGGGGCAGCCTGTCTCGTCGAAACGGTAAACTACACACACATCCGGGCGAGGCCCGGCTGTCCCGCACCCTCCCCACCTTGCGCGGCTCCCGCCCCGGAAGACGAAGACGCATGTCCTGTCATCCCGACCATGCAGCCGGACCCGTCTGGCGTCCGCGCCGCCGAGCCGCTAATCCCTCCGCGAAGCATACCCGGGAGACGACGCCATGACCCACACCATCGCCTTCATCGGCCTCGGCAACATGGGCGGCGGCATGGCGGCCAACCAGGCGAAGGCGGGCCATCGCGTCCTCGCCTTCGACCTCTCCCAGGCCGCGCTCGATCGCGCCGCCGAACACGGCTGCACCCCGGTCGGCTCGGTCGCCGAGGCCGTCAAGGGGGCCGACGTCGTCATCACCATGCTCCCGGCCGGCCCGCACGTGCTCAAGGTCTACACCGAACAGGTCATCGGCCACGCCCCGACCTCGGCCCTGCTGCTCGACTGTTCGACCATCGACGTCGACACCGCCCGCAAGGTCGCCGGCCTGGCGAAGGACGCCGGCTACGCCTTCGCCGACGCGCCCGTGTCCGGCGGGACCATGGCCGCCGACGCCGGGACCCTGGCCTTCATGGTCGGCTGCGACGAACCCGAGTTCGCCCGCATCGAGGCGGCGCTTGAACCCATGAGCCGCGCCACCTTCCGCGCCGGCGACCACGGGGCGGGGCAGGCGGCCAAGATCTGCAACAACATGATCCTCGGCATCACCATGCTGGGCACCTGCGAGGCCATCGGCCTGGCTGAGAAGCTCGGTCTCGACCCGGTGAAGATGTTCGACATCGTCGCCAAGTCCTCGGGCCAGAGCTGGTCCGTCACCACCTACTATCCCTGGCCCGGCCCGGTCCCGACCGCCCCCTCCAACCGCAACTACGACGGCGGTTTCGCCGCCGCCATGATGCTCAAGGACCTGAAACTGGCCCAGGACGCCGCCGCCAAATCCGGCGCCTCGACCCCCCTTGGGGCCCAGACCGAGGCCCTGTTCCAGATGTTCAACGGCCTCGGCTACGGCGGCCGCGACTTCTCCGCCATCCTCCAGATGCTCCGCGGCAAGCTGGACGAATTGCCGAAGGGGTAGACCCCGAAGCCGCGTCGGGCCGGGAGATCCCGAAGGGCCGCCGATCGCGGCCAAAGAATGTGAGAACCGTTATCAATTAGGGCTTTGCGGCGTTTTGTCCGGTCCGATTCATGGACAAATCGGACCGATCGGCGCATCACGCGGCAAGTTTTCGCCGCCGTAGGGCAGTTCGCTTTGTTCGACTACAAGGCCGCATTCGAGACCGCCGTGGAGCAGGTCAGGCGCGAGGGGCGCTATCGCGTCTTCGCCGACCTGAAGCGCGTGCGCGGCCAGTTCCCCAAAGCCATCCGCCGCCGCGAGGACGGCTCGGAGCAGGACGTCGTGGTCTGGTGCTCCAACGACTATCTCGGCATGGGCCAGCATCCGGCGGTGCTCGAGGCCATGCAGGCCGAGATCGACCAGGCCGGGGCCGGGGCCGGCGGCACCCGCAACATCTCC
>NZ_DASPLR010000052.1:0-11205 GCF_035627475.1 Brevundimonas sp. | reverse complement strand
GGTGATCCGGCAAGGCCCGAATGTCAGGGCCGCCAGCCGGAGGGCGCGTGGAAAACGGCTACGCGGGGCAGTCTGTCTCGTCGAAACGGTAAACTACAAACACATCCGGGCGAGGCCCGGCTGTCCCGCACCCTCCCCACCTTGCGCGGCTCACGCTCCGGAGGACGAACAACCGCGCCTGCCGCCCGCCGCCTGCCTCCCGCCTCACTCCCGGAGCCCCCGATGCAACCCCGTCGCCCCGCCCGCCATCGCCACCGCCGCACCTTCATCCGCGCCCTGCAGCTCGTCCGGCTCAGGGGCCTCGTCACCGGCGAGTACCAGCGCCTGTTCGACCGCGAGCGCATGTACCTCGAACTGGTCCGGCGCGGCCGCGCCCCGGATCCGGAAGACTTTGTCGTCTCCGAGCCCCTGCTGCTGCTCGAAAGGGTCGCCCTTGAGCCGGACCGCCCCGGCTGTCACGCTCCCGCCGATGCCTGATCCCTCGTCCTTTCCCCCGACCGCCCCACCGCCGCGCCCCGTCGCGCCCGGCCTGTATCTGGTCGCCACCCCGATCGGAAACCTGCGCGACATGACGCTGCGGGCGCTGGACGTGCTGGCCGCCGCCGATCTCGTGCTGGCCGAGGACACGCGGGTGACCGGCAAGCTGCTGTCGGCCTATGGCCTGAAGGCCCGGCTCGAGCGCTGCGACGACCACGCCTCGGCGCGGGCGGCGGAGATCGCCATCGAGCGGCTGCGCGAGGGGGCGGTGGTGGCGCTGGTCTCCGACGCCGGCACGCCGCTGGTCAGCGATCCGGGCTTCGTCGTCGCCCGGGCGGTGATCGCCGAGGGTCTGCCGGTGCACCCGATCCCGGGCCCCTCCAGCCTGCTGGCGGCGCTGTGCATCGCCGGCCAGCCGGCCGACCGGGTGCTGTTCGCCGGCTTCCTGCCCGCGAAGTCCGGCGCGCGCAGGACGGCGCTGGAGGAACTGCGCACCGGACGCCAGACGCTGGTCTTCTTCGAAAGCGGCCCGCGCCTGGCCGACAGCCTGGCGGACATGGCCGCGGTGCTGGGCCCTCGCCCCGCCGCCGTGGCCCGCGAGCTCACCAAGCTCTATGAGGAATGCATCCGCGGCCTCCTGCCCGAACTGGCCGCCGATCCCCGCTGCCAGTCGCCCAAGGGCGAGATCGTCGTCGTGATCGGGCCCGGCGAGACGGAAATCGCCTCGGAGGCCGACGCCGACGCGGCCCTCGCCGAAGCCATGACCCGCCTGCCGCCCGGTGAGGCCGCCGCCGAGGTGTCCAGGGCGCTGAACCTGCCGCGCAAGCCGCTCTATCGGAGGGCGCTCGAGCTGCAGGGCCGGTGAGCGGCGCCCCGCCCCCGGTTCGCCTCAAGGCGCCGAGGGTGGCGACGGCGAAGCGCGGCTGGCGCATTGCGCTGGGCGGGCTGGCGCACCGCGAGGGGCACCGCTCGGAATGGCTGGCCGCCCTGCTGCTGATGAGCCGCGGCTATCAGCTGCTCGGTTTCCGCCTCAAGACCCGGGCCGGCGAGATCGACATCCTCGCCCGGCGCGGCCGGACGCTGGCGGTGGTCGAGGTCAAGCGCCGCGCCACCCTCGATCAGGCCCTCGCCGCCCTGTCCGCGAAACAGTACGACCGGCTGCTCGCCGCGGGCCGTGCGGTGTTGCGTCAAAGACCCAGCTTGGCCGGACATCTGCTCCGAATCGATATGGTGGCGCTGGCTCCGGGCCGCCTTCCGCGCCATCGTCGTGGCGTGGAGCCGTTCGGGAGGGAGCGGGCGTGACGCGCGACGAAGCCGAATCCGTACTGACGGAGGCCGGGCAGGCCGACGACGCCGCCTTCCCCCTGCTGGAGGCCGCCATAGCCTGCGCCATCCACGACTACCCCTTCCGCGATCCCGAACCCGTCCGCACCCTGGCGCACAACGCCGCCGAACGGCTGGCCGAGCGGATCACGGACGAGGGTCCCGACGACGCCTTGGCGGAAACCATGGCCTCGGACCTGCGGCTGAACGGCGATCTGATCAACTACGACCATCCGGGCAACACCGACGTGATCGACGTGGCCGAGCGCCGGCGCGGCCTGTCGGCGACCCTGGCGATCTTCTACCTCGACGCGGCGCGCCGAACGGGGGTGCGGGCGCAGGGCGTCGACTTCCCGGGCCATTTCCTGCTCCGGGTCGAGACCCCCGACGGGCCGGTGGCCCTGGACCCGTTCAGCCAGGGCCGGCTGGTGCTGCCGTCCGAACTGACCCGGCGCGCCCTGCGGGCCGGGCTGACGCCGCATGTGGCCGACCGACTCGACGTGCTGATGGCCCCGGTCAGCGACCGCCAGGCCCTGCTGCGCCTCCAGAACGTGCTGTTCAGCCGCGCCATCCGGGCCCAGGACTTCGAAGGCGCCGAGCGCTCGGCCCTGCGCCGGGCCCTGCTCGATCCCGAGGATCACCGCCCGTGGCTGGACGTCGCCGCGGCGCGCGAGAAGCAGGGCGCCCTGGCCGGGGCGCTGGAGGCCCTGTCGCGGGCCCGTTCGCTCGACGATCCCGGCGAGGTCCACCGCCGCATGTCGGTCGACCGGGTGCGGCTGCAGCTGAACTAGGGTTGCGCCCCGCCCGCGCTCTGCCCATTAGCCAAGGCTCGACCGCGTGGAAGGACAGGGCATGCTGAAAGTCGCGATCCAGATGGACCCCATCGAGGCGGTCAACATCGAGTCCGACACCACCTTCCTGCAGGCCATGGAGGCCCAGAATCGGGGCTATCCGGTGTGGATCTACGACTTCCGCACCCTGGCGCTGGAGGACGGGCGGCTGTCCTGCCGCGCCCGTCCGGTGACGCTGCGGCCGACGGTGGGCGATCACTTCACCTATGGCGAGGAGGTCCGGCTCGACCTGTCGCGCGACGTGGACGTGATCCTGATGCGCCAGGACCCGCCCTTCGACATGGCCTATGTCACCGCCACCTACCTGCTCGAGACGGTGCATCCGAAGACGCTGGTGGTGAACGACCCGGCCGAGGTGCGCTCGGCGCCCGAGAAGCTGCTGGTCACCCGCTTCCCCGGGCTGACGCCCCCCACCCTGGTGTCGTCCGATCCCGTCGCCCTCGCCGACTTCCATCGCCGCCACTGCGAGGTCGTGCTCAAGCCCCTGCACGGCGCGGCCGGTTCGGGCGTGGTCCGGCTGAAGGCGGACGACCCCAACCTCGACGCCCTGGTCGAGATTCACGCCATGGGTTCGCGCGACCCGCTGGTGATCCAGAAATTCATCCCCGCGGTCTCGAAGGGCGACAAGCGGATCATCCTGATCGACGGCGAGCCGGTGGGGGCCATCAACCGCATCCCGGCCAAGGACCAGGTGCGCTCCAATCTGCGGGTCGGAGGCACCGCCGCGCCGGTCGAACTGACCGACCGCGACCGCGAGATCTGCGCCGCCATCGGCCCGACGCTGAAGGCGCGCGGCCTCGTCTTCGTCGGCATCGACGTGATCGGCGGCTGGCTGACCGAGATCAACGTCACCTCGCCGACCGGGGCCCAGCAGCTGAAGCGCTTCACCGGCGTCGACGCGGCCGCCCTGATGTGGGACGCGATCGAGCGCAGGCGCGCCGTCGCGTAACGCCGCTCTTGTAAACCCCGCCGGTTCATGGTTCGTTCTCGTCTGGATCGCGGGAGGGGCCGATGGTGGCCAGCGTCGTCACGGTGGCCTTCGAGGGTGTCGACGCCCGGCGCGTTGACGTGCAGGTCCAACAGCTGTCCAGCGACCAGCCGTCCTTCACGATCGTCGGCCTGGCCGACAAGGCTGTGGCCGAGAGCCGCGAACGGGTGCGCGGGGCCTTCGCCGGGATCGGCCTGGCCATGCCGTCGAAGCGGATCATCGCCAATCTGGCGCCCGCCGACCTGCCCAAGGAGGGCAGCCATTTCGACCTGCCGATCGCCCTGGCCCTGCTGGCTTCGATGGGCGTCATCCCGGCCGACGTCCTGACCGGTTGGGCCGCCGTGGGCGAACTGGGACTGGACGGCCAGATCGCGCCGGTGGGCGGAACCCTGCCGGCCGCCGTGGCGGCGGACGCCATGGGTCTGGGCCTGATCTGCCCGGAGGCCAACGGGCCCGAAGCGGCCTGGGCGGGCGATGTGGCGGTGCTGGCGCCGCGCTCCCTGATCGGCCTGGTCAATCACTTCAAGGGGGTGCAGGTGCTGCGCCGGCCCGAGCCGGGCGCGATGCGGTCCGGGGACCGCGTGCCCGACCTCAACGAGGTCAAGGGCCAGGAGAGCGCCAAGCGGGCGCTGGAGATCGCCGCGGCCGGCGGCCACAACCTGCTGTTCGTCGGCCCGCCCGGCTCCGGCAAGTCGATGATGGCGGCGCGCCTGCCCGGCCTGCTGCCGCCGCTCACGCCGAAGGAACTGCTCGAGACCTCGATGGTCTGGTCGGTGGCCGGGCTGATCGAGCGCGGGGCCCTGACCCGCGACCGGCCATTCCGCAGCCCGCACCATTCGGCCTCCATGGCGGCCCTGACCGGCGGCGGGCTGCGCGCCAGGCCCGGCGAGGCGTCGCTCGCCCACAACGGCGTGCTCTTCCTCGACGAGCTGCCCGAGTATTCGGCCCAGGCGCTCGATTCCTTGCGCCAGCCGCTTGAGACGGGCGAGATCGTGGTGGCCCGCGCCAACGCCCACGTCCGCTATCCGGCGCGTTTCCAGCTGGTGGCGGCGATGAACCCGTGCCGCTGCGGCATGGGCGGCGGGGGAAAGGGCGCCTGCGGCAAGGCGCCCCGCTGCCAGCGCGACTATCAGAACCGCATCTCCGGGCCGATGTTCGACCGTATCGACCTGACGGTGGAGACGCCCCCGGTCACCGCCGCCGACATGGCCCTGCCGCCGCCCGCCGAGGGCACGGCCGAGGCCGCCGCGCGTGTCCACGCCGCCCGGGCGATGCAGCAGGACCGGCTGCGCGCCGCCGGCATCGATCCGGAAACCTCGTACGATCAGGCGATCAACGCGCGCGCCTCCGGCGAGACGCTGGACCGGTTCGCCACGCCCGACGAGGCGGGCCGGGCCCTGCTGATGCGGGCCGGCGAGGCAGGCGGCCTGACGGCGCGGGGCTGGACGCGGACGCTGCGGCTGGCCCGCACCATCGCCGACCTCGACGGCTGCGACGGGGTTCTGCGCCGGCACATCGCCGAGGCGCTGGTTCATCGCCGCTCCAGCGTCGGGGCCCAGGCCGACTTCGAACGGCAGGAGGGCGGGCGCGAGGGACGTCGCCCGGAGGCGCCGGCCTGGTGACCTCAGACTTCCTTAACCCACCCGCTTGAACCAGCCTTAAGAGATTGCCCCGCATGGTTACCACCCAAGGGGGATGGCGAATGGCGCGCAGCACGACGGCGGTTCCGGACAGGGCGACAGCGGACGCTCCGGCGGCGGAAGGGGCCGAACAGCAGTTTCTGCGCCTGATGAGCCACGAGATGCGCACGCCGCTGAACGGCGTCATCGGCATGCTGGGCCTGCTGCAGCGGACACGGCTCGACGGCGCGCAGCGCGCCTACGCCGAGGCCGCCCGCTCCTCGGCCGAACACCTGCTGGGCCTGGTCAACGACCTGCTCGACTACGCCCGGCTGGAAGCCGACCGGCTGGAGTTCGACGCCGCCTCGGTCGACATCGAGACCCTGGTGCGCGGCGTGGCCGAGCTGCTCAGCCCCAAGGCGCACGACAAGGGACTGGAGATCGCCTGGTCGGTGGCGCCCGAGGCCGTCGACGTCATGGCCGACGAGGGCCGATTGCGGCAGGTGCTGTTCAACCTCGCCGGCAACGCCGTGAAATTCACCGAGACCGGCGGCGTCCGCATCACGGTCGAGCGCTCGGGCGGATCGCTCAAGCGGCCGAAGCTGGCCTTTATCGTCGACGATACCGGCCCCGGCGTGCCGGTCGAGGCGCGTGGCCGCATCTTCGAGGAGTTCGGTCACGTCGACTCCTCGGACGCCAGCCGTTTCGGCGGGGCCGGTCTCGGCCTGGCGGTGGTGCGCAAGCTGGCGCACGCCATGGGCGGAACGGTCAGCGTCGGCGACCGGCCCGACGGCCCCGGCGCCCGGTTCCGCTTCGAGGCGGTATTCCCCGCCGTGAAGGGGGCGCCGGAACGGAGTCTGTCGCTGGCCGGCCAGACCGTCGCCGTGGTCAGCCCGGACCCCTTCGTGCGCGCCGCCGCGGCGGCCCAGATCGAGGCCTCGGGCGGCGTGGTCTCGGCCAAGGCGCCCGTGATCCTGATCGACCACGCCGCGCGCCCCGCCGGGCTGAGCCTCGTCCCCCGGCCTCTCGACGCCCGCGCCATCGTCCTGCTCAAGCCGTCGGAGCGCGATCTGATCGCACGCTACCGCTCGGCCGGCTTCCACGGCTATCTGATCAAGCCGCTGCGCCGCGCCTCGGTGGCCGAGCGTGTGCTCGCCGCCTCGGGTGCGCAGCAGGCCATGCAGCCCGGTCCGCCGCCGCCTCCGCCGGAGGACGACCGCGTCGCCCTGACCCGGTTCTCGGGCATCCGGGTGCTGCTGGTCGAGGACAATCCGGTCGGGGCCCTGCTGGCCGCGACGCTGCTGCGCCGCGAGGGCTGCGCGGTGGAGACCGCCGCCAGCGGCCACGAGGCGCTCGATGCGCTGAAGCGGGCCCGCTACGATCTCGTCTTCATGGACATGCGGATGCCCGGCATGGACGGCCCCAGCGCCGCCCGCGCCATCCGCGCCCGCGGCGACGAGACCCCGATCGTGGCCCTGACCGCCAACGCCTTCGCCGAGGACCGCCGCGCCTGTCTCGAAGCCGGCATGGACGATCATCTGGTCAAGCCGCTCGAGCTCGACGCCCTGCGCGCCTCACTGGCCCGCTGGACGAAAAGCGCGGACCGCGCCAAGGTCGCCGTCGCATAGAGGACGCCGGGGGGCGTCGCACGAGGGACGCCCGATGACCGACAGCACAACGCCAGCCGCGCCGCGCAAGGCGGGGGCGAGAGACGTTTTCAGGGCGTTGGGTCAGGGACGGGTCCTGATTACCCTGCTGCTGGGCTTCGGATCCGGCCTGCCGTTCCTGTTGACGGGCGCCACCCTCAGTATCTGGCTGGCGGAGGGCGATGTGACCCTGTCGGCCATCGGGTTCATTTCGTGGGTCGGGCTCGCCTATTCCTTCAAATTCATCTGGGCCCCCGTGGTGGACCGGTTCGATGTGCCCTTGATTGGTCGACTGGGACGCAGACGCGGCTGGATGCTCCTGTCCCAGGCGGTGGTCGGCGGCGCCCTGATCGCCATGGCGATCATCGGGCCGGAAGGCGGACTGACTGCGCTGGGAGCGGCGGCCCTGGTCACCGCCTTCGCCTCGGCGACACAGGACATCGTCGTCGATGCCTGGCGTATTGAAAGCGCCGAGAGCGATGAGGACATGGGCCTGCTGACCTCGGCCTATCAGTTGGGCTACCGCTCCGCGATTCTTGCGGGCAACGCCCTCATCCTTTTCTTCGCCAGCTGGTTCGGGTGGAACGGCGCCTATGCGATCTGGGGAGCGGCCATGGTCATCGCCATCGGCGCGACCCTGTTCGCGAAAGAGCCGGTCGACCGGCGCGAGATTGCGGCGGCCACGGGGGGCGCGCCGCCGTGGACGCTTCGGGGAATGTTCGACGTCGTGGTCGGCCCCTTTCTCAACTTCCTGAAGACCCACAAGGCCGCGGCATTTCTGATGCTGGCCGCCATCAGCCTTTACCGGCTGCCGGACTTCGTGATGGGGCCGATGGTCGGGCCCTTCTACATCGATCTGGGCCTGACCAAGGAGGCGATCGGCGCCATGCGGCTGAGCGTCGGCCTGATCGCGGCTTTCGTGGGCGTCGCGGCGGGCGGGCTGAGCGCAGTGCGTTTCGGCTTCGGTCCGACGCTGTTGCTCGGCGCCCTGATCGGGCCGATGTCGAACCTCGGCTACACATTGATGGCGGTGGCCGGCCTGTCGACACCGATGTTCGCGGGCGTGTTGTTCGTCGAGAATTTCTCGGAAGGTTTCGCGGGAGCGGCCCTGGTCGCCTACATGTCCAGCCTGACCGGCATCGGTTACACCGCTACCCAGTACGCCCTTCTCAGTTCGTTCTACGCCCTGCTGGGCAAGTTCCTGAAGGGCTTCTCGGGCGTGGCGGTGGAGAGTCTCGAACAGGGCCATTCGCTGATGACCGCCTACGCCCTGTTCTTCGCGGGCACCGCGCTGGTGGGCATACCGGCCGTCATCCTGTGCTGGTTCCTGGAGCGCCGGAACCAGCGGCTGAAACGAGCGACCGTGGCGCCAGGCTGACCGGCGAGGAAGCTGGAAGTCAGGATTTTTGGCCTCCGGCTCATTCCTCCCCCATGGCCCCTTCCTCGTAGGCGGCGAAGGTGGCGGCGGTGATGATCTCGCTGACCGAGGCGCCGAGGGAGACGATCTGGACCGAGCGCTCGAGGCCGACCAGCAGGGGGCCGATGACGGTGGCGCCGCCGAGGGCCTGGACCAGTCGGGTCGAGATCGAGGCCGAATGGATGCCGGGCATGACGAGGACGTTGGCGTCCTTGGACAGGCGCATGAACGGATAGGCCGCGCGGGCCTCGGGATCGAGGGCCAGCTCGGCCGGCATCTCGCCCTCGTATTCGAAATCCACCCCCTTGGCGTCGAGGATCCGGATGGCCTCGCGGATCATCTCGCCGCGGTCGCCGGGCGGATTGCCGAAGGTCGAATAGCTGAGGAAGGCGACGCGCGGGTTGCGGCCGAGCCGGCGCACGGTGGCGGCGGCCTGGATGGCGATGTCGGCGAGATCCTGGGCGCCCGGCAGCTCGTGGATCGAGGTGTCGGCCACGAACAGGGTCCGCCCCCTGGCCAGCAGGATCGACAGGCCGATCATTCGCTCGCGGACGTCCAGCACGCGGCGGACCTCCTTGAGCACCATGTTGAAATTGCGGGTCACGCCGGTGACCATGCAGTCGGCCTGGCCGCGGGCGCACATGGCGGCGGCGAAATAGTTGCGGTCCTGGTTGATCATCCGCTGCACATCGCGGCGCAGATAGCCGCGGCGCTGCAGGCGGGCGTACAGCCAGTCGACGTAGTCGGCGTTGTGCTCCGAGATGCGGGCGTTGACGATCTCGATGCCCATCTCGTCGAAATTCAGCCCGGCCTCGGCGGCGTTCTTGCGGATCAGCTCCTCGCGGCCGAGCAGGATCGGGGTGCCCAGCTCGGCCTGTTTGAAGCCCCAGGCGGCGCGGATCACGGCCGTCTCCTCGCCCTCGGCGAAGACGACGCGCTTGTTCGGCCCGGCCCGCACGGCGCCGGAGATGTTCTGCATCAGGGCCGCCGACGGATCGAGGCGCGAGCGCAGCCGGGTGCGGTAGGCGTCCATGTCCTCGATCGGCCTGCGCGCCACGCCGGTGTCCATGGCGGCCTGGGCCACGAACGGCGGGATGTACCAGATCAGGCGCGGGTCGAAGGGGGTCGGGATGATGTAGTCGCGGCCGAACTTCAGCTTGCGGCCGCGGTAGGCGGCGGCGACCTCGTCGGGCACGTCCTCGCGGGCGAGGGCGGCGAGAGCCTGGGCGCAGGCGACCTTCATCTCGTGATTGATCTGGCGGGCGCGGACATCGAGGGCGCCGCGGAACAGATAGGGGAAGGCCAGCACGTTGTTGACCTGGTTGACGTAGTCCGAGCGGCCGGTGGCGATGATGGCGTCGGAGCGCACCGACAGCACGTCCTCGGGCGTGATCTCCGGGTCCGGGTTGGCCATGGCGAAGATGATCGGATTGGGCGCCATGGAGGCGACCATCTCCCTGGTGATCGCGCCCTTGGCCGACAGGCCCAGGACGACATCGGCGCCGACCATGGCCTCGGCCAGGGTGCGGTGCGGCGTGTCGGTGGCGTGGGCCGCCTTCCACTGGTCGATGTTGGGCCGGCCCCGGTAGACGACGCCCTCGCGGTCGACGATGACGGTGTTCTCGTGGCGGACCCCGGCGGCTTTCATCAGGCCGATCGAGGACAGGCCCGCCGCGCCCGCGCCGGACAGGACCACCTTGAGATCCTCGAGCTTCTTGCCGGCGAGCTCTGCGGCGTTGATCAGGCCGGCGGTGGAGATGATGGCGGTGCCGTGCTGGTCGTCGTGGAAGACCGGAATGTCCAGCAGGTCCTGCAGCTGGGCCTCGATCTCGAAACATTCCGGAGACTTGATGTCCTCCAGGTTGATGCCGCCCCAGGTGTCGCCGATGTTCTTGACCACGGTGACGAACTCGTCGGGGTCGGTGGTCTTCACCTCGACGTCGAAGCTGTCGACGTCGGCGAAACGTTTGAACAGGACAGACTTGCCCTCCATCACCGGCTTGGAGGCCATGTGGCCGAGGTTGCCGAGGCCGAGGATGGCCGTGCCGTTGGAGATGACGGCGACCAGATTGCCCTTGGAGGTGAAGTCGTAGGCCTTGTCGACATCCTCTGCGATGGCCAGAACCGGCACGGCGACGCCCGGCGAATAGGCCAGCGACAGATCCCGCTGCGTCGCCATCGGCTTGATCGGGGCCATCGAGATCTTGCCCGGCTGGGGGCTGCGGTGGAACTCCAGCGCGTCCTCGTCGGAGAAGGTCTGTTTGTCGGTATGGTCGGGCATGTCGGCGAAGGCTTCCGCAGGGTCGGGTCGGGAGGATTGTTCCTAGGCCGAGGGAGGCGAGGGAACAACCGCGCGGGTGAGGAGATCGCGGTCTCCCCCGGCCGTCCCGGGGAGGCCGGGCCGTGACGGCGCGGTTCCGGGAGCGGCGGGGGCCGGTCCCTCGCTCAAGCTGCGGGGCAGCGGCCTGGTCACGGTGGCGGCCAGGAACAGCATGGCGGGCAGGATGAAGGCGTGGGGATTGGCGACGCCCCGGTGGTCGAGAGTCCAGCGGAAGAGAACCTCGTGCTCGAAATGCGGCTCCAGTCGCCCCTCGGCGATCTCCTGAAGGCGCCAGTGCTGGGCGGCCCAACTCTGGCGGTCCTTGCGTCGGGTGCGGCGGGGTCGGCGAGGTTTCATCGGTGGTCTCCGTTGGGCTGAGGATCAGGCATGCGTCGGCGTCCTCCGGGGCGGGAGCCGCGGAAGGGTGGGGAGGGTGCGGGACAGCCGGGCCTCGCCCGGATGTGTTTGTAGTTTACCGTTTCGACGAGACAGACTGCCCCGCGTAGCCGTTTTCCACGCGCCCTCCGGCTGGCGGCCCTGACATTCGGGCCTTGCCGGATCACC
>NZ_DASPLR010000051.1:0-13644 GCF_035627475.1 Brevundimonas sp. | reverse complement strand
GTAGTTCATCGCCTTGGCGCCGCCGGCCTTGGCCAGCGTCATCGTGATCGCCGCCGTCAGCGTCGTCTTGCCATGGTCCACGTGACCGATCGTGCCGATGTTGCAGTGCGGCTTGGTGCGTTCGAACTTTTCCTTGGCCATTCTCTTCTCTCCGTCCCCTGAACAGGGGGCTTGGTCCTTGGTTTTCAGGGGCCCCGGCGGGCCGGGGCCCGCCGGGTACAGGGTTTAGGCGGAATACTTCTTGATCACTTCGTCGGCGACGTGCTGCGGCACCGGCTCGTAGTGGTCGTACTGCATGGTGAAGACCGCGCGGCCCTGCGACATGCCGCGAAGCGTGTTCACATAGCCGAACATGTTGGCCAGCGGCACGAAGGCGTTCACCACCGTGGCGTTGCCGCGCATGTCCTGGCTCTGGATCATGCCGCGACGGCCGTTCAGGTCGCCGATGACCGAACCCAGGTAGTCTTCCGGGGTCACGACCTCGACCGCCATGATCGGCTCGAGCAGCTTGGGCGCGCCCTTCTCCTTCAGTTCGCGGAAGGCGGCGCGGGCCGCGATCTCGAACGCCAGCACGCTGGAGTCGACGTCGTGGTATTTGCCGTCCGTCAGGGTCGCCTTGAAGTCGATCAGCGGGAAGCCGGCCAGCAGGCCGCTGTCCTTGATGGACTCGAGGCCCTTCTGGACGCCCGGGATGTATTCCTTGGGCACGGCGCCGCCGACGATCTGGCTCTCGAACACGAAGCCCGACCCGGGCTCGCCCGGCTCGAAGGTGATCATGACGCGGGCGAACTGGCCCGTGCCGCCGGTCTGCTTCTTGTGCGTGTAGTCGATGTCGACCTTGCGGCCGAGCGATTCACGGTAGGCCACCTGCGGCGCGCCGATGGTGGCGTCGACCTTGTAGGTGCGGCGCAGGATGTCGATCTTGATGTCGAGGTGCAGCTCTCCCATCCCCTTGAGGATGGTCTGGCCCGACTCGTGGTCGGTCGAGACGGTGAAGGACGGGTCTTCCGAGGCCAGCTTGGCCAGGGCGACGCCCAGCTTCTCCTGGTCAGCCTTGGTCTTGGGCTCGACCGAGATCTCGATCACGGGGGCCGGGAATTCCATCTTCTCGAGGATGACCGGCGACTTGATCGGGTCGCACAGGGTGTCGCCGGTGCGGGTTTCCTTCAGGCCGGCCAGGGCGACGATGTCGCCGGCGTAGGCTTCCTTGATGTCCTGGCGGTCGTTGGAGTGCATCAGCAGCATGCGGCCGACGCGTTCCTTCTTGTCGCGGCTCGAGTTCAGCAGCGCCATGCCCGTTTCCATCTTGCCGGAATAGATGCGGCAGAAGGTCAGGGAGCCGACGAAGGGGTCGTCCATGATCTTGAAGGCGAGAACCGACAGGGGTTCGTCGTCCGACGCCTTGCGGGTGACGGGCTCTTCGGTGCGGAAGTCGATGCCGGGGGTCGGCGGGATGTCGACCGGCGACGGCAGGTAGTCGACGACGGCGTCGAGCAGGGTCTGGACGCCCTTGTTCTTGAACGCCGAGCCGCACAGGATCGGATAGAAGGCGCCGGTCAGCACGGCCTTGCGGATGCACTTCTTCAGCGTCTCTTCCGACGGCTCCTGGCCGTCGAGGTAGGCTTCCATCGCCTCGTCGTCGAGTTCGACGGCGTTGTCGATCAGGTACTGGCGGGCGGCGTTCGCCTTCTCGACCAGATCGGCCGGGATCTCTTCATCGTGGAAGTTCGCGCCGAGCCCGTCGTTGTCCCAGACCACCGCCTTCATGCGGACGATGTCGACCAGGCCCGAGAGCGAGCTCTCGGCGCCGATCGGGAACTGGATCGGCACGGCCTTGGCGCCGAGACGGTCGCGGATCGACTGGACAGAGGCGTCGAAGTCGGCGCCGATCTTGTCCATCTTGTTGACGAAGACGATGCGCGGAACCTTGTACTTGTCGGCCTGGCGCCAGACGGTCTCGGTCTGCGGCTCGACGCCGGCGTTGCCGTCCAGCACGGTCACGGCGCCGTCGAGGACGCGCAGCGAACGCTCGACCTCGATGGTGAAGTCCACGTGGCCGGGGGTGTCGATGATGTTGAGGCGCTTCTCTTTCCAGAAGGCGGTCGTCGCGGCGGACGTGATGGTGATGCCGCGCTCCTGCTCCTGGTCCATCCAGTCCATGGTGGCGGCGCCGTCATGGACTTCGCCGATCTTGTGGGACTTGCCGGTGTAATACAGGATCCGCTCGGTCGTCGTCGTCTTGCCCGCGTCGATGTGGGCCATGATGCCGAAGTTGCGGTAGTCCTCGATCTTGTGCGTGCGGGCCATGAAAGCGTGCCTTGAGGGTAAGACGGGCGCCGGGCGCCCTTTGGAAAGTGAGTTCAGGACGCGATCGGCGCCCTCGGGGAGATATGCGTCTGTCTGGATAAGCAGGCGCGGGCGATTTAGCTCAAACCGCCCGCGCCGGATAGTCGGTAGATAGGAGCCGCCGACCTTCGTTGAAAGAAGGCGGCCCCTTGAAGGCGGTTACCAGCGGTAGTGGCTGAAGGCGCGGTTGGCCTCGGCCATCTTGTGGGTGTCTTCGCGCTTCTTGACCGCGGTGCCGCGGTTGTTCGACGCGTCCAGCAGCTCGGCGGCGAGCTTTTCGGTCATGGTGTTCTCGCCGCGCTTGCGGGCGGCGTTGACCAGCCAGCGGATGGCCAGGGCCTTGCGGCGATCCGGGCGAACCTCGACCGGCACCTGGTAGGTGGCGCCGCCGACGCGACGCGAACGGACCTCGACCGCCGGGGCGACGTTTTCCAGCGCGGTGTGGAAGGTCGCGACGGGCTCCTGGTCCTTCTTCTTGTCGGCCAGGATGTCGAACGCGCCGTAGACGATGTTTTCGGCGACGGCCTTTTTGCCCTCGTACATGACGTAGTTCATGAACTTGGTGACGGTCAGATCCTTGAACTTGGGATCCGGCAGGACTTCGCGCTTCTGTGCGCGGTGACGACGGGACATGGGCTGGGCCTTCTGAAACGGTCTCTGGGTCCCCGGACGGGCCGGGAAAATCTGGTGGGTCTTCGCTTACTTCGGACGCTTGGCGCCGTAGTGCGAACGGCGCTGCTTGCGGTCCTTGACGCCCTGGGTGTCGAGCACGCCGCGCAGGATGTGGTAGCGCACGCCGGGCAAGTCCTTGACGCGGCCGCCGCGGATCAGGACCACCGAGTGCTCCTGCAGATTGTGGCCTTCGCCGGGGATGTAGCACACGGCTTCGATGCCCGTGGTCAGACGCACCTTGGCGACCTTACGCAGCGCCGAGTTCGGCTTCTTCGGGGTCGTCGTATAGACGCGGGTGCAGACGCCGCGGCGCTGCGGGCAGCCCTTCAGCGCCGGGACCTTGTTGCGGACCGGCTTGGGTTGGCGCGGCTTGCGGATCAGCTGGTTGATAGTCGGCATCGAGTACTCGTTCTCTTCTAATCGATGGGGGCGTGTGCCTTTCGGCCGGAGCGCCCCGGTGAGCCTTCTTTTCGGATGACGCCGGCGGCGCCGTCCCGGGTTTGGTTTCGAGCAGAGGCCGCGACAAACAGAAAAGCCGGAACGCGCGCTTCGGGCGTTCCGGCGGGCGACAGCCCGAGCGTTCGATTGTCACGATCCCGACGAATGCTGACGCGCCCGCCTCGAAAGTGGGCGGCTTCTACGCCGGGAGGGGCCCGGGGTCAAGGGCGGCGGCCGCTGTCGCGAAAGGCCTTGCAACCTCCTGACCGCCCTCCGCCACACGAGTTGCCGGGACTGGCGATCCCCAGGGCGAAACGGGGAGGCCGTCGGACAGTCGTGATCGTAATCGACGGCGGTCCGAAACCCCAACCCGCCAGTTCCCCGCCGATGATCATGCGGTCCGGTCACGGCCGGGAATCGCCCGCCTCGGGAGAAGCCGCAATACCGCCACGCTCGGCCCTTCAACTGGGGGTGGAGGTGCGGAGGACCGATGCGGGAACTCAGGCTTGTCTGGCCGTCACGGGCCGAACGCTGGCGCAAGCCGGCGATCGTGCTCCTGTCGGTGGGCCTGCATGTCCTCGTGCTCGGCTACGTCGGGTTCAAGGCCTTCGAGCCGCCGCGGCACTACGGCGTGGAAGAGCCTCACGGCGATCCCTTCCCCTTTTCGGCGATCTACGCCGAGATCGAGCCCCGCCCCCTGCTGCGGGGAGAAGCGGCCAGGACGCGGGACGCGCCGCCGCCCGAGAACCGCACACTGAGCATCAATGACGCCGGGACCAGCCCCACCGACACCGCCGGTCCGACCGGATCCGCCGAGGACGGCGAGCAGGTCGCTCCCCCCTCTCCTCGCCCCGGCGCGCCAGGCGCTCCCGCCCCGCCGGCGGATGTCGGCACGGCGGCGTGGAGGGTCCGACCCGAAACCATGGGCGATCGGGTCGGGCGCGGGCTGCGGACCAGTCCGGTAGGTTGCGCCAGTCCACGGCTGCTGACGCCCGCCGAACGGGCCATCTGTGACGACCGACTCGGGGAGCGCGCCGCCGCCGCCCCGCCGATCAGCGGCACGGGCGATCCGGAACGCGACGCCCGCTTCGCCCGTGAAGGCGCCCGCGCCCTGGCCCTGTACGAGGAGCGCCGCCGTCCCCTCAGGGGTGGGGTCGGCGTGGTCGGCCCCCAGGACGGCCCCGGCTCCAATTTCGGCATGGGCGTGGCCGGAGCACATCTGGATCCGTCCCTGCGGCCGGACTCGACCAGCAACGTCCGCACCCGCCGCGACCGCGTCCGCGAGATGGAAGAAGACTGACCCTCCCCCGCCTCACCCGCCCGGCGTCCTGTTCAGGCGGAAGTGGTCAACCGGCGGTCCAGCCCCCGTCGACCATCACGGAACTCCCCGTCATCAGGGTCGAGGCGTCCGAGGCCAGCAGCAGGAGGGCGCCGGCCAGCTCGTCCATCCGGCCAAGCCGCCCCAGCTTGATCCGGCTCAGCACGAAATCGCGCGTCCCCGGCGTGTCGAGGATAGGGCGCGTCATGGCGGTGTCGATGAAGGTCGGGCAGATCGTGTTCACCCGAATGCCGTGGGGCGCCAGGTCGATGGCCATGCAGCGGGTCAGACCTTCGAGACCCCATTTCGAGGCGCTGTACAGCGACCGGCCGCCGCCGCCGACATGGCCCATCTGCGACGAGACATTGATGATTGAGCCGGGCCTGCCCGCCTCCAGAAGCCCCTTCGCCACCGCCTGGGCGACGAACAGGGCGGACTTCAGATTGAGATCGAGAACCGCGTCATAGTCCTCTTCGGTCACCTCGGTGATCGGACGAATTCGGTTCACGCCAGCGTTGTTCAACAGGATATCGAAGGGACCGTGGGCCGACACCTCACGGCGGACCGCGGCAATGTCGGTGACATCCAGCACGAGGGCCTCGGCCTCGAACCCCGCCTCGCGAATTTCGCGCACTCGCGCGTCCAGGTCGGCGGCCGTGCGGCCGCACAGGGTCACGGCGGCCCCCGCCTGGGCGAAGACCTCGGCGCCGGCCGCACCGATCCCCCGCCCGCCTCCTGTGACCAGGGCGCGCTTGCCGTCGAGGCGGAAGGACGGAAGCGGCGTCAGGGTCATGGCGGATCTCCGTGAGGTCGCCAGCTTCAACAGGAACTGAGCAAAAGAAAAGGGCGGCCCCGTCGCCGGCGCCGCCCTCTTCAGTTCAGTCCGGACCCGGAGATCAGCCTTCGCTGTTCTCCAGCTCCAGCGCCAGGTCGGCGGGGAGCGGCTCGATGGCCTCTTCCCGCTGCGACGTCAGTTCGGCGTCGCGCTGGTTGGCGACCTTCTGCAGGGCCCGGAGGTAGGCGCCGGTGCCCGCCGGGATCAGCCGGCCGACGATGACGTTTTCCTTCAGGCCTTCCAGCGTGTCCTTCTTGCCGTTGACCGAGGCGTCGGTGAGGACGCGGGTGGTCTCCTGGAAGGACGCCGCCGAGATGAAGCTGCGGGTCTGCAGCGACGCCTTGGTGATGCCCAGCAGGACGGGCTGGGTGGTGGCCGGACGGCCGCCGCGCTTCTCGACCTTCTGGTTCTCGAGCACCGCCTCGGCCACCTCGACCGTGTCGCCACGGATCAGGGTGGTTTCGCCGGAGTCGAGGATCTCGACCTTCTGCAGCATCTGGCGAACGATCACCTCGATGTGCTTGTCGTTGATCGGCACGCCCTGCAGTCGATAGACCTCCTGCACTTCGTTCACCAGATACTCGGCCAGCGCCTCGACGCCCTGGATGCGCAGCAGGTCGTGCGGATCCGGGTTGCCGTCGATGATGTAGTCGCCCTTCTGGATCAGATCGCCGTCGTGGACGGAGATGTGCTTGCCCTTCGGGATCAGGAACTCGACCGCCTCGCCCTGCACGCCGTCCGCATTGGGCTCGGGCGTGATCTTGATGCGGCGCTTGTTCTTGTAGTCGCGCCCGAATTCGACGCGGCCGTCCATCTCGGCGATGACTGCGCAGTCCTTGGGACGACGGGCTTCGAACAGCTCGGCCACCCGCGGCAGACCGCCGGTGATGTCGCGGGTCTTGGCGCCCTCGGTCGGCACGCGGGCGATGATCTCGCCCGGCTTGACCACGTCACCGTTGTTCACGGACAGGACCGCGCCCACCGGCAGCAGGTAACGGGCGTCGGAGCCCGAGGCCAGCTTGGCGTATTCGTCGCCCTTGGTGACGCCCATGGCCGGACGCAGGTCCGCACCACGAGGGCTGGCGCGCCAGTCGGAGACGACGCGCTGGGCGATGCCCGTCGCCTCGTCGGTTTCCTCGCGGACCGACAGGCCCTCGACCAGGTCCTCGAAGCGGATCACGCCGCCGACTTCGGTCAGGATCGGAGAGGTGTAGGGGTCCCACTCGGCCAGACGCTGGCTGCGCTTGACCTCGGCGCCCTCGGTGACCCGGAGGCGGGCGCCGTAGGGCAGCTTGTGGGTTTCCCGGTCCTTGCCGTCGACCACGATCGTGATGGTGACGTTGCGGCTCATGGCCACCAGATCGCCGTGGGCCGCCTTGACGGTCGGGCCGGCGATCTTCGCCACGCCGGCGTTGGTCGCCTCGTAGAACGAGGTCTCCGCCACCTGCGCGGTGCCGCCGATGTGGAAGGTCCGCATCGTCAGCTGGGTGCCCGGCTCGCCAATGGACTGCGCCGCGATGACGCCGACGGCTTCGCCGATGTTGACGTTGGTGCCGCGCGCCAGATCACGCCCGTAGCAGTAGGCGCAGATGCCGGCTTCGGCCTCGCAGGTCAGGGCCGAGCGGACCTTGACCGACTGGACGCCGGCCTGGTCGATGATCTCGACTTCTTCCTCTTGCAGGTAGGTGTCGGCGGGGAACAGGATCTTGTCGCCGCCCGGCTCCTTGATGTCCTCGGCCGCATAACGGCCCAGGACCCGCTGCCCCAGCGAGACCAGCACGTCGCCGCCTTCGACCACGGCGCGCAGGGTGATGCCCCGGGTCGAGCCGCAATCGTCCTCGGTGACGATCGAGTCCTGCGCCACGTCGACCAGACGGCGCGTCAGATAGCCGGAGTTGGCGGTCTTCAGCGCGGTGTCGGCCAGACCCTTGCGGGCGCCGTGGGTGGAGTTGAAGTATTCGAGGACGGTCAGGCCTTCCTTGAAGTTCGAGATGATCGGCGTCTCGATGATCTCGCCCGACGGCTTGGCCATCAGGCCCCGCATGCCGCCCAGCTGCTTCATCTGCGCCTGCGAACCGCGGGCGCCCGAGTTGGCCATCATGAACACCGAGTTGATGTCCGGGTTCTGACCCTTGGCGAGCACGCGCGGCTGGGCGATCTCGCCCATCATCGCGTCGGCGATCTTGTCCGTGGCCTTGGCCCAGGCGTCGACGACCTTGTTGTACTTCTCGCCCTTGGTGATCAGGCCGTCGGCGTACTGCTGCTCATACTCCTCGACCTGGGTGCGGGTGTCCGCGACCAGGGTGGCCTTGGCGGCCGGGATGACGATGTCGTCCTTGCCGAAGGAGATGCCGGCCTTGGCCGCCTCGCGGAAGCCCAGCTGCATCATCTGGTCGGCGAAGATGACCGTCGCCTTCTGACCGCAGTGACGATAGACCTGATCGATCAGGTTGCCGATCTCCTTCTTGGTCAGGTTCTTCTCGAGCAGCCGGTAGCCGATGTTCGGGTTGTGCGGCAGCAGGGCGCCCAGCTTCATCCGGCCCGGAGTCGTGTCGATGACCTTGGTGATGACTTCGCCGGCGGCGTTCATCTCGGTCCAGCGGGCCTTGATCCTGGTGTGCAGGGTCACGACGCCGGCATCGAGCGCGGCGTCGATCTCGCCCATGTTGGCGAACAGCTTGCCCTCGCCCTTCTCGCCTTCCTTGACCAGCGAGAGGTAGTAGAGGCCCAGAACGATGTCCTGCGACGGCACGATGATCGGCTTGCCGTTGGCGGGCGACAGGATGTTGTTCGTCGACATCATCAGGACGCGCGCTTCCAGCTGCGCCTCAAGCGACAGCGGGACGTGGACGGCCATCTGGTCGCCGTCGAAGTCGGCGTTGAAGGCGGTGCAGACCAGCGGGTGCAGGCGGATCGCCTTGCCCTCGATCAGCTTCGGCTCGAACGCCTGGATGCCCAGACGGTGCAGGGTCGGGGCGCGGTTCAGCAGCACCGGGTGCTCGCGGATGACCTCGTCGAGGATATCCCACACCTGCGGCTGCTCGCGCTCGACCATGCGCTTCGATTGCTTGACCGTGCCCGACAGGCCCTTGGCGTCAAGGCGCGCATAGATGAACGGCTTGAACAGCTCCAGCGCCATCTTCTTGGGCAGGCCGCACTCGTGCAGCTTCAGCTCGGGACCGACGGTGATGACCGAACGGCCCGAGTAGTCGACGCGCTTGCCGAGCAGGTTCTGGCGGAAACGGCCCTGCTTGCCCTTCAGCATGTCGGCGAGCGACTTCAGGGGACGCTTGTTGGCGCCGGTGATGACGCGGCCGCGGCGGCCGTTGTCGAACAGGGCGTCGACCGACTCCTGCAGCATCCGCTTTTCGTTGCGGATGATGATGTCGGGCGCGCGCAGCTCGATCAGGCGCTTCAGGCGGTTGTTGCGGTTGATGACCCGGCGATACAGGTCGTTCAGGTCCGAGGTGGCGAAGCGGCCGCCGTCCAGCGGCACCAGCGGGCGCAGTTCCGGCGGGATGACCGGCACGACCGTCAGGATCATCCACTCGGGCTTGTTGCCGCTTTCGAGGAAGGCCTCGATCAGCTTCAGGCGCTTGGAGGCCTTCTTGGCCTTCATTTCCGAGGGGCTGTCGGCCAGTTCGGCGCGGTGCTTCTCGGCCTCGGCGTGCAGGTCGATGCCGATCAGCAGGTTGCGCACGGCCTCGGCGCCGATCTCGGCGGTGAAGCCGTCATCGCCGAACTCGTCCTGGTAGCGGTAGAATTCGTCTTCCGTCAGCAGCTGGTTCTGCTTCAGCGGGGTCAGGCCCGGCTCGGTGACGATGTAGTTCTCGAAATACAGGACGCGCTCGACGTCCTTCAGCGCCATGTCGAGCATCAGCGAGATGCGCGAGGGCAGCGACTTCAGGAACCAGATGTGGGCGACCGGGGCGGCCAGTTCGATGTGGCCCATCCGCTCGCGCCGGACGCGGGCGAGGGTGACCTCGACGCCGCACTTCTCGCAGATAATGCCCTTGTACTTCATGCGCTTGTACTTGCCGCACAGGCATTCGTAGTCCTTGGTCGGGCCAAAGATACGGGCGCAGAACAGGCCGTCACGCTCGGGCTTGAACGTGCGGTAGTTGATGGTTTCCGGCTTCTTGATCTCGCCGAACGACCACGACCGGATCTTCTCCGGCGAGGCCAGGGCGATCTTGATCTGGTCGAAGGTCGGGGTGACCGGGACCGGGTTGAAGATGTTCAGGACTTCCTGGTTCATCTTGATTCCTTCTGCGGGACTTCCCGCGCAATTTCATGTGGAGAGAGCGAAGGACCGTCCCTCCCCGCTTGCGCGAGGAGGGATCATTCGGTCGGTCAGCTGTTCTCCAGCTCCACGTTCAGGCCCAGCGAGCGCATTTCCTTGACGAGCACGTTGAAGCTCTCGGGAATGCCCGCCTCGAAGCTGTCGTCGCCGCGGACGATCGCCTCGTAGACCTTGGTCCGGCCGGCCACGTCGTCGGACTTCACCGTCAGCATCTCCTGCAGGGTGTAGGCCGCGCCGTAGGCCTCCAGCGCCCACACCTCCATCTCGCCGAAGCGCTGTCCGCCGAACTGCGCCTTGCCGCCCAGCGGCTGCTGGGTGACCAGCGAGTACGGGCCGATCGAGCGGGCGTGGATCTTGTCGTCCACCAGGTGGTGCAGCTTCAGCATGTAGATATAGCCGACCGTGACCGGACGCTTGAACTGCTCGCCGGTCTGGCCGTCATAGACGATCGACTGGCCGGTGCGGTCCAGGCCCGCCTTCTCCAGCAGATCCTCGATGTCGTTGATGTGCGCGCCATCGAAGACCGGCGTGGCGAAGGGCACGCCCTTCGACAGGTTGCGAGCCAGCTCGACCAGCTCCTCCTCCGACTCCGGCAGGGGCGTTTCCTTGCCGTAGATCGACTGAAGGTGGTCGATCAGCGCCTGCTTCTGTCCGCCCGACTGCCACGCTTCCAGCAGACCCTGGATCTGCTTGCCGAGACCGGCCGCGGCCCAGCCGAGGTGGGTTTCGAAGATCTGGCCGATGTTCATGCGCGACGGCACGCCCAGCGGGTTCAGAACCAGGTCGACGGTGGTGCCGTCTTCCAGGTGCGGCATGTCCTCGATCGGCAGGATCTTGGAGATGACACCCTTGTTGCCGTGACGGCCGGCCATCTTGTCGCCGGGCTGAAGCTTGCGCTTCACGGCCACGAAGACCTTGACCATCTTCATCACGCCCGGGGGCAGTTCGTCGCCGCGCTGCAGCTTCTCGACCTTGTCCTCGAAGCGGCGGTCGAGCGCCTTGCGGGCGTCCTCGAACTGCTTCTTCATGGCCTCGAGCTCGCCCATCGCCTTCTCGTCGTCGAGGGCGATCTGCCACCACAGGCCGCGCGACAGGTCGGCCAGCTTGGCCTCCGTCACCTCGCCACGGCCCAGGCCCTTCGGACCAGAGGTGGCGTTCTTGCCGATCAGCAGCGGCTTCAGACGGCCGTAGACGTTGCGCTCCAGGATCTTGAGCTCGTCGTCGCGGTCCTTGCCGAGGCGTTCGATCTCGGCGCGCTCGATGGCGACCGCGCGTTCGTCCTTGTCCACGCCGTGGCGGTTGAAGACACGCACGTCGACGATGGTGCCGGCGACGCCCGGGGGCAGACGCAGGCTGGTGTCGCGGACGTCCGAGGCCTTTTCGCCGAAGATGGCGCGCAGCAGCTTCTCCTCGGGGGTCATCGGCGATTCGCCCTTCGGCGTCACCTTGCCCACCAGAATGTCGCCCGGCTTGACCTCGGCGCCGATATAGACGATGCCCGCCTCGTCCAGGTTCTTCAGGGCTTCTTCACCGACGTTGGGAATGTCGCGGGTGATTTCTTCCTGACCCAGCTTGGTGTCGCGGGCCATGACCTCGAATTCCTCGATGTGGATCGAGGTGAACACGTCGTCGCGGACGATGCGCTCGGAGATCAGGATCGAGTCTTCGAAGTTGTAGCCGTTCCAGGGCATGAACGCGACCAGCACGTTGCGGCCCAGCGCCAGCTCGCCCAGCTGCGTGCTGGGGCCGTCGGCGATGATGTCGCCCTTGCGGATCTGGTCGCCCACCTTCACCAGCGGCTTCTGGGTGATGCAGGTGTTCTGGTTGGAACGCTGGAACTTCAGCAGGTTGTAGATGTCGACGCCGGGCGCGGTGGAGTCGGCGTTGTCCGACGCGCGCACCACGATGCGGGTGGCGTCGATCTGGTCGACGATGCCCGCGCGCTTGGCGACGATGGTCACGCCGGAGTCACGGGCGACCGTGGCCTCCATGCCGGTGCCGACCAGCGGCGCGTCGGCCTTCACCAGCGGCACCGCCTGACGCTGCATGTTCGAGCCCATCAGCGCGCGGTTGGCGTCGTCGTTCTCGAGGAACGGGATCAGCGCCGCGGCGACGGACACCAGCTGCTTCGGCGACACGTCGATGAGGTCGATGGCCTCCGGACGGAACATCAGGTACTCGCCGCCCTGCCGGCACGACACGAGGTCGGCGGCGAAGCGGTTCTGCTCGTCCAGTTCGGCGTTGGCCTGCGCGACGACATAGCGGCCCTCCTCCATGGCGGAGAGGTAGACCACCTCGTCGGTGACGCGGCCGTCGATGACCTTCCGGTACGGGCTCTCGATGAAGCCGTACTGGTTGACGCGGGCGTAGGTGGCCAGCGAGTTGATCAGACCGATGTTCGGGCCTTCCGGCGTCTCAATCGGGCAGATGCGGCCATAGTGCGTCGGGTGCACGTCGCGCACCTCGAAGCCGGCGCGCTCGCGGGTCAGACCGCCCGGGCCGAGGGCCGAGAGACGACGCTTGTGCGTGATCTCGGACAGCGGGTTGGTCTGGTCCATGAACTGCGACAGCTGCGACGAGCCGAAGAACTCGCGCACGGCCGCCGCCGCCGGCTTGGCGTTGATCAGGTCGTGCGGCATGACCGTGTCGATCTCGACCGACGACATGCGCTCGCGGATCGCGCGCTCCATGCGCAGCAGGCCGACGCGGTACTGGTTCTCCATCAGCTCGCCGACCGAACGGACGCGGCGGTTGCCGAGGTGGTCGATGTCGTCGATTTCGCCGCGGCCGTCCTTCAGGTTCACCAGAACCTTCAGGATCTCCAGGATGTCCTCCTTGCGGAGCACGCGGATCTGGTCGTCGGTCTTGAAGCCCAGGCGGGCGTTCATCTTCACGCGGCCGACGGCCGACAGGTCGTAGCGCTCGCTGTCGAAGAACAGGCCGGCGAACAGCGCCTCGGCCGACTCCAGGGTCGGCGGCTCGCCCGGACGCATGACGCGGTAGATGTCGATCAGCGCGTCCTCGCGGGACGCGTTGCGGTCGGCCGACATGGTGTTGCGGATGTAGGCGCCGACGTTCAGGTGGTCGATCGCCAGGATCGGCAGCTCGTCGACGCCGATCTTCTCCAGCTTCTCCAGGTCCGACGCCGACAATTCGTCACCGGCTTCGAACAGCACCTCGCCGGTCTTCTCGTTGATGATGTCGACGGCGAGGTAGCGGCCGGTCAGCTCCTCGGTGGAGACGAGCTGTTCGGTGAGCCCGCCCTCCTGGAGCTTCTTGATGGCGCGCGGGGTCATCTTGGTGCCGGCCTCGGCGACGACGGCGCCGGTCTTGGCGTCCACGAGGTCGGAGACGAGCTTGACGCCCTTCATGCGCTCGGCGTTGAACGGCGTCTTCCAGCCGCCCGAGGCGCGCGTGTAGGTGATGTGCTGGTAGAAGTAGGAGAGGATCTCCTCCTTCGCCATGCCCTGCGCCTCGTAGGGCAGCAGGTCCTTGCCGTTCGCCTTGCGCTCGGCGCGCAGCGCGGCCGTCTCGGCGCCGTCCAGCGCGAACAGCAGCGTGGTGGCCGGCAGCTTGCGGCGGCGGTCGATGCGCACGTACACGAGGTCCTTGGCGTCGAACTCGAAGTCCAGCCAGGAGCCGCGGTACGGGATGACGCGCGCGGCGAACAGGTACTTGCCCGACGAGTGGGTCTTGCCCTTGTCGTGGTCGAAGAACACGCCGGGCGAGCGG
>NZ_DASPLR010000050.1:0-26597 GCF_035627475.1 Brevundimonas sp. | reverse complement strand
GACGAAAGCAGGGCGTGACGCTGTGCTACCCTTTCGCGGAATTATAGTCGGGTTCAGCGAAAAATATCCGGCCGTTTCAATCACATCCCCTTTTCTAAACCCCTTCTTCCCGCCGCAGGAAGACCCGCGCGCATACTCCTGCCATCCCGTCGGACGGGGAGGGCGTCGGATCCACGCTTCTCGATGACGGCGGGCTGTGGTCGAGCGATGAAGCCCGGGCGAAGGAGAGTTCGGGGGTCCTCGTGGAGGTCGATGGATGGCCTTCCTTGCTCGCCGCGCGCCTCGAGGTTCGGGCCGATGCCGTCCTTGTACGGTCATGTCCGACCCGCGGCGGGGTCCAGCAATGGCTCCGCCGCGCCCCGGCAAGGCCTCAATCGGGCCGCCAGCCGGACGGCGTGTGGAAAACGACCGCGCGGGGCGTCCACCTCGTCGAAACGGTAACAACACAACAGCACCGGGCGAGGCCCGGACGCCCCGCTCCCTCCCCAACCTTTCGAGCGAAACTCGCCGGAAGGCGCGACTTGATGCCCGGTTCGCGGACGGCCGGGCACGGCAGGCCCTCCCCAATCGGTCCGACGAAGGCTATCTAGCCCGCATGCGCCAGTCCTTCGATGAAACCACCGACCCGTCCTTCGGGGCCCGACATCTGCCCCGCCTCCGCGCGAAAATGGCCGAACAGGGCCTCGACGGCCTGCTGGTCCCGCACGAGGACGAGCACCAGAACGAATACCTCCCCGCCGCCAACGACCGGCTCGCCTGGCTGACCGGCTTCACCGGCTCGGCCGGCGCGGGCGTGGTCCTGAAGGATCGCGCCGCCGTCTTCGCCGACGGTCGCTACACGGTGCAGGTCAGGGCCCAGGTGGACCCGGCGCAGTTCGAAATCCTCAGCCTCGAGGGGGAGGGCGTGGCCCGCTACCTCGAGAGCGCGCCCAAGGGGGCGGTGATCGGCTACGACCCGCGCCTGCACAGCCCGGACTCGCTGGCCTCCCTCAGGCGGGCGGCCGCCCGGGCCGGGGCCGAGCTGAAGCCCGTCGAGCCCAACCCCCTCGACCTCGCCTGGGGCGGCGAACGGCCGGAGCAGCCGGCCGCTCCCGTCGTCCCGCACGACGACCGCTACGCCGGCGAGACCAGCGCCTCCAAGCGCGCCCGCATCGGCGAGGCCGTCGCGAAAGCCGGCGCCGCCGCCGCCGTCCTGACCGCCCCGGCCTCCATCGCCTGGCTGTTCAACATCCGCGGCGGCGACGTCATCCGCACGCCGCTGCCCCTGTCGCAGGCGATCGTCAGGACGGACGGGACGGCGCGCCTGTTCATGGATCCCCGCAAGGTCACCAACCAACTCCCCGGCTGGCTCGGCGACGCCGTCGCGCTGGAGGCGCCCGAGGCCCTGCCGGCCGCGCTCGACGGCCTGTCCGGCCAGTCCGTCCTGATCGATCCCGGCCAGTCCTCCGCCTGGTATTTCGACCGGCTCGAGGCCGTCGGCGCGACGGTCGTGCGGGGCATGGACCCCTGCACCCTGCCGCGGGCCTGCAAGAACCCGGTCGAGATCGAGGGCGCGCGTCAGGCCCATATCCGCGACGGCGCCGCCCTGACCCGCTTCCTGCACTGGGTCGACACGGTGGCGCAGCGCACCCTGCCCACGGAGCGCGAGATCGCCGAGGCGCTGGAGGGCTTCCGCGAGGCCACCGGCGCCCTGAAGGACCTCAGCTTCGACACCATCGCCGGGGCCGGCCCCAACGGCGCCCTGCCGCACTACAAACCCGTCGGCGACAAGATCCGCCGCATCGAGAAGGGCTCGCTCCTGCTCGTCGACGGCGGCGGCCAGTATCTCGACGGCACCACCGACGTGACCCGCACCATGGCCGTGGGCGAGCCGACCGCCGACCAGCGCCGCATGTTCACCCTCGTGCTCAAGGGTCATATCGCCATGGCGACGGTGCGCTTCCCCGAGGGCACGACCGGGCACCAGATCGACGCCCTGGCGCGCCTGCCGATGTGGATGGCCGGCCTCGACTACGACCACGGCACCGGCCACGGCGTCGGCAGCTACCTCGGCGTCCACGAGGGGCCGCAGCGCATCGCCAAGGCGGTCAACAGCCAGCCGCTGCTGACCGGCATGATCGTCTCCAACGAGCCCGGCTACTATCGCGAGGGCCACTGGGGCATCCGTATCGAGACCCTGCAGGTGGTCACCCCGCCCGAGCCGATCCCCGGCGGCGAGCGCCCCATGCACGGCTTCGAGCAGCTGACCCTGGCCCCGCTCGACCGCCGCCTGATCGACGTCGACCTGCTGACGCCGGACGAGCGCGCCTACGTCGACGCCTATCACGCCGGGGTGCTGGCCAGGGTGGGGCCGCTGCTCGACGGGGCGGCGCTTGACTGGCTGAAGGCGGCTTGTGCGGAGTTGTGACCCGCCGATTCCTCATCTTCGTCATTCTGGGGCTGACCGGCTGTCAGGATATCGGACGCCGGGACGTCAAACGGCCTCCGGCTCCAGACGCAGAAGTGTTGAGAACTGCCGTCAACCCATCTGATTTCTGGTGTCTCGATGCCTCGGAACTCGGGGTCGAGCCGACCGAAACCGAAGCGGTGCGGCGCCGATACCGTCACTGGCTGTTGTGCGACTACGACCGGCCCAAGGCGTTGCGCTATCTCGACGTCTTGGTGGCGCGGAACGATCCCGCGGCAGTCCACGAGAAGAGCGTGTTCATCCAAAGGACCGACCCGGAAGAGAGCGAGCGGTTGCGGAAACTGGCTGAACAACTGGGTTATCGGCCCCGAAGCCGGATGGACGCAATGCGCGAAATCGCTGGCTTGAAATGAGGCCGAACGGCGCCCATCTCCCGTGCGTCGGCGGATGCGTCGCCGGCTTCCTCACATTTCAGGAGATGCGCCGATGAAGACGCGCAAACTGGGCCGTTCGGGCCCTGAGGTTTCCGCCATCGGCCTCGGCTGCATGGGCATGGCCGCCTTCTACGGCCAGGCCTCCGACGAGGGGCAGGCGACGGCGGTGATCCACCGCGCCCTCGACCTCGGCGTCACCTTCTTTGACACCGCCGAGATGTACGGCCCCCACACCAACGAGATCCAGCTCGGCAAGGCCCTGGCCGGCCGCCGCGACCGCGCCTTCGTCGCGACCAAGTTCGGCATCGGCTACAACGCCGACCGCTCGGCCCTGATGGTCGACGGCTCGCCCGCCAATGTCCGCCGCGCCATCGAGGGCAGCCTCAAGCGGCTCGGCATGGACCACGTCGACCTCTACTACCTGCACCGCGTCGACCCGAACACGCCGATCGAAGAGACCGTCGGCGCCATGGCCGAGCTGGTCACCGAGGGCAAGGTCCGCTTCCTCGGCCTGTCCGAGGCCGCGCCCGAGACGCTGCGCCGGGGGCATGCGACCCATCCGGTCACCGCCCTGCAGACCGAATATTCGCTGTGGACCCGCGACCCCGAGGACGGACTGCTCGCCGTCTGCGAGGAACTCGGCATCGGCTTCGTGCCCTACAGCCCGCTCGGCCGCGGCTTCCTCTCCGGCGAGATCAAGTCGGTCGACGACCTCGCCCCCGACGACTTCCGCCGCTCCAACCCCCGCTTCCAGGGCGAGAATTTCCAGAAGAACCTCGACCTCGTCTCGGCCGTGCAGGCGATCGCCGCCGAAAAGGGCGTCACCGCCGCCCAGCTGGCCCTGGCCTGGGTGCTGGCGCAGGGCGAGCACCTCGTGCCCATTCCCGGCACCCGCCGCATCCGGACGCTGGAGGACAACGTCGCGGCCGTCGACCTGACCCTGACCCAGGAGGACATGGCCCGCATCGACGCCGTCTTCCCCAAGGGCGCCGCGTCCGGCCACCGCTACGCCGAGGCGGCGAGGGCGGCGCTGAACCGCTGAGCCTTACCGCGATTTAACTGGCGGGGCGGAGCGCGGCGCCGATAGTATTTGCACATGCAAATAACATCGGATCAGAACGAGGCGGAACAGGCCCTGGCGGCCCTCGGCTTCACCGAGCTGGAGGCCCGGGTCTATTGCGCCCTGCTGGCCAGCGGCCCGGCCACCGGCTACCGGCTGGCCAAGCTGGTCGGCAAGGCCCCGCCGAACGTCTACCAGGCGCTCGCCGCCCTCGGGCGCAAGGCCGCGGTGCTGGTCGACGAGACCGAGCCCCGCACCTGGAGGGCGGCCCGCCCGGCCGAACTGCTCGCCGTCCTCGCCGGAAGCTTCGCCCACCGCCAGGCCGAGGCGGAGCGGAGACTGGCCAGCCTGGCCGTCGCGCCCGCCGACGACCGCCTCTATCAGATCGCCGACCCGGACCAGGTCCTCGAACGGGCCCGCGCCATGCTCGCCGGGGCCCGGGACATCGTCCTCTTCGACCTCTTCGACGCCCCCCTGGCGGCGCTGCGCGAACCGCTCGAGGCCACCGCCGCCCGCGGCGTCACCGTCGCCGGCCTCGTCTACGGCCCGGTCGAGCCGATGGCCGGCGTCATCGCCCGCCGGGCGGCGGGGGAGGGCGTCGCCCGCGATCGCTGGCCCGGCGCCCAGCTCAGCCTCGTGGTCGACGCCGCCGAGCATCTGGTCGCCCTGATGACCCCCGCCATGGACGGCGTCCGCCGCGCCATCTGGAGCGACAGCGCCTATCTCAGCTGCCTGCAGCACAGCGGCCTCTCCGCCGAGATCCGCCTGACCGGCGTCGCTTCCGAGGCTCTGGAGCCGCTGGCGGGCCTCTCCCTGCTGCGGGCGGCGCCCCGCGGCCTCCGCGCCCTGATCGGCCCCGATCCGGTCAGCCTCTCACCCGACCCTCAGGAGGTCTCCGCATGAAACCCGCCCCCTTCGCCGCCGCCCTGATCCTGCTGGGCCTGCCGGCCAGCGCCTGGGCCGACGACCCGACCGCGGTGCTCGAGCGCTACCGCGCCTGGCGCGGCGGCGCGGCCTTCGAACAGCTCACCGCCGTCCGCGCCACCGGGGCGATGACCGGCTCGGGCCTGGCAGGCGTCATCGAGCAGATCGCCACGACGAACGGCGACCTGCGCCGCGACATCGACCTCGGCGTCGTGCGCACCGCCAGCGCCCGGCGCCGCACGGAGGGCTGGACCCTGACCCCGGCCGGCCAGGTGGAGGACATCGCGCCCGCCGCCGCCGAGGACCTGCGCCGCGACGCCCTGCTGATGTTCGAGGCCGTGCTGGACGATCTCTCCCGGCTCGACCGCAAGGCGGATGCGGTGCGCGACGGCCGGACCTTCGCCGTCGTCGCGGTGGACTTCGGCGACGACGACATCCACGAACTCTACATCGATCCCGATACCGGCGCCCTGCATGGCCTGAGACGCGTCCGCGACCGGCGCGAGGCCTTCGTCCGCTTCGACGACTGGCGCGTGGTCGAGGGCGTGCGAATGCCGTTCGCCGAGATTTCCGCCGACGGTCTGGGCGAGGAGGGGGCCATCCGCTGGACCGCCGTCGACGCCAATCCGGACCTGCCGGACGACGCCTTCGCCCGTCCCGCGCACGCCGCCGCCCACGTCATCGACGGCGCCGCGGCCTCAAGCGGCTTCATGCCCTTCGACCTGTACGCCGGCGTCCGCATCTACATCCCGGCCGTGGTCAACGGCGTCGAGACCGAGGTGCTGCTCGACAGCGGCGCGGAGATGACCGTGCTGGACAAGGCGTTCGCCGAGCGTCTCGGGCTGAGCGCCAGCGGCGAGGTGGCCGCCGTCGGCACCGGGGGCGTCGGCTCCGCCCAGTTCGCCCCGGGCGTGACCATCGGGCTCGACGGGATCACCTTCCCCGACCGGACGGTCGCCGTAGTCGATCTCGCCGCCATCGGCCAGGCCATCGGACGCCCGCTGCCGGTGGTGCTGGGCAAGGACGCCTTCAACGGCCTGATCATCGATATCGACTTCCCGGCGCGCCGGCTCGCCTTCCACGAGCGGCAGGGCTTCGTCGCCCCCGAGGGCCTGACCGAGGTTCCGCTGGTCTCGACCGGCGCTCTCCGGGCCGTGGCCCTGTCCGTCGAGGGCCGGCCGCCGGCGCTGTTCGACTTCGACACCGGCAACGGGGGCGCCCTGATCATCTATCCGGCCTATGCCGGGGCCGAGGGATTGCTGGATGGCCGGCGGGCCTCGACCGTGATGTCCGGGGCGGTCGGCGGCATGCGCGAGAGCGGCATCGCCACCATCCAGTCCGTCGGGATCGCCGGGTTCGAGCTGCGCGACGTGCCGGCCGTGTTCCCGCCTGCCGGCCCGTCGGCGGTGGACAGCGACCGCACCGCCGGCAACGTCGGCATGGGCGTGCTGGGGCGCTTCCGCCTGGTCACGGACTTCGCCGGCGGCCGTCTGTGGCTCGGCGCGGACTCCAGCAGCCTGGAGCAGCCGTTCGCCCGCGACCGCCTCGGCCTGAGCCTGCGCAAGGACGGCGCGGCGATCGTGGTCCAGCGCGTCTCGCCGAACTCGCCGGCGGCCGAAGCGGGCTGGACCGGTGGAGAGCGGATCACAGCCATCGACGGCGTGGCGGCGGCCGGTCTCGACGCGGCGGCGCTCAGGGCGGTGGTCACCGGGCCCGCCGGCCGCACGGTGTCCCTGACGCTCGAGAGCGGCCAGACCCGCACGCTCGAAAGCCGCGACTTCTACTGATCAGCCGCCGATCAGGGCCAGCCAATCGTCCTCGGTCAGCACCGCCACGCCATGCTTCTGCGCCTCGGCCAGTTTCGACCCGGCGCCGGGGCCGGCGACGAGGTAGTCGGTCTTCTTCGACACCGACCCGGACACCTTGGCCCCCAGGCTCTCGGCCCGGGCCTTGGCCTCGTCCCGGGTGAAGCGCTCCAGCGCCCCGGTGAACACCACGGTCTTGCCGGCGACCGCGGTGTCGGACTTCGGCTTCTCGGCGTCCTCGATCCGGTCCAGCTCGGCCACGAGGGCGTCGACCATGGCCCGGTTGTGGGGCTCGCGGAAGAACAGGGCCAGGGCCCGCGCCGCCACCGGGCCGACGCCGGACACTCCGGCGATCTGGCCCAGACCCTCGGAGGGCCCCTCGTTGCGCGCCACTTGCGCCAGCCGGACCAGCCCGCCCCAGTCGTCCGCCAGCGTCGCCAGTCCGCGCCGGGCCGGGGCCGCGAGGCCGGGGAAGGCGAGGGCGATCTTCTGGTCAATCGGCGCCTCCGGCCACGGATCGTCCGCCGGGGGCGTGGCGGCGGCCAGAGCGGCGACGACCCGGGGCGAGACGGCGTGGGTCTCGTTCAGCCGGACCCAGTCCTCGCTCGGCAGGCCATCGGCCGCGGCGAGGCAGGCGGCCTCGAACGCCGGCCAGGTCTCGAAGGCGCGGGCCAGCACGATCGAGGTCTGCTCCCCGATATCGCGCACGCCGAGACCGTAGATGAAGCGGTCCAGCGCGATGGTTCGCCGCGCGGCGATGCCGGCGACGAGATTGCGCACGCTGGTCTCGCCATAGCCGTCCTCGGCACGAAGCGCGTCGAGCTTCTCCGCGTCCCGGGCCAGGCGGAAGATGTCCGCCGGTTCGTTGATCCAGCCCCGCTCGTGGAAGGCGATCAGCTGCTTCTCGCCCAATCCCTCGATATCGAAGGCCCGCCGGCTGACGAAATGCTTGAGATGCTCGATGCGCTGGAACGGACAGGCCAGTTCCCCGGTGCAGCGCCGCACAACGGACTCCACGCCCGAGGCGTTGGTCTCCTTCACCAGCGCCGTCTTCAGCGGACAGATGCAGATGTGCGGGAATTCGTAGGGCTCGCCGCGGCCGGGGCGGTCGCCGTCCACCACGCCGAGGATTTGCGGAATGACGTCGCCGGCCCGCTGCAGGGTCACCGTGTCGCCGATGCGCACGTCCAGCCGCTCGATCTCGTCGGCGTTGTGCAGCGTCGCGTTGCGTACCACCACACCGCCGACGGTCACCGGGTGCAGCCGCGCCACCGGCGTGTGCGAGCCGGTCCGCCCGACCTGGATGTCGATGCCTTCCAGAACGGTCTGCGCCTGCTGGGCCGGAAATTTGTGCGCGATGGCCCAGCGCGGCGTCCGGGCGACGAAGCCGAGCCGCTCCTGCCAGTCCAGCCGGTCGACCTTGTAGACCACCCCGTCGATGTCATAGCCGAGCGTCGCCCGGTCGGCCTGCAGTGCGTCGTAGAGCGCCATCAGCCCGCCGGCGTCCTCGACCCGTTTCGAGCGCTCATTGACCGGGAAGCCCCACGACCTGAGCGCCTGCAGCGCCTCCCACTGCGTCGACGCGAACGGCGCGGAGATCTCGCCCCAGGCATAGGCGAAGAAGCGCAGCGGCCGTTGGGCCGTGATCGCCGCATCCTTCTGGCGCAGCGAACCGGCGGCGAAATTTCGCGGGTTGGCGTAAGTGCGCGCCCCCGCCGCCTCCGCTGCGGCGTTGAAGGCGTCGAAGGCGTCGTTGGGCGCATAGACCTCGCCCCGCACCTCGATGACGGCAGGCCAGCCGGCGCCGGACAGGCGTTCGGGAATGTCGGCGATGGTGCGCAGGTTGGCGGTGACGTCCTCGCCGGTCCGGCCGTCGCCCCGTGTCGCGCCACGCACCAGCACGCCGCTCTCGTAGCGAAGGCTGGCGGACAGGCCGTCGATCTTGGGCTCGGCGACGAAGGCCACCGGCTCGTCGGCGGCCAGCTTCAGGAAACGTCGGATGCGGGCCACAAAATCCGCCACCTCGCCGCCGTCGAAGGCGTTGTCCAGCGACAGCATAGGCACGCCGTGGCGCACTGGCGCGAACTGGCTCGACACCGCGGCGCCCACCACCTGGGACGGCGAGTCGGCCATGGTCAGTTCGGGGAAGCGGCTCTCGATGTCGAGCGCCCGGCGCTTCAGGGCGTCGTACTCGGCGTCGGAAATCTCCGGCGCGTCATGGCCGTGATAGAGGGCGTCGTGGTGCGCCAGCTCGGTCGTCAGCCGGGTGAACTCCTCCCGGGCCTGTTCCTCGGTCAGCTGATCGACGGCGATGTCGGCCATGGGAATCGGGTTCGCTCCATCTTTTCGACCGACTTCTAGCATCCGGCGCGAACGCCGCGAGGGCGGGTCCGTTTCCGCCTCATGACACGAGCTTAACCTGACGACGTCGCGGTCGCCTGCTAAGCGTGAAGAATCTCACGGAGTCCCCATGCGCCATCTTCGTCTCGCCGCCCTGTCGCCGTTCGCTGTCGCGCTGCTGCTGGGCGCCTGCGCCGCACCCAGGGAGCCGGCCGCTCCGGCTGCGCCGCAGCCCTCCGCGATGCACGTCCAGCTGCTCGAGGACGTCCGTATCCTCGCCGCCGACGACATGCAGGGCCGGGACACGGGGGCGCCGGGCGGGGCGATGGCGCGGGCCTACATCATCGGCCGCCTGGAAGCGCTCGGCGTCGCGGCTCCCCCGGTGGGGCGCGAACAGCCCTGGGAGATGCAGGGACGCACCCGCGAGGGGCCGAAGACCTTCAATGGCGTCAACGTGATCGGCGTCGTTCCCGGGAGACGGGTCACCGACAGGTACATCGTCGTGACGGCCCACTACGATCATGTCGGCGTCAACGACGGCCAGGTCTTCAACGGGGCCGACGACAACGCCTCGGGCGTGGCGACCATGCTGGCCCTCGCCGCCGACCTGAAGCGCCAGGCGCCGGACCACAGCGTCCTGATCGTGGCGCTGGACGGCGAGGAGCGCGGCCTGCTCGGAGCGAAGCATTTCGTCGAGGCGCCGCCCGTGCCGCTCGCCTCGATCTCGATGAACCTGAATTTCGACATGACCGCCCGCGCCGAAACCGACGGCAAGCTGTGGGTCACCGGCACCTATCAGAACCCGGCCTTCCGGCCGGTGCTGGAACAGATCCCCGCCAATGGGGCGGTCGCCCTGGCCTTCGGCAAGGACACCCCCCAGGACACCGGCGAGGACAACTGGGTGGAGTCTTCCGACCACGCCGCCTTCCACCGGGCGCAGGTGCCGTTCCTCTATCTGGGGGTGAACTACCATCCCGATTATCACCGCCCTTCGGACGACTTCGACAAGATCACGCCGTCTGTCTTCATCAGCGCCACGGAACTGTCGATCGCCAGCTTCCGTGCGCTGGACCGTGCGCTGGACCGCTAGGGCTCGACAGCGGTGGCGGCGCGTGGTGGGTTGGGCGCAGGAGGGCCCCATGCATATCAGACATCTGACCGCCGCCGCGCTGTTCGCCGCCCTGGCCGCGGCGTCCTGCGACCGTCCGCCTGCGCCCGCTGACGCCCCCGGCGAAGCGCCCGCGCCGCCGGCGGCGGGGTTCGCCCACACCATGACCTCGGACTTGTCAGGCTACTACATGCCGGCTGGCGAGGTGAATGTCGGCAAGTGGCGGCTGGATCACCTGTTCATCGGCCAGCCTGCGGAGTTCGCCAGCTGGGAGGGCGGGGCCCGCGGCGATCCCTTCGCACCGGTCATGCTCGAGTTCGAGGATTCGACCAGCCCGATGGTCGAGACCGAACTGGGCGAGACGCGCAGCGTCACGGCCCGCGTTCTGCCGACGTCCTATGCCGTCAGCGACACCGCCGTCGCCTTCTCGGGAGACTCGACCGAGTTGGGGCGGGTGACGTTCGAGGGCCGTCTCGACCCCGGCGCCCTCGCCACGGCCAGGCGCAATCTCGGCGGCGATGGCGTGGTCATGACCGGCACGCTGAGGGTCGGCGGCCAGACGCTCGAGGGCGTCCGGCTGACCTGGTGGATGGGCGACTGAGCCCCCGGGGCGGCGCCTCAGCCGCCGCTGCGGATATCCAGCTTCAGCCCCATCGCCTCGGCCAGCGCCTTGCCGCGCCGCCGCGTCTGCTCGCCCAGCAACACATCGGCGTAACCTTCCGAGGCGGTCAGGACGAGCACGCCGTCGGTGACCGCCACATGAGCGTTGACCAGCAGTTGCGGCGACCGGCCCGACAGGTCGCACGCCAGGCGGATGGCCAGCCCCAGGGCGCGGCCCGTGGTGCGCTGCTCTTCGGTCAGGAGCCGACCGACGGTGTCCGGCTCGGGCGTGCCTGCGCCCCCGCCGTAGCGGGCGTTGACGGCTGTGGCCAGCCAGGCCCGCTCGGCATGGGTCTGACCTGGAATCGGCGCCCGCAGGACCTGGTCGAAGGCCAGCTCGATGCGGTGGTCGGGATGCAGCCGCGCCCCCAGGTCCGCGAGGCGGCAGGCGGCGTCGGCCAGCGTCAGGTCCCGCTCCCGGCCGAACGCCTCGGGCAGGGCGGCCACGATGGGCTGGATCCAGCCGAACAGGGCGCCGGGCAAACCTGGTGAAATGCCTTGCCGCGCGCCGAGAGCGGTGCACCCCGCCAACAGCGGGTCGGCCGCCACCGTCTCATCGTCCAGGGCCTCGTAGAGCAGACCCTCGCGCACGCCCCAGGCCGACAGCACGATGCGCTCGAGACCGAGCCGTTCGATCAGCCCCTCCAGCACGAGGGCGGCGTGGGGCAGGGTCTCGGCCCGCTTCTTCGACAGGCCCTTCCAGCTTTCGAGGGAGGCCTTCGACGAGCGGGCGATCAGCCGGGCGATGTCGCGCGCCTCTCCGGCCTCCATCACATACTGGTGCACGATGTGCAGCGGGTAACGGGCGTGGCCCATGTGGACCTGCGCCAGGGTGCGCCAGGCGCCGCCGACCGCGTAGAGGGTGTCGGTCTTGAAATCGCCCGCGGGCTTGAGGCGCTTGGCGATGGTCTCGCGCAACTTCCCTGTATCGGAAGGATCATCGCTGGACAGGGAGAACGGGCCGAGCGGCAGGGTGACGCCGCGCTCCACGCCGCGATCGCCGATGCGGACCAATTCGAGGCTGGCCCCGCCCAGGTCGGCGGCCACGCCGCGCGCCGTCGGCATGCCGGCGATGACGCCGAGGGCGGCGTAGCGCGCCTCCTCCTCGCCCGAGAGCACGCGGATGACGAGGCCGGTCTCGGCCGCCACGCGCTCGCAGAAGGCCTGGCCGTCGGCGGCTTCCCGCACGGCGGCGGTGGCGGCCACGAAGGTTTGCGCCGGTCTGACGCCGTCGATCACCGCGGCGAACCGCTTCAGCGCCGTCAGGGCCTGGGCGGCGCCGTCCTCCGACAGGCGGCCGGTCGAGGCGAGGTCGCGGCCGAGTCCGGCCAGCACCTTCTCGTTGAAGACCGTCCAGACCGCACGTCCCTCCAGCCGGTACAGCACCATGCGGACGGAGTTGGAGCCGATGTCGATGGCGGCGAATTCGCGGGGCGTGCCGAGGGCGGCGGCGAGGGCCTCAGGCATCAACGCTTCTTCCGCGACGGCTCGTAGCTGAGGTGGCCGGGCAGGGTCTTCACCTTGCGCCCGCGCCCCGACAGGCTGGGGTTGGTCATGAAATATTTGTGGGCCGAGAACGGCCGCTCCGGGTCGGCCGGCGTCACCCGGTGATAGTCGCCCCCGGAGTCCAGCACCCAGCTCTGTGCGTCGTCCTTGAGATTGGCGACCATGATCTGGTCCAGCACCTGGTCATGCACGGTGGCGTTCAGCACCGGCGTCATCAGCTCCACCCGGCGGTCGAGGTTCCGCGTCATCCAGTCCGCCGAGGAGATGAACAGCTTCGCCTTGTCATGCGGCAGGTCGCGGCCGTTCGCGAAGGCGACGATCCGGGCATGCTCCAGGAAGCGGCCGACGATCGACTTGACCCGAATGTTCTCCGACAGGCCCGGCACGCCCGGGCGCAGGCAGCAGATGCCGCGAACCACCAGCTCGATGCGCACCCCCCACTGGCTGGCGCGATAAAGGGCGTCGATCACCCCCGGGTCGACCAGCGAATTCAGCTTGGCCCAGATCGCGGCCGGCTTGCCCTTGGCGGCGGCGGCCATCTCGTGACCGATCAGGTCGATCAGCGTCGCCTTCATGTTCAGAGGCGAGACGACGAGCGCCTCCAGCTCGTCCGGCGTGGCGTAGCCGGTGATGTAGTTGAATACCCGGGAGGCGTCGCGCCCGAGCACTGGATGGCAGGTGAACAGGCTCAGGTCGGTGTAAACGCGCGCCGTCACCGGATGGTAGTTGCCGGTGCCGAAGTGGCAGTAGGTCTTCAGTCCCTCGCCCTCGCGGCGAACCACGACGCTCAGTTTGGCGTGGGTCTTGTACTCGACGAAGCCGAAGACGACGTGGACGCCCGCCCGCTCCATGGCGCGGGCCCACTTGAGGTTGGCCTCCTCATCGAAACGCGCCTTGATCTCGACCAGGGCGGTGACGTTCTTGCCGTTCTCCGCCGCCTCGATCAGGGCCGCCACGATCGGGCTGTCGCGCGAGGTCCGGTACAGCGTCTGCTTGATGGCGATGACGTTGGGATCGCGCGCCGCCTGGCGGAGGAACTGGACCACCACGTCGAAGCTCTCGAACGGGTGGTGGATCAGCATGTCCTTCTCCCGGACGGCGGCGAAGATGTCGCCGCCGTTGTCGCGCACCCGCTCGGGATAGCGCGGTTCGTAGCCGGGGAATTTCAGGTCCGGATGGCCGCTCGGGATGATGTCAGAGACCTGGGCCAGCCCCAGCATGCCGTCCACCAGCACGATGTCCTGCGGCGCGGCGTCCAGCTCGTTGGTGATGAAGGTGCGCAGGTCGTCGGGCATCGACGCCTCGATCTTGATGCGCACGACCGAGCCGAGCCGGCGCTGCTTCAACGCCTCCTCGAACTCCATGACCAGGTCCTCGGCCTCCTCCTCGATCTCGATGTCGGAGTCGCGGATCAGGCGGAACACGCCGCGCTCCAGCACGTCGCAGCCGGGGAACAGATGGTCGATGAAGAGCGTCAACAGGCCCTCCAGCGCGATGTAGCGCTTGCGCCCCGGCGTCGACCGTCCGTCGGTCGCCAGGGGCCAGAAGCGCTTCACCTGGGTTGGCACCGGCACGAGGGCGTAGAGGGTCCGGTTGTCAGTGCGCCGGCGCAGCTTGAGCGCCAGCGAGAAGCCGAGGTTGGGCAGGAAGGGGAAGGGGTGGGCCGGGTCGATGGCCATCGGCGTCAGGATGGCGAACAGCTGGCTGAGGAACTCCGGCTCCAGCCGCTCCCGCTCCGTGCGGGTGATCTTCGCCGGGTCGACCACCTCGATGCCGGCGGCCGTCAGTTCCTTGCGCAGCTTGCGCCAGCGCCGTTGCTGCTCGTCCATCAGCCGGCCGGCGGCGACGTTGACCTTCTCCAGCTGTTCGGCGGCGGTCAGACCGTCGGCCGACAGAACTCGCACCCGCTCGCGCACCTGGCCTTTCAGCCCCGCGACCCGCGTCATGAAGAATTCGTCGAGGTTGTTCGCCGAGATCGACAGGAAGCGCAGCCGCTCGAGCAGGGGGTGGGCCGGGTTGGCGGCCTCCTCCAGCACCCGGCCGTTGAACTTCAGCCACGAGATTTCCCGGTTGAAGAACCGGGCGGGCGAGGCCAGCAGGGCCTCCGACAGCTCAAGCTGCGGCGCGCGCGAGGACGGAACCTCCTCGCCCCTTGTCGTGTCGCTGATCGCCGCGTCGCTCATGCACCGGTTCTGACGCGGCGCGGACGCGGCTGCAACCTTGCCCCGGCAAAGGAAAACGCCGCCCGGCCCCGCAGCCCGACGGCGTTTCCTCCGTGTCCTGACGGCTTACCAGCTCCAGGCGTCGTAAATGACGTCGATGATATAGCCGTCGTACTCGTCGATCAGATAGATGTGGTTGTCGACCAGCACCCAGCGCGTGCCCTCCGGCGGATAGCCGAGGCCGTAGGTGCGCCAGTCGTCCAGCCGGTAGCGCCAGAAAATCGAGGGCAGGAACTCCCCGACGCGCCAGCGCTGGTTCCAGTAGTTGCGCGGTACATTGTAGTAGCCGTACCCCGGCGCGAAATAGAAGCCGATGCGGACGCCGCCGTAGCCGCGCCAGCGCCGGTCGTGACGCCACCAGTCGCGGCCATGACGCCGGTTCCAGTCGCGCCGCCAGTGGTCGCCGTTGAAGCGCTGGCGGAACTCGCGGTACTCGCGCCGGTCCTCGCGGCGCTCCTGCCGATCCTCGCGCCGGTCCTGGCGGCGCTCCTGGCGGTTTTCACGGCGCTCTTCGCGACGCTCCTGCCGGTCCTGCGGTCGGTCCGGACGGTTCGGGCGATCCTCGCGCCGCTCCTGCCGGCGGTCCTGCCTGTCGTCGCGGCGATCCTCGCGGCGTTCCCGCCGGTCCTCGCGCCTGTCCTGGCGGATCTCGGGACGGGCCGGCCGATCGGGCCGGTCCGCGCGCCGTTCCTGCCGGTCGTCGCGCCGCTCTTCGCGACGCTCCTGCCGGTCCTCGCGACGGTCCTCGCGGCGTTCCTGGCGGGGACGGTCGGGACGCTCCAGCCGGTCAAGCTGCGGCGGGCGGGCCGGGCGGTCCGGCTCGGCCGGCCGCGGCGCGGGCGGAGGGGTTTCGGCCCGCCGTTCGGTTCGGGCCTCGACCCGGGCCTCGCGTCGCTGTTCGCGCGCTTCTCCGCGGCTGCGGGGCGGTTGCAGCTCCTGGTCCTGCGCCAGAGCGGCGAGCGGCGCGGCCGCGGGCACGACGAAAGCCGCGAGCGCCGCGGCGACCATCAATGAGCGTTTCATTCTCGTCTTCTTCCCCGCACGCCCCTGTCAGACGGCTTGACTGCAGGGTCGCGTCCGCCGGATGAACCGTGACTGAACGAAATGCGGCGACCCGGCCATCGGGTGCGAAAAAGCCCCGGGGGCGGACCCCCGGGGCGCTTCCGTTCAACCGCTGGGCTGACGGGTCTAGAATACGTCGCTCAGGACGCTGGCGATCAGGCCGGTGGCGATGGCGATCATCACGATGTCGTCGCCGGCGTGGACATAGCGGTAGCCGCGCGGAGCCGGACGCAGGCCATACACATACGGATCCCGCACATAGTAGCTGCGGTAGGACGACGGCAGATAGCCTCCGCGCTGCCAACGGTAGCCGTAGTAGCGCGGCTCGACCCGGTAGTAGCCGTAGCTGGGCGCGTACCAGTAGCCGCTGCGGGCCCCGCGATAGTCGCGGAAGTCATCGCGGCCGCGCCACCAGTCGCGGTTGCTGCGGTCCCAACGCCGATCCTGGCGCCGGTCCTGACGGAAGTCGCGTCGATCGTCGCGACGCTCCTCGCGGAACTCCCGCTGGTCCTCGCGTCGGTCCTGACGGTAGTCGCGGCGGCTGTCGTAGTCGCCCTGGCGCCAGTCACGGCGGTCGTCGCGCCGCTCCTGACGGTACTCGCGGCGATCTTCGCGCCGGTCCTGGCGATACTCGCGGCGGTCGTCGCGGCGTTCCTGACGGTCGCGGCGGCTCTGGGCCTCGGCCGCCAGCGGGGCAGCGGTCGTCGCCAGCGTCAGGCCGATGATCGCGGCCCTGGTCAAGCGGTTCATGTCACTCTCCATCCTGGGGCGGGACGGAAGCGGCGCCGGCCCGTTAATCACGCCACGCTCGGCCGCGGGCGATGAACTGCGTCTGAACGTCGCTGTCAGGTTTGGCCACGACGTTGCGCCCGGACCCGCCGGCGCCCACGTGCGGGCGTCGCCGCCAGCAGGAGCGTTCCGTGTCCCGACCCATCGAACTCTGGTATTGGCCGACGCCGAACGGCTGGAAGATCTCCATCGCCCTGGAGGAGATGGGTCTGCCCTACGATATGAAGCCGGTGAACATCGGCGCGGGAGAGCAGTTCTCTCCGGCCTTCCTGGCGATAAGCCCGAACGGCCGGATGCCGGCCATCGTCGATCCGGACGGACCTGATGGCCGGCCGCTGGCGATCTTCGAGTCCGGCGCCATCCTGCAGTATCTGGGGGCCAGATCCGGCCGCTTCTATCCGCAAGATCCCCGCGGCAAGGCCGAGGTCGACCAGTGGTTGTTCTGGCAGGTCGGCGGGCTAGGCCCCATGGCGGGGCAGACCCACCATTTCCGCCAGTACGCTCCGGCCATGATCAGGGACCAGCGACAGCTCGCCTACGGCGTCCGCCGCTACACAGACGAGACGCACAGGCTCTACGGCGTGCTGGACCGCCGCCTGGCGGACAGGGACTTCGTTGCTGGCGACTATTCGATCGCCGACATGGCGATATGGCCGTGGATCCTGCCGGAGCACCAGGGCCAGTCGCTGGACGAGTTCCCGAACCTGAAGTCGTGGATGGCGCGGGTGGGCGAACGGCCCGGCGTAATCGCGGGCAGGGCGCTGGGCAACGACCTGCGCCGCAATCTCGCCGCTTCGGACAAGGCGGCCGAGGAGGCCCGCAAGGTGCTCTTCGGGCAGCGCGCGCGGTAACCGCCTGTAAGCTTTCGGGTGATGTTTCGTTAGCGGTCGTAAATCAGAGATTTCGAAGAGATTTCAGAGGTCTTTACGCCTTCCACTATTCGGTCCGTCTCGCCGGAAAAGCGCCCGGACAGCCTGCTGCTGTTAACTTTAACTTCAAACCGCGGGTATTTCATTCGTGTCACAGGGCGGGGCCAGAAAGGTTCCGGTTCGGGAGATACGGTGATGATCGCGCAAGAAACGGCGCCCACGACCAACGAAGAGCAGGGCCTGCCCCTGCCGACCGCCGACATGAACGGGGACGACCTGTTTCGTCTGGGCATGATGTATTCCAGCGGCCAGGGCGGTTGCCCTATGGACCGGGTTTCGGCCCACATGATCTTCAACCTTGCAGCCATGAAGGGCTCCATCGAGGCGCGCGTCTACCGCCGCGAGATGAGCCAGGAGATGGAGCAGGACGAGATCGCCGAAGCGCAGAAGGCGGCTCGCCGCTGGATCGACGCCGGCGTGGTGAGGCTCGCCGCCTGACTTGAGCCCGGCCTGCCGTCGTTAAAGCTTTTCCGCCGGGAAGGGGCTAGACGGTCGGCCGGAATACGGATGGCGGACGATGCGAGGACCTGATCATCGGACACGGGAACGGCCGCGGATCGCGGTCACCGGCCAGATCATTCACGGCCCCATGAGGGAAGCGCACGCCGTCGTGGTCAGGAACATGCACGAGGGCGGCGCCAAGGTCCGGCTCACCTCGACCCGTGGCGTCGCCCTGTCCGGGGCGGTCGTGCTGAAGCTGGCGGCGGGGGAGCGTGACTGCACGGTCGTCTGGCAAGCCGGCGACGAAGTGGGGCTCCGGTTCTCGCCCTAGAAATTCTGGTACTGCCCGCCGATGGCATAGCTGAAGCCGATCGGCAAGGCGTTGCGGAACAGGGTGACGAAGTTCGCCACCTCACCCAGGTTCGAGCGCGGCACGAAGATGATGTCGCCGCGCCGGAGGGCGACGACCTCGCCGCGCCGGGGCCGCAGGTCGACGGCCCGCATCATGCGCACGCCGCCGGGACCACGCCGAATCAGCGCCACCTCGTGCTGGCGCGCGGTCGGCAGGAAGTCGCCGGCCTGGATCACGGCCTGATAGGCGTCCAGGTCGCCGTTCATCTCGATCATGCCGGGCGTGCGCACCTCACCGCCCACCCATACGCGGATGGGTCCCGCCGCTTTCAGCGTCACCTCGACGATGGGCCGGCGCAGCTGGCTGGCGAAGGCCGCCGCCGCATCGGCCTCGACCTCGGCGATGGTGCGGTCCGCCGCCATGATCTGCCCGACCAGCGGCAGGGAAATGCGTCCGTCAGGCCCGATCTTCTGGGTACGGGTCAGTTCGACGGCCGTCGGCGTGGCGATCTCGATCTCGTCGCCGGGGTAGAGGACATACTCCGGCTCGGTCTCGGTCCAGTCCGCGAAGCCGATCTCCGGGAAGGCGGTCCGTCCGACCTCGCGCACCCGCTCGCCCCCGGAGGTCATCGGCCGCGGCATCCGCGAACCGTAGTCGCCGCCGCCGCACCCGGTGACCAGCATCCCGCCGGCGCCGGCGAGGCCCAGAAGCAGCAGGCGGCGGTCAATGGACATGGCGGAGTCGTTCCCGGAAGCAGCGTCCAGGCCAGCGTCGCCGCTTATGCGTAACCGATGGTTAACGCCGGTGGCCCAAGGCTGGTCCCCGTCGCCCCAGTTGATGGAATCAGTCCGCCCGCATGCGTACGACGGCCTACACCACAGTCCGCCCGCGCTACGGCTTCGTCGACGTCGTCGGCCTGTTGTTCCGGGAACTGCTGTTGATGGTCGTCGTCTTCCTGCTGGTCTTCGCGATCGGCACGGCGGCGGTCCTGACGCTCAAGAAGTCCTACACCGCCACGGCCAGCGTCTACGCCGGCGTCGGCCAGGAATATGTCTATCAGCCGCGTATCGGAACCACGGAGCGGGGCCAGCCGCTGGAAGCTGACGCCGTCGCCCTGTCCGAAGCCCAGATCCTCGGCAGCCTGGAGGTGAAACGGCGCGCGGTGAAGGCGCTCGGCGCCGACACCATCCTTGGGCCCAGGGCTTCGGGGACGGCCGCAGCCAGGGAGGCCGCCGCGCTGAAGGTCCTGGACAGCGGGCTCGGCGTCGGCACCACCGCCGGCAGCGCCATCATCTCCGTGTCCTACGCCGCCGACGATCCAGTGAAGGCGGCCAGGATCCTCAACACCATCGTCGACCAGTACCTGGTCCAGCGCCGGACGGTCTTCCGCGATCGCACCACCCCGGCCATCGCCGCCCAGCGGGAGGCGTTCGAGGACGAGCTGGCCGAGGCCGACGCGGCCTACAACGCCTTCATCGCGTCGAACGACATCGGCGACTTCGCCACCGCCAAGGCGGCGCAGGCCGCCGTCTACCAGACCACCTATGCCGAAGCCCTGTCGCTGCGGGCGCAGCTGAACCAGGCCAACCAGCGCCTCAACACCCTCGAGGCCCAACTGGCCCAGCAGCCGGCCGAGGTGGTCCTGCAGCAGGACCTCAATGTCTCGGCGCAGGACCAGATCCTGCAACTGCGCACCCAGCGCGAGGTCCTGCTGTCGCGCTACACGCCCGACGCCCAGCCGGTGAAGGACATCGAACAGCAGATCGCCGACCTGCAGGCCTATGTCGCGACCGGCACGACCGTCGGCGCCAAGGAAGTCCGCACCGGGCCCAGCACCGTCTTCACCGCCATCGAAACGGCCCGCATCACCGCGGCCGCCGACCGCGACGGGCTCGCGGCGCGACTCGCGGTGGCGGAGAGGCAACTCGCGCAGATCCGCGCCCGGCAGGCCGAGCTTACCCGGCTCGAGTCGACCAACGCCAACCTGTTCGGCAACCGCGAAGTGCTGACGAACTACATCCGCGAGTTCCAGCAGCGTGAAACCGCGGCCCAGGCGGACAACGCCCTGGTCGCCGCCGGAGCCGACAACGTGACCGTCATCGAGCGGGCGGAGGCGCCGACCCGGGGGAGCAGCCTGAAGGCGCCGCTGCTGGCGGTGGTCTTCCTGTTCGCCGGCTTCACCGCCCTGTGCGTGGGCCTGCTGAGGGTGTTCACCCGGCGCGGCTACGTCACGCCCGCCTCCACTGGCCGGACGCTGGAGATGCCGGTTCTGGCGGTGGCCCCGATGAAGGCCCGGTGATGCATGTCCCTGCGCCCGTCATGGTAGCGTAGGGACCTGTAGCCGGGCGCGTAGCGATTCGATGGTCGACCTGACATCCGAAATGGCCGCTCTCTGGGCGGCGCTGGGCCCTTCGCCGGGTCACCGCGGACGTGTGATCCAGATCGCCGCCGCGAATTCCGGCGAGGGCGTCTCGACCGTGGCGCGGGAATACGCCCGGCTGGCGGCGGTCCGGGCGCGCCGGCCTGTCTGGCTGATCGACGCCGACCTCGCCCAGCAGGGCCAGATGGAAGCCGTGGCTGCCGAGCCGGACCGTTTCGGCACGCTCGGCAAGGCGGCGATGGCCACCCCCGACGGCTCGATCTTCTTCGCGGTCACCCCGCGGATCACCGACCGGACCGGCAAGCCGGTGCATCCCGCCCGGCTTCTGACGGCGCGGCCCTGCCTCGGCGGGCGGCTGTGGGTGACCCGGTTCGCGGCAGAGCACCTGCGTTCCGGCCAGCGGGCCGAGGCGCTGGCCGACCCCCGCTACTGGGACGCGTTGCGCAAGCATGCCGACACGGTGGTCATCGACAGTCCTGCCGCGGACCGCAACGCCATGGCCATCACCCTGGCGCCGTTCGTCGACGCCACGGTTCTGGTCGTCGCGGCCGAGAGCACGGCGGCCGGCGATCCTCTGATCCTGCGCGACGAGATCGAGGCCGCGGGCGGCAAGATCGCCGGCGTGGTCGTCAACCGCTCGACCTACAGGCCGCCGGCGTTCCTGAGGCGGCTGACCGGCTAGGTCTCGGCGGCTTCCAGCCGCGCCAGCTCTCGCGCGCCGTAGAAGCGCGGCTCCAGGCCCTTCATCCAGAACAGCTTGCCGACGCCGCGGGCGGTGCGGTCGTACAGTTCCGCCCGGTTCGGGCTGCGGACCAGCGTCAGGACGGCCGCGCCCGCGCCCCAGACCACGGCCTGGCCGGCGCCGATGACCATCCAGCGCAGCACCGCGGGCCAGTCGCGGCTCGCCGCCGCCGTCTGACTGGGGCCCTGTCCGTAGGCGAAGGCGCGGGCGAGGGCATATCTCAGCGTCGCCCGGTGGGCCGGCGCGAACTCCTCGACCATGGCGTCGGCGGCCCAGCCGAACCGTCCGCCGCGCGCCTGAAGCGCCGCGAACAGGGCGTCGTCCTCGCCGCCGGCCTGGTCCGCGGCGGCGTCGAACGGCGCCGGGCCGGGCAGGGCGGTGGCGCGCACCATCAGCGAGTTGCCGCAGCCGTAGGGTGTCTCGATCAGGCCGGTGCAAGTCGGACCTTCGCGCCCGAAGAACCGCTCCAGATACGGTTTCAACCACGGCCTGGCTTCAGGGGCGCGGCCGGCGATCGGGCCGAACACGGCGTCGGCGCCCGTGGAGTCCCTGGCCTTCAGCAGGGCGGACAGCCATCCCGGCGCGGCGGCCTCGTCGTCGTCGAGGAAGGCGATCAGCGGCGCGGCGGTGGCCGCCAGTCCGGCGTTGCGCGCCGTGGCGACGCCGGGCCGCGGCGCATGCACATAGACCAGCGGCCACGGCGCCAGCCGGCGCAGGGCCTCGACGCCCGCGGCGGCGGACGCCGAGGGGTCGTTGTCGACCACCACGATTTCCGACACCCGGTCGCCGACGGCGGTCTGGGCGAACAGGGAGCGCAGGGCGCGCTCCAGGCTCTCCGGCCGCCTCAGCGTCGGAACGATGATCGCGACGTCGGCCATCACACCGCATCCGCATAGAGGGCCGCGCGATACAGGCGCAGCGAAAAGGCGCGGGCGGCGACCGGCAGCCAGTCCGCCTCGGCGGCGCCCCGCATCCTGCGACGAAGCCAGGACAGGCCCGGCAGCCGCTTCAGCAGCCTGGCCGCCCTGTAGCTCGGGTATGCGGCCACGATCTCGGGATGCCGGCCGGCCATGCGGGCGAAGTTCGGCGCGGACTGTTCGTACTTCCCGGCCAGCGAGGCCACCGTGTCCAGTCCCATATGCGTGGCGGCGTTGTCGATGTGCACGACCCTGAACCGGCGCGACACCCGCATGGCCCACTCCACGTCCTCCCAGCCCCAGCCCGTGAAGCCGGCGTCGAAGGCCTCGGCGTCGAACACGTCGCGGCGGACCAGCAGGTTGGAGGTGTAGACGTATTTCTCCGGCTGCCTCGCCCGCTCCGTATAGGGCACGCATTCCGACTTCGCGGCCATGGCGCGGTGCACGGCGAAGCGTGCGTCGGTCGGCGCCTGCAGCAGGGAGAAGCCCCCGAAGGCCACCGCGGGATCCTCGCGCGCCACCAGGTCTGCCCAGTCGCGCAGGAACCGGCGATGGTCCGGCCGCATGTCGCTGTCGAGGAACAGCAGACTGCCGCCGCGGGCCGCCGCCGCCAGCCGGTTGCGGCCGATCGAGCGGCCTTCGTTGGCGGGCAGGGTGATCAGCCGGGCGGGCAGGGCCATGGCCCTGATCTGCGCCGTCAGCCGCGCCGTCAGCGCGGCGTCGCGCGTGCCGTCGTCCAGCACGATGACCTCGATCGCGCCCCCGACAGAGGCCGCCTCCTCGTCGAGCAGGGCGAGCAGCTCGGCGGGATCGTCACGCAGGAACGGGGTCAACACCGACAGGGCGGGTCTGGCCCGTTTCCAGGCCGCATTGTCGGTGATCTTCGTCGGCACGCTCATGCCGTCGCGCTCCGTCCCCGGGTCAGCAGCCGCACCGCCACATCGCGGACGCCGGCCGCGTTCAGGGTCAGGGCGGCGGCGGCGTAGACCATTCCGCCGACGGTGGCGTCCAGCGTCAGTTCGGCGATGCCGCCGATGGCGGGCAGCTGCGCCACGACCACCGCCATCACACCCGTCGCGACGCCGCAGCGGACCAGGTTCTCCCACGGTATCGGCAGAGCCATGACGCGGCGACCGATCATCTGCGTCGCCAGCAGGCCGATGCCGAAGCTGGCGGCCGTCGCCCAGGCCGCCCCCATCAGGCCGAAGCGGGGCACGAGGATCAGATTCAGCACCACGTTCATGCCGGTGGGGATCGCCATGGCGATGAGCAGCAGTTTCGTCTTCTTGCCGAGGGTGAAGGCCTGACCGAAATAATAGGCGGTGAGGCCGAACAGCAGGGCCGACAGGGCGATCCACGGCGTCACGCTGGCCGCCGCCACCCTCAGCTCCTCGCCGATCAGGACCTCGGCGAGGGGGCCGGCCACGAGGGCGACCCCTGCCGCCGCCGGCAAGCCGATCAGCAGGAAGGTCGACAGTTGCTCGCGCGCGGCCGTCTTCAGCCGGTCCGGCCCGCCCCGCTCCAGCGCCATGATCAGCGCCGGCTGCCCCGCCGATCCCAGCCACAGGAACAGCACGTCCAGGGTCCGGTTGGCGATCGAATATCCGGCGTGATAGGCGCCCACCGCCGCCTCGTCCATGAAGGCCGCCAACAGGAAGCGGTCGGTCGACGACAGCACCACGGTCAGAGCCAGCGAGGCCGCGATCGGATAGCCGTACCTCGCATAGCCCCACACCCGGGCGGGCTCGAAGCCGCCGCCGCGCGCCTGCCTCAGCTCGCCGGGCAGGACGAAGGGCAGGGCCGCCAGCGGCGCCAGGCCGACGCCCAGCAGGGGCGCCGCGCCGCCCCATCCGGTCAGGGCGAAGCCCACGCCGATAGCGAGACCGCCGATGGTCACCGCAATGTCGAGCCACGCCGCCTTGCCGACCTCGCCGGCGGCGCGGTAGCGCTCCTGGCCCAGCTTGACCAGGCTGCGCGCCGGCGCCCCTGCGAGGCCCGCGGCAAGGGCGATGCGGAACAGCGCGTCGCCGGGCCAGGCCCAGACCGCCAGTCCCGATACGATCAGAAAGCCGACGCTCAGGACGAAGGCCGTCCGGTACAGGCTGGCGAAATGGCCCTGTGTCGCCGCGCCCGGCGTCTGGGCCGCCCAGAAGCGCGCCATTGCCGCCTCCAGCCAGCTGAACACCGCCACATGGGCCAGGGTCATGACCGAGAAGGCGAGGGCGTAGCGGCCGAAATCGTCCGGGCTGAGCAGACGGGTGAACAGCACGATCGACAGGAAGCCGACCACCCCCTGCACGATATTCGCCGGCAGATAGCCCCAGACGCCGCGCCAGAACATCAGCGGCCCCGCCTCATCGAATGGCGGACCGGTCGCCGAGCAGCACGGGCACGGTGACGGCCATGATCCACAGGTCCAGCCACAGCGACTGGCGCTCGACGTAATCGATGTCCAGCTGCACCCGGCGGCGCACGTCCTGGGCGGTGTGCAGCGGACCGCGCGAGCCGTTGACGGCCGCCCAGCCGGTCATGCCGGGCTTGATGCGGTGGCGGTGGGCGTATTCGGCGACGAGACGGGCGCTCTCGACATGGCCGGTCTTCATGCCGATGGCGTGGGGGCGGGGCCCGACCAGCGACATCTCGCCGGTGATCACGTTCAGCAACTGCGGCAGTTCGTCGAGGCTGGTCTTGCGGATGAACCTGCCGACGCGGGTGATGCGGTCGTCGTCGTGGGTCACCTGTCGGCTGGCCGTGGCGTCGGCCGCCTCCTGCTTCATCGACCGGAATTTCCACACCACGATTTCCTCGTGGTTGAAGCCGTGACGGCGCTGGCGGAAGAAGATCGGGCCGGGGCTGTCCAGCCGGATGGCCAAGGCGATCAGCGCCATCAGCGGCGCGAGGAGCACCAGGGCGATCAGTCCGATCACCATGTCCTGAAGCCGCTTGTTGAAGGCGCGGCGGTCGTGATCGACGGGCCCCTGCACATCGGCCAGCGGGGCCGCCGCCAGCCGGTCCAGCGCCGAGCGCGTCTCGGCCTCGCCGTTGGGTTCGACCAGCAGGGTGACCTCATTGGGGAGGATCCGCAGCCGGGCGTTCAGTTCGCGCACCCGCGCCTCGGCCTTGGGGTCGATGGCCAGCACCACCCGGTCGACATAGGGCGTCATCTTGTGGGTCAGCAGGTCGTCCGCCGTGCCCAGCACCGGCACGCCCTCGATGGCCTGGGGCGAGCGCGCCAGGCGGTCGTCGAAGATGCCAAGCACATTGAGGTCGCGCCGCTTCAGGGCCTCGCGGATCAGAGTCTCCGCCCGCCGGGTCGCCCCGACCAGGACGATGTTCGGGGTCAGCGCGCCCGACGCCCGCCAGCGACCCACCATGTCGCTCCAGCCCATGTGAAGGGCGTGGAGGCTGACCAGCACCAGGCCGCTCCACACCAGCCAGGCCGACCACTGGGAGTCCCCGCCCTGCAGCGCCCAGCCGGTCGCCATGGCCACGACGGCGGCCGCCGCGACGATCCCGGCGACGGACGCCAGATGGAGCGAGGTCTTCTGGCCCCGGGCGAACCGGTAGCGGCCGAGCGAGCGCATGAGGGCCAGCACCGTCAGGGCGCCCAGGCCGAAGGGGACCAGCAACGACACATCCGCATGCAGCAGCGATCCCGGCGTCGACGCGCCGGCGCAGAGCAGGGTTACGGCGATCACCGCCAGCACGTCGAAAGCCCGGAAATAGTGCGCCGCCAGCCGCGATGCGTGGCGCTGGCGCGCGTTCAGCCAAACCTCAGGCCGGAAGGGGCCTCGGCGGGCCGCCCCTTCGGTCCTGGCGCCGGCCCTGCCGTCCCTGTCCGCGGTGATCGAGCCCGCGAGGGCCTGCAGCCCGGACACGTCCAGGCCGCCGGCCACGGCCGGATCGGCATCGAACGAAAGGCGGCTCGCGGCGTCGGTCAATGTCGGCTCGCACTGGCGGGGTTCGCCGCCACCTTGCATGGGCCCCCTCACTGTCGCGTTAACACGGGTCTGCCCCGGACCTGCGATTCAAGACCCGTTGCGCCCGCCCGCGTGCTCCGCTATCCACGCCGCCTGCCGGAGACGTGGCCGAGTGGCTGAAGGCAACGGTTTGCTAAATCGTCGTACCCTGTAAGGGGTACCGAGGGTTCGAATCCCTCCGTCTCCGCCAGGCCTTTCCGGTCGCGCGAGCCTTGCCTGGGGATGCTTCCACCCCCCGACGCCCGGATCGGGTGAGGCGTCAGGCCGCGAGCGGCATTCGCGCCACGTTGCAGCGGGTCCAGAGCCTGTCCATGGCCTGCACCAGGTCGTCCATCATGGCGTCGGTGTGGTTGGGCGAGGGGGTGAAGCGCAGCCGCTCGGTGCCCTTGGGCACGGTGGGGTAGTTGATCGGCTGGACGTAGACGCCGTGGTCCTCCAGCAGCATGTCCGAGATCATCTTGGTGTGGACGGGGTCGCCGACGAAGACCGGGACGATGTGGCTGACCGAGGGCATGACCGGGATGCCGGCGGCGGCGAGG
>NZ_DASPLR010000049.1:0-2428 GCF_035627475.1 Brevundimonas sp. | reverse complement strand
GTGTCAAACGACATCAGGAACCGGCCCCCTGGCGACATGAGGAAAGGGCCCCCGGTTCAGCCCAGCGTCACTGCCGCTTGCAAGCCATGGTGAGCAACGGCTCCTGCGGGGCGGGCTCGGTCAAGCCCGAAGCCGCCGGAGGCGGAGGCCCGCAGGGCCTGGCTTGAGGGAGGCCGATCCGCAGGAGACCATCCAGCCTGGATGCAGGCGGCGTTGGGCGGCCGGACATGGGACGGGCCGTCGGCGGGATCATGCGGAGCCCGGCGCCTCGGCGGCGAACGGGGGAGGCTTGATCAGGCCGGAGCGGCGCTTCTCGCGCAGCCGGTAGCTGTCGCCGCGGATGGTGATCACATGGCTGTGGTGAAGCAGGCGGTCTAGGATCGCCGTCGCCGCCACGGCATCCCCGAAGACGCTCCCCCACTCGCTCACGTTGCGGTTGCTGGTCACCAGGATGCTGCCGCGCTCGTAGCGGCGGCTCACCAGCATGAAGAACAGATGCGCCGCGTTGGTCTCCAGAGGCAGGTAGCCGAGTTCGTCGACGATGAGCAGCTTCGGCTTGGCGAAATGCCCCAGCCGCTCCTCCAACCGGCCATCGGCCTGCGCCTTGGTCAGCATCGTCAGCAGCGTCGCCGCCGCGACGAACAGCACCGAGTAGCCGCAGCGGATCACCTCGCGGCCGAGCCCGACGGCGAGATGGGTTTTGCCGACACCCGGTGGCCCGAGCAACAACAGCGCGTCGCCGTTGGCCACCCAACGCCCGGTCGCCAGATCGCGGATCTGCTTGGGATCGAGCGAGGGCTGGGCGTCGTACTCGAACCCCTCCAGCGTGCGCACGAAGGGGAACTTGGCGATGCTCATCGCCATCTGGATGCGCCGCTCGTCCTTGCGCGCCACCTCGGCTTCGCACAGGAAGGCCAAGGCTTCGCGCAGGCTCAATTCGCGCCGCGCCGCCTCGTCGAGCAGGGTGTCGAGCTGGTCGCGCAGCGCGGTCAGCTTCAGCCGCGTCAGCATCCGCGTCAGATCGTCAGGATCGCTGCTCACCATCCACCTCCGATCACCGCTTCGTATTCCGCCAGCGGTCGCAGCAGCTCAGGGGCATGCGGCGGCCCCATCGCTTCAGTGGGACCGGAGGCCCCTGAGGGGCCGGACCGGCTGGGCCGCACACCGACCACGCCCTCGAGATGATGGGCGTCGATGACCCGCTGGCGGCGGCCATGGACCTGGGCGTGCCGCGCCACCTCGGCTCCGGCCAGCAGGATCCTCACCGCCCCGTCGCTGACCTCCGCCGTGACACTCTGCCCGATCAGGCGCCAGGGCACGCTGTAATGGTTGGTGTCGATGCCGACGGTGCCGTCGCTCTGGACCTTGCGGTGCAGCTCGCGCACCTGAAGGTAGGGCGGGCGCCCGTTCAGCGACCGCAGGCTGGCCGCCTCGGCGGCCTGGAAGCGGTCGATCGGCCGCTCGCCTGTGGTGCCGTGGACGCGGACGTCGGCGATGGTGCGCATCCAGTGCGCCAGGTGCCCCTCGAACGCCTCCCAGCTGGCGAAGCGCCGCCCGGCGATGGCGTTCTTCTTGACGTAGCCGACGCCGTTCTCGTCCTTGCCCTTGGTGCGCGCCCGGTATGGCGCACAGGCCCGCGGGTGGAAGCCCCAGTAGCGGGCGAAGGCATGGAAGCGCTCGTTGAACGTCACTTCCCGGGTCTCCCGGTCGTGATGGGTGACCAGGGTCTTGGGATTGTCGATCAGCACCTCGCGCGGCACGCCGCTGAAGTGCCGGAAGGCCGCCTCTACCCCGGTGATCCAGGCGGACTGCCGCTCGTGGCGGAACGCCGCGACGAAGTTGCGGCGCGAGTAGCCCAGCGTCGCCACGAACAGGTGAACCCGCACCCGCTCGCCGCCGATCTCCACCGCGGTGGTGCCGAAGTCGATCTGCAATTGCTGGCCCGGCGCCGTCTCGAAGCGCACCGTGGCTTTGCTTTCCGCCTCCAGACCCTGGCGCAGCCCCTGGACGGCGCGTTCCACCGTGCGCAGCGACACCTGGACGCCGTGCTCGTCGGCCAGTTCCTGACGCACGACATCGGCGTTGCCCCGGTGCCGCCGGAAGCGCTCGGCCAGCCAGTCCGTCAACCCGTCCAGCCGACCGGTGCGGTGCGGCAGCCGGTAGGGCTGCCAGCCTCCGCAGCGCAGATAGCGCTTCACCGTCTTGCGGTCGCATCCCAACTCCCGGGCGATCCGTTTCGAGCCCCAGCCCAGGGCCTGCAGCCGGATCATCGCCGTCACCTCGTCCGGCGCCAGCATCACGTCCCTCCGCTCCGTGCTCACGGAGGAACTCAACGGTGTCGTGCCCTCGACCATTCTTCACCTCTCAGTGTCGATGGGGGGCCCTTTCCTCATGTCGTCCGGGGGGGAGTTTCTCATGTCGCCTGACA
>NZ_DASPLR010000048.1:0-13137 GCF_035627475.1 Brevundimonas sp. | reverse complement strand
TGCAGGTGCACGATGAAATAGCGCATGTGGGCGTCGTCGATGGTGGCGCCGGTGGCGCCGCGCCACGCCTTCTTGGCCTCGTCGTAGTTCGGGAAGATGCCGACGATGTGGAGCTTCTTGGGATCGACGAACTGCTGGCTGTCGGGGCGCACGAGTTCGCCGCCGAAGACGAGGTGGAGCAACTGCTTGTCGGGCATGGCTGACGCGTCCTTATTGTTTTGTGAGGTCCGCTGATTCGCACCCTCTTAGCCGTGCTTCCCCCCGCCTTCAAGAGCCAATGATCGCGGGCGCGGACAATCTGCCGGCCCCGCCCCCGGAACGGTGCCCCGCCGGGCCGCGCGCCCTTGCATCGATCCAGGGTCGGTCGTAATGTCGCGAGCCGTTTTTCCCGGCCGCACCTTCCACCATCGATCCTTAGGGGCAGACCATGTCGATCCTCGCCTCCCGCCTGTCGCGCATCAAGCCCTCGCCGACCATCGCCGTGACCAACAAAGCCCGCGAGCTGAAGGCGGCCGGCCGCGACGTGATCGGGCTCGGCGCCGGCGAGCCGGACTTCGACACGCCGGACAACATCAAGGAAGCCGCCATCGCCGCGATCCGGCGCGGCGAGACCAAATACACCGACGTCGACGGCATCCCCGAGCTGAAGGCGGCGGTGGCGGCCAAGTTCAAGCGCGAGAACGGCCTGTCCTACGGGACCGACCAGATCCACGTGGCGCCGGGCGGCAAGACGGTGATCTACAACGCCTTCGTGGCGACGCTTTCGCCGGGCGACGAGGTGATCGTGCCTGCGCCCTACTGGGTCTCGTATCCCGACATGGTGCTGCTGGCGGGGGGAGAGCCGGTGACGGTGGTCGGGCACGAGGCCGACGGCTTCAAGCTGCGCCCCGAGGCCCTGGAGGCCGCGATCACCCCGCGCACGAAATGGCTGATCATCAACTCGCCATCGAACCCGACCGGAGCCGCCTATACCGGCGCGGAGCTGGAGGCGCTGGCCGCCGTGCTGCGCCGCCACCCGCAGGTCTGGGTGCTGACCGACGACATGTACGAGCACCTGATCTACGGCGATTTCGACTACCGCACGATCGCCCAGGTCGCGCCGGATCTGTACGACCGCACGCTGACGGTGAACGGCGTGTCCAAGGCCTACGCCATGACCGGCTGGCGCATCGGCTACGGCGGCGGGCCGAAGCCGCTGATCGACCTGATGCGCAAGGTGGCGGGGCAGACCACCACGAATCCGTCGGCGATCAGCCAGTGGGCGGCGGTCGAGGCGCTGAACGGGCCGCAGGACTTCATCGCCGAGCGGGCGAAGCATTTCGAGGCGCGGCGGGACCTGGTGGTGTCGATGCTGAATCAGGCGACGGGCATCCGTTGCGCCACGCCCGAGGGGGCCTTCTACGTCTATCCCTCGATCGAGGGGCTGATCGGCAAGAAGACCCGGGGCGGAACGACGATCGACGGCGACGACACCTTCGCGACGGAGCTGCTGGACGCCGAGGGCGTGGCGGTGGTGCAGGGTTCGGCCTTCGGGCTCAGCCCTTATTTCCGCATCAGCTACGCGACGTCGGAGGATGTGCTGGAAGAGGCCTGCCGCCGGATCCAGCGGTTCTGCGCCAGCCTGATTTGATCCTGGTCAAACCCGCGGTGTGCGGATTGGCCTAGCCATGGAGCCGGAACGCGGCGCATCCTGCGAAACGTGTTCCGATGAAGCTGTCTGGAATCCGCTCCATGCTCCGCCTCACCTGCAGCAGCGCCCTCGCGGCCGTCCTTCTCCTCTCCGCCGGCCAGGCTCCCGCCCAGGGCCAGCGAACCACCGGCCCCGTCGCGACCTATTGGGTCACCGTCCGGACGAGCTCCGGCCTGCCGACGGGCGGCGCCGGGTTCAACCCGATGGCGATGATGTCGGGCGGCGGCGTGCAGAAGTCCCTCTCCCTGCAGCTGCAGAGCGAGCGAACGGCCGCCTCGCCCGACGCCGGGCATCAGCCGCCGCAGGGCCTGGGCACCGGCATTCTCCCGCTGGTCACGCCGAGGGACCATCCCGCTCCGCCGCCCTCCGACTTCACGCCGCCATCGCGGGGCGACGGCGGGCGGGTGCGGATGCTCATCTATCACGGCTGTGGCGAATCCACGGGTTCCGGCCAGCCGCTGGTGATCGAGATTTCTACCGACGATCCCGCCCGGGGGGCCAGCCAGATGGCCGCCCTGATGGAAGCGGTGCGGGTGTCGCCGGAGACGCCTCCCTCGCCGGGGGCGGGCCGGACCTATGGCGAATGGCCGAACGAGCGCTCAAGCCAGGCCATTCCCGCGAACGGCTCACTGGTCGGCGACCATCTGGTCCGCGGCAACTACACGCCGGACATCGCCTTCCGGCTGGGCGCGGACCAGGACTTCATGGATCCCGTGCAGCTGACCGGCGTCGCCGATGGCGGACCGCTGGGCTGGCACGCTGTCGGCGGAGCCCGGGGCTATTTCGCCATGACGATGGGGAGCAACGAGGCCGGGGACATGGTGGTTTGGACCTCCAGCGAGGTCCCGGTCTCGTTCGGCCAGATCCCGGACATACTGTCGCCCGCCGATGTGGAGCGCCTGATCCGCCAGGGGGTGGTGCTGCCGGCCTCGACCACGCGTTGCCCGATCCCGGGCGCCGTGCAGACGGCGGCGCCCGAGTCGATGCTGCGGGTGATCGCCTTCGGCGGCGAGGCCAATTTCAGCTATCCGCCGCGGCCGAACAGTGCCCGCGAGACCTGGAACATCGAGCATGTGGTCAAGGTCCGCTACACCTCCGGCGTAACGACCATGCTGGGCATGGACATGAGCGACCTCGCCGATGAAGACGGCCGGTCCCGGGAACGTGAAACGCCCGACTCGCGTCAACGGTCTCCCGATCCCGCCGATGCCCTCCGCAGCGTTCTCGGCGGCCTTATCCGCCGGCGCTAGGACGCCCGGCTGACGGCGAAGTCGGCCAGCAGCTCCAGCGCGTCGCGCCATTCACCCGCCGGGAGCGGCTTCAGCGCCTCCTGGGCGGCGGCGGCGTAGTCCCAGGCGGTGTCGAGGGTGGCGCCGATGGCGCCCGTGCCGACGATCAGCTCGCGGGCGCGGCGGAAGTCGTCGTCGGTGCGTTCGCCCCTGTTGATGGTGCGCTCCCAGAAGGCGTCCTCGCGGCCGCGCGTGCGGGCGGCGGCGAGCAGCAGGGGCATGGTCACCTTGCCCTCGTGGAAGTCGTCGCCGGCGTTCTTGCCCAGCACCTCCGACGTGCCGCCGTAGTCGAGGGCGTCGTCGGCCAGCTGGAAGGCCAGGCCGAGATTGAGGCCGTAGGCGCGCAGGGTCTGAACCGCCGCCTCGTCGGCGCCCGCCCCGACCGCGCCGGCCTCGGCGGCGGCGGCGAACAGTTCGGCGGTCTTGGCCGAGATGATGCGCAGATAGGTGTCCTGGTCGAGGTTGAGGTCGTGGGCGCGGGTCAGTTGCAGCACCTCGCCCTCGGAGATCACGCTGGAAGCGGTGGCGAGGATGCCCAGGGCGCGCATCTGGCCGGTCTCGACCATCAGCTCGAAGGCGCGGGCGAACAGGAAGTCGCCGACGAGGACGCTGGACGGCGCGCCCCAGATCAGGTGGGCGGCGGTCTTGCCGCGCCGCAGGTTGGAGCCGTCGACCACGTCGTCGTGCAGCAGGGTGGCGGTGTGGATGAACTCGACGGCCGCGGCCAGCTTGCGCGAGGCGTCGATGTCGTCGGCCGCGCCGGACGCGCGCGCGGCGGCCACCGTCAGCAGGGGACGCAGGCGTTTGCCGCCCGCCGAGACGAGATGCTCGGCCAGCAGCGGAATGACGGGCACCTGCGACTGCATACGCTCGACGATCAGGGCGTCGACGGCCGACATGTCGCGCTTGGCCAGCCGCACGAGCGGCTCAACGTCTCCCTTGGAGCGGGACTGGGCGACGGTGACAGCGTCCAATGGAGAACTCATGGGCACGGCGCGGGGGGAGGATCACGCCTGAAAATCCAACCGCCGCTTGCAGGGCGGCGACGCGGCGCACAATGGTGACCGGGCCATGAAGGGTCAAGCCGCGTGACCGTCGCATCGTTCGTTCCGCAAGGCGGAGACATTGTCGAGAACGCCCTGCTGGGCGGCCGCGTCCGGCTGCGCCAGCCGGCGAAGGGCTATCGCGCCGGCATGGACGCGGCCCTGCTGGCGGCGGCGGCGGGCGCGCAGGCCGGCGAGCGGATCATCGAGGCGGGCTGCGGAGCCGGGGCGGTGCTGATGCAGGTCGCCGCCCGGACGCCGGGCGTGAGCCTGACCGGCGTCGAGCGCGATCCGGCCATGGCGGCGCTGGCGCGGGAGAACGCAGCGCTGAACGCGGCGGATGCGACGATTCTGGAGGGCGATGTGGCGGCGGGCTTCCGGGCCTTGGGGCTGGAGCCGTTCGACCGGGCGATCAGCAACCCGCCCTTCTTCGACGATCCGGGCGCCCTGCGAGCCCCCTCCCTCGGCAAGCACGGGGCGTGGATGGCCGATGACGGCCTGGCGGCGTGGGCCCGGTTCCTGCTCAAGGCGGTGCGCGAGGGCGGGCGGATCGTGGTCATCCACCGGGCCGATCGCCTGGCCGACCTGCTGTCCCTGCTGGGCGAGACGGCGGGGTCGTTCTCGGTGCGACCGGTGCACCCCTACGCCGACGAGCCGGCCAAGCGTGTGCTGGTGCAGGCGATCAAGACCGGCAAGGCGCCGCTGCGGCTGCTGCCGCCGCTGGTGCTGCACGACCGGTCGGGCGGCAAGCATACGGCGGAGGCCGAGGCGATCCTGCGGGGCGAGGCGGCGCTGGACTGGTGACGGCTTGCCGGGCAGCGCGGCCCGCGCTTGAGTGCGAGATCGAACGAGGGCGGCGCGATGCGTATCTTTGTATTTCTTCTGAGCCTGGCCCTGGCGGCGCCGGCCGCAGCCCAGGAGACGGTGCTGCTGCGTCCCGCGCGGGTGTTCGACGGGGTCGAGGCGCGGCCGCACGAGGGCTGGTCAGTGCTGGTGCGGGGGCGGACCATCGAAGCCGTCGGGCCCGGCCTGGCCGCGCCGGAGGGGGCGACCGTGGTCGACCTGCCCGGCCTGACGCTGATGCCGGGCATGATCGAGGGGCATTCGCACCTGTTCCTGCACCCCTACAATGAGACGAGTTGGGACGATCAGGTTCTGCACGAGCCGCTGGCGCTGCGCACCGTGCGGGCCACGGTGGCGGCGCGCGACACCCTGATGGCCGGCTTCACCACCGTGCGCGATCTCGGCACCGAGGGCGCGGGCTACGCCGACGTGGGGCTGAAGCGGGCGATCGACCAGGGGGTCATCCCGGGCCCCCGCATCCTGGCCTCGACCCGCGCCATCGTGGCGACCGGGGCCTACGGTCCGAAGGGATTCGAGCCGGGCGTGGCGATTCCGCTGGGCGCCGAGGAGGCCGACGGGCCGGACCTGCTGCGCGTGGTGCGCAGCCAGATCGGCGCCGGCGCGGACGTGGTCAAACTGTATGCCGACTACCGATGGGGGCCCGGAGAACCGAGTAGAGCGACCTTCACCCAGCGGGAGATCGAGGACGCCGTGGCCGCCGCCCATGCGGCCGGGCGCGAGGTGGCGGTGCACGCGAGCACGGCCGAGGGCATGCGACGGGCGATCCTGGCCGGGGCGGACACCATCGAACACGGCGACGCCGGCACGCCGGAGATCTTCCGCCTGATGCACGAGCGCGGCGTCGCCTTCTGTCCCACCCTGGCGGCGACTGACGCGATCAACCGCTACCGCGGCTGGAATGGCGAGGAACCCGCGCCCGAGGCCGTGCTGGCCAAGCGCCGTGCCTTCGCCGAGGCGCTGGAGGCCGGGGTGAGCATGTGCATGGGCGGCGACGTCGGCGTCTTCCCGCACGGCGACAATGTCCGGGAGATGGAGTTGATGGTCGCCGGCGGCATGTCCGTGATCGACGTGGTCCGGGCGGCGACGTCCGGCAATGCCCGCATCTTCGCAATCGACGACCGGTTGGGCGCGGTGCGTCCCGGCCTGCTCGCCGATCTGGTGGCGGTCGAGGGCGATCCGACGCGGGACATCGCCGCGGTCCGGGCGGTCCGGCTGGTGATGAAGGACGGCGTGATCGTGCGCGACGACGACGCGGCGGCGCGATAGAGAAGCGCCATGTCCCTGCGCCCGCTGTTCGTCACCCAGGTCTATGAAGCCTCCCTGGCCTCCGCCCCAGGCTTCCCCGCCTTCAATGCGGCGCTGGCCGACGCCTGCCGCATTCTGGCGGTCGAGGACCAGGCCGGACGGAGGTGGTGCCGCGAACATGGCTACCGGGGCTACACCTCCTACGGCTCCCTGACCGACCTGCCGCACCGCCTGCCCGAGTTCGCCGAGCTGAAACGCCATCTGGACCGGCACGCCGCCGTCTATGCGAAGGCGCTGAACTTCAGCCTCGCCCGCAAGCCTCGGCTCGACAGCCTGTGGGTCAACATTCTCAAGCCCGGCGGCGGCCACACCGGCCACATCCACCCCCACGCCTTCCTGTCGGGCACGGTCTATGTCGAGGTCCCCGACGGCGCCTCGGCGCTGAAACTGGAGGATCCCCGCCTGCCGATGATGATGGCTCGCCCGGCGGTGCACGCGGACGCGCCCGAGGCCGAGCGGCCCTTCGTTTATCTCGCGCCGCAGGCGGGCACGGTCCTGATGTGGGAGAGCTGGCTGCGGCACGAGGTGCCGGCCAACGCCGCCAGGAGCGAGCGGATTTCGGTCAGCTTCAACTACGCCTGACCATCGACGTTAATACTCCCGGTTAAGCTGGCGCCAAGGATGACCGGCCTATGGTGGGACGCGCCCCGCCCGGGCCGACCTCGTGCGACGGACCCGTCATGCTCCTGCCCCGCGCCACCGGCGTGATCCTTCTGCTGTACAGCGGCTTCCACATGACGCTGGGGCTCTGGGTGCCGCAGTTTCCGTGGCTGCTGACCGGAATCCTGCTGATCGTCGGAGCCGTGGCCCTGCTGGCCTGCCGGCCATGGTCGCGGATCGTGGTCTATGCGGCTGCCCTGGCGGCGGCCTGCGTGGGGCTGATAGGCCAGGTCGACGCCGCCGGGACGGCCCACACCGACGTCTCTCTGGCGGTTGTGATCTGGAGCCTGTGGACCTCGCTCTGGCTGGCCGTCGCCTATGTCGGCGGACGTTATCTGCCGGACGCCGGCTCCACGCCTGGCCGCCTGTAACCGGCCGCCTCAGCGGTCGGCCCGCTCCAGCAGCTGGATGATCTCGGCGGCCTTGCGACGCTGCGCCTCCGCATCGCCGGAGACGATGGCGTCCTCGATGCAGTGATTGAGGTGGCCCTTCAGCATCTCGCTCTCGAAGCGGCCGAGAGCGGCGCGGATGGCGCGCACCTGGGTGAGCACGTCGATGCAGTAGCGGCCTTCATCGACCATGCGCGAGACGCCCCTCACCTGCCCCTCGATGCGGTTCAGGCGGTTCAGCAGTCTGGGTTTGTCGTGGTGGTCCATGACAGGCTCCATTTGCACGGAGTATACCCGCCGGGGGTAATTTGCACAATACCCGGAGAGGGTATATTTGGGAGGTCCAGACCGGAGTACCGCCATGTCGCACGATCACGCCTGCTGTTCCGGCCACGCCCCTGCCCCGGGCGGCGGCGCCACGATCGATCCGGTCTGCGGCATGACCGTCGACCCGGTGACGACGGGCCACCACGCGACGCATGACGGCCGGCCGTTTCACTTCTGCTCCCCGGGCTGCCGTACCAAATTCATCGCCGATCCGGAGCGCTACCTGAATCCGGCCGCGCGCGATCCGGAGCCGGTCGCGCCCGGCGCGATCTACACCTGTCCGATGCACCCCGAGGTGCGGCAGGTCGGTCCCGGCGCCTGCCCCAAATGCGGCATGGCCCTGGAGCCCGAGGACGCCACCGCCGACGTCGGCCCGAACCCGGAGATCGTGGACTTCACACGCCGCTTCTGGATCGCGGCGGCCCTGACCGCGCCGCTGTTCGTGATCGAGATGGGCGCGCACCTGTCCGGCCTCGCCCTGCCGGTCCCGCACGGCTGGACCGGCTGGATCCAGTTCATCCTGGCGACGCCGGTCGTGCTGTGGGCGGGCTGGCCGTTCATCGAGCGCGGCTGGGCCTCCGTGCAGACATGGAACCTCAACATGTTCACCCTGATCGGCCTCGGCACGCTGGTCGCCTGGGGCTTCAGCACAGTGGCGGTGATCGCGCCAGGCCTGATCCCGGCCGACTTCCGCAACGCACACGGCGAGCCGCCGCTGTATTTCGAAGCGGCGGCGGTGATCGTCACCCTGGTTCTGGTTGGCCAGCTGCTGGAGCTTCGCGCCCGCGAGCGCACCTCGGGCGCGATCCGCGCCCTGCTTGACCTGGCGCCGAAGCAGGCGCTGCGGGTGCGCGACGATGGGTCCGACGAGGAGATTCCGGTCGAACACATCGGTGTCGGCGACCGGCTGAGAGTGCGGCCCGGAGAAAAGATCCCGGTCGACGGCGTCCTGGTCGAGGGCGGGGCGGCGGTGGACGAGGCGCTGGTCACCGGCGAGTCGATGCCGGTAACGAAGGGCGCCGGCGATCCCGTGGTGGCGGGGAGCCTGAACACCACCGGCTCGTTCGTCATGCGCGCCGAAAAGGTCGGGGCCGACACCCTGCTGGCCCAGATCGTCCAGCTGGTGGCCAAGGCCCAACGCAGCCGGGCCCCGATCCAGCGGCTCGCCGACAGGGTGGCGGCGTGGTTCGTGCCGGCGGTGGCGCTGGTCGCGGCGGTCGCCTTCGCGGCGTGGAGCGCCTTCGGCCCGGAGCCCCGGCTGGCCTATGCGCTGGTCGCGGCGGTCAGCGTACTGATCATCGCCTGTCCCTGTGCGCTGGGACTGGCGACGCCCATCTCGATCATGGTCGGAGTGGGGCGCGGGGCGCTGGCCGGCGTGCTGATCCGCGACGCCGAGGCGCTGGAGCGGTTCGGCAAGGTGGACGTCGTGGTTGTCGACAAGACCGGCACCCTGACCGAGGGTCGTCCCGCGCTGACCGCCATCCGGACGGCGAACGGATTCGGGGACGACGACCTGCTTCGCATCGCCGCCGGACTGGAGCGCTCCAGCGAGCATCCGCTGGCCCGGGCCCTGGTCCGCGCCGCCGAGGCGCGCGGGCTGCCACTGGCCTCGGCGACGGAGTTCGACAGCCCGGTGGGGCGCGGCGTCACCGGGGTGATCGAGGGCCGGTGCGTCCTGATCGGCTCCGCGCGGCATCTGCGGGACAATGCCGTCGAGGCTGCGCCCCTGGCCGGTCCGGCCGATGAGCTCCGCCGGGGTGGCGCCACGGTGGTGTTCATCGCGGTCGACGGCGTGCTCGCCGGCGCCTTCGCCATCGCCGATCCGGTCAAGCCCACCACGCGCGCCGCCATCGACGCCCTGCACGCCCAGGGCATGACGCTCGTGATGCTGACCGGCGACAACGCCGTCACCGCCCGCGCCGTGGCCGACCGGCTGGGCATCGATACTGTGGAAGCTGAGGTCTCGCCGGGCGACAAGGCCGCCGTGGTCGAGCGGCTGCGGGCTGCGGGCCGGGTCGTGGCGATGGCCGGCGACGGCGTCAACGACGCCCCGGCCCTGGCCGCCGCCGATGTCGGCGTGGCCATGGGGGCCGGGGCGGACGTGGCCATCGAGAGCGCCGGGGTGACCCTGCTGTCCGGCGACCTCAATGACCTTGTCCGGGCCAGGGCCTTGTCGAAGGCCACCGTCCGGAATATCCGCCAGAATCTGTGGTTCGCCTTCGGTTACAACGCCCTGGGCGTGCCGCTGGCGGCGGGGGTGCTTTACCCGGTGTTCGGCCTGGTGCTGTCGCCGATGATCGCCGCCCTGGCCATGTCGCTATCCTCGGTGAGCGTGGTCACCAACGCGCTCAGGCTGAAGAACGTACGCCTCTAGCGAGCGCGTCCCAGGCCAGCATGGCCGCCTCGGCTGTCGCGCGCAGTTCGCCGGGCGGGGCGCCGTCGCGGGCGCGGAAGGTCATCCCCTGATGCACCGTCGAATAGAAGGCGGCGATCGCAGCGGGATCGGCCGAGGGTCCAATCTCGCCCGCCGCCTGCGCGCGGCGCAGGCGCTGTTCAAGCTGGTCAAGGCTCCGCCGGCGCAGATCGACCAGATCTGCGCAGACATCCTTCGGCAGGCTCTCCGGATAGGCGCCGGACAGGACCACGAGGCAGCCCGAGGGCCGGTCCCCGCTCGCTGCGGACTCTGCGACGGCCAGCAACAGCCCCTCGATGGCTTCGCGCACCGGCGTCGGCCCGTCGATACAGGCCCAGGCCGTCCCGCCCTGGGTCTGCTGGTAGAGCGCGACCGCCTCGCGGAACAGCTGCTCCTTGCTTCCGAAAGCTGCATAGAGGCTGGGCGCGTTGATGCCCATGGCCGCGGTCAGCTCGGCCATGGACGCGTCTGAATAGCCCTTGGACCAGAACACCTCCATGGCCCGGGCGAGCGCCTGCTCACGATCGAAACTGCGGGGTCGGCCAGCCATTCGCGCCTTACGGACGTCCTTTCCGAAGGATCGATACATAACCCCTTGACGCCGGGGAGCAAGCTACGCATCTGCCGTTCTGTAGCGCTCGTTACAGAATGGATCCCAGCATGACCTCTTCCCTTCCCCTCTCCGGCAAACGCGCCCTGGTCACCGGCGGCAGCCGCGGCATAGGCGCCGCCATCGCCCGGCACCTCGCCGCCGACGGCGCCGATGTCGCCATCACCTATCAGAACTCCGCCGGGGCTGCGGCCGCCCTGGCCGAGGAGATCCGGTCCACGGGACGCACCGCCGTCGCGATCAAGGCCGACGCCGGCTCGGTCGAGGGCGCCACCGCCGCCGTCGAGGGCGCGGTCTCCGCTCTCGGCGGGGTCGACATCCTCGTCAACAACGCGGGCATCGCCTGGCAGGGAGACTTCGCCGATCAGCCGCTGGAAGACATCGACGCCCTGTTAAACGTCAATGTGCGCGGCGTCTTTCTGACCACCCAGGCTGCGCTGCGCCACATGCCCAACGGCGGCCGCATCATCACCATCGGCAGCAACGTCGGACAACAGGTGCCCTTCGGCGGGATCACCGTCTACGCGGCGAGCAAGTCGGCGCTGGAGTCGTTCACGCGCGGCCTGGCCCGCGAACTCGGCTCGCGTGAGATCACCGTCAATCTGGTGCGTCCGGGACCGACAGACACCGACATGAACCCCGCCGACGGTCCGTTCGCGCCCCTCGTCCTCCCGGGCCTCGCAGTGCCGCGCTATGGACGGCCGGAGGAGGTGGCGGCCGCAGTGGCCTTCCTCGCCGGCCCCGGCGCGGCCTATGTCACAGGCTCGGGCCTGCTCGTTGACGGCGGCCATAACGCCTGAGTCTCGCGGACCGGCGGCGGGGAGCCGCCGGTCCTTCGGCCTTGCGCGCCGCCATCAAACCGCCCTGCCCGATCGCTAGTCATTTGCCCTGACGGCGCGCGGTCGCTACACCCCGCGCCAACCTCCCCATCACCCCCGGACGACAGGGCGCGACGCACCTCATGGCGCAGCAATATATTTTCCAGATGCAGGGTCTCACCAAGACCTTTCCCGGCGGCAAGAAGATCTTCGAGAACATCTGGCTGAGCTTCTACAACGACGCCAAGATCGGCGTCGTCGGCGTCAACGGCTCGGGTAAATCGACCCTGCTGAAGATCATGGCCGGGCTGGACAACGAGTTCACCGGCGAGGCGCGCGCGGCCGACGGCGTCAAGCGCGGTTATCTGGAGCAGGAGCCGCAGCTCGATCCGGCCCTGAACGTGCGCGAGAACGTCGAGGCCTGGTGCGAGGAGAAGCAGTGGGTCACCCGCTTCAACGCCATCGCCATGGAGATGGCCGAGAACTATTCCGACGAGCTGATGGAGGAGATGACCGCCCTCCAGGAGAAGATCGACGCCGGCGACGTCTGGGACATCGACAGCCGCATCGAAATGGCCATGGACGCCCTGCGCTGTCCGCCCGACGACTGGGAGGTCACCAATCTGTCCGGCGGTGAGAAGCGCCGGGTGGCCCTGGCCCGGCTGCTGCTGAGCAAGCCCGACATGCTGCTGCTCGACGAACCGACCAACCACCTCGACGCCGAGTCGGTGGCCTGGCTGCAGCACCACCTCGAGAACTTCCCCGGATGCGTCATCCTGGTGACCCACGACCGCTACTTCCTCGACCTCGTCACCAAGTGGACGCTGGAGCTGGACCGCGGCAAGGGCCACCCGCACGAGGGCAACTACTCCAGCTGGCTGGAGGCCAAGACCAAACGCGTGGTGCAGGAGCAGTCGGAGTCCGAGGCCCGCCAGCGGGCCCTGACCCGCGAACTGGAATGGGTGCGCTCGGGCGCCAAGGCCCGCCAGGCCAAGTCCAAGGCCCGTCTGGCCGCCTATGAGCGGATGGTCGACGAGCAGGAAAGCATGCGCGCGGCCCAGACCCACGCCGTCATCCAGATCCCGCCCGGCCCGCGCCTCGGCAATGTCGTGCTGGAGGTCGAGGGGCTGGAGAAGTCCTACGGCGACAAGCTGCTGTTCAAGGACCTGAGCTTCAAACTGCCGCCCAACGGCATCGTCGGCGTCATCGGCCCCAACGGCGCCGGCAAGTCGACCCTGTTCCGCCTGATCACCGGCCAGGAACAGCCGGACGCCGGCACGCTGCGCGTCGGCGAGACGGTCAAGCTGGCCTATGTCGACCAGAGCCGGGACGACCTGAAGCCGGAGGAGACCATCTGGCAGGCCATTTCGGGCGGCACCGATGTGATGATGGTCGGGAAGCGCGAGATCAACACACGCGCCTATGTCGGCAGCTTCAACTTCAAGGGCGGCGACCAGCAGAAGAAGGTCGGGCAGCTCTCCGGCGGTGAGCGCAACCGCGTCCACCTGGCCAAGACCCTGGCCACCGGAGGCAATCTGATCCTGCTCGACGAACCGACCAACGACCTCGACATCGAGACCCTGCAGAACCTCGAGGAGGCGCTGGAAGGCTTCGCCGGCTGCGCCGTGGTCATCTCCCACGACCGCTGGTTCCTCGACCGCCTGGCGACTCACATCCTCGCCTTCGAGGGCGACAGCCACGTGGAATGGTTCGAGGGCAACTTCGAGGC
>NZ_DASPLR010000047.1:0-43739 GCF_035627475.1 Brevundimonas sp. | reverse complement strand
GGTGAGGTCCTCGACCGCGAACCCTTCCGCCTCCGCCTGCATGCGGCTGGAGACGCTGTCGTCCCACAGCACCGGCGACGCTCCGCCGGCCTTGAGGGCGCGCGCGGCCGTCAGTCCCGACCTGCCGAGGCCGAAGACCGCGATCCGCCGCCCTTCGAAGCCGGGGACGGGGATCATGGCGCTATCGCAGCTTCAGCGTGGCCAGACCGGCGAGAGCCAGCATGGCCGAGACGATCCAGAAGCGGATCACCACCGTCGATTCCGGCCAGCCCATCTTCTCGAAATGGTGGTGGATCGGCGCCATCAGGAAGATGCGCTTCTTCGTGGCCTTGAAGTAGGCGACCTGGATCATCACCGAGGCCGCCTCGATCACGAACAGGCCGCCGACGATGCCGAGCACCAGCTCGTGCTTGGTGGCCACGGCGATGGCGCCGAGCGCGCCGCCGAGGGCCAGCGAACCGGTGTCGCCCATGAAGATCTTGGCCGGCGGGGCGTTGTACCAGAGGAATCCGACGCCGCCGCCGATGATGGCGGCGCAGAAGATGGCCAGTTCGCCGGAGCCGGGCACATGGTGGACGCCGAGATAGTCGGAGAAGATGAAGTTGCCGACGAGGTAGCTAATGATGCCGAACGCCGCCGCCGCCATCATCACCGGCACGATGGCCAGGCCGTCCAGCCCGTCGGTCAGGTTCACCGCATTGGAGAAGCCGACCAGGGTGAAGGCGGCGAACAGGACATAGAACCAGCCGACGTTGAGCAGGACGGCCTTGAAGAAGGGGAAGGCGATCGAGGTCTCGAGGTTGGGCGAGGTCGGGGACTGGGTCATCCACAGGACGGTCAGCACGCCGGCGATGACCGAGACGATCACCTGGGCGACCAGCTTCTGCTTCGAGGTCAGGCCGGCGGAGGTCTGTTTCGACACCTTGGCGTAGTCGTCGATGAAGCCCAGCACGCCGAAGGCGGCGGTCACGAAGCTGACGATCCAGATGTAGGGGTTGGTCAGGTCGCCCCATAGCAGCACGGCCACGGCGATGCCCGCCAGGATCATCAGCCCGCCCATGGTCGGGGTGCCGACCTTGGACAGGTGAGAGACGGGGCCGTCGGAGCGGATCGGCTGGCCCTTGCCCTGCTTGACCCGCATCCAGGCGATGAAGCGGCTGCCCATGGCTACGGCCACGATCATGGCCGTAGCCATGGAGAGGGCGACGCGCACGGTCTGGTACTGGACCAGATTGAGCAGGGGATAGTCCTGCGCGATGTCGGCGTAGTGAAGGTAGAGCAAATAAAACATCAGGCGGCCCCTCCCAGGGCAGCAAGGGCCTTCGCGACCAGCGAGGCCTTCGAGCCGTTCGATCCCTTGACCATGACGATGTCCCCCGGCGCAACCAGTTCGGCGGCCTCGGCGGCGAGTTCGGCGGCGGTCTCGCGCCACAGGCCGCGGCGTTCCGGCGGCAGGACGTCGTGGAGCCGCTTCATCTCCGGTCCGGCGGTGTGGACCAGGTCGAGCCCGGCGGCCGTGATCGGCCCGGCCAGGCCTTCATGCAGGGCGCGGGACTGGTCGCCCAGCTCCAGCATGTCGGTCAGGACCACGATCCGGCGCGCGCCTGCGCCCACCGGCTTGGCGCCGAGGCTGCGGAAGCCGGCGGCCATCGACAGCGGGTTGGCGTTGTAGCTCTCGTCGATGAGGGTGAAGGCACCGCCCGGCGCCCTGACGACCATCGTCTGGCCCCGACCGGCCAGCGGTTCGAACTCAGCCAGGGCGGCGAGGCCCGTCTCCAGCGGCACGTCCAGCCCATCCAGCATCAGCAGTACGCAAAGGCTGTTCAGGCCCCAGTGGAAGCCGGACTGGCGCAGGGTGAACTCCAGCGGCTTGCCAAACAGCTCGGCCCTGACCCGCGCGCCCTCGGGACCGGGCTGAAAATCCAGCAGACGGGCGTCATGGCCCGGGTCGGCGCCGAAGGTGACCCGCCGGGCCCCGGCCTTGCGGGCGGCGGCGTCCAGCACCGCCGCGAAGCCGATGTCGCCATTCAGCACCGCGACGCCGCCTGGCGCCAAGCCCTCGAAGATGGCGGCCTTTTCGGCCGCCACGCCCGCCTCCCCTTCGGCAAAGGCCTCGATGTGCACGGGGCCGACGGTGGTTACGCAGGCCGCGTGGGGCCGCACCATCTTCGACAGGGGCGCGATCTCGCCCGGCGCGTTCATGCCGATCTCGAACACGGCGCGGGCAGTCGAGCGCGGCATCCGCGCGAGGGTCAGCGGCACACCGATGTGGTTGTTGTAGCTCTTGATCGAGGCGTGGGCGGGCCCGGCCAGGTCCAGCCCGGCCTTTATGGCCTGGGTCACGCTGGTCTTGCCGACGGAACCGGTGACGGCGCCCCTGCGTGGGCAGCGCTCGCGAGCGGCGACGCCGAGAGCCTCCAGCGCCCGCAGGGTGTCCGGGACCACGACCGAAGGACCGCCCTCGACGGGGTGTTCGGTGATGGCCCCTGCGGCGCCGGCGGCGAAGGCGGAGGCGGCGAACTCGTGCCCGTCGCGCGCGCCCTTCAGCGCCAGGAACAGGTCGCCGGGCACGATCTCGCGACTGTTGTAGGTGATCCCCGCGACCTCGAAGGGCGCGCCGGCCAGCCTGCCGCCGGTAGCGGCCTCGATCTCGGCGGAGGTCCAGAGGGGAGCGGTCTCAGGCATGGATACGCAGGGCTTCGGCGGCTTCGGTGGCGTCGTCGAACGGGTGTGTCACACCGCCGACGATCTGTCCCTGCTCATGCCCTTTTCCGGCGACGACCACCACATCCCCGTCACGCATCTGTGCGATGGCGTGGCGGATGGCGGCCCGGCGGTCGCCGATCTCCTGCGCGTCAGGGCAGCCCTCACGCACGGCGCGCCGGATGGCGGCCGGGTCTTCGGAGCGCGGGTTGTCGTCGGTGACGATGGCCACGTCGGCCAGCCGCCCGGCGATCTCGCCCATTATCGGCCGCTTGGCGCGATCACGGTCTCCGCCGGCTCCGAACACCACGATCAGCCGGCCTGTCGCATGCGGACGCAGCGCCTTCAGCACCGTCTCCAGCCCGTCGGGCGTATGGGCGTAGTCGACATAGACCTCGCCCCGGCCCGGGCCCGGGATACGCTGCAGCCGGCCCTGCGCACCGGTGATCTTCTCGAGGCCGGCCAGCACCCGCTCGGGCGTCTCGCCGGCGGCGATGCACAGGCCGGCGGCGACAAGAGCGTTCGAGGCCTGGAAGGCGCCGGCCAGCGGCAGCAGCACCTCGTGCAGGGTCCCGCGCACGTCCAGCGTCAGCCGCTGGCCCTCGGGCACGGCGACGCGGCCGACCAGGGTCAGGTCCCGGCCGCGCTCGCCCACGCCCATGACGCCGAGGCCGGACATGATCGAGGCCGCGGCGAAGCTGGAGTAGGCATCGGAGTCGGCGTTCAGCACCGCCGTCCGCCCACGCGGCAGCAGGGTCTCGAACAGGCGCAGCTTGGCGGCGCGATAGGACTCCATGTCGCCATGGTAGTCGAGGTGGTCCTGGGTCAGGTTGGTGAAGGCCGCCGCCTTCAGCGTGACGCCGTCCAGCCGGCGCTGGTCGATGCCGTGCGACGAGGCCTCCAGCGCCAGATGGGTCACCCCCCGGGCGGCCAGTTCGGCCAGCAGGCGGGCGGCGTCGGCGGCGTCGGGGCTGGTCAGGCCCGGCCCGGTCAACGCCTGGTTAACGTTACCCGTCTGTTTCAAAACTCCGAGCGTGCCCATGCTCGCGGCGGACAGCCCGAGCGAGGCCCAGATCTGGCGGCAGAAGGCGGCCACCGAGGTCTTGCCGTTGGTGCCGGTTATGGCGACGCAGGTGGCGGGCTGGCGGCCATAGAAGCTGCGCGCGGCGATGGCGTAGCTGCGCCGCACATCGCCCGAGGTGACCAGCACGGGGGCCAGGGCCGCATCGGTGTCGGCCGGGGCGAGCACCGCCGCCGCGCCCTGGGACAGGGCTTGCGGGATAAAGGCGCGGCCGTCGGCGGCGCTGCCGGGCAGGGCCACGAACAGGCTCCCGGGCGCGACCTTGCGGCTGTCGGCGGTGACGCCCGTGATGACGGGATCGGCCGGCACCTCCCGGCGGAGCAGGTCCGACAGCTTCACCGCGGCGGGCTGGACGGCGCTCATCGCCCATCCCCCTCAACATCCTCGAAGGCGGGGATCTTCTCGCCGAGCGCGGTGCGGTACGGGTCAGCGCGACGCTGCACGCCCAGGAAGGGCGCGATGCGGTCCGCGATCCGGCCCACGGCCGGGGCCGCCACGAAACCGCCGGTGCGGGGATAGGTCCCCGGCTCGTCGATCAGGATCAGGATCGAGTAGCGCCGCGCATTGACCGGGCCGTCGGCCGGGAAGACCGCGGCGAAGGTGCCGACGGCGTGGGTCGGATCGTAGCGGCCATTGACCAGCTTGTTGGCTGAACCGGTCTTGCCGCCGACGCGCAGCCCCGGCGCCTCGGCCCGGCCGCCCGATCCGCGCACGACGTTGCGGCGCAGCAGGTCGAGAAGGGTCAGGGAGGTCTGGGGGCTCACCACCTGGCGGGCCTCGGCGCCCGGGAGCCCGCCCTTGCGCAGGGTCAGGGGAATGTAGCGGCCGCCGTTGGTCAGCGCGCCCATGGCGGCCGACATCTGCAGCGGCGTGATCATGATGCCGTAGCCGAACGAAAGCGAGGCGAGGGTCGAGTCGTCCCACTTGGTCGGGCGGCGGGGGCGGGCCGACTCGTGCAGCTCGATGGGCGCGGCGTCGAGCAGGCCGAAGCGGGTGAAATAGTCCCGCATGGTGGCCGGGCCCATCTCGACCGCGAGACGCGAGGTGCCGATGTTGGACGAGTGAAGGTAGACCTCCTCCAGCGTCAGCACCTGGTTGGTGGCGTGGAAGTCGGTGATGCGGCGGTTGCCGATCATGAAGGCCTGGGAAGCGTCGAACAGGGTGTTCATGTCGGCCCGGCCGGTGTCGAGGCCGGCGGCGACGGTGAAGGTCTTGAACACCGAGCCCATCTCGTAGTGGGCCGAGGTGGCGCGGTTCAGCCTGTCGGTCGTCGGCCAGCTGGCCATGCCGAGGATTTCGCCGGTCTGGACGTCGGTGATGATGCCGACCGCGCCCTTGGCCTGGCTCTCGGCGACGGCGAGGGCCAGTTCGTTCTCGAGCACGCCCTGGACGCGGAGGTCGATCGACAGCGGGAAGCTTTCGCCGCGCGCCCCGGCGTCGCGGATCTCCTGGTTGAAGGCCAGTTCCGCGCCGGTGATGCCTTGCCCGCCGGTGTCGGTGACGCCCAGCACGTGGGTGGCCGAGGCGCCCAGCGGATAGACCCGGCGGTCTTCCGGCTCGAAGGTGACGCCGCCCAGGGCCAGGGCATGCACGGCGGCCCGTTCGCCCGGCGTGAGGCCGGTCATGACGATCAGCCGCCGGTCGCCCGACAGCACGCGGTTCAGCTTGGCCATCGATACGCGCGGGAGGGCCCGCTTGATCTGCACGGCAGCGGCGCGCCGGTCCCAGACCTCGGCCGGATCGATGTAGAGGCCGTAGTGGACGATATTGGTGGCCAGCAAGGCGCCGTTGCGGTCGACCACGTCGGCGCGCGACACGGCGTTCGGATGGCCGATCGAGCCGACGCCGCCCCTCGGGGCCAGCAGGGCGGCATTGGCGGCGCCCAGCGCAAGGCAGACGAACACCGCCGAGAACAGCATCAGGATGACGAAGATGCGAACCCGGGTGTCCTCTTCGGGGCGCGCGTCGGCCCGGGCGCGGCCAAAGGAATGCTCGATCCGCCACATGGCTTCGGACAGCCAGCGCCACGACGGCAGGGGCACACCGCCTGGCCGCCCGGGGGCGGGGCGCTCCCAGGCGTGCGGATCGTCGTGCACGCTCATTGCGCGACCTCCGCAGCGGGACCGGCGACGGGCGCAGCGGCGGCAGGAACAGTCGGCGAGACGATGACCACCGGCTCCGGCTCGGGGACCGGAGCCAGTTCGGGCAGGCTCGCTTCCGTCGCCTGGCGATGAACGTCGACCGGGGCGAGCCCGGCCGCCCGCGACAAGGCCTCGAGCCGGCCGGGCTGTTCCAGCCGGGCGGCTTCGGCGCGCAGCAGGCGCACGCGTTGACCGTTCTCCGTGATCTGCCGCTCGAGGCTGGCGATGCGGGCGCTCTCGCTCGCCGCGGCGGCCTTGGCCAGATAGACGGAAAAGATCATCGCCCCGACCAGCATCAGGCCGATGATCTCGACCCAGCGGACGCCGCGGAGCTTCCAGTCGAACACGCGCCTGACGGTCCGGAGGGCGCTCATGCGGCGATCCTCCCCCAGGCCGGGGCGTCGGTGCGGACGGCGGCGCGCAGCCTGGCCGAGCGGGCCCGCGGATTGGCGGCGCGCTCCTCGTCGCCGGCCTCGCGCGCACCCTTGAAGCGCAGGGTGAAGCTGGGCTTGCGCGGGTCGATGGCGACGGGCGCGTGGCGCGATCCGGCCGGGGCGTTGCCGGTGCGCTCGGTCAGGAACGCCTTGACGATGCGGTCCTCCAGCGAATGGAAGGTGACCACCGCCAGCCGGCCGCCCGGAGACAGGGTCGCCTCGGCCGCCTCCAGCCCGGCGCGAAGTTCGCCCAGCTCGTCGTTGACCGCGATGCGCAGCGCCTGGAACACGCGGGTGGCCGGATGGATCGGGGCGCCGCGGCGGCCGCCCAGCGCCTTCTCGACCACCTCGGCCAGATCGAGGGTGCGGGTGAACGGCTTCTCGGCCCGGCGGCGGAGGATGGCAGTGGCGACGCGACCCGACTGACGCTCGTCGCCATAAAGCTTGAAGATGTGGGCAAGCGGCCCGTGATCCCAGCCGTTGACGATGTCGGCGGCGGTCTCGCCCTCGCCGCCCATCCGCATATCGAGCGGCCCGTCGCGCATGAAGGAGAAGCCCCGCTCGGCCTGATCCAGCTGCATCGACGACACGCCGATGTCGAACACGACCCCGTCCAGTCGCGCCTCGCCGCTGTCAGCGAAGGCCTGGGCCAGACCGGAGAAGGGGGTGCGGATCAGACGGAATTTGCCGGGAAAGTCGTTGGCCACGGCGTCGGCGTAGGGCTGGACGGTCGGGTCCCGGTCGAGCGCGATGACGGCGGCGCCGGTCGCCAGGATGGCGCGGGTGTAGCCGCCGGCGCCGAAGGTGGCGTCGATGATCACGTCACCCGGTTTCGGATCGAGCGCTTCGAGCACCTCGGCGAGCAGGACGGGGGCATGCGGGCTCATGCACCCTCCCCGCCCGGGCGGCGGCCGGCCAGCAGGGCCTTGCGCCCGGCCTCGCCGCGCTCGCGCACGGCCTGACGAGCCAGCGCCCGGCGCTCGTCGCGGCGGGCGTTCCAGCGAGCGCGGTCCCAGATCTGGAAGCGCGAGCCGAGACCGACGATGACCACGTCCTCGCCCAGGCCGGCGTCCTGGCACAGGTGTTCCGGCAGGGTGATGCGGCCGCCGCCGTCGTAGGCCAGCGGACGTTGCCCGGCGTAGAAGGTCTCCTCCAGCGCCGTGCGCACGTCGTCGCCGAACGGCAACTCCTCGATCATCGAGACGTATTCGGCCATCAGCTTGTCGCCGCCGGCCTCGAGACAGTCGGACTCGATCGAGAAGAAGCAGAAGACGCCGTGCTCGGCGCCGTTGTCGGCCGTGCGGAACTCCTGCGGGATCAGCAGGCGGCGCTTGCCGTCCAGTTGTTTCTCATAGGTCGAGAGAAACACGCCCTGCCCCAACTCGGACCCTTCGATCCGCCCCTCTGCGTCATGGGCGCATCCCCGCGCCCGCCGAACCCCAACTCAGGGATATGGGATAGCATGGGATCAAATGGGCCTCAATGGGATTAGTTGACGGAAGTTAACCTCGACCGTGGCCTCGAACGCTGTAGAAACAGGAACATACATAGAACACCAGAAGTATTGACAGGCTGTGGACTATTGTGGCGCCGCAACAGGTTAACGCCGCCCTGCCCGACGCGCCGGGGCGCAGCCGGCCGCAAGCAGTAAGCGCCCGCGGCGCGAACGGCAGGCCCCGAAAGAAAAAGGGTCAGACGGCCTGTAAGCCGGGTTCTGTTCCGTCCGAGGACGGCGACGATCATTCCTCTGGACCGGCCATTGCTGACCGGTTCTCGCGACCTACCCGGACGCCTCGGGCGGTGAACCCTGCGGGCGAGCCCGCGCGACGTCCCTATTCGGTCTTGCTCCAGGCGGGGCTTGCCATGCCGTCCCTGTTGCCAGGCACGCGGTGGGCTCTTACCCCACCCTTTCACCCTTACCGGCCTCGCAAGGCCGGAGGTTTGCTTTCTGTGGCGCTATCCCTCGGGTCGCCCCGGGCGGAAGTTATCCGCCGCCTCTTCACCGTGGAGCCCGGACTTTCCTCGCTCCTTCGCCAGGGCTCCGGAGCGCAGGCGCTGCGTAGCTCTAGCGGAGAAGCGCGACCGCCCGGCCGTCTGACGGCCGGTAGATGGGCGCGGCGGGCGGCCAGGTCAAATTCTAGTTCAGTACGCCGGTCGTGCTCTCGGCGGTGGCCAGTTGCAGCACGCCCATCAGCGTGGCCCGGGTCTCGCCGTCGGCGACGCCGTCCACCTGCCCAGGCCGCCAGTGGCGCTGGAAGGCCTCGACAGTCAGGCGGGTGGCCTCATCGTAGTCGCCGCCGGGCTGGAGACCGTAGCCGAGCCGGTGGAGACCGGCGCGCAGGACGATGACGCCCAGCCCCTCGTCCCCGACGCCCAGAGGCGCGCCGAGGGCGTCGATGCGCTCCGGCGCCGGTTCGAACCACAGGCCGTGGCCGACGGAGGCGAGCCGCTTCCACGGGAAGCGTTCGCCCGGATCCTGCTTGCGCTCGGGGGCCAGATCCGAGTGGCCGATGATGCGGGCGTCGGGGATGGTCCAGCGCGTGCGAATGTCGCTGACCAGGCTGATCAGCGCATCAATCTGGGGTTCGGGGAAGTCGCGGTAGCCGAACTCGTGGCCGGGATTGACGATCTCGATCCCGATCGAGGCGGCGTTGCAGTCGGTCTCGCCCTGCCATGTCCCGCGCCCCGCGTGCCAGGCGCGATGCTCTTCGGCCACCAGCCGCAGGATCGAACCGTCCTCGTCGACGACGTAATGGGCCGAGACCTTCGCCTCCGCGTCGCGCAGCCGCGCGATGGCCCCTTCGGCGTCGGGCATGCCGGTGTAATGGAGGACCAGCATGTCGGGCGGGCCGCGCCGCCTGTCGAAATTCGGGGACGGCGCCTCCCGTACGACCAGCATCTAGCGGCCCGGACGCTCCCAGCCGTAGGCGACCCAGGCGCCGTCGACCTTGCGCGCCTCGATGACGTCGTCGCCGCGCCGACGGCGGCCGGACAGGGTGCGACGCGCGCGCAGGGCCAGGCCGGCGAGGAACACCAGGGCGCCCGCGAACACGGCGATCACCGCCACGGCGGCGGCGGCGAACACCGCCAGCACGGCGCCCACGGCCATCGCCGCCAAGGTCGCGACCAGACCGCCCAACCACATCACCGACGCGACCAGTCCGCTGGCGGCCCGCCCATTGGGCGAACCGGGGCCGAAGATCAGGCGGTCGGACTGGGTCATGGCTTTACCTCCGGGACGTTGCGAACAACGCCGAACTCCAAATGTCGGTCCATCGGGGTGAACGGTCAATGACCGGCCGCTTCACAGGCGAGTGTCCGATTGTCGCTGTTCAGTAGGGCTGGTCGGCCAGGACGGTGGAGCCCGAGGTCCGGGCCCGCTCGGTCCGGAGCTGACGGACGGCGGCCTCGGCCTGCGGGTCGTTCAGCACCCCGCCGATGCCGATCAGCACCCGCGCGGCCTCGCCCGAGACGCCGAAGGCCTCCGACAGGGCGGCGAACGGCGACTTCGCTTCCGGATACCGCTTGAACCGCACCGACTCCTCGGCCGGGATGCGGGCCAGCTGGCGGGCCTTGGCGATGGCTTCCTCCAGTCCGCCCAGCTGGTCGACGAGGCCGATGGACCGGGCCTGGGCGCCGGTCCAGACGCGGCCGCGGGCGATCTCGCGGACCCGGGCGGCGGGCAGGTTCCGGCCGCGCGCGACGCGAGCGATGAACTCCTCATAGGTGCGGTCGATCGAGGCCGCGAAGGCGGCGCGGTCGGCGGCCTCGAAGGGCTCGGACGGAGAGAAGGAGTCGGCGAAGTCGCCGCCGACACTCAGATTGCGCATGTCGATGCCGAAGCGGCCAAGCGCATCGGCCAGCACCAGCTTGCCGCCGAACACGCCGATCGAGCCGGTCAGGGTCGAGGGCTGGGCGACGATCCAGTTCGCTTCCGAACTGATCCAGTAACCACCGGAGGCGGCGTAGTCGCCCATCGAGATCACCACCGGCTTGCCGGCGGCCTTGGCCGCGCGCACCGCCGCCAGAATCTGTTCCGAGGCGTCCGGCGAGCCGCCGGGCGACGAGACACGGAAGACGATGGCCTTGACCGAGTCGTCCTCGATGGCGTCGTAGATGGCCTCGGCCAGATCGTCCGACATGATCGACGAGCCGCCGCCGAAGGGATCGGCGCCGCCCGTGCCGGTCAGGATGGCGCCCTCGCCGCCGACGATGGCGATGGCGTTGCGGCCGCTGCCGGCGCGCTCGCCCTTCGACGAGGCGTAGTCCCCGAACTCCATGATCTCGGCCCCGCGGCCAGCCCGGCGCTTGGCCTCGGCCTCGGCTTCCTCGACCTGGCCGATCTTGTCGATCAGGCGGCGCTGCAGCGCCTGCGCCGAGGAGTATGGGCCAGCCTCGATGGCGGCTCGCAGCGCCTGGGGCGTCACACGCCGGTCCTGGGCCGCATTGGCCAGGGCCGAGGTGTAGATGGAGGTCATCCAGGCGGACATCGCCTCGCGGTGAGCCGGCGTATAGTCGCTCTCGGTGAATTCGTTGACGGCGTTCTTGTACTCGTAGCGCTGCTCGAACTGGGCGTTGACGCCGTATTTCTCGAAGGCGCGGCCGAGGAAGATCGACTCGGTCGAGAATCCCGCCAGCTGGAAGCTGGAGGTGTTCTGCATCCACAGCTCCGAGGCCGAGGCCCCGAGCATGTAGCTGGAAACGGCGGTCCCGACCGGCTGGAAGCCTTGGGCATGGGCGATGACGACCTTGCCCGAACGGCGGAAGCGACGCACGGCCTGGCGAATCTCGTCGGCGGCCGCCGGGGTGATGCCGGCTTCCGGCAGGCGGAGCAGCAGCGCCTTGACCCGGTGGTCGTCCTCGGCCTGGGCGAGGGTGTCGACGATCTGCATGGTCGACAGGCCGCCGCCACCGAACACGGCGAACGGATTGGTCGGGGCCTGGTCGGTCACCCCCTCGCGCAGGTCCAGCTCCAGCACCGTGTTCGAGGGCGTCGGGGCCTTCGAACTCGCCGAACTGATCGCCATGGTGATCAGGATGAACGGCACCACGACGAGGAACAGGAACAAACCGGCGAAGACGCCGAGCATCGTCAGGAAGAACTGCTTCATGGAGAGGGTCAGGGTCCGGGGCGCGGGCCGGGCGCGGCCACCCCCGACCATAGGGCGGCAGGGTTTGCCGTCAAATGAACGTCCCGTAACGGGCGAATGCGCCGCACCATCCGTGCTGCGGCGCAACAGAGATGATTGATGGCGCGCCTGCTTGCCCCTATATCAGCAGCCTGCGAGCGGGGGCCGATCGCCCCGCGTCACATCCGGACCGCACTCCCCATGCTGGTCACCCTGATGAAGGCCAAGCTGCACCGCGCCACGGTGACCCAGGCCGACCTCGACTACGAAGGCTCGATCGCGATCGACGCCGACCTGCTGGACGCCGCAGGAATCTTCCCGCACGAGCAGGTCGACGTGCTGAACATCACCAACGGCCAGCGCTTCACCACCTACGCCATCGAGGCTCCGCGCGGCTCCCGCGTGATCGGCGTCAACGGCGCCGCCGCACGCCTGGTGCAGAAGAACGACAAGGTTATCGTCGTGACCTACGGCCAACTGCCCGAACAGGAAGCCCGCCAGTGGTCGCCGACCGTGGTGCTGCTCGACGATCGCAACGAGATCAAGCGCGCGGCTTGACGCCGGGCGCCGTCCGGCCTCTCCTCCCGGCGGGAGGACTTCCGATGCTCCGCACCATCCGCCTTCTCCGCTGGCCACTCCTTCTGGCGTACGCGGTCGCCGGGGCGCTGGCCCTGATGCTGGCGACGCCGAACGGCGGGGCCATCCTCGGTCAATCCGGGCTCACCTTTCTGCCAGCCAAGATTCTCGGCCTCCCGTGGAGCGCGCCGCTGTTCCTCTTCGACGACGGTCCCGTCACGGCGCTGGCGGTGGTCGGCATCTGCTATGGCCTGAACCTCGGCGTCCTGCTCATGGTCGCCCGCAGCGAGGACTGAGCACCCGGGCAGGAGGCGGCGAACGAGCGGATCGCCCGCCGCCCCGACCCGGCCGCCTAGCGATTCAGATCATACACGCCGGTGATGTCGATCCGCACGGTCAGCTGGCCGGCGGCCACCGGGGTCGAGCCTGCGTCCATGGCCATTTCGGCGCGGGCGAACATCGGTTGCGGCGGCTGGGGCGAATAGCCGCCGCCCTCGGTCAGCGAACGGATGCCGCCCAGCGGCACGCCCAGGGCCTGCGAATACAGCGCCGCCTTGGCCTGCAGATTGCGCACGGCGATCTGGCGCGCCTGGTTCTCGGCCGAGGTCGGATCCTTGAGGCCAAACGAGATGCCGTCGATCTGGTTGACGCCCGCGGCGACCACGGCGTCGGCGGTCGAGCCGACGGCGTCGAGGTCGTTGATGATCACCGTCACCCGGTTGTTGGCCTGATAGCCGCGCAGCCGGGGCGGCTCGTTCTGGACGTAGTCGTACTGGGCCGACAGGTTCAGGCCCGAGGTCTGGACGTCGCGCGCCTCGATGCCGGCGCGGCGCAGGGCGGCCATCACCTGGTTCATCCGCATGGCGTTCTGGCTCATGGCCTCAGCGGCGGTGGCGGCCTCGGTGACGACGCCGAAGGTGATGGCGGCCATGTCCGGCGCGGTCTTGACCTCGCCATAGGCCGACAGGTTCAGCGACGGGCGCTCGGTCACGGCCTGGATGGTCAGCGGGGCGCCGCCGCCCGGCTGGCTCTGGGCGAAGGCCGACGGGGCGGCGAGGGCGATGGCCGCCGCGGCCAGCATGCCTCCGCTCATCAGCAGGATGCGGTTCGACAGCGCCGGAAGCGCGACGGTGCGGGCGAGGGCGGCAGGGCGGTTCATGTCAGTAGTCTCCGTGAACGAGGGACGATCCATCCGGCGCCGATCCTGTCGGGCGTCCGTGGCTGAACCTTGGCCTTTAACGCCTGAACGGGCGTGCAGGCTCCACTGGCAGGAATCGTTCATCGCCATGACATCGGCGACAGATCGGCGCCGGGACCATGGCGCTTGGCAAGCCGCCACGCCGCCTGCTAGGCCACGAACGCGGCCACGGAGGGCGCGTAGCTCAATGGTTAGAGCCGACCGCTCATAACGGTCTGGTTGGGGGTTCGAGTCCCTCCGCGCCTACCGGCAGACTGGAGCGGCCCGGCGAGAGCCGGACCGCCCGCAATCCGTCAATCAGAACCGGTAGTTCAGACCGACCCGAACGACGTTGAAGGTCGTCTCGGCGTCAAGCGAAGCCGAGGCTCCACCGCCGGACGCCGTGATGATGTTGTAGTCGCCGAGGTCGACGTAGAGGTATTCCGACTTCAGCGTCAGGTTCTCGGCGAAGCGATATTCAACGCCGGCTCCCGCCGTCCACCCGGTCTGGCTCGACGAGACATCGCCAGCGGCGGTAAACACCGTCGAACCGCCGGACGTGAGCGTCGCGTCGTACTCACTGTTGACATCCCCGAAGGCGACGCCGGCGGTGACATAGGGCAGAAGCTTATCGCCATAGGCGTAGCCCAGACGGGCGCGCGCCGTGCCGAAGTATTCCACTTCCGACCCGACCTGCGCCTCCAGGGCGCCGCTGATGCCCCCCGCCGCCGCGCCATCGACAGCGAGACGGCCCTTCAGGTCCGAAACGTTCAGGTCGCCTTCCAGACCGAACACCCAGCGGTTGGAGAACTGCCAGTCATAGCCGATCTGGGCTCCGCCGACGAAACCGCTGGAGGTGAGGCTGGCCTCACCGTCGATCGTCAGGGGCGGGACGTCGGCCTCAAGGGGATAGGTGAACTTGTCGCCGGCCAAGCCGATATTCGCGCCGATGTGGGGGCCGGTCCAATCCTGGGCCGAGGCGGCTCCAGCCGCCCCGACGCCAAGAACGAGCACCGTCGCAAGGAGAATCTTCTTCATCGTGTCTTCCGTTCAGCAGTAGAAACGAAACAATCCGTTCCGCCCCTTGCTGTTAGGAAGCCCGCCGCGCCCAAACTTTGATCGGGATCAACCCCGCTGCGCTGACGCCCGATCGTGTGATTATTGCAACGCTCGCCGCAGGCCTAGCGGCCCCAGAAGCCGCCTCCGCCCCGGCTCCAGCGGTCTTCGCCGCGATAGCGCTCGTCGTAGACGTAGCGGCCGTCGCGGTCGTACCAGCCCTCGCCATTGCTGTAGCGGTCGTAGCCGTCGAGTGAATAGCCGTCGTCCTGGTACTCGAGGCCCAGCAGGCCGTCCTCGTCGTCCCACCAGGCGCGCGGATACGAGCCGAAGGCGCACTCCCAGCCGTCGCCCGGACGCCAGTAGGGCTCATAGCGGCCGCGGTAACGGTCGCGGAACTGCGGCCGGCAGACGTACTGCGAATACACGCGGTTGCCGCGGGCCTGCACGTTGGCGCGATCCTCGGCGTAGATTACCTCCCGCACGCCCGAGAAGACGTTGTTGACGACCACCGCGCTGCCGGAGGCGGCGGCGACGCCGACGGTGGCGGCGCGGATGCGGCTGTCCGCCAGGCGGAGCTCGCCGTTGTAGAGCACCACGCCCTTGTCGGAGCGGCCGACCCGGCTGTTGGCGATATCGACCGAGGCGCCTTCTATGGCGACGCCCTCGACGTAGCCGACGATGGCGGTGTTCTCGATCTCGACACGGCCGTAGTCGCGACCCGAGCGGACGATGATGCCGATCGAGCGCGGCCCGAAGGCGTTCGGCGCCCCGGTCCCCTTGAGGGTCGTCGAGGCGATCCTCGACGTCTGGCCCGGGCCGGGTATCACCTCCAGCCCCGACTGGGCTCCGGTCACGACCATTTCCCACGCGTTCAGCACCGCTCCGTCGGCCACGACGGCGGGGGCGATGGTCTGGGCCTCGATAATGGTGTTGCGGATGTCCAGCAGCCCGCCGTCGGCGTAGATCGCCGCCTCGTCCCCGGCGTGGCGGAAACCGACGCGGTTCATGACGATCTCGGCGCCGTAGCCGACCACGCAGGCGGCGTCGCCGGCGCGCGGCGAGGCGAAGACCATGTCGCGGATCTCGACCCGGACGCCCTGGGCCACGGTGATGCAGGGCAGACCGTCAGGAGCCTGGAGGGTCGGGTTGCCGGTGCGCGCCCAGTCGCGCGGGTCGAAGCCGCTCTCACCGATGATGGTCAGGGGCTTGTCGATGTTCAGCCAGCCGACGCAGGCGCCGGCGCGGGCCCGGATGACGAGCGTGCCGCCGGGCCGGACACGGCGCACCGCATCCTCGACCGCGCCCGTGCCGGGATTGCCGCCGCAGTCGACCAGCACGATCTCCTCCCCGCCCGGGCGGTAGTGGTCCCGATAATAGTCGGGACGGTGCCGACCGTAGTCGTAGCGCCGGTGATGCGAGCCGCGGCTGCGATAGCTGCGGGTCGGCGGGTCGAGCAGCAGGCCGAAATTGGGCCGCGTCTGGCTCTCGACCCTGGCGGCGACCTGGGCGTGGGCCGCGGGACCGTGGGACAAGGCGGCGCCCGCGATGACGGCGGCGATGACCGCGATCCCCGCGACCGTGCCGCGGATCCGACCGAAGGGGAAACGGGTCGACATGGGTCCACGCCCTCCTTAACGGCGCTGCTGCGAACGGGAGACCTGGGCCAGCACGGCCTGCAGGCGGGCGGCCGACGGGCCGAAGCCGGACAGGGCCGAATCGATGCGCAAGGCCACGGCCTGGGCCTTGTCCTGGTCCGCCACGCCGGAGACGCCGAGGGCGAAATAGCTCGACATGGCGAACTTGGCCTCGGGGCTGCCCTGGCGCGCCGCCTCGTCGAACCATTTGAAGGCGCGGGCGTAGTCGGCGGGCAGACCGATACCCTCGGCGTACATCACCGCCAGCACCAGTTGAGCCTCGGATGAGCCGTTGACGGCGGCCAACTGGATGGCGCGAACCCGCTCCAGCCAGGACAGCCGGCTCTCCATGGGATGACCGAGCATGGCTTCCAGGGTCTCGATCTGGCGCTTGGACAGGTCCTCTGGCCGGGCCGGCACGGTGTCGGTGATGCCGAGGTAGCGCAGGGCCCGCCCGACGTGGACGAACGGCAGCTCGGTTCCCATCCGGCTCAGGGCGTATTCATAGGCATCGCCGCGCGGCCGGCTCTCGTCCGAGAAGGGCACGCCCGAGGCCGGCGCCTCGTTCGGATAGAATTCGAAGGGCGGGGTCCACTGCCGGGCCTTGGCCTCGACGAAGCGGCTGTACTGGTCGCGGCTTGGCGCGGACTTCTCGAAGTCCTTCATCAGGACGTAGGCGCCCACGTCGCCGGTCTGCACGGCGAGATAGTTGTACAGATAGGCGTCCACGTCGTTGCGCGGGAAGAGGCTGGTCGCCGCCAGATAGCCCCGCCGGCGCCGGTCGCGCTCGGGCCCGCCGCCGCCGCGTCCCCACGCCTCGCGGGCCTCGCGGTTGTCTTCTGGCTCGCCGAACGGTCCGTAGAGGCCGTCATGCAGCCGGGCCAGGGTGCGGAAACCCTCGGCGTCCTGGGTCGACAGGATGTAGACGACGCGGTCGCGCACCGCCTCCTGCTCTTCACGGGTCATCTGGCCGAGTTGGCGGTCCAGCCGCTGGTACGCCGTGTGCCGCTCGAAGGCGCGGCAGTCGTCGTATTTCGAGAGCGGCCGCCAGCCGCCGAAGCCGCCGCGGTCGACCCGGTTGATCGGGGCGTAGCCCTCGTCGTTGGCCAGCGCCATGGCGTACCAGGTGGCGCTCTCGATCGGGTCCTCGATATTCTTGTCGGTGGCGCGAATGGCGGCGTAGCGAGACCCCAGCTCCAGCTGGGCGAAGAAATCTCCGCGGAAGGCGGCGCGGCGCAGGGCGCGCAGACCCGTCTCCTGGGCGTTGAACTCGGAACCGGTCAGGGAGGCCGGACGGGGACAGGCGTTGGAGTTCGCGTCGGCGCGTTGCCAGAAGCGGATGCCGCCGCCCCGGTCCCCGCACGACGCCATGCCGAACGCGGTCAGGGCCAGCACGCCCGCGATCGCCGCAATGGCGACGGGCCCACGCGACCGGTCGAACCGGCCGCGCTCGGTCTTGTTCGCCTCGCCGTGGCCCATGAACTCCTCGCACCCACTGGAGCGGGCGTCCCCCGGCTCGCCCGTTAAGCTTTGCGCAACCGGACAGTCCGGTCCAGTTAACTGTCTGTCAAGGTTAACGCCGTTTCGCGACAAAGCGTTGCCGCACCACGGCCATTTTGTGGCTGGCGAAAAGTTGTCCACGGGAATCAGCGGCTTGGGATTTCCCCTGAGAGGCGAATACCGGCACTCGCGCGCCGCCGCCGCCGCGCCTATATGGCCAGCCAGTCCCCCCGGAGCCTCCCCTGATGTCCTACGTCGCCCGTGACGATCGCCCCGCCGACAAGGCCGCCCGCTATGCCGAAGTCGAGGACGAAATCCTCGCGGTGCTGGATGGCGAGGCGAACGTGACGGCGCGAATGGCCACGGTCGCGTCCATGCTGGCAGACGCCTTTCCCACCTTCTTCTGGACCGGCTTCTACGTGGTCGACCCCGACAAGGCCGACGAGCTGGTGGTCGGGCCCTACCAGGGCACGCTCGGATGCCTGCGCATCGCCTTCGGCCGCGGCGTCTGCGGCACGGCGGCGCGGGACCGGGCGACGCAGATCGTCGAGGACGTCAACGCCTTTCCCGGCCATATCGCCTGCGACAGCCGCTCGGCCAGCGAGATCGTCGTGCCGGTGCATGACCGTTCCGGTCGCCTGATCGCGGTCCTCGATGTCGACGCCACGGAAATCGCCGCCTTCGACCAGGTGGATGCGGAGGCGCTGGAGCGGCTGATGGCCCGGGTGTTCGCCGCCTGATCATCTGCTAAGCCTCGTCCGATGCGGATCGGCATAGATTTCGGCGGCACCAAGATCGAGGCGGCGGTCGTCGGCGACGACGGCGCCTTTCTGACGCGACGCCGGGAGCCCAATCCCGGCGGCTACGACGCGGCCATCGAGACCGTCGCCCGGCTGATCGCGGCCGTGGAGGCCGAGACCGGCGCGAGCGGACCGGTCGGCGTGGCGGCGCCCGGCTCGGTGTCGCCGACCAGCGGCCTAATGCGCAACGCCAACTCGACCTGGCTGAACGGCCGCGCCTTTCCGCAGGATCTGGAGCGTGCGCTGGGGCGGCCGGTGCGGCTGGCCAACGACGCCAACTGCCTCGCCCTGTCGGAAGCGGTCGACGGCGCCGGCGCGGGCAAGCCCGTTGTCTTCGCCGTCATTGTCGGCACCGGCTGCGGCGGCGGAGTGGCGGTGAACGGCGCGATCATCGAGGGCGCCAATGGCGTGGCCGGGGAATGGGGGCACACCTCCCTGCCCTGGCCCTCGGCGGAGGAGGCGCCGGGCCCGGCCTGCTGGTGCGGGCTGCACGGTTGCCTGGAGACCTGGGTATCGGGCACCGGCCTGCAGCGGGACCATCGCGAGCGCAGCGGCCGATCGCTGACCGCCGAGGCGATCGTGGCGGCCGCCCGCGCGGGCGATACCGACGCCCGCCTGTCGCTGGACCTGTGCATCGACCGGTTGGGGCGGGCCCTCGCCATGGTCGTCAATCTGATCGATCCGGATGTCTTCATCCTCGGCGGCGGCCTGTCCAACGTCGACGAAATCTACGCCGCCCTGCCGCCGATCGTGGAGCGGTACGCCTTCACGGACGCCTGGCGCGGGGTGATCGCCCCCGCCCGCTGGGGTGATTCCACAGGCGTGCGCGGCGCCGCGCGCCTGTGGCCCGTTCCGTCCGCTTCATCAGACCAGGAGCCCTCCGAATGACCCGCACCATCGTCGTCACCGGAGGCCATGGGGTTCTGGGCCGCGCCGTCGTCGAGGCCGCCCTGTCCGACGGCCTGAACGTCGCCGTGATCGACCACGCCTCGGGCCTGCCCGTGCCGGAGGGCGTGCTGGAGCTGGGCGGCGTCGACCTGACCGACGCCGCGGCGGCGGAGCGGGCCATGGGCGCCGCGGCCGGGGCATTCGGCCGGCTCGACGCCCTGCTCAACATCGCCGGCGGCTTCGTCTGGCAGACGGTCGACGACGCGGAACCCGCCTGGGCGCGTATGTTCGCCCTGAACCTGACCACCGCCCTGAACGCCAGCCGCGCCGCCCTGCCCTGGCTGAAGCAGTCGATGGAGGGCCGCATCGTCAACGTCGGGGCCAACGCCGCCCTGAAAAGCGCCGCCGGCATGGGCGCCTACGCCGCGTCCAAGGCCGCCGTGCACCGTCTGACCGAAAGCCTGGCGGAGGAGCTGAAGCCCACGTCGGTCACCGTCAACGCCGTCCTGCCGTCGATCCTCGACACCGGTCAGAACCGCAAGGACATGCCCGAGGCTGATCCGGCGAAATGGGTCCAGCCTGCGGACCTCGCCCGCGTCATGCTGTTCCTCGCCTCGCCGGAGAGCCGCGCGATCACCGGAGCCCTGATCCCCGTCACGGGCCGAGTCTGATGCAGCTGGTCCGCTCCGTCCTCTACCTGCCGGCCAGCAATCCGCGGGCGATCGAGAAGGCGCGGAGCCTGAACTGCGATGCCGTGATTCTGGACCTGGAGGACGCGGTCGCTCCGGACGCCAAGGCCGACGCGCGACAGGCGGCTGTCGCCGCGCTGGCGGCCGGTGGCTTCGGCGCGCGGCTGGGCGTCCGCGTGAACGGGCTCGACACGGCCTGGGGTGCGGATGACCTCGCGGCCCTGTCCGGGCTGGAGCCGGATTTCGTCGTCGCGCCGAAGATCGAGAGCCCGGAAGCCGTGCGCGAGATCGCGGCCCGCCTGCCCGGCGGCGTAGCCCTGTGGATCATGGTCGAAACCCCGCTGTCGGTGTTGCGTCTCGACCAGATCGCCGGCGCCGGAGCCCCGCTGGCTGCGCTTATGCTCGGCATCAACGATTTCGGCGAGCGGATGAACCTCGTGATCGGCCCCGAACGCGAGCCGCTGAAGCCGTGGCTGGCGGCGGTCGTCGCCGCCGCGCGCGGGCACGGCCTGCTCGCCATAGACGGGGTGGTCAACGCCACCGACGACGCCGGCCGCCTTGAACTCGAGTGCCGCCAGGGCCGCGCCTTCGGCTTCGACGGCAAGAGCCTGATCCACCCGAGCCAGATCGCCGCCGCAAACGCCGCCTTCTCGCCCTCGCCGGAAGAGGTCGCGAAGGCGCGCGAGGTCGTGGCCGCCTTCGCCTCGGCGGAAGCGCAGGGCAAGGGGGCGATCCGGGTCGGCTACCGGATGGTGGAGCGCCTGCATCTCGAAGCGGCCCGCCGCCTGCTGGACCGCCACGCCGCCGCCTCGACGCCGCCGCGAGACGCGCCTATCTAGTCCGTCCAGAAACAAGACGGGCGACCTCGCGAAGCAGCGCGGAGGCGCACGCCGCCAGAGGGAACGCCAGAGTGCCGAAAGCCGTCATCGCCGCCACCGGCCTGTTCACCCCGGAACAGTCCATCTCCAACGAGGAGCTGGTCGCGGCCTACAACACCTGGGCCCAGCGCTTCAACGAACAGCACGCGGCGGGCATAGCAGCCGGCGATCTGGAGGCCCTGACCCCGTCCTCCGTCGAGTTCATCGAGAAGGCGTCCGGCATCAGGTCGCGCTTTGTGATGGACAAGGCCGGCGTGCTCGACCCGACCCGCATGGCCCCGCGCATCCCCGAACGTCCCGACGACGAACTGTCGGTGCTGGCCGAGATGGCGGTGAAGGCCGCGCGCGACGCCATCGCCGCCTGGGGCAAGCCTGTCAGCGAGATCGGCGCCGTGCTGTGCGCCGCCTCCAACATGCAGCGTCCCTATCCGGCCATGGCCATCGAGGTGCAGCAGGCGCTGGGCATCCAGGGCTTCGCCTTCGACATGAACGTGGCCTGCAGCTCCGCCACCTTCGGCATCAAGACCGCCGCCGACTTCATCGCCTCGGGCTCGGTCAAGGCCGTGCTGATGGTCAATCCGGAGATCTGCTCGGCCCATCTGAACTTCAAGGATCGCGACAGCCACTTCATCTTCGGCGACGTCGCCACCGCCGTGATCATCGAGTCCGAAGACCAGGCGGTCGACGGTTGGGAGATCCTCGGAACCCGGCTGAAGACTGTCCTGTCGAACAACATTCGCAACAATTTCGGCTTCCTGAACAAGGCCGCCCTGCCCACGGGCGAGACCGAGGCGGTCGCGCCCTCCGGCCTGACCGACAAGATGTTCGTCCAGCAGGGCCGCAAGGTGTTCAAGGACGTGGTGCCCATGGTCTCGGAGATGATCGTCGACCACGCCGCCGAACTGGGCCTCGACCCGCGCCAGCTAAGGCGGCTGTGGCTGCATCAGGCCAACATCAACATGAACCAGTTCATCGGCCGCAAGGTGCTGGGCCGCGAGCCGACGCCGGAGGAGAACGTGATCATCCTCGATGACTACGCCAACACATCTTCGGCCGGCTCGATCATCGCCTTCCACCTGCACCACGACGGCTTCCAGCCGGGCGACACGGGCCTGATCTGCAGCTTCGGGGCGGGCTATTCGGCCGGCACGGTATTCGTCCGCAAGCGGGCCTGATCGACCCGGAGCAGCCAGCCGCGGTAGCGCACCAGCCGCCCGGCCAGCGGCACTGAAATCTCGACGTCGAAGACGAACCGGCCTTCGGCGTCGACCTCCTCGTGGGCGCGGGTCGACGGAGCCAGGACGCGCGGCAGCGGGATCGCCCCCAGCCGCCAGCCCTCGACGCGATAGACCAGCCGGTCCCCCTCGGGCGCGAGGCGAAGGTCCATGGACAGCGGGCCGAACCGCTCCCGGACGCGGCCGCCGTCGCGCGGCCGCGAAAGCACGCTGGCGAAGGCGTGGCCGCCGATACGCCGCCGCCAGACCGACCGGTCGCCGTCCGCGTCGATCGCCACCTCCGCGGGGCAGGCGGACTGCGCCGCCGGAAAGCCGACGATGCGCGCGGCCAGCGCCGCCAGCGGGCCCGCCGCCCCCTCGGTCATGGCCTGGCCGCGCCACAGCGAACGCCCGGGCGTCTCGTGCAGCGCCCGGACGGCGGCGGGAAGCGCGTCGAAGGCCGGGCCGATGGCGCGGGCGAAGATCGCGTCCCGCCGGACCTCTGTCGTGGTCGCCAGGCCGTGGGGCGCCATCCCGGCCTCGATGTCCTCCAGCGTCAGCACCCCGGCGCAGGCCCGGGCGCCCGGCGAAACCCGCCCTGCGGCGATCGCGCGGATCGCCGCCAGCGCCGGCAGGCCGGGCGTCACCGGCCCCTCCCCCGGCTCGGCGACCAGCCGCCAGACCGCCCGCGCTGCGTGGCCTTCGCCGTCCACGCCGCGAACCTCGACCCGCATCGCGCCGCGGTCCGAGCCCGTGACCGACGCCCACCTCGACAGTCGGACCAGCAAGCCCGCCAGGGGGACGGGGTCGAACCGCAGGAGGCGGACCAGCCGGGCAAGGGCCCACGCCCCCAGATGCGCCGGCCACGGCTCCAGCCCGGCCAGGAAAAAGGCCCGCCCGCGGGGCTGAAACCTGGCGGGGAACAGATCCAGGTCCGGCGTTTCGCACAACGACACCGGCCGCCGCCCCGCCGCGCCGAAATCGCGCCAGTACAGGCCGCTCCAGCCCGTGCGCACGGTCCAGACGCCGCTCTCGAACACCCTGACCGGCCGCCCCAGCCACGACAGGATAGCCTGCATCACCGACAGGCCGCGCGGGGCTCGCGCGCCGGGCGAGATCGCCGCCTCAACCGAGATCACCTCGCGCCAGCCGTCCGTCAGCCGGTCAAGCACGGCGTTGGACAAGGCGGGGGTCGAGCTGCACCCGGTCAGGGCGACCACGCCCGCCCCCTTGGCGGCGCTGTCCAACGCCGGGAACGCCGCCACGAAATCCCGGCCGTCGGCGAGATCGATGTAGTGAAGACCAGAGGCGATCGCGGCGCGCGCGGTCTTCGGCTCCGCGCCCTGGAAGGGCCCCGCCGCATCGGCCACGATCGCCGCCCCGATCACCTTCAGGTCGTCCGGCGTCAGGGTGGCGGTGTCCAGCGCCGCGGCCTCGACCCGGCCGCCGGGAACCGCCTTTCTCAGGCGGGCGGCCACGGCCTCGGCCCGCCTCCTGTCCCGCCCCGCGGCGACCACCTCGAAGCCGCCGCGCAGCAGACCCTCGGCGAGACGCGAACCGAACACCCCGCCGGCGCCGATCACCAGCACCCGCATCATGACAGGAAGCGCTCGCGATCCGCGGCCGACGGGACCATGCAGGCCTCCGTGCGTCCGAATATCCGGTAGCGGTTGCGCGCGATCAGATCATACGCCGCGTCGCGGATCGTCCTCGGAAGCGCCTTCAGGACCCCCAGCCGGCGCGTGCCGGGCAGCGCCCCCAGCACAGTCAATGCGGCGTCCGACTTGAACCAGGCTCGCCCGTTCCAGATCACCGCATTGGTCTGCGGCGCCTCGGGATCGATCCCGAACCGCTCCGCCAGCTTCCGTCCGCGTTCCGACTGGATCGAGGTGAAGGTGAAGCGCCGCCCCGGGTCACGGTCGATCACGAACCGCACCCAGCGCGAACAGAACACGCAGACCCCGTCGAACAGGATCAGGCCGTCGGGCTCATCGGGGGCGGGCTGCGGCGACCAGCGGCTCATGAGGGGACGGTGCGGCGCGTCGCCTCGCCGCGCAAGGCGGCGTTACGCCGCCGCCACCGCTTCGATCTCGACCAGCCATGCCTCGTCGAAAATGCCGGTGACGATGACCGTCAGAGCCGGTTGGCGGCCCGCGAGGCGCCGCACCCGGACCTCGCGGTTCTCCAGCGCATGACGCCGGTCCGACAGGAAGGTCGTGACCTTGACCAGATTGTCCAGCGTCATCCCTGCAGCGGCCAGCTGGGTCTCGATATTGTCCCAGACCTGCTCGCACTGTTCGGTGAAGCCGGTGGCGAGCGAGCCGTCCGGCGCGACGGGAATCTGGCCGGACAGGTAGAGCCAGCGGGTGGATCCCGTCACCTCGACCGCCTGCGGATACGCGCCCTCGACCGGCGGCGAGCCGTCGCCGGTCAGGGGCCGTATCGTCGCGCTCACTGGCGGGCGGCGTCCGAGCGGGCGCGCACCTGGGCGAACTCCGACGTCGGCTTCCAGCCGGGCCAGTCCTCGCTGTTCGCGAGGTCCAGGCCAAGGTGATACAGCAGGGTCAGGTTCTCGGTCGCCGAGGTCAGGTTCCAGTCGGCCGACCACTGGTCGGACGGCTTGTGATAGTCGGCCCCGAACTTGGCGCGCCAGGCGGCCTCGCCGGCCTCCCGGCCACCCTCGACCCAGTCCCAGCCATGCCAGGGCATGATCGCCGGCACCCCCATGCGGGCGAACGGGAAGTGGTCGGAGCGGTAGTAGAAGCCCTGCTCCGGCATGCCGTCGTCCGAGACGTAGCGGCCCAGCGGCTCGGCCAGGGCCTGCAGCCGGTCCTCGAGATCGTTCTGGCCCTTGCCGAAGATCGGCACGTCGCGGGTCGGGCCGGACAGGGGCAGCATATCGATGTTGATGTCGGCCACGGTGGTCTCGAGCGGATAGACCGGATTGGCGGCGTAGCCGTAGGAGCCCATCAGCCCCATCTCCTCGGCGGCCATGTGGGCGAAGACGATGGACCGTTCCGGCCGCGGGGCGGCGCTGATCTGGCGGGCCATCTCGAGCACGCCGATGGTGCCCGAGGCGTTGTCCCAGGCGCCGTTGAAGATGTTGTCCTCGGTGGTCGAGACAGGGCTGACGTGGTCGCCGCCGACGCCGACGTGATCCCAGTGGGCCGAGTAGATGATGGTCTCGTCGGGACGCTCGGTTCCGGGAATCCGGGCCAGCAGGTTGTGCGTGACCAGGGTGTCGATGGTTTCCTGCGTCTCGGCGGACAGGGTGACGCCGTCCAGCGGCACGGCCTTGAAGGCGCCGGAGCCGACGTCGGACAGCCGGCTCATGTCGAGTCCGGCCGCGCCGGCCCACTGCAGCGCCACGTCGTGGTTGACGGCCATGGAGAACTCGAGGTCGGCCGCACCGGGCGCCAGGGTGCGGGTGCGGGTCGCGCCCTGCGCCGCCCGCCGCCACATCTGCGAATCAGCCGGCTGGGCCACGAGGGTGACGATGCCGACGGCGCCGCGGCGGAAGGCCTCGTCGGCCTTGTAGGCGCCGGATTCGTAGTTGGTGCTGTACTCGCCGTTGAACAGTTCGCCCTCGGGCTCGCCGCCCATGACGACCACGACCTTGCCGCGCACGTCGACGTCGCCGTAGTCGTCCCAGTTCCGCTCGGGGGCGGTGATGCCGTAACCGGCGAAGACCACCGGCGCGTTGCTGATCGAGGCGCGGCCGTCATTGGAGATGGCGCGCACGGTGACGTCGGTTCCGATCGTCAGCGGATGGCTGACGCCGTCCGGGCCGGTCCAGCTGGCGCTGGCGGCGCCCGCCACGGGCGTGAAGCGCTTCAGATGCACCGGCTGCAGCCACTGGCCGTCAGGACCGCCGGGCTGGAGGCCCATCGCTTCATACTGGGCCTGCAGCCAGGCCAAGGTCATCCGCTCGCCTTCCGTGCCGGGATAGCGGCCCTGGAATTCGTCCGCGCTTATAGTGCGGATATCGTTGCTGATCCGCTCCGCGGAGAAGTCCTGGGCCGACGCCAGACCGGCGGACAGCAGAACGGCGGCGACGGCGACGCCGCCCATCATCTTGCGAAGCATATGGGAAACTCCATCCCCGAGTTGATGGAGCGTACTCTAGGGCGGCCCCGACGGACCGCCCATTAAGTTTTCGTCATGTCAGCCGCGTGGCGGGTGCCGCGAACGCGATCATCAGCGGCGCGCGGCCGCGCTCGCCGCCCGCGCGGGCCCGAACTCCGAACCGGGCTTCCACTCCGGCCAGTCGCGGCTGTTGGCCAGATCGCGGCCGATCCACAGGGCGACTTCCAGATCCTCGATCTGACCGCGCAGATCCCAGTCGGGCGACCATTCGTCGTCGGCCTGGTGATAGCGGCGCGAGCCGTATTCGTCGCGGGCGGCGTTGCGGGCGGCCATCGGCTCGTCACGGAACTCGCCGCCGCCCTCCGCATAGGCCATAGGCACGCCGCGCTTGGCCAGCGGGAAGTGGTCGCTGCGGAAATAGCTGCCCGCGGCGGGGTTGGCGTCCGGAGCCACGGTCCGACCCTGGCGGGCCGCTGCGGCGGCGAGCCGCTCGTCCAGCTCGGACTGGCCGTAACCGATCACCCCCAGATCGGCGACGCGGCCGTAGACGTTCATGGCGTCCATGTTGAAGCCCGCCACTGTCTTCTCCAGCGGGTAGACGGGGTTGGCGGCGTAATATTCCGAGCCCAGCAGGCCGCTCTCCTCGGCCGTGAAGCTGATCATGACGATCGACCGTTCCGGACGCGGCCCCGCGCCCCAGAGACGCGCCAGTTCCAGCAGGCCGGCGGTGCCGGTGGCGTTGTCGACGGCCCCGTTGAAGATGGCGTCGCCATTGGCGTCGGGCTCGCCGACGCCGATGTGGTCCCAGTGAGCCGTGTAGAGGATGGTCTCGTCCGGGTGTGTCGCGCCCGGCAGGCGGGCGATGACGTTCCTGGTCGTGATCTGGCTGGTGGCCACGTCGAAGGCGCCGCTGAAGGTCGCGCCGGACAGTTCTACGGGACGGAAATCGCGGCTGCGCGCCTGTACCTTGAGGGCGTCGAAGTCGAGACCCGCCCGGCGGAACAGGTCGACGGCGACGTCACGCTGGATCCAGCTTTCCATCTTGACCCGCTCTGCCGCCGCATTCTGGCGAACGATGTCGAACTGCGGTCCCGACCAGCTGTTGGTCACCGTCGCCCAGCCGTAAGAGGCGGGCGCGGTTTCATGGACGATGATGACGCCGGCGGCGCCCTGCCGGGCCGCCTCCTCGTACTTGTAGGTCCAGCGGCCATAATAGGTCATGGCCCGACCGTTGAAGGTGTTCAGCTCGGGCTGTTCGAAGTCGGCGTCATTGACCAGCACGACGATGACCTTGCCGCGCACATCGACGTCCTTGAAGTCATCCCAGTTCCGCTCGGGGGCCTTGATGCCGTAGCCCACGAAGACCAGCGGCGCGTCGGCCAGCGCTACATGGCTGCCTGGCAGGCGGGTCGAGACGACGATCTGCTGGCCCTGGGTGAGCGGAATGGTCTCGCCCCCGACCGTGAAGCCGGCGCGAATGCCGGAAGCGGTGAAGCGGTTCAGCGTCACATCCTGCGTCCAGCCGCCGTTCTCCCCGCCCGGCTGGAAGCCGGCGGCGGCGTACTGCTCGCTCAGATAGCGGACCACCATGTCCTCGGCCGGGGTGCCGATGCCGCGACCCTGGAAGCTGTCGTCCGACAGCACCCGCGCATGTTCGGACAGGCGGCCTGAGTCGAAGGCGGCGGCAGGCGCGGGCGCCTCGGCCCCCATGCTGGCGCAGGCGGAGATCAGGGCGCCGGCGGCCAGCGCGGCGACAGTCGACAGGAGACGCATGGACGAGAACACCCTCAGCCGGAAAACACCCTGCGGACGTTAGGGCGTCGATCCGCACCTGTCGATGCGATCAGGGCGTGACCGGGTCGCCGGCCAGCCAGTCGGTGTCCCCGCGACGGCGCAGGCGCAGCTCGATCACCTTCATAGGGTCGCGGCCGGGCATGACGAAATGCCCGGTCTCCACCCATTCGCCGTCCTTGAAGACGGTGACGTAGCGCATTTCGCCGCCGCGGCCGGGCGCAGTCCAGCGGAAACCGTCGGCGGTGGCCTGGAGCGGAAAATCGGCCGCCTGGCCGTTGGCGTAGGAGCGCATCACATAGGCGTCCGTCGCGTCGTCCCACGACACCACGGCGAAGGCGTTGAAGGCGGCAGAGCCGTCGGCGTTGACGCTGCGGCCCTCAATGACCCTGATCGACCCGCCCAGCATCGGGCCGATCCGCTCGGTGTGGGGGTGGGTGCTCGTCTGGCCCGGTCCCATGGAGACGGTCGCCTGCCCGACCCATTCCCCGTCCATCCAGGACAGCGCCTGCATTGCCTGACGCTGTTCCGCCGTGCCCGCCGGCTGCACCGCCTGGGCCGATGCCGCCGGCGGTATGGCGAACAGAACGCACGCGGCCAGCGCCGCCAGTGTCTTCCGTGAACCCCAATCCATGAGCATCCTCCCCTCTATGGACTTTGCTTAATAAAGTGCTTTTTCCTCTTTGGCAAGGCGCATGAAAAACCCGCCGGCGCTGAGGCCCCGGCGGGTTGATCCGTCTGCGATGGCGGAGGGTCGCTAGTGGGCGACACCCTTCCAGATGCGGCGGTAGCTGACGTAGGTCACGCCGGCGAACAGCAGCAGGAAGATCAGCACGCCCAGTCCAGACTGCTTGCGCTGGACCTGTTTCGGATCCGAGGCCCAGGCGATGAAGGCGGCGACGTCCTTGGCGTACTGGTCGACCGTCTCGGCCGAACCGTCGTCATAGGTCACCTGCCCGTCCATCAGCGGCGGCGGCATGGCGATGAAACCACCCTCCGGCACATGGGCGCCTTCGGCGACGAACGGCGTCAGGTCGCCGGCCATATACGGGTTGTAGTACTGGCCGGGGCGGATCTCGAGACCGGCCGGAGCGGCCCGGTAGCCCGACAGCAGCGAGTAGATGTAGTTGGCCCCGTCATGGCGCGCCTTGGCCATGACCGACAGGTCCGGCGGAGCCGCGCCGCCGTTGCCCGCGGCCGCGGCCGTGGCGTTCGGATAGGGACTGGGGAAACGGTCGGCCGCAACGGCGTCGCGCATGATCGGCTCGCCGGTTTCGCTGTCGATGTCCGGCACCTGGACCTCGGCGGCGAGCGCCTTGACGAAGCGGTTCTCGGCCGGATTGGCCTGATGCTCGTCATAGAAGGGGCCGCCCGGCTCGGCCAGGGTCCGGAAATACATCAGGCTCATGCTGTGGCAGGACGAGCAGACCTCGCGATAGACCTTGTAGCCGCGCTGCAGCTGGCCCTGGTCGAAGGTTCCGAACGGGCCTTCGAAGGAGAAGCCGCCGCTGCGCGGGTGGGCGGCGCCGCCGGAGGCCAGCGCCGGCTGGGCGGCGACGAGCGCCAGGCCGGCGGCCGCGGCGATCAGGACCAGGGTCTTTTTCATCGAACGCATCGAAGTCTTGAGGGTCATGGTCGCTCTCAGCCCTTCTTCTCGGGCGAGGCCGGGGCGGCTTCGGTCATGGCGTCCCCGCCCGGCAGCACCGGTTCGGAGATGGTCGCGGGGATCGGCCTCGGCGTCTCGCGCAGGCCAACCAGCGGCATCAGCACGAGGAAGAACAGGAAATAGTAGGCCGTCAGCAGGCGGGTCAGCCACAGATAGCTGTTCAGCGCCCCGTCGAGGAGGGTGAAGCTGGGCATGCCCGGGATCACCGGCGCGTCAGGCAGCTGCGCCCCGCACCAGCCCAGGCCCATGCCGACCAGCACGAAGATGACGAAGAAGGTGCGCATCGCCGGGCGGTAGCGCATTGAGCGCACCTTGGACGTATCCAGCCACGGCAGGACGAACAGCACGCCGATGGCGCCGAACATGGCGATCACCCCGCCCAGCTTGTCGGGGATGGCCCGCAGGATGGCGTAGAAGGGCAGCATGTACCACTCGGGCACGATGTGCGCCGGGGTCTGCAGCGGGTTGGCCGGGATGTAGTTGTCGGCGTGGCCCAGGGCGTTCGGCATGAAGAAGACGAACACGGCGAACAGGATCAGGAACAGCACGATGGCGAAGCCGTCCTTGACCGTGAAGTACGGATGGAACGGCACGGTGTCCTTCTTCAGCCGGTCCTTCGGGATCAGGATGCCGACCGGGTTGTTCTGGCCGGCGTGGTGCAGGGCCCAGAGGTGCAGCACCACGCAGCCGGCGATGACGAACGGCAGCAGGTAGTGCAGCGAGAAGAAGCGGTTCAGCGTGGCGTTGTCGATGGCCGGACCGCCGCGCAGCCAGATCAGGATGGGCTCGCCGACCAGCGGGATGGCCCCGATCAGATTGGTGATCACCTCGGCGCCCCAGAAGGACATCTGGCCCCACGGCAGGACGTAGCCGAGGAAGGCGGTGGCGATCATCAGGAAGAAGATCACGCAACCGACGATCCAGATCATCTCGCGCGGGGCCTTGTACGAGCCGTAGTAGAGGCCACGCAGCATGTGCAGGTAGACCGCGATGAAGAACATCGAGGCCCCGTTGGCGTGGGTGTAGCGGATCAGGTCGCCGCCGTTGACGTCGCGCATGATGCGCTCCACCGAGGCGAAGGCCAGTTCGGTGTTCGGCACATAGTGCATCGCCAGAATGACGCCCGTGGCGATCTGCACGACGAGGCAGAGGGCCAGGATGCCGCCGAAGGTCCACCAGTAGTTCAGGTTCTTCGGGGTCGGCAGCGCCATATAGTCGGCGCCGAAGCGGACGATCGGCAGGCGGCTGTCCAGCCACTTCTCGACGCCGGTCTTGGGGACGTAGGTGGATTCGTGATCGCTCATCGTTTTCTCGCCCGTCCTCAGCCGATTTTCACGCGGGTGTCGGACACATAGTCATAGGTCGGCACGACCAGGTTCTTCGGCGCCGGTCCTTTGCGGATGCGGCCCGAGGTGTCGTAGTGCGAGCCGTGGCAGGGGCAGAACCAGCCGCCGTAGTCGCCGGCGCCGAACGTCGGCACGCAGCCCAGGTGGGTGCAGGAGCCGATGACGACGAGATACTGCTGGTGGCCCGGCTTGACCCGGTCGGCGTCGGTCTGCGGATCCTTGAGGCCCGCGCGGTCGTCGGCGCGGGCGCGCTCGATCTCGGCCGGGGTGCGGTAGCGCACGAACACCGGCTTGCCCTGCCACTTGATGACGACCTGCTGGCCTTCCTGAACCTTGGTCAGGTCGAACTCGATGGTCGACAGCGCCAGGGTGTCGGCGGCCGGATTCATCGAATTGATCAGCGGCCAGGCGGCCATGGCCCCGGCTCCCACCGCCGCCGCGCCGGCCGCGATGTGGATGAAGTCTCTACGATTGGGATCCTGATAGGTCAGGTCGCCCTGGTCTGCAGCCACCGATTCGTCTCCTGAGCGGTTGGCGGCGTCACCCTGCGGCGCGCCGTTTCAACGCTGTCGTTCCTTAGCGAAATCCCGGAGGACTGGCCCGGCCCGGCTTTGCGGCGCATCGCCGCAAGTTGCTGGCGCTTCGTGAGAAACGCTCGCAAATCGAGCCGCGACAAGCCCCCGGGCCGCGCGTATGAGGGCCTTAGAATGCGTCTCGCCCTTTTTCAACCGGCCATTCCGCAGAACGTGGGCGCCTGCATCAGGCTGGGCGCCTGTTTCGGGGTGGAATTGCATGTCATCGAGCCGACCGGCTTTCGTTTCGACGACCGGGCGATGAAGCGCGCGGCGCTGGACTACGGGCCTCTCGGACACATGATCCGGCATTCCGGCTGGGAGGAATTCCGGCGCGACCGGGGGCCGGGCCGGCTGGTTCTGTTCACGACGAAAGGGGCGACGCCGCTGGACGAATTCCGCTTCGAGGCCGACGACACCCTGCTGTTCGGCAGCGAGACCAGCGGGGCGCCGGATTTCGTTCACGCGGAGGCCGACGCCCGGGTGGTGATTCCGATCCGGGCCGGGGCGCGCTCGCTCAACCTGTCGGTCAGCGCCGGGATCGCGCTGTGGGAGGGGTTGCGGCAGACCGCGTCCCTCCGCTGAGGGCCTATTCCGGCGCCCCGGCCTCCGGCAGCTTCGCCAGGTTGGGCCGTTCGGCGCGTTTGCCGGCGGCCACGGCCTCGACCCGGCGCATGACGCGCAGGACGTTCTCGCCGGCGAGCTTGCGGATGTCGGCCTCGCTCCAGCCATTGGCCATCAGGGCGGCGAGGATGCGGGGGTAGGCGTCCACGCCGTCGACGCCGTCCGGGAGGGCCGACACGCCGTCGAAGTCGCCGCCGAGGCCGACGTGGTCGACGCCGGCGACGTCGCGGACATGCTGGATGTGGGCGACGACGTCCGCGAGACCGGCGCGCGGGGCGGGGTGAGCCGCGATCCAGGCCTCGAGGCCGCTGGTCACGGCGGCCGGATCGCCCGGATTGAGGGACTTGAGCCGGGCGTCCTCGGCCGAGCGGGCGGCGCTCCAGGCCCGCACCTGTTCGTTGATGAAGCCCGGCACGAAGGTGACCATGACCACGCCGCCGTCCTCGGCCATCATCCGCAGCACGCTGTCCGGCACATTGCGCGGATGGCCGGTCACCGCCCGGGCCGAGGAGTGGGAGAAGATCACCGGCGCCTCGCTGACCCGCATGGCGTCCATCATGGTCTCCTCGGAGACGTGGCTGAGGTCGACCATCATGCCGAGGCGATTCATCTCGCGGACGACCTCCTCACCGAACGGGCTGAGCCCGCCCCATTTCGGCGCGTCGGTGGCGCTGTCGGCCCAGGTCGTGGTGGTCGAGTGGGTCAGGGTCATGTAGCGGGCGCCGGCGTCGTGGAATTCGCGCAGCAGGCCCAGCGAATCGTCGATGGAGTAGCCGCCCTCCATGCCGATCAGGGAGGCGATCCGGCCGCGCCGGTGGATGCGCTGGATGTCGTCGGCGGTGGTCGCCAGCTCGAACACGTCGGGATGGGCGGCGACGATCCGCTTGACCGTGTCGATCTGCTCGAAGGTCGCCTTGGCCGCCTCGACCGGGGTCAGGCTGGCGGGGACGTAGACCGACCAGAACTGGCCGCCGACGCCGCCGGCGCGCAGACGCGGGATGTCGGTGTGCAGGGCGGTGGAGGCGTCGAGATTGACGGTCAGGTCGACGGCGTGGGGGTCGTTGCCATGTTGCTGGCGCAGGGCCCAGGGCAGGTCGTTGTGCCCGTCGATCAGCGGGGTCCGCTCAAGGATGCGCCGGGCGGCGGCCTCGTCCTGGGCCGTGGCGGGCGCGGCCGCGACGAGCAGGGCGGCGGTGGAGAGAAGGACGGCGCGGATCATGACGGGCTCCTCGGAAAGCGAAGCGGGACAGTGGCAGAGGACGGCGGACCGTCAACCGACTCGAAAAAAACGGTGTGGCGGAGTCGGCAGAGTCGGCAGGGTCGGCGCCGAAATTCGGTGTGGCAGAGTCGGCAGAGTCTACATCAACGCGCCTCGGGCGGTGCGGCGGAGATTCGATTGTCAAAGACCGGCGGGCAGGCGAACGACGCATTATGCGCCCGCCGGCTTATCCGGATGGAAGATCGTGTTTAGAATCGTTCAAGCCTTTGATGCGGCGGGATGTTCTTCGCACAATCCGACTATAATTCCGCGGATTGCCAGCACAGCGTCATGGTCGTCCTTCTCCCGATGGGAGAAGGTGGCCGGGCGGAGCCCGGTCGGATGTGGGTCGGTTGTTTTAGTCGGCGTAAGCCGCCGCTCCAGTCGGCGACACGGCTTGCGCCGAATGCAGTCGGTCGACCCACACCCTTTCGCGCAAGGACGACGGCTGCGCCGCCGTGCGCTCAAGCCCTCTCCCATCGGGAGAGGGTCGCGGGGGAAACCGCCGCACTTCACCCTCCCCGCCGGACCCCCTACAAGCCGCCCATGACCGACGTCGCCGATCCCCTCGCCCAGCAGAAGACCGAAGCCCGCGCCTGGTTCGAGACTCTTCGCGACCGCATTCACGCGGCCTTCGAGGCGCTGGAGGACGCGGCGCCCGCCGATCTGTTTCCCGGCGAGCCGGGCCGCTTCGTACGCACGCCGTGGGAACGGGCCGAGGGCGGCGGCGGGGTCATGGGGATGATGCACGGACGGCTGTTCGAGAAGGTCGGGGTCCATGTCTCGACGGTGCACGGGACCTTTCCGGCCGACTATGCGAAGGGCGTCCCGGGGGCGGCGGAAGACCCCCGCTTCTTCGCCACCGGCATCAGCCTGATCGCCCATCCGGTCAGCCCGCGCGTGCCGGCCGTGCACATGAACACCCGCTTCATCGCCACCACCAAAGGCTGGTTCGGCGGCGGCGGCGACCTGACCCCGGTGCTGGACGCCGACCGGCGCCAGGATCATCCCGACACCGTCGCCTTCCACGCCGCCATGAAGGCCGCCTGCGACGCCCACGACCCGGACTGGCATGCGAAGTTCAAAGCGTGGTGCGACGAGTATTTCTTCCTGCCCCACCGCAACGAGCCGCGCGGCACCGGCGGCATCTTCTACGACCATCTGGACAGCGGCGACCGGGCCCGCGACTTCGCCTTCACGCGCGACGTCGGCGAGGCCTTCCTGAAAGTCTATCCGGAGATCGTGGCGCGCCGCATGGCCGAGCCGTGGACGGCGACGGAACGGGAGGAGCAGCTGGTCCGGCGCGGCCGCTACGTCGAGTTCAACCTGCTGTACGACCGCGGGACGATGTTCGGGCTGAAGACCGGCGGCAATGTCGAGTCGATCCTCAGCTCGATGCCGCCCGTGGTGAAGTGGCCGTAGGGGCGCGTCACCCTCGGGCTTGACCCGAGGGCCAGATGCAGGGGCGAGCTGTCCGACAGGGACGGCCCCTGGAGCGCGCCCGCGCCTTCTTGCACTGAGCACCGGATGGTCTGGCCCTCGGGTCAAGCCCGAGGGTGACGATGAAGGTCAAGCCGACTCCAGCTCGGCCCCGGCGTCGGTCGGGGGCTCCAGGGCCGCGCCGATGGCGGCGAACAGGCTGGTCATGGTCACCGGCTTGGTCAGATGGGCGTCGGCGCCGGCGAGGCGGCCCGCCTCGACGTGTTCGGCCATGGCGTTGGCGGTCAGCATGATGATCGGGGTGCGCGGCAGGCCGTGATCGGCCTCGTGCCGGCGGATGGCGGCGGTGGCGCTGAGCCCGTCCATGACCGGCATCTGCATGTCCATCAGCACCAGGTCGAAGCCGCCCGCCTTGAAGGCCTCGACCGCCTGGAGGCCCTCCTCGACGGCGACCAGCTCCATCTCGGTCGCGCCGAGCATGATCTCCACCACCTTGCGGTTGGCGGGATGATCGTCGGCCAGCAGGATGCGCAGCGGCGCCGCCGCCATGTCGCCGGCGGTCGCGGCCGGAGCCCGGGCGGCCTCCCTGGTCCGCTGGATGCGCGGCAGCGGAATCTCGAACCAGAAGCTGGAGCCCTGCCCCGGCGTGCTCTCGCAATCCAGTTCGCCGCCCATCAGGTCGACGAGGGCGGTCGAGATGGCGAGGCCGAGTCCGGTGCCGCCATAGCGGCGGGTGATCGACCCGTCGGCTTGCTGGAAGCGGCGGAAGATGCGGCTGCGCTGCTCCCTGTCGAAGCCGACGCCGGTGTCGCTGACCCGGAAGACGACCCGGTCGCCCGCGGCCGCCGCGACGATCAGCCGGACCGAGCCCTCGCTGGTGAATTTGAGGGCGTTGTTGACGAGATTGGTCAGCACCTGGCGCAGGCGGATGGCGTCGCCCTCGACCGTGCCCGACAGGGCGGGATCGAACTCGACCTCCAGCATCACGCCCTTCTCCTCGGCTTTGACCCGCCACAGGGCCGCGATGTCGCCGACGGCCTGCTCCAGATCGAAGGGCGCCGGCTCGATCGCCACCTGGCCGGACTCGATCCTGGCGCTGTCGAGGATGTCTGACAGCAGGCGCTCGAGGGTCACGCCCGACGAGCGGATCAGCTCGACCATCTCCCGTTCCTGGGCCGCGAGCGGGCGCCGCGTCAGGGCGTCGGCCATGGACACCACGCCATTCAGCGGGGTGCGGATTTCGTGGCTCATATTGGCGAGGAATTCGCTCTTGGCCCGGTTGGCGTCCTCCGCCCGCCGCTGCGCCTTGCGCAGCCGGTCCGCCTGACGGGACAGCCAGACCACCGTCGCCACGGCGAACAGCAGGAAGACGACGCCGATGGCGATGACCGCCCGCTGCAGGTTGGTGTTGGCGCGCGCGGTCTCCAGCTGGCTGCGGCGCTCGGCGAGCTGCTGCTGCATGTCGCCGGTGACCTGGTGGATGCCGGCGCTGAAGTTGCGGGCCGCAACGCGTTCGCCCTCCAGCATGTGCGAGCGGAGCAGGCTGAACGCCTCGGCGCTGCGGCCCTCGGCGAACAGCACCTCGGCCGCGACGTGGTCGAACTCGATCCCGACGCCGTCCGCCTCGAGCCGCCGCAGCGCCTCGAGGTCGCGCCGCGCGGCCGCGGTCTGCCCGGTGCGGGCGCGGGCGATGGCGCGCAGGGGCAGGACGTCCCGCGCCAGGAAGGCGGCCGCGCCCAGGTTCTCGCCATACGGCTCAAGACAGGCGAGGACGTCGCGCGGCGCGTCGCGGGCGCTGGCGACGGTGGCGCACAGGCTGGCGTCGTAGATCGCCAGGGTGGGCAGGTCGGAGCGCGAGGCCAGCCGGTGGTGCGCCGCATAGTATTCCGCCGCCCGGGTCTGGTCCCCGATCTTCACGGCCATCATGGTCAGATTGTAGAGGCTGTCGAAGTCCGGGCGCGGATAGGCCGGGTTGGAATAGTCGATCTCGAATTTGCGGAAGGCGTCGGCGGCGCCCTCGACGTCGTTGAGATCCTTGAGGGCCATGCCCGCGACCTCCCAGATGCCGGCCTGGGCGGTCGGCGCGAAGGGGTCTCCCTCAGGGATGTCGGCCTGCGCCTGGGCCAGCAGTTCCAGCCCTTCGCCGATGCGGCCCTCGTCGACGAGAGCCAGGGCGGCAAGCCGGGCGGCGTGGGCGCGAACGAACCAGTCCCGCCCGCCCTGGGCCATCCGCTTCATCTCGCCGGCGACGGCGATCTCGCCCTGGTCGTAGCGGGCGGTGAGCTCGTTCAGATGGGCGATGTCGAGATAGCGCGCGTCATTCTGGCGCCGGGCCGACTGCGCCAGCCTGCGGTTCCAGACCGCGGCCCGTTCGAACTCGCCCTGGTTCAGGATCGTCCAGGTGACGTGGTAGAGCCGGTTCAGGCCTTCCCGGTCCGTCCGTTCCGCGGCGGCCGAGCCGAACGCCTCGAGGGCGGCGAAATCGGTGGAGGCCGCGCGCTGCTCGACGACCCGCGCGAGGCTCAGCGCATCCGCCTGGCCGCCCGGGGCCGAAGACGGCTGGGCGAACCCGCGGGGGGCGCCGGCGAGGGCGACGAGCAGAATAAAACTCGCCGCGAGGATGCGAAAAGGCGACATGAGGTTTCCGGCGTGACGCTCCGGTCCTCGCACACATTTGTTTCGCAAGGTTTAGCGGACCGCCGTACGGCCGACGCTACCGATCCGCGCGGGCGGCGATGAACCGCTTCAGCCAGCCGCCGACCTGCGCCCGGTCGTTCGGGCGGGTGAGGCTTTCGAGAGCCTCGTCGACGAGGGTGGCGCCGATGCGGTCGCGGCGGCCGCCGGTCAGGTCGGCGGCGTAGGCCGGGGTGAATTCCGGGTGGCCCTGGAGGCTGATGGCGTCGTCGTCCCACGCCAGGCCGGCGAAGGGCGTGAAGGGGCTGTCGAGGAGGACCCGGGCGCCGGGGGGCCTTTCCACCACCTGGTCCTGATGCGAGACCGGAATGGCGATGGTCTCCGCCGGCGGCGTCATCCACGCTTCCGTCGACCTGACCTCATAGCGGTGCAGCCCCACGCCCCAGCCGCGCCCGGACTTCTCGACCCGCCCGCCCAGCGCCTGGGCCATGGCCTGATGACCGAAGCAGACGCCGATCAGGCCCGTGCGGCCCCTGGCCGAGCGGATCCAGTCGAGCAGGTCGCCGATCCACGGATGGGGCTCGTACACGCCGGCCGAGGAGCCGGTGATGACGGCGGCGTCGAAGGCGGCGGGGTCGGGCAGGTCGCCCGCCTGGACGTCGAAGGTCTCGAATGCGGGGCCGTCGCCGAGCAGGGCGCGGAACATGGCGGGATAGTCGCCGTGCCGCGCGGCCAGGGCGGGCGGCGGGGCGCCGGTCTCGAGGATGGCGATGCGGGTCATGCCGAGGCCCCGTCTCCGGTCATCCAGACCTCGGACCTGGCGCCGGCCTCGCCGAGCCGGCCGGCGACCCAGCCGCAGACCTCCGAGGCGGCGGCCTCGGCCCCGGCGGGGGGATTGAGCACCACCAACGCGCAGCCGTTCATCTTCATCGGATTGGCCAGCGGGCGCAGCCGGGCCTCGGCGACCAGGGCCCGCTTGACCCCCGCCTGGTCGAGCCGGCGCAGGAAGCCGTCGAAGGTCTCCAGATCCTTCAGCGGGGTCCAGATGGCGACCGTGGCGCGGGGATCGGCGCGGGCGATGGCCGCCCCGGTATCGGCGGCGCGCAGATAGTCGTCGGGACGCTCGAACGGCGGATCGATCAGCACGAAGGCGCCGTGGGCGTGGGCCGCCTCGGCCCTGGCCTGGTCGTAGCCGTCGCCGCCGCGGGCCGAGGCCTGCGGAAAGGGCGCCAGCGCCTGCTCCAGCAGTTCGAGCACCGGCGGATTGAGCTCGAAGCCGAGATAGCGGTCGGAGCGACGCAGCCGGCCCGCGACCAGCAGGGGCGAACCGGGATAGAGGTTGGCGCCGCCGTGCGGATTGAACCGCCCCACCTCGCGGGCGAGGGCCTCGATCAGCGGCGGGCGGTCGGCGGCGGCCATCAGGCGGGCGATGCCGGCCTCGGCCTCCTTCGAGCGGGCCCCGTCGCCGGCGAGGTCGTAGACCCCCGCGCCGGCGTGGGTGTCGATCACGGTGACGGGGCCGTCCGCCTGGCGACGCTCCAGCAGCCACAGCACCAGGGTGTGCTTGACGATGTCGGCGAAATTTCCCGCGTGGAAGCTGTGGCGATAGTTCATGGGCCGCTGTTCCTCCGTCGCGGACGCGCGGTCAAGGCTGCACGACCTGAGCCGCAGGAACCGGCGGGCTCGCGCCGTCGTTTGCGCAGTCCGCCCGAGAGCCGCCGATGACCGACCCCGCCCTGTCCGACGAGGACCGCACGCCGCCCGAGGCCCTGGCGTGACGCTCGCCGACGCCGCCGCCATCCCCGAGGGCCTGACCTGGTGCAGCGACGAGCGCCCGGGCATCCGGCGGACCGCGGCCGGCGACGGCTTCCACTATCACGACCCCCGGGGCCGGCGGATCACGGACGAGAAGGTGCTGGAGCGCATCCGGGCCCTGGCCATCCCGCCGGCCTGGACCGACGTCTGGATCTGCCCGCGCGCCTCCGGGCACATCCAGGCCATCGGGCGGGACGTGAAGGGGCGGAAGCAGTACCGCTACCATCCGGACTGGAGCGCCCACGCCGCCGAGACCAAGTTCGAGCGGCTGCCCGACTTCGCCAGGGCCCTGCCGAAACTGAGGCGGCGCGTGGAGGCCGACCTGAACCGGCGCGGGGTTTCGCGCGGGAAGGTGCTGGCGACGGCGGTGCGGCTGCTGGAGCTGACGCTGATCCGGGTCGGCAACGCCCAGTATGCGAAGCAGAACCGCTCCTATGGGCTGACGACGCTGAACAAGCGGCATCTGGACCTGAACGGGACGGCCCTGACCTTCGCCTTCAAGGGCAAGAGCGGGGTGGAGCACGAGGTCAGGGTGCGGGACCGCCGGCTGGCCACCGTGGTGCGCAGCCTGCGCGAACTGCCCGGGCAGCAGCTGTTCAAATACCGCGACGCGGGCGGCGAGCTGTGCGTGGTGACCTCGGACGATGTGAACGCCTACATCCGCGAGGCCATGGGCGAGCAGTTTTCGGCCAAGGACTTCCGCACCTGGGCGGGGACGGTGTCGGCGGCGCGGGCGCTGCGCGAGATGGAGCCGCCGGCCTCGCCGACCGAGGCGAAGCGGCGGATCACCGTCTGCGTCAAGGCTGTGGCCGGGCTGCTGGGCAATACGCCGACGGTGTGCCGGAGCTCCTACGTCCATCCGCGGGTGTTCGAACTGTTCGAGCAGGGCCGCCTCGCCACGATGCTGCCCGGAGCCGAGGCGGCGACGTTCGAGCGGGCCCTGGCCAAGGTTCTGAGAGGCTGACGGCAACCTTCGGGAAAGGTTGAGCGCCCACCCTGCCGGGGAACTCACCGACAGGCGGACACAGTGGCCCTGCGTCGATACCCCCGCGCCGTGCGCGGCCCGCGACTTCAGAACCGGCGCCGGGGCCCGGCCCGGGGGCGCAGCCGGGTGGCCGTCCTGACCGAGGCGCTGCTGCTCTCCGTCATGGTGCTGGCGGTCGTGCTGATCCTGCGCCCGGGTGGCGACGCCGCCCACGCCGAGGCCGAGCCGGACAGGCCCGAGGCGGCGGCCGCGAGGGCGGTCGACCGGCTGGAAGGCGTCGGCCGGGTGATCGACGGCGACACCCTGGACGTCGGCGGGATCCGGGTCCGGCTGCACGGCATCGACGCCTTCGAGCGCAACCAGATGTGCGATGCGCCCCACGGACCGTGGGCGTGCGGAGCCGCCGCCACGAGCGCACTGAAGGCACGGGCGGAAGGCCGCGCGCTGGTCTGCGAGGTGCTGGACACCGACCGCTATGGCCGCAAGGTCAGCCGCTGCGAGCGCGACGGCGTCGATGTCGCGGAGGCCCTGGTCGCGAGCGGCCTGGCCCTGGCCTACCGGCGCTACAGCCCGGACTATGTGGACGAGGAGACGGCCGCGCGGTCCGCAGCCCTGGGAGCCTGGAACGGCTCGTTCGACCGGCCCGAACAGTGGCGGAGCCGATCCCGGACGGCCCGGTGACCGCCGCGCTTGCGCCCCCAGTCTGAATCCGATGTAACTTGCTCAATTGGGAGAACAGCGCTCTACGGGCGCCGTTCGTCGGAGGGACTATTTCAATGTCGGTTTCAAACAACTTTCTGCGCCTCGGCGTGCTGTCCGCCCTGGTCGGCATGACCCTGGGTGTCTGGATGGGCGCCAACCAGGACTTCGTGCTGCGGCCGGTGCATGCACACATCAACCTGCTGGGCTTCGCCTCAATGATGCTGTTCGGCCTGTTCTACCGGGCCTTCCCGGCGGCGGGACGCGGCTGGCTGCCGATGGTCCATTTCGCCCTGTCGGTGCTGGGCTTCCTGATCCTGATGCCGTCGCTGGCGCTGATGCTGCTGCAGAAGCCGCTGTTCCTGCCGGCGATGATCGCCTCGGAGTTCATGCTGGTCGGATCGATGCTGCTGTTCGTCATCATCGTCTTCATGGCGACGATGAGGAAGGAACCGGCGGCCGCCTGATCAGGCGGTCGTCCAGTAACCGCGGCTGCGGGCGCTGACCGGCGCCCGCGTCGCCTCGACCATCGACAATATGGCCGAGCGGAAGGCGTCCGCCTCCTCGTCGCCGCGCAGCAGCCGCAGCGATCGGATGATGCGGGTGATGCGCAGGTGGTTGTGGTCGTGCGGCCGCAACCACCCGTGCGTGGCGCGATAGAAGGCCTCCATCCGGTCGGTCGCGGCCGCGAGGGCGCACTGGGCGAGGATCGAATCGTGGATCGCCTGCATGTCGTCCGTGGTCAGCACGGGGGCGTCGGGCATGGCCCCCGACGGCTCCGGCAGCGGGAACAGCCACTGGATGAAGTCGTGGTTCAGCTCCAGCGCCGCGTCGTCGAAGCCGAGCACGTCGAACAGGGTCCGGCCCCGCCCGTCCGGCCCCTCGCCTTCCAGAAAGGCCAGGATGGGCCCGACCGTCATCGGCTGTTCGCCCTTACGCCGCCCTGTCCCAGTCAAGCACCACCTTGCCGGACTGGCCCGAGCGCATGGCCTCGAAGCCTTCGCGATAGTTCTGGTAGCTCATCTGGTGGGTGATCAGCGGGGTCAGATCGAGGCCGGCCTTGAGCAGGCCCAGCATCTTGCGCCAGGTGGTGAACATCTCGCGGCCATAGACGCCCTTGATGGTCAGGGCCTTGAGGATGATGGCGCCCCAATCGGTCTCCATCGGCTTCGACGGAATGCCCAGCAGGGCCATGCCGCCGCCCATGATCAGGGTGTCGACACACTGTTTGAAGGCGATGGGCGAGCCCGACATCTCAAGCGCCACGTCGAAGCCGACCTTCATGCCCAGTTCATGGATGACGTCGTGCAGGTCTTCCTTCGTGGTGTTCACGGTCCGAACGCCGGGCGCGACCTTCTGCGCCAGCTCGAGGCGGAAGTCGTTGATGTCGGTCAGGACGACGGTGCGGGCGCCGGCGTGGCGGGCGACGGCGGCGGCCATCATGCCGATGGGGCCCGCGCCGGTGACCAGCACGTCCTCGCCCAGCAGGTCGAACTGCTGCGCCGTGTGCACGGCGTTGCCGAACGGGTCGAGGATCGAGCCTATCTCGTAGGGCACGTCGTCGGGCAGCTCGATCACGTTGAAGGCCGGGGCCACGACGTATTCGGCGAAGGCGCCCTGACGGTTGACGCCGATGCCGCGGGTGTCCGGGTCGAGGTGGAAATGGCCGGCCCGGGCGGCTTCGGAATTCAGGTCGATGACGTGCCCCTCGGCCGAGACGCGCTGGCCGACCTTGAGGCGGCGGTCGACGTCCTTGCCGATGGCGACGATCTCGCCGGCGAATTCATGGCCGGTGATCATGGGCACGGGGACGTTCTTCCGGCTCCACTCGTCCCAGTTCCAGATATGGATGTCGGTGCCGCAGACGGCGGTGCGGTGCACCTTGATGAGCACGTCCTCGGGCCCGGCGACCGGGATGGGCGCGTCGATCAGTTCGAGGCCCACCTCGGGCTTCGTCTTGGCCAGGGCCTTCATGGTGTCGGTCACGCGATTACTCCCAATTCCTTGCCGGCCGTCGTGAACGCCGCGACCGTTTGGTCAATCTGTTCGAAGGTGTGGGCCGCCGACATCTGGGTGCGGATGCGGGCCTGGCCGCGCGGCACCACGGGGAAGCTGAAGCCGATGACGTAGACGCCGAGCTCCAGCATGCGGGCGGCCATGTCCTGAGCGAGTTTCGCATCGCCGAGCATGACCGGGATGATGGGGTGCTCGCCGGGCAGCAGGTTGAAGCCGGCCTCGCTCATGGCGGCGCGGTAGCGGGCGGCGTTGGCGAACAGCTGTTTGCGCAGGGCGTCGCCTTCCGAACCGCCGGCGATGCGGATGGCTTCGAGGCTGGAGCCGCAGACGGCCGGGGCGAGGGCGTTGGAGAACAGATAGGGCCGGGCGCGCTGCTTGAGCAGGGCGACGACTTCCGACCTCGCGCAGATGAAGCCGCCCATGGCGCCGCCCAGCGCCTTGCCGAAGGTGCCGGTGACGATGTCGACCTCGACGCCGTGGTGGGCGAAGGAGCCCCGCCCCTTGGGACCGAGGAAACCGGTGGCGTGGCAGTCGTCCACCATGATCAGGGCCTCGTACTGGTCGGCCAGGGCGCGGATCTCGTCCAGCCTGGCGATATAGCCGTCCATGGAGAAGGCGCCGTCGGTGGCGATGATGATGTTGCGTGCTCCGGCGGCCCTGGCCTCCTTCAGCCGGTCCTCCAGCTCGTTCATGTCGCTGTTGGCGAAGCGGTAGCGCTTGGCCTTGCACAGGCGCACGCCGTCAATGATCGAGGCGTGGTTCAGGCTGTCGGAGACGATGGCGTCGTCCTCGCCGAACAGGGGCTCGAACACGCCCCCGTTGGCGTCGAAGGCGGCGGCGAACAGGATCGCGTCCTCGAAGCCCAGGTACTCGGCGATGGCGCGTTCCAGCTGCTTGTGGATGT
>NZ_DASPLR010000046.1:0-225269 GCF_035627475.1 Brevundimonas sp. | reverse complement strand
CAAGAAGCAGATCGAGGACACCACCTCGGACTACGACAAGGAGAAGCTGCAGGAGCGTCTGGCCAAGCTGGCCGGCGGCGTCGCGGTCATCCGCGTCGGCGGCTCGACCGAGGTCGAGGTCAAGGAGAAGAAGGACCGCGTTGACGACGCCCTCAACGCCACCCGCGCGGCGGTCGAGGAAGGCATCGTCCCCGGCGGCGGCATCGCCCTGCTCAAGGCGACCAAGGCGCTTGAAGGCCTGACCGGCGACAACGCCGACCAGACCGCCGGCATCGCCATCATCCGCCGCGCCATCCAGGCCCCGATCCGTCAGATCTCGGAAAACGCCGGCGTCGAAGGCTCGATCGTGGTCGGCAAGGTGCTGGAGAACAGCTCGCGCACCTTCGGCTTCAACGCCCAGACCGAAGAATACGGCGACCTGGTGCAGATGGGCGTCATCGACCCCGCCAAGGTGGTCCGCACCGCCCTGCAGGACGCGGCTTCCGTGGCCGGCATCATGATCACCACCGAAGCCGCGGTCGCCGACGCGCCCAAGAAGGCCTCGGCCGGCGGCGCCGGCGGCATGCCCGGCGGCGGCATGGGCGGCATGGGCGACATGGACTTCTGATCCGGTCGTTCGGCCAGTTCAGGCTGAAACAAGAGGGCGGGTCCGGCGACGGGCCCGCCCTTTTTCTTGCCCGCGACGCGCCCCCGTGTTCCTGTTATGTTCTGGCGAACGGGCGTTGACAGAGGGGCGTAGCGCGGCGCGCTACATCATGCTATGATCCAGAGCTGGAAATCCCGCGACGCGAAGGCGGTCTTCGAAGGCCGCGCGCCCAAGGGCTTTCCGGCCGATCTGGTCAGGGCGACGCGGCGGCGGCTGGAACGGCTGGACGCGGCCGTCACCGTCGAGGATCTGCGGTCACCGCCGGGCCACCGGCTGCACAGACTGGGCGACGACCGTGCGGGACAGTGGTCGATCAGCGTCAACGACCAGTTCCGCATCTGTTTCGTCTGGGGCGACCACGGCCCGGAGCAGGTCGAGTTCGTGGACTATCACTGAGGACGCCGGGATGACCGCTCACGACTACACCGCCTTCGCCGAGCCCCTGGCCCATCCGGGCGAGCACCTGCGCGAGGACTTCCTGCCCGACCACGGCCTGACCCCCGGCGCCCTGGCCCGGGCCATGGGGCTGAAGGACCGGACCCGGATCGAGCGGCTGGTGCGGGAACAGCAGCCGGTCACCTCGGACACCGCCCTGCGGCTGGCGCGGGTGTTCGGGACCACGGCGGAGTTCTGGATGAACCTGCAGACGCAGCACGATCTGTCGAAGGCGGCCATCGCGGCGCGCGACGAACTGGCGGCGATCGAGCCGTTGAGGGTGGCGTAGGGCCCCTGCGGGACGCCGCCCGGCGGCGGGCGCCATGATCACCCCCTCAGCCGCGGTCGCCGACGCGCCCGGGAAGGCCCCGGCCGGCGGCGCCGGCGGCGGCATGGGCAGCATGGGCGGCATGGACTTTTAAGTCCAGACTGGGGCGGGCGTCAGCCCGCCTCGGGACGTCTCCTTGTCATCCCGGCCTTGAGCCGGGACGGAAGAGGGCGGGTCCGGCGACGGGCCCGCCCTTTTTTTGTTGGAGGAATTAATGCCTCTGAAAAGTAGGCGGAAGTTCGCATGTCGGCGGTTCGTCGAGCAAAGGGTGAGGCCAGTTCCGCCGCCTCAGGTCGCTAGAATCCGAACGCCAAGAAATCATAACGACATATGAGCTTTCGGTAGGCTGTGACGTAAGGCTCGCGTGTGAATGCGTCAGCATTCTCTTCGAGGAACGTCCGCAGGCGAGCGATATCCACCTCATCCGCAGGCTGGAAGCCGAGCATGATTCCAGCTTCGGTGGGCCCGGTTGCCTTTGCTATAATTTCTTCGGTCGAGAGTCCGGCGAAGGCGCTACGATAACGAGCAGTATAGGAGCGGCCCAAGCTATAATCCGCCCCTGATATCTTAGCGACGACCTTCTTTGCCCCCTCATACTTCGATGCTGCGAGCGCTTCGCGAGATTCGATGCCCGCAGCTCTGAGGTATCTAAAGATGGGGATAAAGGTTCGGTGGGATCGGGCCAAGCCCGGAAACGCCGCGCTAAGAAGGTCTGCCGCGTTGAACCGTGATTCTGGCGCTATGCAGTCTCTGAATATCTCGTCAGGCGAGACACCAGCGTAGCCCTTTCGTGACAGCGCATCCTGAGTCATCTGATCGACTTTCTCGCCGAGTTCCTGCTGCCGTTGCGCGACACCGATCCCGACGACAAACTCCACATTTTCGGCCGAGTTGATCTCATCGAAATCGACCACGGCGAGCTTTCCTGCATTCTCGCCAGGAGAATGGACCAGTTCGTAGAGTTGCTCTTTGAAGAACCGTAGCACTCGAGCTGGGATTTTACGTTTTGTTGCCGTCAGTGCCGCGTACACCTGACCGTAGTGAGCTACTTTGGCCACCATCATCGTGACGCTGAAGGCGTCAGATTGAATCGTAGTTCGCTCGATAGAGGGGCTCTCGTCTGATTTCGCTCTTTGGACGAAAATCAGATTCTCTTGAAAGGCGGCGACCTTTTCTTGAGGCAAGCAGGCGGCAATAGAACTGATAATCGCCCGTATGTGAGGGTCGGTAATCGAGTAACCCAGAAAAATAATCGGATGCTCGACAAAAATCGTGACCAGTTTAGCTGCCAGATATGGGTTCTTTGATGAGAATTCTTGGTAATCCTCGGCGGTGAGGACGAGACTTCTAGGTTCCGACACCGAGCCATGGATTTTGTAAATCTCTCCTATCGATTGAGGGTTGGCAAAGAGTAGCTCTTGTTGGCCAACGAATACCTTAAAGTCGGGAAATAGCTCTTCGATGAGGAAATCCCAGTTTGTGGTGATGACCCCGTCGACTGATATTTCTGAGAAACTCGCAATCTCTGCGCCGAACTCAGATGCGCGGGCAGTTTCCAAGGAAAAACCACCGATATAACCGGCTATTTCGACCTTCAATGCGTCAGACTTAGACTTTACTTGATTACCGTAGGACTCGCGGCTAACTGCCGTCTCTGGCGCGTTCCACCACCATTCATTGTAGTCTTCTGCCATAAAGCTGGCGGCCTTCGGAAGGTCGCCGTCAGCCTTGGAGCTGTAGTATCCAAACTCCCGTATCGGCCCACAAAACCGAGAAAGAAGGCCGGCCCAGTCTTCAAGTCCCAGATAGCGTCGCGAAAATCCCGACCCAACAAATAGGAATGGAGCGGCGGGGTGCTTTTCCAGGAGCTCCTTCAACACGTCAGTGGGATCAGCCATGAGACTTCCTTGATTTTCTGTCCCCTGCTTAGCGTGGAGGAAGCAGCGCGCAAACTTCTCGGACGCTGCAGCCTAACGCATCGACGCAGGCAGCGCCGGAACGGCTTCGTGTCCCCGGACGACGGGGGCGTGCCCCCGGGCGCGACGGGGCACTGACGAGTGTGGGAAGCATTTCGCACTGCCGGGTCGATCATTGGAAGATAGGTCCGGCAACTGGGCAGACTCGCGCAAGTAGTGCGAAATCGTTGACTCCACCTGCGACTCACTGCCTCCAAAGCAGGAAAAAAGATCGGGGTTAGCCATGCCCATCGAGACGGTCCACCTCCGCAAGCTTATGCAGCTGATGCTGGCTGAGCCTGCATCGGAAACTTCCCTGCTTCGACGGGACATCAACGAGCACTTCGGTCGGGAGCGTAGAGCGCCGGGTGAGGGCGGGGGTGATTTCCATTCCGCGTTCTGGGCCGACGCCAAGGGCCATGCGGACGGAAGGGTGAACCTACGCCTCGCCACACCCGCGCGTATTGTTGCCAATGAGCGCCGCCGCCGCCTCTATCCGGAGCTCACACGCGGGTTCCTTGAGTGGTGGGAGGAGCGCCGGCGCTTGCGCAACGAGCCTTTCGAGATCGACGAAGAGCGAATGCGGGGGCGCCTAGTTCTCGATGGACTTGGAACGATCAGAGTGGAGAACAACCTCGCCTTTTCGATCGTCGGAGAGGCGCGACGGATCATCTATCCCTACTTCTGCGAAGAACCAGAAATGGATCCGGACACTGCCCGCTTGGGTCTGTGGGCGATGTCGGGGGCCCTGCCGGGTCGGGCTATCGAGGACATGCGCATCCTCGACGTTATCCGGGGACGGTCTTTCTCAACTGTCGAATGCCCGCAACGCGGCACTGAAGAGCAAGAGTTTCGAGGTCTCTACGGCGCCTTGTTGGATCGTTGGCGAATGCTGAGGGCGCAATACGACGACCAAGGCAGACGCATCAGGCCCTAGGGGCCAAACAGGGTTTCGGTCGAGCAGGGGGCTCGAATGGATGGACACAACTACGAACCACTTAAGGCCCACATCCTGCCTCTGTCGCAGGCTCAAAACTTCGATCTCGCTCGCCGTGAATGGTCCCTGGTGGCGGTCGAGCTAAGCGAGGAATGGGACAACTGCCCCTGTGGTCAGGACATCAAAGAGCATTGCTTCATCCGCAACGGCATTACCGGTGCGCAGACCTATGTCGGCAACGTCTGCATAAAGCGGTTTATCGGGATCGACACAGGCACCCTGTTTGACGGGCTGCGGCGGCTGTCAAATGACCCCACCACAAACCCTAACGCCGCTGTCGTTGAGTACGCTTGGAAGAATGGGTTTTTGTACGATGAAAAGGAGTACGGATTTCTGCTCCAGATAGTGCGCAAGCGAAATCTTTCCGACGCTCAGCAAGCTTGGAAGCTGAAGGCTAACCGCCGCATTCTCAAACAGACCGTGGTCGCTCGCCGGACCCGTCGCTAGCTACCATCGATTGAATTGCGCTTGCCGTTCAGCGCCCAAGCCGTGCGGGTCACTGTTTCGGCTGCCGAGCGACGCGCACATTCCCACGAGCATTAGCAGGCCTAGGCCAACCGCGATTTTAAAGAGACCGCGAATGGTCGCCTGTCCAGCCGGACTCTCCGCGGCCTTGAAGAAGCAGTGCCACGCGAACTGAAGAGCCAAGAAGCCGCCGACGGCCCCCAGTATTGCCAACGCACCAGTGGTGCCCGCGCCATTCATCTGACCCACCCCGTTCGGCCGCACAGTAGAGCGCGTGAGCTTCCGACTTCAAACAGTTCAGACCACCCGCCCCGGCACGCCTCAAGGACGCTGCGCGCCGCTCGCGCGGCAGGCCGGGACGGCCTGTCCTTGACCCGCGCCGGGTCGGGCGGCCGGGGCTGGGCAAGGCGGGCGCGCGGGGCGCGCCGGGGGGAGGTTGAAGAGGTGAGGGCTGTGCTTGGGTCAGGCCCCCTCCACCGCTTCGCGGTCCCCCTCCCCCATGAAGGGGGAGGAGACGCCGCGGGGTGAACCGCCGGCGTTGCGGGGCGTTGGGCGGCGATGAACCGTTTGCGCGATCCCCAGACCTGCCGCCGCGCCCTGCGCGAGATCGGGGAGATCGCGGCGGTGGCGGGGCTGGAGGACAGCCAGATGACCGACCAGGAGGCGCTGGGGAGCATCGCCGCCATCGCCGAATGGGTGCTGGACGAGGCGCCGGGGGCGCGGGCGGACTGCGGCGACGTGGTGCGGCGGCTGGAGCGGATGACGGCCGGGGTGGACTTCGAGGCCCTGGGCGACCGCGAGGCGCAGGCGCTGTTCGGCGAGGTGCTGGGGGTGCTGGAGGGGGCCTCGCTTTAAACCGCTCATCCCGGCGAACGCCGGAACCCAGTGCCTTGGGTGATGGAGCGTCCGGGCGTGAGGCTGACGGGTCGTCCTGAAACGCCGGCGTCAGGCTGGGCAGGACTGGGTCCCGGCTTTCGCCGGGATGAGCGGAATAGATTGGCCCGCCCCCGTGACGCTGTGCCGGCTATTCCGGAATCTATAGTCGGGTTGTGCGGACGAAGGCGCGCGAAAACAGCGGGTTGGCTGAATCTAAAACCGATCTTCCATCCGGAGAACCGGGCCGGGGTAGACTGCTGTTGTTCGCCCGCCGGTCTTTGACAATCGAATCCCCGTCCCGCCGCCCGAGGCGCGACCCCTTCAGGACCCCGATGCCGACTCTGCCGACTCCGCCATAGCGAATTTCCGTCCGCCGGCGCCGACTCTGCCGACGCCGCCACAGCGAAGTCCTGGGTTTCACCCGGGTAAAATCCTTTCGTCCGCCCTCCCGTCGAGGGCCGCCTGGCCGGGGTCGGCCGCGAATGAGGCGGATCGGCGCCGTGTAACCTTCTCGATATCCGTGCGTTACGGCTCAGCTGGAACATGAGAGGACCCATGGCGAAGGACGGACACAGCGACGGGAAGGACGCGGCTTTCGGAGTGCCCGGACTGGACGACATCCTCGCCGGCGGGCTGGAGCGGGAGCGCATCTATCTGCTGGAAGGGGCGCCGGGGACGGGCAAGACCACGGCGGCGATGAGCTTCCTGATCGAGGGGGCGGAGAAGGGCGAGCCCTGCCTGTACATCACCCTGTCCGAGACCGAGGAGGAGCTGCGCGGCACGGCGCGGTCGCACGGCTGGTCGCTGGAGGGGGTGGAGATCTTCGAACTGGTCCCGCCCGAGAGCCTGCTGGACGAGCAGCAGCAGCAGAGCCTGCTGTATTCCTCGGACCTCGAGCTGGGCGAGACCACGCGGATGATCTTCGACGCCGTGGAAAAGGTGCAGCCGACCCGGATCGTGGTCGACAGCCTGTCGGAGATCCGGCTGCTGGCCCAGGGCTCGCTGCGCTACCGGCGCCAGGTGCTGGCCCTGAAGCACTATTTCGCCAGGCGCGGGGCCACCGTGCTGCTGCTCGACGACCTGACCACCGACGTCAACGACAAGACGGTGCATTCGGTGGCCCACGGGGTGGTCCAGCTGCAGGAGCTGGCCCCCGAATACGGGGCCGAGCGGCGCCGGGTGCGGGTGATCAAATACCGCGGGCGGCGCTTCCGCGGCGGCTATCACGACTTCACCATCAAGACCGGCGGGCTGGAGGTCTATCCGCGCATCGTGGCCTCGGAGCACCGCACGGCCTTCGAGCGCAACCCGGTGTCGAGCGGCGTGGCGGGGCTCGACAATCTGCTGGGCGGCGGGGTCGAGCGCGGCTCGAGCGCCCTGATCCTCGGGCCGGCGGGGACCGGCAAGTCGCTGTTCGCGCTGAACTTCGCCGTGTCGGCGGTGAAGCGGGGCGAGAAGGCGGCTCTGTTCATCTTCGACGAGGAGCTGGGGCTGCTGTTCGCCCGCATGCGCGGCCTGGGCATCGATCTGGAGGCGATGCGGGACGACGGCTCGCTGATCATCGAACAGGTCGACGCGGCCGAGCTCTCGCCCGGCGAGTTCGCCTCGCGGGTGCGGCGCTGCGTGTCGGAGAAGAACATCAAGACGGTGGTGATCGACAGCCTGAACGGCTACCAGGCGGCGATGCCGCAGGAGCAGTTCCTGGTGCTGCACATCCACGAGCTGCTGCAGTATCTGAACCGCCAGGGGGCTTCGACCTTCCTGACCGTCGCCCAGCACGGCCTGGTCGGCGACATGAAGGCGCCGGTGGACGTCACCTATCTGGCCGACACGGTGATCCTGCTGCGCTATTTCGAGGCGGTGGGGCATGTTCGCCGGGCCGTCTCGGTGATCAAGAAGCGCGCCGGCGGGCATGAGAAGACCATCCGGGAATTCGACATCGATGACCGCGGCCTGGTGATGGGCGAGCCGCTGCAGGGCTTCCAGGGCGTGCTGCGCGGGGTGCCCAACTTCGTCGGCCAGGGCTCGGGCCTGATGGGCGACCCGGCCGCATGAGCCTCGGTGGGGAGCTTTCGGAACGGGCGCTGGTGCTGGCGCCGACGGGGCGCGACGCCGCCATCGCCGCCGCGATCCTGAAGGAGGCGGGCGTCCCGGCCCAGGTCTGCGACACGCTGGACGCCCTGCGCGAGCGGCTTGAGCAGGGGGCCGGGCTGGCGGTCGTGGTCGAGGAGGCGCTGCGCGACTGCGACCTCACCGGGCTGTCGGCCTGGATCGAGGCCCAGCCGTCGTGGTCGGACTTTCCGTTCGTCGTGCTGACCCAGCGCGGCGGCAGCGTCGAGCGCAATCCGATGGCGCAACGGCTGTCGGTCACCCTGGGCAATGTCAGCTTCCTCGAGCGGCCGTTCCACCCGACGACCCTGGTCAGCGCCGTGCGGACGGCGCTGCGGGGACGCAGGCGCCAGTACGAGGCGCGCGAGCGGATCGAGGAGATCCGGCGCGCCGAGGCCATGCTGGAGCGCCGGGTGGCGGAACGGACCGCCGAACTGGAAGCGGCCAACCGGCAGCTCGCCTCGCAGATCGGGGAGCGGGAGAAGGTGGAGTCGGCCCTGCGCCAGGCGCAGCGGCTGGAGGCGGTGGGCCAGCTGACCTCGGGCGTGGCTCACGACTTCAACAATCTGCTGACCGTGATCCTGGGCAATGTCGAACAGATGCGGAAACAGGCGCAGGATCCGGTCCTGATCCGCCGGCTGGCGATGATGAGCGAGGCCTCGCAGAGGGGGGCCCGCCTGACGGCGCAGATGCTGGCCTTCTCGCGGCAACAGACGCTGGAGCCGCGGCCGGTCGATCTGAACGACACCGTTCTGAGCATGCGGGACCTGCTGCAGAGCACGATCGGCGGCAGCGTGCACATAGCCGCGCCGCAACTGGCCGACGATCTGTGGCCGGCGATGATCGATCCGACCCAGATCGAGCTGGTCATCCTGAACCTCGCCATCAACGCGCGCGACGCCATGGAGGTCGGCGGGTCGCTGGCCATCCGCACGGCGAATGTGGTGCTGGGCGAACCCGACGCGCCCGAGGCGCCGCCGCCGGGGGAGTATGTCATGGTGGCCGTGAGCGACACCGGCTCGGGCATGACCGACGAGGTGCGGGCGCGCGCCTTCGAGCCCTTCTTCACCACCAAGGACGTGGGCAAGGGATCCGGCCTGGGGCTCAGCCAGGTGTTTGGCCTGGCGAAGCAGTCGGGCGGCGGTCTCGGCATCGAGACGGAGGTCGGGCGGGGCACCACCATCAAGGTCTTCCTGCCGAAGGCCAGCAGCGCGCCGGTAGCCCACAGCGCCGACGCCGGGGCGGCGCCCTCGGCGCACAACGATCATCTGGTCGTGCTGGTCGTCGACGACGACGATGCTGTCCGCGAGGTCACGGCGGGACTGCTGACCGACCTCGGCTATAACGTCGTCGAGGCAGGAAGCGGCGGCGCCGCGCTGGACATCATCGAGCGGCACGACGGGATCAGCGCGGTGGTGCTGGACTTCGCCATGCCCGGCATGAACGGCGCGGACCTTGCGCGGGAGCTGAGGGCCCGGCGGCCGAGGGTGCCGATCCTGTTCGCCACGGGCTACGCCGACGCCAAGGCCCTGACCGGAGTCGGCGACCACCAGATCGTGCACAAGCCGTTCGTCCAGGCCGAGCTGGCGCGGAAATTGTCGCGCAGTTTCGTGGCGGCCCAAGGCCCGGCCTCCGTGTTCGGCAAACCGTAACGAAAACGGACCGACAATGTCCGGCAACCGATTGACGGCCCGCGCGTTGTGCCCGATCGCGGGATTGCGAGGGGGGTCAGACAGGATGCGTCATCTCCGGCGGGGGGCCGCCGCAGCCATTTTTCTCGCCATGCCGGCTGTCGCCCAGGCCGGGGAGGCTGGCCCTGCCGACGTCCGGGCGGCGGCGCCGCAGCTGATCGCGGCCGGTCCTGACGATCAGGACCTCGCCCGTCTGTCGCTGGAAGAGCTGTCGATGGTCGAGGTGACCTCGGTGTCTCGCCGACCCGAGGCGCTGGCCGACGCGGCGGCGGCGATCTTTGTGATCAGCGCCGACGACATCCGGCGTTCGGGCGCGACCAGCCTGCCGGAGGTCCTGCGGCTGGCGCCGAACCTCAATGTGCAGCGGGTCAACGCGGTCGACTATGCGATCAGCGCGCGGGGCTTCAACGGCTACGAAACCTCGAACAAGCTTCTGGTGCTGATCGACGGCCGGAGCGTCTATTCGACCCTGAGTTCGGGCGTTTTCTGGGACGCGCGGGAGCTCATGCTGGAGGACATCGCGCGGATCGAGGTGATCAGCGGGCCCGGCGGGGCGCTTTACGGCTCCAACGCTATGAACGGGGTGATCAACATCATCACCCGCGAGGCCGGCGACACGCCGGGAACCCTGATCAGCGCGGGCGCTGGCGACGAGGACGCCCGCATCTCGATCCGGCACGGGGGCGCCCTCGGCGACAGCGGCGCATGGCGCGCCTATCTGATGGCTTTCGCCCGCGACGAAAGCTTTGACGCAGCCGGAAACGGAGCGAACGACGACGCCGACGGCCTGCGCGGCGGCGGGCACCTGGACTGGACGGTCGGCGAGAACCGGCTGACGCTTCAGGGGGACGCCTTCGAGAACGAAGTGGCCATCAACGAGGACACCCTGGGAACCCAGAGCTATGTCCGCGGGGCGAATCTGCTCGGCCGCTGGATCCGGCCGCTGGCCGGCGGCGAGCTGCAGGTCCAGGCCTATTACGACCGGTTCGAACGGGAGGAGCCCGCCGCGCTCGAAGTGTCCGATACCTGGGATCTGGCCGTGCAGCACGCCGTGGAGTACGGGCGGCACCGGGTTGTGGTGGGCGCCGGCCACCGGGTGGTCGAGTCGCACTTCGCGATCGCTCCGGGCGCGGCCTTCCTCGATCCGCCCGACCGAACTCTGACGCTGACCAATGTGTTCGCCCAGGACCAGATCACCCTGGGCGGCGGCGTGACCCTGACCCTGGGCGCCAAGCTCGAGGACAACAGCTTCTCGGGGCAGGAATTCCTGCCGAACGTCCGGCTGGCCTGGCAGCGGTCGGGCGGTGACCTGGTCTGGGCGGCGGTCAGCCGGGCCAGCCGAACGCCGAACCGCATCGAACGCGACCTGACCTTCCCGGGCTTCCTGGTGGGGGCCGATTTCCAGTCCGAGACGGCGACGGCCTACGAACTGGGCTACCGCGCCAATCCGTCGCCGAAGATGTCGTTCTCGATCAACGCCTTCTACAATGTCTACGACCACCTGCGGACGGTCTCCATCACCCCCGTCACCTTCCTGCCGCTGACCCTGACAAACAACGGCGAGGCGACGACCTGGGGCGTCGAGGCCTGGGGCAGCTATGACGTGTCCCCGTCCTGGCGGCTGAGCGCCGGGCTGAGCACCCTGACCAAGGATTACGACTCGATCCTGAGGCCGGAGGACATCAGCGGGCTCATCTCAATCGGCGACGATCCGGACTACCAGGTTCAGCTGCGGTCGCAGCATGACCTGACCGAGTCCGTGGAGCTGGACCTGCGGTTGCGGGCGGTCGACGAGCTGGCCGCCGTCGATGGCTATGTCGAGGCCGACGCGCGGCTGGGCTGGCAGATGACGGACCGGCTCGAGCTGTCCGTGACGGGGCAGAATCTGATCGGCGACCGTCGCGTCGAAACCGGCGATCCCGTCCGCGGCCGGTCGTTCGGCCGCAGCGTCTTCGCCGCCTTGCGAGCGAGTTTCTGAAATGGTCCCGGGGCGGGGCGCATTGCGGTTGATGGCCGCCCTGCTCTGGAGCGTCCCGCTTCCGTGTCTCGCCATGGAGACGCCCCAGGTTCTGACCCGGCAGACGAGCCTCGAATATTCGGTCAAGGCCAACTACCTGGTGCGGTTCGCCGCCTTCGCGGACTGGCCGCCGCGGGCGTTCGCCAGCAACCAGTCGCCGGTCGTGATCTGCGTCGCCGGCCGCGATCCCTTCCGGGGGGCGCTGGACCGCGCGGTCCAGGCCCAGACCGCGCACGGTCGCCCACTGGCGGTAAGGCGGCCGGGCACCAGGGAGGCTGCCGCGGGCTGCCACATCCTGTACGTCGGCCAGGGCGGCGGGGGCCTGGTTCCCGAGGGACAGCGGGCGACCCTGCTGGTCACGGACTCGGCCGCGCCCCCCGCCGAGCGAGGCATGATCCACTTCGCCATCAGCGAGAACCGCGTGCGGTTCCACATCGACCTGCAGCAGGCGTCGCGCGCCGGCCTGTCGATCAGTTCGCGCCTGCTCAACCTGGCCCTGAGCGTGCGGGGAGGCTGAGCACATGCCCTGGCTGGCCCGCCTCCGTTACAGCCGGTTCCCCATCGTGGCGCTGGTGTCGCTGCTGGTCCTTCTGGTGGCCGGCGTCACCATTGCGGTGCTGAACGAACGGTCGCTGAAGGAGCAGACGGCGCGCGAGGCGGGCGCCCAGGCTGACCTGCTGGCCTCGGCCGTCAGCGGCGCCCTGGCCTTCGACGACGCCGAGGCGGCCCAGGACTATGTCGACGCCGTTCAGGTCAATCCCAGCGTCCTGACCGCCGCGGTCTACGACGAGAATGGCCGACTGCTGGCCAGTTTCATCCGCGACGGGGAGACCATATTCCACGAGGCGGCGCCCGACGACCGCGCAACCCTGTTCGACAATGGACGCCTGCTGGTCGCCCGGCCGGTCGAGGAGGCCGGGCAGAGGCTGGGCGTGGTTCATCTGAAGCTGCTGGAGACACCGCGGGCGCAGCGCTTCGGCCGCTACGCCGGTCTGCTGGTCGTCCTCGCCCTGGCGGCGCTGGTGGTGCTGGTGCTGGCGGTGGCTCAGGGCGCCCTGAGGCGAGCCAATCGCCAGCTCGCCGACCGGGCAGCCGAGCTGGTCCGCGCCAACAGCCTGCTGCAGCAGCAGATGCTGGAAAGGGAAAAGGCAGAGGAGGCGCTGCGCCAGAGCCAGAAGATGGAGGCCATCGGCCGGCTGACCGGCGGCATCGCCCACGACTTCAACAATCTGCTGATGGTGGCGTCGAGCGGCATCGATCTGCTGGACCGGACCGATGATCCGAAGCGCCGCCGGGCGCTGAGCGCCGGGGTCCGGCAGGCGGTCGAGCGTGGCGCGGCCCTGACGCGGCAGCTGCTGGCGTTCGCGCGCCGGTCACCGCTGCGGGCCGAGGTGCTGGACCTGCGCGGCCATATCGAGGGGCTGCGGTTCCTGCTGGAACGGTCGCTGCGCGAGGATATCGAGGTGGTGCTGGACCTGCCCGAGGACCTGTGGCGGATCGAGGCGGACCGCGGCGAGCTGGAGTTGGCCCTGCTGAACCTGGCGGTCAACGCCCGGGACGCCATGCCCCAGGGCGGGCGGCTGTCGGTGGTCGGCCGCAACCAGCCGGGGGAGGGCGGCGGGCCGGACCGCGTCTTCCTCAGGATCACCGATACCGGCGTCGGCATGTCGGAGGCGGTGGCGTCGCGGGTGTTCGAACCGTTCTTCACCACCAAGGAGGTGGGTCGCGGCACCGGTCTGGGCCTGTCGCAGGTCTATGGCTTCGTGCGCTCGTCCGGCGGAGACGTCAGCGTGGACTCGCGGGAGGGCGCGGGCACCACCTTCACCCTGTGCCTGCCGCCTACCGAGAAAGCGCCGCCCGAACCCGAGGCGGCCCGGCCTGCGCCGGTCCGGGGCCCGGGGGCGCGGGCGTCCAGCGGACGTCTGCTGCTGGTGGAGGACGACGACGCCGTCGCCGCCGGCGTCGGCCACATGCTGGGCGACCTCGGCTACAGCCACGTTCGGGTCGCCAATGCCGCGGAGGCGCTGGCGGTGCTGGAGAAGGATCCGGGCTTCGACCTGGTCTTTTCGGACATGGTCATGCCGGGCGAGATGGACGGGTTGGGCCTGGCGCAGGAAGTGCGGCGGCGGCTGCCCGAGACGCCGGTGCTGCTGACCACCGGATTCAGCGAGGCGGCCTCGGCGGCGACGGGCGAGGCCTTCCGCCTGCTGCCCAAGCCTTATGGCATCGAAAGCCTGTCCGAAGCCCTGAACGCGACCCTGTCCGAAGGCGCTCCCTGAACGAATCGCCGTCCCACCGCGTTCGAGTCGCGGATTGTGCGACGAGGAGGCGACCATGGCCGCGAGACCGACCTGGCAGGGGCATCTGAAACTCAGCCTGGTGACGTGCCCGGTGGCGCTCTATACGGCGACGTCGTCGTCGGGACACGTCAGCTTTCACCTGATCAATCCCGAGACCAACAACCGCATCCGCATGGTGGCGACCGACCCCGACACGGGGCCCGTCGAGCGCTCTGACCTGGTCAAGGGCTACGAGGTTTCGAAGGACGAATACGTGCTGTTCGACGACGAGGACTTCGACAAGGTCAAGCTGGAGTCGACGCGGACAATCGACATCGGCCAATTCGTCGACGAGGACGAGATCGACCGCCTGTACTGGGATTCGCCCTTTTATGTGGTGCCCGAGAAGGGCGTCGGCGCCGAGGCCTTCGCGGTGATCCGCGACGCCATGAAGGCGGCGGGCAAGATCGCCATTGGCTGCCTGGTGCTGCGCAACCGCGAGCGGCAGATCGCCCTGGAGGTGCGCGGCAAGGGGCTTGTCGCCTACACTCTGCGGCCGCACGAGGAGGTGCGCGACGCGGCCGACTTCTTCGACGACATTCCGAGCGTGAAGGCTGACAAGGACATGGTCGACATCGCCACGCGGATCATCGCCCAGAAGGAGGCGGAGTTCGATCCGTCGGAGTTCAGGGACCGCTACGACGAGGCGCTGAAGGAGATGATAAAGGCCAAGCAGAAGGGCGGCAAGGGACTGGTGGAGGCGCCCGAGCCCGACGACACAAACGTGGTGGACCTGATGGCGGCGCTCAGGGCCAGCCTGAAGGGCTCGGCGGGCGGCAAGGCGCCGGCGAAGAAGGCCCCCGCGAAAAAGCCGGCGGCGAAGAAGACGGCGGCGAGAAAGAAGGCGGCCTAGAGCACCTTCTTCAGCACCGGCCGGAGATTGACCGCGCCGGCGCGGAAATCCTTCCACGGGTCGGGCTTCTTCAGCAGGGCGGCGGCCTCGTGGAGGGTGTACGCCTTCGGGTCGAGGCCGGACTTCACCTGGCCCCATGACAGGGGAAAGGCGATGCCGGCGCCGGGGCGGGCCCGGGGCGACCACGGGGCGACGGCGGTGGCCATGCGGCCGTTGCGAAGATAGTCGAGGAAGATCTTCCCGCCCCGCGCCTTCTTGGCGATGGTGGTGGTGAAATGGTCGGGATCGCGGCGGCGGACGATCTCGGACACCTCTTTCGCGAAGGCCTTGCACTGGTCCCAGTCGATGCGGCTGCGGGCGTCGGCGAGAATGGGCGCTACGACGTGCAGCCCCTTGCCGCCGGTGGTCTTGACGAAGGGGTTGAGGCCGAGGCCCTCCAGTTCCTTCTTCATGGTCCGGGCGGCGGCGATGACGTCGGCGAAGTCGAGGCCCTCGTCGGGGTCGAGGTCGAAGGTGATCTGGTCGGGGGTCTCCGGATCGCCGGGCTTGCAGCCCCAAGGGTGGAGTTCCAGCCCGCCGGACTGGCCGATGGCGACGAGGCCGCCGACGTCGACGACGCCGACATAGGGCTTGCGCTCCCTCACGTCGATCAGCTTCAGGCGGGGGTTGGAGCCAGGCATGGCGTGGCGCTGGAAGAAGCGCTCGCCGCCGATGCCCTCGGGCGCGCGGATGATGGAGACGGGGCGGTCGGCGACGTGGGGCAGGATGCGTTCGGCGGCTATTTCGTAGTAGCGCACCAGCTCGGCCTTGGTGATGGCGGGCTTCCCGTCCACCGCCGGCCACAGCACCTTGTCCGGGTTGGAGATGGTGACGCCGGCGACGATCAGCCTTCCCTTGCCCGCCATCTTGCCGGGGCGCTCGCCGGGCATGGCCAGCGCCGTCGTGCCGGAGTGTTTGCCCGGCTCACTGGCGAGATCGGGAGGCGTGTATGGACGTTCGGTGACCTCGGCCGGGGGCTTGTCCTCGCGCAGGCCCTTGAAGGCGGCCTGGCGCAGGGAGCCGGTGTCGGTGTAGCCGCCGTGCTCGACCTCGGCGACGAGCGCCGGTTTCGTCCAGTGGATGGTCAGGCCGGCGGCGCGCGACTTCTTCGGCGCGCCCTTGCCGACGAAGGGGCTCCTGTCGGTTTCCACCTTCTTGAGAGCCGGCAACAGTGTCTTGAGCAGGGTCTGGTTGTAGCCTGTGCCGACCCGGCCGAGGTGGCGCAGGCCATCCTTGTCGTGCACTCCGACGATCAGGGAGCGGAAGCGGTCCCCTTCGGAGGTCCAGCCGCCAATGACGACCTCGTCGCCGCCGCGGCATTTGGACTTCAGCCAGGTCGTGGAGCGGCCCTCCGTGTACGGAGCATCCAATTTCTTTGAGATGACGCCTTCCAGATCCATGCGGCAGGCGCTCTCAAGGATGGCCTGGCCCGTGGTGGCGAAATGGTCGACGTAGCGGATGCGGGTGCGGGCGGCCTTCGGGATGCGGTCAATGTACGCCTGAAGGCGGGCCTTGCGGTGGGACAGCGGCAGCTGGCGCAGATCCTCCGGGCCCTCGAACAGCAGGTCGAAGGCGAAATAGACCAAGCCGCCGGTGTCCCCGCTGGAGATGGCCGCCTGCAGGGCAGAGAAGTCGGGCATGTGGTTCTCGGCCAGCGCGCAGAGTTCGCCGTCGACGACGGCGTCGGGCCAGTCAGCGGCGTCGGCGGCCAGCTCCGGGAATTTGGCCGACCAGTCGAGACCCTTGCGGGTGCGCACGGCGGCCTTGCCGCCGCCCGAGGCGACCTGCAGCCGATAGCCGTCGAACTTGATCTCATGCGCCCAGCCGGTCCCCTGCGGCGGATAGTCGGCGATCTTGCACAGCTGGATCGGCACGAAGGGGTGTGGCTTCGAAGCGTGACTGGTGACGGCGGGGCGAGCCTCGGGCCTGGGCGGCGCCGCCTTCGTCGTCTTCGCCGGCGAGAGCCAGCGCTTCTTGCCTCCGGCGATCTCGGCGAGGCTGCGCCCGGTCGTGACGGAGGCGTCGATCTCCATATTGGCGTCGCCTTCGCCGGGGATGGCGAATTCGTCCTTCTCCTTGATGAGGAGCCAGTTGTTGCGCTTCGATGGCCTGCCGCGGTCGCTCTTCATCCGGATCAGGGCCCATTTGCCGGACAGGCGCTCGCCATGGAGCACCATCTTGACGTTGCCCTTGGCGAAAGCGGCGTCGAGGTCGTCCTCCTGCGGCTCCCATGTGCCGCGGTCCCACATCTGAACCGTGCCGGCGCCGTAGTTGCCGGCGGGGATGGTTCCCTCGAAATTCCCGTAGTCGAGCGGGTGGTCCTCGACCTCGACGGCCAGCCGCTTGACGGCCGGGTCGCGCGACGGGGCCTTGGTGACGGCCCAGGACTTGAGCACGCCGTCCAGTTCGATGCGGAAGTCGTAGTGCAGACGCGTCGCGGCGTGGCGCTGGATCAGATATCTGAGGGCGGACTTGTGCGCCTTGCCCTTTCGGCCCTTCGGCTCGGGCGTGTCGCCGAATTTCCGCTTGGCCTGATAGGTTTCCAGTTCGCCGCGCACCCGCGTCTCCCGTCCCTGACCGATGGGTCACGGACGATCAACGCACCGCCCCCGATTTGGCTCAGCTCAGTCCTGCGGGTCGGAGGGCGGCGCCTCGCCGCGCGCCGCGGCGCGCTTTTCGGCCTTGGCGGCGGCCTTTTCGGCGGCCTTCTTCGCTTCGGCGCGCTCGCGCTCCATCCGTTCAAAGCTGTAGTTCGGTTTGCGGGCCATCGGCGTGGCTTCCTTTCCGGCGCGGCTGCGCCTGACGCGAGAGGCGCCGGGAGAACGCCGGAGAGCGGCGCGGGATGCCTGTAAGGTGGGGCGCCCCGGCCCCGGCGACAACCGTTGAATGGAGGGGCGCTCAATCGACGGCGACGATCTCGACCGTCTGTCCGGCGACCGTCGCCTCGTCGCCGACCCGCCTGCCGATCAGGGCGACGGCGAGCGGCGAGACATGGCTGACCGAGCCCCTGGCAGGGTCGGCCTCGTCCTCGCCGGTGATGCGCCAGGTCTGGGTGCGGCCATCCTCGCGCTCGATGGTCACCGAGCCGCCGAAGCGGACGCGGCCGTCGGGCGGGGCCTCGACCAGCTGGGCGGTGGCGCGGCGGGCGGACCAGTAGCGCAGGTCGCGGGTGGCCCGGGCCATGGCGGTGCGGTCGGCCTCTATCGAGCCCTTCGACTGCGCCGCATTGTAGGCGGCGCGCGCTTCGGCCAGGGCGGCCTCGATCCGCGCCAGCCCTTCGCGGGTGACGAGGTTCGGGTGGGGCGAGACCGGGCGGTCGGGAAGGTCGGCGGCGGTGGCCTCCAGATCTTCCTCGCGGGTGAAGGCGACGCTCATGGGCAGGAAGCGTATGCCGATGGCGGGCGTTCCGGTCTAGAAGGCCGCATGAGTTCTCCAGACAAGAAGACCGTCCATGTCATCGGCGCCGGGCCGGCCGGGTTGATGGCGGCCGAACGGCTGGCGCAGGGCGGCGCGGCGGTGGTGGTGCACGAGGCCATGCCGTCCGTGGCGCGCAAATTCCTGATGGCCGGCCGGGGCGGGCTGAACCTGACCCATTCGGAGCCGGTGGATGCGTTCACGAGCCGGTATGGCGAGGCGAGCGGGGCCGTGACGGCGTGGCTGGAGCGGTTCTCGCCGACGCATCTGATCGGCTGGGCCGAGGGGCTGGGGCAGCCGGTGTTCACCGGGTCGTCGGGGCGGGTGTTCCCGCGGGCGATGAAGGCGTCGCCGCTGCTTCGGGCCTGGCTGGCGCGGCTGGCGGAACTGGGCGTCGAGGTGCGGACGCGCTCACGGTGGATTGGCCGCCGCGAAGGCGGCTGGGTGTTCGGGACGCCCCAAGGCGAGCGGGTCGAGCGGCCGGACGCGGTGGTGCTGGCGCTGGGCGGGGCGAGTTGGCCGCGGCTGGGTTCGGACGGCGGCTGGCGACCCTGGCTGGAAGCGGAAGGCGTCGAGGTGGCGCCATTTCGTCCGACCAATGTCGGCTTCGACGTGGCGTGGTCGGAGGTGTTCGCCGACCGGTTCGCGGGACAGCCGCTCAAGCCCTTGGCGCTGAGTTTCGGCGGGACGACCGTTCGCGGCGAGGCGATGGTGACTCGCTACGGACTTGAGGGCGGGGCGGTCTATGCCTTGTCCGCGGCGCTGCGCGACGCGGTCGAGCGCGACGGGTCGGCGACGCTGACTGTGGACCTGCGGCCCGACCTGTCGATCGAGGTGCTGGCCGGGCGGCTGGCCAAGGGGCGCGGCAAGGACAGCGTGTCGAACTGGCTGCGCAAGGCGGCGGGGCTGTCGCCGGTCGGGGCGGGATTGTTGCGCGAGATACCGCGGGCCTTGCCGGAGGGAGCCGACAAGCTGGCGCGGCGGATCAAGGCGGTGCGGCTGACGCTGACCGGGGTGCAGGGGCTGGCGCGCGCGATTTCATCGGCGGGGGGCGTGCGGCTGGATGCGGTGGACGATCGGCTGATGCTGAAAGCCCTGCCGGGGGTGTTCGTCGCCGGCGAGATGCTGGACTGGGAGGCGCCGACCGGCGGCTATTTGCTGCAGGCTTCGATGGCCTCGGGCGCGGTCGCGGCGGACGGGGTGCTGGACTGGCTCGGCTGAGGTCAGACCTCACCCGGCGCGGCTGCCGGAACCACCGGCGGAACCGGAGCGGCGGCGGGAGCGCCGGCCGCCATGCCCAGGCGGATCGCCAGATCGCTGTTGTGCTTCTGAACCCAGCCGGAGATCAGGAAGGCGTCGACCAGCAGCCAGATGCCCAGAGCGCCGAGCAGGAAAAAGCCAACAATGAAGATCAGGGTCAGCCAGCCCAGCACGTTGAGGACGATCATGCCGATCGCTGGGCCCGTCTGGCCCAAGTAAAAGCGATGCCCCCCAAGTCCCCCGAGGAAGAACCAGAGCAGGAAGGCCGTGCCGGTGGATTTCTTGCCGGCATCGTACGCCATCATCACCTGGACGTCGGATGACGGACGGAAGAATTGGTCGCTCATGTCGTGCCCCCGGTTAAGCTTCCTGTGTGACACCGCCCGCGGTTCCCGGCAAGCGACGGTGACGCCGGCGTTCCGGGCCGTTAGGAGGGAGCGATGACCGACCTCCCCGACATCCACGGCGTCTGTCCGCTGCATTTCGCCGCCGTGAAGGACGCCTTCGCCGCCAATTTCACCGAAGCGCCCGAAGGGCTGAACGAGCGAGGGGCGCGGTTCAGCGTCTGTATAGAGGGGGAGGCGGTCATCGATCTGTGGGGCGGCTGGGCCGACTCAGCGCAGACGGTTCCCTACGGGCCCGGTACGCTGACGCCGGTGTTCTCGGCCGGCAAGGCGGTGATGGCGCTGATGATCGCCACCTGCGTCGAGCGCGGTCTGCTGGACTATGAACGGCCGGTGGCGCGCTACTGGCCCGACTTCGGCCAGGCCGGCAAGGAAGAGATCACGGTCGGACAGCTCATGAGCCATCAGGCGGGGCTGCCGGGGTTCGCCGAAGGCATCGCGCCCGAGGACTGGTTCGACCGCGACCGTGTGCTGGCGAAACTCTGCGCCCAGGCGCCGATGTGGGAGCCGGGGACAGCGTCGGGCTATCATCCGATCACCATCGGCTATCTGGCCGGCGAGCTGTTCCGGCGGGTCGACGGGCGCAGCATGGGGACGGCGCTGCGCCAGGATTTTCCGGGGCTGGACCTGTGGATCGGCCTGCCGGAGGCCGAGCACGGCCGCGTGGCGCAGATGCGAAAGCCGTCGGCCCCGCCGAGCCTTGGCGCGCTGGACCCGATCAAGCGTTCGGCCTTCTTCGACAAGGGCTCGTCGCCGGGCCCGCGCGAGGCGGCCGAGTGGCGAACGGCGGAAATCCCGTCGGCCAATCTGCACGGCACGGCGCTCGACCTGGCGCGGATCATGGCGGTGGTCGCGACGGGGTCGTTCGAGGGGCGCAACGTTCTGTCGCAGGCGACGCTGGACGCCGCGCTGCGCGAGCGGGTGCACGGGCAGGACCGGGTGCTGCCGTTCGTCATGGGCTGGGCGGCCGGCTGGACGGCCAATCGCGGGTTGGAGATCTTCGGGCCCAATCCCGCCGCCGTGGGACACTACGGCTGGGGGGGCAGCTGCGTGTTGGCCGATCCGGATGCCAGGCTGTCGGCGGCCTATGTGATGACCCGCCAGTCGCCGCACCTGATCGGCGATCCGCGAGCGGTCAGGCTGCAGGAGGCGCTCTATTCGGCCTTCTGACGCTTCGGAGCCGTCAGGCCGCCGATGACGCCCGACAGGACCGCCAGGCCCGCGCAGGTCAGGATGATGGCGCGGAAGGCGGCGTGGAAGGCGTCGCGGGCGGCGGGCTCCAGATCCGCGCCGGCCATGACCTCGCCCAGCAGGGCGCGGGCGTGGGGACCGTCGGCGACGGCTGCGAACACCGCCGAGAGGATGACCCCCAGCAGGGCGATGGCGAGCAGGGCGGCGATACGGGCGACGGCGTTGTTGATCCCCGAGGCGACACCGGTGTGGCCCTCGGGAACCGCGCCCATGACGGCGGCGGTCAGGGGGCCGACAGCGAGGGTCATGCCGACGGCCATCACCGTCATGCCGGCCAGGGGGCCGTCGACGTAGCTGGCTCCAGGCGCGGGCAGGGCGAGCAGGGCGAGGCCGACGCCGGCGAGGATGGGCCCCAGGCTGAGCGACAGTCTCGCGCCGAAGCGGTCCGCCAGCTTGCCGGCGAAACCCGAGAACAGGCTCATGATGACCGCAAAGGGCAGCATGGCGGCGCCGGCGAGGGTGGCGCTCCAGCCGTGCACCCGGATCAGGTCGAAAGGCAGGAAGAACATCGCCCCGCCGAGGGCGAAATACAGCAGCAGCGTCAGCACGTTGATCCCGCTGAACACCGGCGACCGGAACAGGCCGAGGGGCATCATCGGGTGACGTTCGCGCGCCTCGGCCCACAGGAAGGCGGCCAGCAGCGCGCCGCCGCCGACGAGGCCGGCGATAACCAACGGGTCGCCCCAGCCGAGGTCGGGGGCGGCGGTCAGGCCCCAGGTGAGGCCGCCGAGACCGGTCACGGCGAGCAGGGCGCCGAGCCAGTCGAGGCCTCTCGCCTGCTCGTCGCGGCTTTCCGGCACCGCGCGCAGGGTGACCAGGACGGTGAGCAGGGCCAGCGGTGGATTGATCCAGAAGATGAAGCGCCAGTCGGCGGCGTCGGCCAGCCAGCCCCCGACGAGGGGTCCGATCATGCCGAACAGGGCGCCCGCGCCGGCCCAGGTCCCGAAGGCCTTGCCGCGCTCGTCCTGAGGGAAGGCCGAGCCGATGACGGCGAGCGCGCCGGGGGTGAGCAGGGCCGCGCCGACCCCCTGCACCGCCCGACCGGCGATGAGCAGCTCGACCGTCGGGGCGAGGCCGCAGGCGATGGAGGCGAGGGCGAAGACGGCGACCCCGATCAGGAAGACCTTGCGCCGGCCGAAGCGGTCCCCCGCTGCTCCGCCGATCAGGACGAGGGCGCCGAGGGTGAGGAGATAGGCGTTGGAGACCCACTGGACTGCCGCCGGGCCGGCGCCGAGGTCGTTCTGGATCGCCGGCAGGGCCACGCCCAGCGCCGACCCGTCGATGAAGGTCAGGCTGGAGCCGAGGACGGTGGCGACGAGAATCCAGCGCTTGCGGGAGGGCGACAACGATTGATCAGCCATGGCGCGCTCCGACCGGAGCGGAAGCTAGGCCGGTTCCGCGGCGTCCTTCAAGGCCTGGCGGGCGGCGCGGACGCGGAAGAAGGCCGCGGCGGCGAAGACGGCGGCGCCGCCCCAGATGAAGACGAAGGAGAGGATGCGCAGCGGCGTCAGCGCCTCGCCGGCCCAGACGCCGACCATGAACTGCAGCGTCGGGGCGAGGAACTGGATGAAGCCGATGGTCGACAGCGGCAGGCGCCGGGCCGACCATGCGAACAGGGCCAGCGGCAGGACCGTGGCGGGGCCGTTGGCCAAGGCCCAGAGGGTGTTGGCCGGGCTGTCGAAGGCCACGCCGGCGCCGGTGTGCTGTAACCACAGCACCCAGGCCAGGCCGAACGGGACCAGCAGCAGGCACTCGACCAGCAGTCCGGCCTGGGCGTCGATGGGCACGCGCTTGCGGATCACGCCATAGGTGGCGAAGCTAATGGCGAGGACGATGGATATCCACGGCGGCCGGCCCAGGGCCAGCGCCTGGAACAGCACTCCGATGGCGGCGAGGCCAATGGCGATCCAGCCCCAGCGGTCGATCTTCTCGCGGAACAGCCACAGGCCGACGACCATGTTGAGCAGCGGGTTGATGTAATAGCCGAGGCTGGCCTCGAGGGTGGCCTCGTGAGTGGTCGCCCAGACGTAGATGCCCCAGTTCAGGCCGATCAGCACGGTCGAGAGGCCCAGCCAGGCCAGCGTCTTCGGTGTGCGCAACACGCTGGCGACCTGACCCCCCTGTCTGGCCAGCCAGACCAGCAGGCCTGCCACCGCCACGGCCCACAGGGCGCGGTGGGCCAGAATCTCCAGCGAGTCGAAGCCGACCGCCGCCTGGCCCATGAACAGCAGGGGCATCAGCCCCCACAGGCCGTAGCAGGCGAAGGCGGACAGCAGGGCGGCGCGACCCTGATCAGAGCCGGGGGCGGTGGTCATGGTCATCTCCTTCGCCGGGGGAGGGCGAGCGGAAGGTCAGACGGTGAGAGTGCGGTATCCGGACGAGGGTTTGATGGTCCCGGTCTCGTCCAGCAGCTGGGCGATCTGGACGGCGTTGAGGGCGGCGCCCTTGCGCAGGTTGTCGGAGACGACCCACAGCGACAGACCGTTCTCGACCGTGGGATCCTTGCGGATCCGCGAGACGTAGACGGCGTGCTCGCCGGCCGCGTCCACGGGCGTGATGTAGCCGTCGTGCTCCTGCTTATCGATGACCATGACGCCGGGGGCCTCGCGCAGGATCGAGCGGGCCTCGTCGGGGCTGATCGGCCGGTCGAACTCGAGGGTGACCGACTCGGAATGGCCGACGAAGACGGGGACGCGGACGCAGGTGACGGTCAGTTTGATGGCCGGGTCGAGGATCTTGTGGGTCTCGTCCCACATCTTGGCTTCCTCGTCGGTGTAGCCGTCGTCGCGGAAGGCGCCGATGTAGGGGATGACGTTGAAGGCGATCTGCTTGGGGAATTTCTTCGGGCTGGCGTCGCCGAGGCCATAGATGGCCTTGGTCTGGTTCCACAACTCGTCCATGCCCTCCTTCCCGGCGCCCGATACCGACTGGTAGGTCGAGACCACGGCGCGGGTGATCTTCGCGGCGTCGTGCAGCGGCTTGAGCGCCACGACCAGCTGGGCGGTCGAGCAGTTCGGATTGGCGATGATGTTCTTCTTGCGGGCCAGCTTGATGGCGTCGGGGTTCACTTCCGGCACGATCAGGGGCACGTCCGGGTCCTTGCGGAAGGCCGAGGAGTTGTCGATCACGATGGGCCCGGCCTTGCCGATCTTCTCGGACCACTGACGCGAGACGTCGCCGCCGGCGCTCATCAGCACGATGTCGACCTTCGAGAAGTCGAAGCCGTCGATGTCCTGGCATTTGACGGTGCGATCGCCCCAGGAGACCTCGACGCCCTTCGACTTGCGCGAGGCGACGGCGTGCATTTCGTCGACGGGGAATTCGAGTTCCTCGAGGATGTTCAGCATTTCCCGGCCGACGTTGCCGGTGGCGCCCACGATGGCGACTTTGTAGCCCATATTGGTTTGTCCTTCGGACGCCCTGCGCTCACGACCCGGTCGTTCGCTGTTCGAGGGCGGAATGTGTCGGGGCCCAGCTACCCGGACTGTGAGGCCCTATGTGGGCCATCGCGGGCGCGAAGCAATCGCTTTTCAGCGGCGGCCGCCTGTGCCAAGCCCGAGATCGATGGGATCACGCATTCGCGCTGCTTATGAGAAGCGGCTGGCCGACGGTCGGCTGGCCCCCGACCCGTCGCAGGTTCCGGTGGTCGAGGCGCTGGCCCGGCTGGAGGTCGACCTTGGCCGAAAGGGCCGGCTGGGCGGTCTCCTGGGACGGTCGCCGGAGGTGCGCGGCGTCTATCTGTGGGGACCGCCGGGGCGGGGAAAATCCATCCTCATGGACCTGTTCTTCGCCTGCGCGCCGGAGAAGCGGAAAAGGCGGGCGCATTTCCACGCCTTCATGGCCCGGGTGCACGGGCTGATCCGGCAGTGGCGCGAGGGTGATGCGGGCCAGCGCAAGTCGGTGTTCGGCCAATGGAAAGGCGACGATCCGATCCGCCCGGTCGCCGAGCTGATCGCCTCGGAGGCGCGGCTGCTCTGTTTCGACGAGTTGCAGGTCACCGATATCGCCGACGCCCTGATCCTTGGGCGGCTGTTCGAGGCGTTGTTCGAGCAGAAGGTGGTGCTGGCCGTGACCTCGAACCGGGCGCCGGACCAGCTGTATCTGAACGGGATCAACCGGGAGCTCTTCCTCCCCTTCATCGACCTGATCGAGGCGCGCTGCGAGGTGGTCTCGGTGGCCGGGGCGCGGGACTGGCGGCGGGACCGGCTGCTGGGCGACCGGGTCTGGTTCACGCCCCCCGACGAAGGGGCGCGGGCCGGCTTCGAGGCGCTGTGGGAAGACCTCAAGGGCGAGCAGGCGGAGGCACCGACCCACCTGTCGGTGCTGGGCCGCGACGTGGTCATGGAACGGACCGACGGCGGGCTGGCGCGGGCGACGTTCGAGGAACTGTGCGGACGCCCGCTGGGGCCGCAGGACTATCTGGCGGTGGCGGAGCGGTTCCACACCCTGTTCGTCGAGGATGTGCCGGTGCTAGGCCCCGCCAATCACCACGAGGCCCGGCGCTTCGTGACCTTGATCGACGCCCTCTACGAGGCGGGGACGCGACTGGTGGCGCTGGCCGAGGCGCCGCCAGAGGCGTTGTATCGCAAGGGCGTCGGGGCGTTCGAGTTCGAGCGCACCGTGTCGCGTCTGAACGAGATGGCCGGCGCCGAATGGCTGGCGCGCGAGCGGGACTGACGGCCGGGAGCAACGGGAGGCCGCCTTGATTTCGACAGCCATCCGTCGGTAGGTGAGGGGTCGCAGGAGAACACGATGATCCGTCTGGCCACCCTCGCCGCCGCCGCCCTGATGGCCGCGGCCGCCCCTGTCGCCGCGGCCGCCCCGCCGGCTCCCGTCCAGACTGCGACCGGCCCCGGCGTCCAGATCGAGGCGGTCCGCGCCTGGCTGACGGAGAAGGGCGGCACGGTCAGCGCCGTCAACCGCCGCGACGGAGAAACCTGGATCAGCATCTCGGACGGTCCGCTGACCTGGGTGATCTTCTTCTATAGCTGCCAGGCCGACGTGTGTGGCGACATCCAGTACGCCGCCAGCTTCTCCAACCCGACCATCACCCAGGCGATGATCAACGACTGGAACCGTGACCGGCGCTTCCTCAAGGCCTTCTTCACGCCGGGCGAGGCGGGCGGGGACAATACGGCCGTGGTCCAGTACGACGTGCTGATCCAGGAGGGCAGCGTCGAACAGCTGACCGATCACACCGCCCTGTGGCTGGAGCTGGTCAACGCCTTCGGCACGACCGTAGGCTTCTTCGCGGCGGACGCCCCGGCCGCGGAATAGGGTTCGGTCAGGCCGTCCGGATCAGCCCGTCGGACACCACGACGGGCCATGGCGTCAGCCGCCCCCCGGCGCAGGGCCCGCCGGTGCATTCACCGGTCAGCGGTTCGAACACCGCCCCATGCCAGCCGCACAGGATCAGCGAGCCGTCGGGCGTCAGGTAGCGGTCCAGCTCGAGCGCCAGTGGAAAGCCCTGGTGCGGGCACCGGTCGACATAGCCTGCGACCTGTCCGTTCTTGCGGACCACGAAGCCGTGAAAGAACGCCTCGCCGATCTGCAAGACGAAGCTGCGCGCGCCCGGATCGGCGATCGCGCTTTCGGGGCACAGAGGCACGTTCGGCGGGGTGGCCCAGACGCGCTTGCGCTCCGCTGGAGCCGGTTCGCTCAATGCCGCTCGACCTTGAGCGGGCGGGACAGCAGGGCGTCGATCATGCCCTGCACCGTCGTCTCGCCGGCCAACAGGGCCGCGACGGCCATCGAGATCGGCATGTCGACGCCCGTCCTTTCGGCCAGTTCGCGCACGGCGGGCGCCGATTCATAGCCCTCGGCGACCGAGCGCTTGCCGGCCAGGGCCTGCTGCACCGACTGGCCCTGACCGAGGGCGAGGCCGAGACTCATGTTCCGCGACTGGGGGCTGGAGCAGGTCAGGACCAGGTCGCCGAGGCCGCACAGGCCGGCCACGGTCTCGGCCTCGCCGCCGAGGGCGACCCCCATGCGGGTCATTTCGGCGAAGCCGCGGGTGATCAGGGCTGCGTGGGCGCTACGCCCCAGACCGCGGCCCTCGCTGATGCCGCAGGCGATGGCGAGCACGTTCTTGATCGCCCCTCCGACCTCGGCCCCGATCAGATCGTGGGCCAGATAGGGGCGGAAGGTCGGGGCCGAGAGGGTTTCCATCAGGGCCTCGCCCAGGGAGGTGTCGGCGCAGGCCAGGGTGACTGCACTGGGCAGGCCGCGGGCCACCTCGCCGGCGAAGCTGGGGCCGGACAGGACGGCGGCCGGGGCGGAGGGAATGGTCTCGGCCAGAACGTCGGTCATCAGCTTGAGCGAGCCGCGCTCGATGCCCTTGGAGCACAGCACCACCGGCACGCCGGCGCGGTGGAAGGGGGCGAAGGCGGCCAGGGTCGAGCGCATGTGCTGGGCCGGGGCCACGGCGAGGATCAGGTCGCAGCCGGCCAGATCGGCCAGTTCGCCGGTGACGGCGACGCGGCTGTCGAGGACCACGTCGGGCAGGAAGGCCTCGTTGACGCGGCGGGCCCGGATGCTGTCGAGCACCTCCGGCTCACGCGCCTGGAGCAGGACGTCGAGACCCGCCCAGCCGGCGACCTGGGCCAGGGCCGTGCCCCAGGCGCCCGCGCCGATAACTCCCGCCGTGCGAAATTCCATACGCGTCCCCTGGAAGGACCACCCGGGTGGTCCTTCGGATTCTATAAGTCGGCGCGCGACGGGCGGCAAAACCGGTGTCCGCTTTTGCCTGTCGCGCCCCTAGGCCTTGGCGCCCTTGCGGCCCGGCTTGTGGGCCGGGTCGGCGAGCGCCCTCTTTTCATCGAGAGGCCACCGCGGGCGGGCCACGGCGTCGATGTCGGAGACCCAACCCTTTTGCAACCGTTCCGCTCCCGCCAGGGCGATCATCGCCGCATTGTCGGTGCAATAGGCCATGGGCGGGGCGAGGAAGGCGAATCCGTTCTTCTCTGACGTCGCTTCAAGGGTGGCGCGGACGGTCCGGTTGGCGGCCACGCCACCGGCCACGACGAACAGCCGGTGGTCGTGACGCTCCGCATAGGCCTTCATGGCGCGGTCGGAGCGGTCGCTGAGCTGGCGCGCGATGGCGGTCTGGACGCCCTCGGCGAGGTCAGCGCGATCCTGTTCCGTTTCGCAGGCGTGGGCCAGGCGGGAGGCGGCGGTCTTCAGGCCCGAAAAGGAGAAATCGCAGTCCTTGCGGCCGAGCAGCGCGCGCGGCAGGTCGAAACGGGCCCCGTCGCCGCCCTGCGCAAGTTTTTCAAGCGCCGGCCCGCCGGGGTAGCCGAGGCCCAGCGCCTTGGCGATCTTGTCGAAGGCCTCGCCGGCGGCGTCGTCGATGGTGGTGCCCAGCCGGGTCATGTCGCCGATGCCGCGCACCTCCAGCAGCTGGCAATGACCGCCGGAGACCAGCAGCAGCAGGAACGGATAGTCGACCCGCGCGCCCAGTCGGGCCGAGACCGCGTGCCCCTCCAGGTGATTGACCGCGATCAGCGGCAGGTCGCGCGCCAAGGCCACGGCCTTGCCGAAGCTCAGGCCCACCATGACGCCCCCGACCAGTCCGGGACCGGCGGTGGCGGCGATTCCGTCGAGGGCGTCGTAGCCGAGACCGGCCTCGTCCATGGCGTGGCGGACGACGCCATCGATCATCTCGACATGGCTGCGGGCGGCGATTTCAGGCACGACGCCGCCATAGGCGGCGTGGTCGTCGATCTGGCTGTGCACCACGGAGGAGAGGACGGTCGCCGCGCCCTCGGGTGTCAGGCGCACTACCGAGGCGGCGGTCTCGTCGCAGCTGGTTTCGAGGCCCAGCACCGTCACCACGCGGTCAGGAGTCGCGGTTGCCCGGCTCGTCTCGCTGCTATAGTCGGCGGACCTGTCCATCGGGTCGAGGTAACGACCCCGACCCCCCGGCGCAACGGCTGTCTCATGGCTCCTCTCGTCCGCATCGGCACGCGCCGCTCCAAACTGGCCCTGACCCAGTCGGGCATGATGCAGCGCGCCATCGGCAGGGCGCTGGGCGTCGCCGACGCCGATCTGGCTGAGGCGGTGCCGCTGGTGGAGATCGTCACCACCGGCGACCGGGTGCAGGACCGCCGCCTGATGGAGATCGGCGGCAAGGCGCTGTTCACGAAGGAGATCGAGGAGGCGCTGCTGGCGGGCCGCGTCGACGTCGCCGTGCATTCGATGAAGGACGTGCCGGCCGAGCAGCCGGACGGGCTGTGCATCGCCGCCGTTCCGCCGCGCGAGGATCCGCGCGACGCCTTCGTCAGCGAGGCCTTCGGGACGTTCGGCGAACTGCCGGCGGGCGCCCGGCTGGGCACGGCGTCGCTGCGGCGGCAGGCCCAGGCGCTGGCCCTGCGGCCGGATCTGCAGATCGAGATGCTGCGCGGCAATGTCGACACCCGGCTTCGCAAGCTGGCCGAGGGCGAGTTCGACGCCATCCTGCTGGCCGTTTCTGGCCTCAACCGGCTGGGATTCGAGGCGGTGATCCGCGAGCGGCTGGCGCTCGACGAGTTCCTGCCGGCGCCCGGGCAGGGCGCGCTGGCGTTGCAGACCCGGGTTGGCGACCGCGAGGCGGCCTGGGCCGCGGCCCTGGACGATCCGGCGACGGCGCTGGCCGTGGCGGCCGAGCGGGGGGCCATGACGGCGCTGGAGGGGTCGTGCCGCACGGCCATCGGCGCCCATGCCGGGATCGCCGCCGGGCGGCTGCGGCTGACAACGGAGATGCTGGCCCCCGACGGCTCTGCGCGCTGGCGGCGGGCGGGCGAGATCGACATCGATGCGCCGGACGCGATGGCGCAGGCCAGCGCCCTTGGCCTGCGTCTGGGCGTCGAGGTGCAGGCGGCGGCGGGCGACCAGCGAGTCCACCCCTGAGCCCGATCCGCCGCGTATGGATCACCCGCGCCGAGCCGGGCGCCGCCCGCACCGCCGCCCGGCTGGAGGGGTTCGGTTTCGAGTCCGTCGTCGCGCCCCTGCTGGCCATCCGGCCGATTTCGCAGGCGGCGCCCGACCTGACCGGGATCGGGGCGCTGGCCTTCACCAGCCGCAACGGGGTCGCGGCCTTCACGGCGCTGTCCGCGGCGCGCGACCTTCCGGTGTTCACGGTCGGGGACGCCACGGCGGAGGCCGCGCGTGCCGCGGGGTTCGCCGCGGTGCGATCTGCGGCGGGTGCGCTGGACGACCTCGCGCGTCTGCTGGCGGCTGAGGCTCCCGGTCCGGTGCTGGCCCCGGGAGCGCTCGAGCCGGCCGGCGACCTGGCGGCGCTGCTGGCCGGACGGCTCGAGGTGCGCGCCCTGCCGGTCTACGAGGCGGTCGGAACGGGGGCCGGCGCGCCCGACGACTTCGACGCCGTGCTGGTCCACTCCCCCCGCGGCGGCCGCGCCCTGGCGGCGCTGGGGCCGTTCGCCGGGCAGGCCGCGGTGGCGATTTCGGCAGCGGCCGCCGCGCCGCTGGGCGGAGACTCCGGCCTGGATATCCGCATCGCCGCGCGTCCGGATGAAGCGGCGCTGCTCGAGGCGCTTGGCAAGCCCGCGCCCCGCGTATAAAGAGCGCCTCTCGCGCGGGCGGACATCCCCCGCAGCGTCCAAGGCCGCTTTAGCTCAGCTGGTAGAGCATCGCATTCGTAATGCGGGGGTCAGGTGTTCGAGTCACCTAAGCGGCACCACCTTTCCAGACATTCGAATCGGCCGGGGCGGTCCGCCGGGGACCCGCGCCAAACTTGACGTAACGACACTGGACGACGCCGTTCGCACGCCGTAGCTATTTCGCTCGTACCGGGAGCGTAGAATGTCGCAGCGCCTCAGCGCCCGCCAGGAAGAATGTCTGAGGCTTACGGCCTTTCTGACCGACAAGGAGATCGCCGCCCGGATCGGCCTGTCGGAAGCCACCGTCAAGAAGCATGTGCACGAGGCCTGCCGCCGGATGGGAGTCAACCGGCGCAAGGCGGCGCTGGCCCTGCTGGAACGAAACGTACCAGGGCCGAAAGACCCCATTGGCGACGACCCCCGTTCGCCTGTTGATGCCTCCTTCGACAGGGAGTCAGACCATGGCATCGAACAGCCCGCCGCTTCCCCACTGGACGTGGGACGATCTGGAGGCCGCGCTGGACAGGTTCAGCCCGATGGGACGGAACGATCCCGTGCGCAGCCATCTGCTGAGGGGACTCGCGGACGACGCCCAAAGGGCGGAGCCGAGGGAGCTGTTGCAGCAGGTGCTGAGCGCGGGTTGGGTGATGGCCCAGGTGGGAGCCCAGAGCGGCTCGATGGGCGGCGCCTCGGCTATCGCCCCCCGCCACGCAGCTGGGTCGTCCGCCTCCTGATCCTGCTCGTCATCGTCGTGGTGACGGCGGTGATGCTCAAGGCTGTGGCAGACCTGATCCTCGCCTATGCGGGGCAGGCCCAGGAGATCGGGCACGTGACCAGCCCCCAGATCGTGGCGAGCGGCCGCCAGCGCTGACGGTCCGGCGGTCCGCGCGGCGACGGCTGGTGAGCATCGGAGAGACGCGCATAGAAATCCCGCCCTTCATGCTGGCCGGTCATGTGCTGGGCTGGGCGGCCTACGGCGCCGGCTGGCTGCGCGGCGGCCATATCGAGCGCTTCGCGGCCGCGGTGCTGCTGTCGGACTGGGCCTTATCGAGCGTCACCTTCCGCTGGTATGCCGACGGTGTTTCCTGGGGGCTGGCCACGCAGGCCGTCGTGGTGATGGCGATCTTCGTCCGCCTGGCCCTGAGGTCCGACCGGTGGTGGCCGATCGTCGCGGCGGCGGCGCTGGTCCTGATCGTTCTGGTCCACGCCCTGACGATGGTGGCTTCGATAACGCACCCGGCCGCTGTCTCGGCCCGGGTGGGCTTGTGGATGGTCGTCAACACGGCCTTGCTGGCCGGGACAGCCGAGCGCTGGCTGGCCGGGGAGCCGGCGGTCAGCCGTGGTCGGGCGTGGAGTCGCCGCCTGCCGTCCGGCGGGCTCACACCCCGTAACGGGCAATAGCGGGTCTGCGTCATCACGCCCTTCCTTATGGCCCTGCAGTTGATGACCTGGCTGGCGTTCGCCGTCGGCTGGCTGCGCGGCGGCCACACCGAACGCCGGGCGGTGGCGGTGCTGTTCTGGGATCACGCCGTCACCCGCTCCACCGCCGGAATGGCGGGAGCGCACGACATGGTGGCGGTTTCGGAAATCGTCGTCGCCCTGATATTCGCCTGGCTGGCGTTCAGGTCCGAACGGTGGTGGACGCTCGCCGCCTCGGCGGCCCTGATGCTGTGCGTTCTGGTGTTCGTCCTGGAATGGACGACCCTGGAGCTGCCCAGGGACGCCGGCATCTCCGCGCGGCTCGGCCTGTGGTTCTTCATCTATCTGAGCCTCCTCGCCGGGGTCGCGGAGCGCTGGATGGCAGGGGAGCAGGCGGTCAGCCGCGCGGCCGCGTGGCGGCGCCGGCGCAGTGCGTCTTGAACATATAAACATATCTTTATATGTCTGGCGGCCGTTCCCGCGCTCCAGGAGTCCGCCTTGGCCCGTTCGTCCTTCCTGTTCACCTCCGAAAGCGTGTCCGAAGGACATCCCGACAAGGTCGCCGACCAGATTTCCGACGCCATCGTCGACCTGTTCCTGTCCAAGGATCCCGAGGCGCGGGTGGCGTGCGAGACCCTGACCACGACCAACCTGGTCGTCCTCGCCGGAGAGATCCGGGGCAAGGGCATCATGGACGTCGAGGGCAACTGGGCCCCGGGCGTCAAGGACGAGATCGAGGCCACGGTGCGCAAGGTGGTGCGCGACATCGGCTACGAGCAGGACGGCTTCCACTGGGAGAGGCTGACGTTCGAGAACCACCTGCATCCCCAGTCCGTCCACATCGCCCAGGGCGTCGACGCGTCCGGAGACAAGGACGAGGGCGCCGGCGACCAGGGCATCATGTTCGGCTACGCCTCGAACGAGACCCCCGAGCTGATGCCGGCCACGCTGCAGTACAGCCACAACATCCTCAGGAAGCTGGCCGAGGCCCGGCACTCCGGCAAGGAGCCGAAACTGGAGCCTGACGCCAAGAGCCAGGTCACCCTCTATTACGAGAACGGCAAGCCGGTGCGGGCGACCTCGATCGTGCTGTCGACCCAGCACGCGCCGGGCCTGTCGTCCGACGATGTGGCGGCGATCGTGAAGCCCTACATCCGCGAGGTGCTGCCCGAGGGCTTCATCACCAACGAGACCGAGTGGCACATCAACCCGACCGGATCGTTCGAGATCGGCGGGCCCGACGGCGACGCCGGGGTGACGGGGCGCAAGATCATTGTCGATACCTACGGCGGCGCGGCCCCGCACGGCGGCGGCGCCTTCTCGGGCAAGGATCCGACCAAGGTCGACCGCTCGGCCGCCTACGCCGCCCGCTATCTGGCCAAGAACGTGGTGGCCGCCGGCCTCGCCGACCGCTGCACCATCCAGCTGAGCTACGCCATCGGCGTGTCGCACCCGCTGTCGGTGCACGTCGACCTGCACGGCACCGGCAAGATCGACCCGGCGATCCTCGAGACCGAGCTGCCGAAGATGATCGGCGGGGCCACGCCGCGAGCGATCCGCGAGCATCTGGGGCTGAACCGGCCGATCTACGCGCGCACCGCCGCCTACGGCCATTTCGGCCGCGCGCCGGACGCCGACGGCGGCTTCTCGTGGGAGCGGACCGATCTGGTCGACCGGCTGAAGGCGCTCGTCTGACCTGCCCGCTGATTTGACCTTGACGTCGAACTTCGTTTGGCGGCCTGATCGGGGCTCGTCTCAGGGAGATCGGACGTGAAGACCCCGCTACTGATTCTGGCCCTGACGGCTGTCGCCCTGCCGTCTGGCGCCTGGGCGCAGAGCCCCGCCGACCGGATGCAGAACCACAACACCTTCGAGCGCCTGGGCGACAACATCCGGCTGCAGGGCCTGGAGCAGCAGCAGGACGCCTGGCGGGAGAGCCGCAATCCGCGCGTCGTGCGCCGCGCCGAGGAGGCGGCGGCGCTGATCAACAACGGCGACTGCGACGGCGCCCGCGCGCTGGCGAGGCGCGCCAACGACCAGCGGCTGCTGGCGGGGATCAACCGGGCCTGCGAGACGGAAGCCGCCGCCGCGTCCGCCGCCCCGGCTCCCGCTGCCGCCCCGAACTGATCCGCCTGTCGCTGGCGACATCGGCCGCGCGGACGGCTATAGGCCCGCGCATGTCCGCCTCCACCACCCCGACCCGGGGCCCGCTCCGTTCGTTCGGCCGCATCAAGTCACGCGCGCTGAAGCCGCGGCAGGCGGCGCTGTTCGACACCCTTCTGCCCGAGATCGCAGTGCCCGATCCGGCGGCGGGGCCGATCGATCCGGCGGCGCTGATGCCCGGTGCGAAGGCGGTGTGGCTGGAGATCGGCTTCGGCGGCGGCGAGCATCTGGCCGAGCAGGCGGCGCGCCATCCCGAGGCGCTGATGATCGGCTGCGAGCCCTTCCTGAACGGGGTCGGCTCGGCCCTGCGTCACATCGACGAGCGCGGCCTGAAGAACGTCCGCCTGCACGCCGACGACGCGCGCGCGGTGATGGCCGCCCTCCCGGACGCCTCTCTGGACCGGATCATGATCCTGTTCCCCGACCCCTGGCACAAGGCGCGGCACAACAAGAGGCGGCTGGTGCAGGACGAACTGGCCGTGGAGATCGTGCGTCTGCTCAAGGCCGGCGGCCGGCTGCGCTTCGTCACCGACTGGAAGGACTATGCGGACTGGGCGCTGGAGCGGTTCGAGCGCACGCCGGGGCTGGAATGGACGGCGGACCGTGCCGACGACTGGCGTGAGGCGCCGGCCGACCATGTGGTCACCCGCTACGAAGAGAAGAAGCTGGGGGACACCGCGCCAGTCTTCCTCGATTTCGTTCGCCGCTAGACCTCGCCGGCCGCAAACGCGCGCAGGAAGGCGAGCTGTTCGTCGGTCTCGGGCACCGGGCGGCCGCGGGCGCGGCCGACGCGCAGCACGGCCTCGTCGACGTTCATCCCTCCCGCGATCAGGGCGCTGATGGCAAGCGACGGGGCGCGGCCGAGCCCCGCGTGGCAGTGCACGACCAGCGCCTGTCCCGCCCTCAGCCGGCGATCCATGGCGTGGGCGACGCGGCGGTAGTGTGCGATGTTTACGGGCAAACCGTGGTCCACGACCGGGAAGTTGTAGAAGCCGACGCCGCGCCGCTCGCAGACCGCGGCTTTCTCGGCCAGGCCCAGCCTCGCCGCCTCGTCGGGTTCGAGCAGGCTGACGACATGGTCGACCATGCCGTGGCCCTACTTTTCGATCTGTCCGTTGAGGGCTTCGCCGCCGTCGGGCTTGCGCGACACCCCGAGGCGGCCGGGCGTGTCGAGACCAATCCAGTAGACTTTCATCGCGGACTGTTCTGGCGGGCTGTGACGGCGTTGGCGATGTGTCGGAGATGTTCGCGACGCCCTGGGGGTATCGGGGGGCTGACAAACCCCGTTCACGGGTCTATATGCCCCCTCACATCGTTAGACCGGCGTCCAACGGCGCCGTTTGAAGCGGCGGCCCCGGAGGCCAGCCGCTTTTGTTTTGTCCGGGACCCAATCTTGAAGGCCAAGACCGTCGAAGACCGCGCTCTGCTGGAGCTGATCGAACCCGTGGCGGAAAGCCTGGGCCTCGACGTCGTGCGCGTGCGGCTGATGGGCGGCACTCTGCGCCGGCGGCTGCAGATCATGGCCGAGCGGCCCAGCGACCACGACATCGCGGTCGAAGAATGCGCCCGCCTGAGCCGCGCCGTGTCCGAGGTGCTGGACGCCGCCGATCCGATCAGCGGCGAATACCTGCTGGAAGTGTCTTCGCCGGGGATCGATCGTCCTCTAACCCGCCAGAGCGACTTCGACCTGTTCGAGGGTCACGAGGCGCGGCTGGAGACCGATCGCATGATCGAGGGGCGGAAACGCTTCAAGGGAACGCTCGCCGGGACCGAGGGCGAGAACATCGCGATCGATCTGGAGGGTGAAGAAGACACCGCCCTGATCCCCTTCGACTGGCTGGTCGACGCCAAGCTGGTGCTGACCGACGAACTGATGAAGGCGGGCGCCGAGAAGCGCGCCGCCCGCAACGACAACAACACTGAGACCGAGGACTAAGAGCATGGCTGTCGCCGGCGTTTCCGCGAACCGACTCGAACTGCTGCAGATCGCCGACGCGGTCGCGCGCGAGAAGAACATCGACAAGGAGATCGTGGTCGAGGCGATCGAGGAGGCGATCCAGAAGGGCGCCAAGTCGCGTTACGGCGCCCATCATGACATCCGCGCCAAGATCGACATCAAGTCGGGCGAGCTGGCCCTGACCCGTCACGTCACCGTGGTCGAGGACGACTGGCAGCCGGAAGACGAGCTGGAGGAGTTCAACGACAGCGCCATGGTGCGCCTGAAGGACGCCCTGAAGCGCGACCCTGAGGCCTTCGTAGGCAAGGAATACATCGAAAACCTGCCGCCTTTCGAGTTCGGCCGGGTCCAGACCCAGATGGCCCGCCAGGTGGTCATGGGCAAGGTTCGCGACGCCGAGCGCGCCAACCAGTACGAGGAGTTCAAGGACCGCGTCGGCGAAATCGTCAACGGCACGGTCAAGCGGGTCGAATACGGCAACACCGTCGTCGACCTGGGTCGCGGCGAAGGCATCATGCGCCGCAACGATTCGATCCCGCGCGAGGTGTTCAACATCGGCGACCGGATCCGCACCTACATCTACGACGTGCGCCCGGAGGCCAAGGGGCCGCAGGTCATGCTCAGCCGCGCGCACCCCGGCTTCATGGCCAAGCTGTTCGCCCAGGAAGTGCCCGAGGTCTACGACGGCGTGATCGAGATCCGCGCTGCCGCCCGCGACCCGGGCTCGCGCGCCAAGATGGCCGTACTGTCCAATGATTCCTCGATCGACCCGGTTGGGGCCTGCGTCGGCATGCGCGGCTCGCGCGTCCAGGCGGTGGTCGCCGAGCTGCAGGGCGAGAAGATCGACATCATCCAGTGGAACGCCGACGAGCCGACCTTCATCGTCAACGCCCTCGCCCCGGCCGAAGTGTCGAAGGTGGTGCTGGACGAGGAAGCCGACCGCGTCGAGGTGGTGGTGCCCGACGAACAGCTGTCGCTGGCCATCGGCCGCCGCGGCCAGAACGTCCGCCTCGCTTCACAGCTGACCGGATGGCAGATCGACATCATCACCGAGTCGCAGGACTCCGAGCGTCGCCAGCGGGAGTTCGCCGAGCGCACCGCCCTGTTCCAGGAAGCCCTGGATGTGGACGAGGTCATCGCCCAGCTGCTGGTCACCGAAGGTTTCGCCACGGTCGAGGACCTCGCCTTTGTCGAGCCTTACGAAATTTCGGACATCGAAGGCTTCGACGAGGATACGGCGGAAGAACTGCAGGCCCGCGCCCGTGACTACCTGGATCGTCAGGCCGCCATTCTCGATGCGAAGCGCAAGGAACTGGGTGTCGAGGACGCCGTGCTGGACGTGCCGGGCGTGACGCTTCAGATCGCCGTCGCCCTGGGCGAGGGCGGCGTGAAGACCGTCGAGGACCTGGCCGACCTGGCCACCGACGAAATCCGCGGCGGCTACGAGGTCAAGAATGGCGAGCGGGTCAAGGTTCCGGGCGTTCTGGAAAGCTTCAACCTCGCCCAGGAAGAGGCCGAGATGCTGATCCTGCAAGCGCGCGTGGCGGCCGGCTGGATCGATGCCTCGGAACTGCCGCAGCCGGAGCCTGAACCGGAATATGAGGACGAAGGCGAATACGACGCCGAGGCCGTCTTCGCCGCGCCTGACGGCGAGGGCGAGGATGAGGCGGCGCCGGAAGACGGCGAAGACGAGGTCCCCGCCGGGGACTCCGAACAGCCCGAAAACGCGTGATGGGAGACCGGGCCGTTCATGGGGTTGCGCGACGCGACGATCGATAGGGAACGCCGGGACCTGGTCACCCACCAGGTCATGGATGAATCTCGCCTGATCCGCTTCGTCGCCGCTCCCGACGGCTCGGTCGCTCCCGACCTGGCGCGCAAGCTGCCGGGCCGTGGCCTGTGGGTCGCCGCCGACCGCGCCTCGATCGAGGCGGCGGTGAAGAAGAACCTGTTCTCGCGCGCGGCCAAGGCCCCGCTGAGGCCGTCTGCCGACCTGCCCGATCTGGTGGAAAGCCTGCTGTTCCGGCGCTGCCTGGACCAGCTGGGGCTTGCCCGGCGCGAGGGCGTGCTTATCTCTGGCTTCGAAAAGGCGGCCGCCGCGATCCGATCGGGCAAGGCCGCGTGGATCGTCGAGGCCGCTGACGGGTCCGCCGACGGACGGGGCAAGCTGCTTTCCCTCGCGAAACACCAGACTCCGCCCCCGAAAGTCTGCGGCGCCTTCACGGCGGACGATTTGAGTTTGGCCCTCGGGCTGGAAAATGCGATACACGCCGTCCTGCTTGAGGGCGGGCGGGCCGATCGCTGGACCTTCGAGGTCGAACGACTGGCGGGATTTCGACCGCTTCTGCCCCCGGAGTGGGGCGAGAGGCCGGCTGAGGACCCGGACAAGGATTTGAGCGGGCGGGGTTCTGCTCCCTGATGAGGGGGCGGGGCGCCGCGCGACTTTTTGTGTTTGAACGAGACGGGGGCGGATATCCCGCCCTCCCGAGTAAAGCGACCGGATGACTGACGAGAACGACAAGACCAACGACGGCCCGCAGACCCCGACCGGGACTCCGTCCCAGACGGGACCGCGCGCGCCCCTGAGCCTGAAGCCCCGACAGGCGGGATCGGTCTCGACCGGCACCGTGCGCCAGAGCTTCAGCCACGGCCGCACCAAGACCGTGGTGGTCGAAACCAAGCGCCGCGTCGGCGCGGTCCCCGGGCACCAGCGCCCGCAGGGCTTCGATGTCGCGCGTCCGAAGACGGAGGCGCCCGCCGCCCCTCGTCCGGCCGCCCCGACCCGCGAGGCCGGCGGTCTTTCCGCGTCCGAGCAGGAGGCCCGCCGCCGCGCCATCGAACTGGCCACCCGCCAGCAGGCCGAACGCGAGCGCGCCGCCGCCGAGGAACGCGCCCGCCGCGACGCCGCCGCCCGCGAGCAGGCCGCCGCCGCCGACAAGGCCGCCAGCGCCGCCCAGGCGGAGGCCGCCGCCGCCCGCGCCGCCGCCGAGGCCGCCCGCGCCGAGGCCGCCAAGCTGGCTGCCGCGGCTCCGGTCAAGGCGCCCGTCAAGACTGCGGCCCCCGCCGCCCCGACGAAGGCGTCCGAACCGGCCCCGACCGCCGCTCCGGCTCCGACGGAGGCCGCCGCGCCGCCCGCCGCGCCCGCGCGTCCCGCCCCGCCGGCGCGCCCGGTGGTCAATTTCGGTCAGCGCGCGCCCAAGCCGCAGGCCCCCGGCCGCGCTGCCGCGGAACGTCCCGCCTTCGGCGGCCGCTCGGCGCGCGAAGCCGCCATGGGCGGCGGCGAACGCAACTACGCCGAGCGTCCGCAGGCCGCGGGCCGTCCGCAGGGCGGCGCGTCCCGCCCGGCCGAACCCGTTCGCTACTCGGCCCTGAACCCGCGCCCGGCCCCCGGCGCCGCCCGTCCCGGTCCGCGCACCGGCCCTGCCGGCCGTCCGGCCCCGAACGCCCCGCCGGCGACACCCGACGTCGCCCGTCCCGTGCGCGCCGGTTTCGGCCGCCCCGCGGGCAGCAAGGCCGAGGAGGACCGCGACAAGCGCTTCTCGGACGCCGGTCCCGGCAAGGCCGTCAGCCGCACGCGCGGCGAGCCCAAGCGCCGCGAAGGCCGCCTGACCATCCAGGCCGTGGCCGGTGGCGACGAGGACGCCGCCGAACGGATGCGCTCGCTCGCCTCGGTCCGCCGGGCCCGTGAACGGGAGAAGGAAAAGCGCAAGGGCGGCTCGACCGACGCGCCGAACCGTCCGCGCGAGGTGGTTATTCCCGACGTCATCACCGTGCAGGAACTGTCCAACCGGATGGCCGTGCGCGGCGTCGACATCATCAAATTCCTGATGCGTCAGGGCCTGATGATGAAGATCAACGACGTTATCGACACCGACACCGCCGAACTGGTGGCCGACGAGTTCGGCATGGCCGTCAAGCGCGTTTCGGAATCCGACATCGAGACGGGCTTCCTGTCCGACGCCATCGACGACGAGGCGACCACGCCGCGCGCGCCGGTGGTGGCCATCATGGGCCACGTCGACCACGGCAAGACCTCGCTGCTCGACGCGCTGCGCACCACGGATGTGGCGGCGGGCGAGGCCGGAGGCATCACCCAGCACATCGGCGCCTATCAGGTGCGCCTGGAAGACGGCCAGCGGGTCACCTTCCTCGATACGCCCGGCCACGCGGCGTTCAGCGCCATGCGGGCGCGCGGCGCCAATGTGACGGACATCGTGGTCCTGGTCGTGGCCGCCGACGACGGCGTCATGCCCCAGACCATCGAGGCCATCCAGCACGCCAAGGCGGCCAACGCCCCGATCATCGTGGCGGTCAACAAGATCGACAAGCCGGACGCCAATCCGCAGAAGGTCGTCAACGAACTGCTGCAGTACGAGGTCATCTCGGAAAGCCTGGGCGGTGACGTCCAGATCATCGAGGTGTCGGCCAAGGAGCGGACCAACCTCAATGGCCTGATCGACGCCATCCTGCTGCAGGCCGAGGTCATGGACCTGAAGGCCGATCCGGAGCGCACCTCGGAAGGCGTGGTCATCGAGGCCAAGCTGGACAAGGGCCGCGGTCCGGTCGCGACCGTCTTGGTCAAGCGCGGCACCCTGAAGCGCGGCGACATCGTCGTGGCCGGCTCGGCCTGGGGCAAGGTTCGCGCCCTTCTGGACGAACGCAACGCCCAGCTCACCGAGGCCGGTCCTTCGGTTCCGGTCGAGATTCTCGGCCTCGACGAGGCGCCGTCTCCGGGCGAACCTTTCGCCGTGGTCGAGAGCGAGGCCCGCGCCCGCGAGCTGACCGAATATCGCGCCCGCGTGAAGCGCGAGAAGGCCACCGGCGGGGTCAACCAGGTCTCGCTGGTCGACATGATGTCGAAACTGCAGTCCAAGAAGGTCTCGGAACTGCCCGTGGTCATCAAGGCCGACGTGCAGGGTTCGGCGGAAGCCATCGTCGGCTCGCTCGAGAAGATGGGCAATGAGGAGGTCCGCGCGCGCACCGTCATGTCGGGCGCCGGCGGCATCACCGAGAGCGACGTTCAGCTGGCCAAGTCGGCCGGTGCGCCGATCCTCGGCTTCAACGTCCGCGCCTCGAAACAGGCCCGAGATCTGGCCGAGCGCGAGGGCGTGGAGATCCGCTACTACTCGATCATCTACGACCTGCTCGACGACATGAAGGGCGTGCTCTCGGGCATGCTGGCGCCGCTGCAGCGCGAAACCTTCCTGGGCAACGCCCAGGTGCTGCAGGTGTTCGACATCTCCAAGACCGGCAAGATCGCCGGCTGCCGGGTGTCGGAAGGCGTGGTCCGCAAGGGCGCCAAGGTCCGCATCATCCGCGACGACGTGGTGGTGCTGGAGCTCGGCACGCTCACCACGCTCAAGCGCTTCAAGGACGAGGTCAACGAAGTCCCGTCGGGCCAGGAGTGCGGCATGCATTTCCAGGGCTTCCAGGATATCAAGGCCGGCGACTACATCGAGTGCTTCACGGTCGAAGAGATCAAGCGCACGCTGGACTAGGAGAACGGCGGCGGGAACCCGCCGCCGTTTCGCCGCATCCGTCACGGATCAACGTTTCATGCGCCGTCTCCTGATCCCCATCCTCGCCCTGCTCTCCGTCGCCGGACCGGCCGTGGCAGAGACCCGCTACCTGGCCTATGACGCCGCCGACCGGGTGACGCAGGCTCTGACGCGCGGCGTGACGCTGGAGGCGGATCGGGGCCTGTTCGGCGGCATCAGCGTGCGGCGGATCATCTCCACGTCGCAGCGCGGCGCGGCGGACATCCGGCGGGGTGGTCCGGATGCGGTGCGCCGCGCGCTGCCGGCTGGATCGACCGAAAGCGCGATCTATCACATCGCGCCGGAGGGCGACGGCCGCGGACTGTCGCGCGCCCTGTGCCCGGGATCGGACGACGCCTGGCTGGTGCTCGGCCGGGTCCGGCTCGGCCGGCCGCTGACCCTGCATGCCGTTGGCCGCTGGCCGGACGGGGCCTATCGCCACTGCGTCCAGCTCTCCTATGCGTGGCGCGGCGAGTGGTCGATGCCGCCCGCGCAGGCCGTCGACGACTCCGGCGCCCCTGTCGGGCGATAGGCGTTCACCTCGCCTCCGACCCTCGCTAGGGTCGCGGCCATGACCGCCGCAACGGCCCGCCGCTCCCAGACCGCGATGAAACGCCTCGCCGGCGCTCTGTCGTTCGTCTGCCTGGTGCTGTTCCTGATAGCCATTGAGCAGAGGCACACGGTGGCCGCCTGGGAAGCACTTCGTGACGAGGCCGCGCCCGCCGCGAGGCGGTTGGCGGCCTGGGTCGCCGGTCTTCCCTCCGGGGCCGGTGACGGATTCGAGGGCCTGAAGACTGCGATCCGGGGCGAGGACCGGCCGCTCGCCGCCGTCGCCGGTTCCGCCGCCATCCTGCGTGGGGAATACGGTCCCGCCGATGAGTCAACGCGGGAGGCTGCCGGGTCGCTGACCGTCATCGGGGCCGAACTCCGCTTTGAAAATGGCGACAGCCTGCGCACCCGCCCGCTTCGCATCGCCTTTGGTCGGGAGTCCTTCGCGCCTCGCCAGACCTTCGCCGCCCGTCTCGACGCCCCCGCCGACGCCCAGATCGAACTGCGCGCCGTCGTTCCATCCGGGCGGGGGCAGGGCCACGTCCCGCTCAACCTGTGCGGGGGAGGGCCGGCCGGCGTGGCCGCCCTGCTGCATCGCGGTTCGCGGGTCGATCTGATGCTGTTCCGTCCCGGGTTTGTGATCGACGGCGAGACCCCGCCGTCCGCCCTGTGCGGGGTGTGGAGCTTCGCCGCCCGATGAAGCGCCCGAAGAGACATAGGACGCGCACCGGGCTGGGGCTGCTCGTCGGCGCGGCCCTCGTCGGCCTGGTCGCCGCGCTGTGGACCTGGGCCATCCCGGGTGATCCGGCCCGGTGGCGGGCCGCCCGCCGCGAACCGGGAGTCGAACTGCACCTGCTCGACAACGGTTTCCACACCGACCTGGCCGTTCCGCGCGCGGCGCTGGAGGCCCGGCCCGGCCCGCTGGCCGAGGCCGTGCGCAGTCTGCCTGCCGGCGATTGGATCCTGATAGGCTGGGGCGACGCGAAATTCTATGTCGACCAGAGCCCCATCGAGGGGCGGCTGCCGGACGGGGCGCGGGCTTTCTTCCGGCCGGGCAATCCGTCGGTGATCATGCTCGACCCGGCCCAGCGTGATCCGCGCGTGCTGTTCGCCGGGGAGGGCCGCCGCACGTTCCGCCTGACACCGGCTGGTTTCGCGGCCATGGCCGCCCACATCGAGGCCTCGCTCGACGTCTCGTCGGGCGGCCCACGGATCGCCGCCGCCCGCGCGGGGGACGACGCCCGCTTCTTCGCCAGCCGCGAAACCTTCTCGATCGCCCATCTGTGCAACCATTGGACGGCCGGGGTCCTCAACGCAGCCGGCTTGCCGGTCCGGCCGTTCCGCTCGATCGTCTCGTCCGAGCTGATGGCCGCCATCGACCGGGCGGAACTGGACACTGCCGCCCCGCGGGCCTAGACCGCCGGGCTTCGCTTTTCTCAGCCGGGTCCGAGCCCCGGCGGGCGATCAGGAGCAAGCCATGAGCAGCCGCAAACCCAATCAGAAGGCAGGGACCGTCAGTCAGCGCCAGCTGCGCGCGGCCGAGTTGATCCGCCACGCCCTCGTCGACGTCCTGCGTGAGGAGGACATCCACGACCCGGCCCTGAAAGACGTGTCGGTGACGGTCACCGAGGTGCGGCTGTCGCCGGACCTGAAACACGCCACCTGCTTCGTAGAGCCGCTCGGCGCCGGCGTCGACAGCGCCCCCGTCGCCGGTCATGTCGACGAGATCATCAAGGCGCTGAATGCCCACGCCAAATTTCTGCGTGGCGTGCTGGGACGGCGGATCGACATGCGTTTCACGCCCGACCTGCGCTTCCGCCACGACGAGAGCTTCGCTGCGGCTGAACGACTGAACCGCCTGCTCGACGATCCGCGGGTGCAGGCGGACATCGCCAAGCCCGACGCCGACGACCTCTGATGGGCCGCCGCAAGAAGGGCGACGCCATCAACGGCTGGGTCTGCCTCGACAAGCCGCTTGAGATGGGCTCGACCGAGGCCGTGTCGAAGGTGCGCCGGCTGTTCAACGCCCAGAAAGCGGGCCATGCCGGGACACTCGATCCGCTGGCGTCGGGCATACTGCCCATCGCCCTGGGCGAGGCGACCAAGACCGTGCCGTTCATGATGGACGCCGAGAAGGTCTATCGCTTCACCATCAACTGGGGGATCTCGACCGACAGCCTCGACCGGGAGGGCGAGATCGTCGCCCGATCGGACGTGCGGCCCTCCGTCGAGGCGGTGCGCGCCGCGCTGGAGGCGTTCGTCGGCGAGATCGATCAGGTCCCGCCGCAGTATTCGGCGATCAAGGTCGATGGCCAACGCGCCTACGACCTGGCGCGAGACGGGGCCGAGTTCGAACTGGCGTCGCGCCCGGTGACCATCCACGAGGCTGCGGTCACCGACGCTCCGGACGCCGATCATGTCGAGCTGACTATCCGCACCGGCAAGGGCGTCTATGTGCGCTCGCTGGCCCGCGATCTGGCCGCGGCCCTGGGCGCCGAGGGGCATGTTTCGGCGCTGCGCCGCGAGCGGGTCGGGCCGTTCTCGACGGAAAACGCCGTCACGCTGGATTTCCTGACCGATCTGGTGCATAGGGACGCCGCCTCGGAAGGCTTGCTTCCCGTCGCGACCGCCCTGGACGACATCCCGGAGCTGGCCGTGACGGATCAGGACGCCTTCTCGCTTCGGCAGGGACGGCCGATCGTTCTGCTCCCCAGACAGGTCGAAACGCTCAAGAGCCGCCTTCGGGAGGGCTCGAGAACCGTTTCAGCCTTTCAGGGCCAGACCCTCGTCGCTCTCGGTCAGTTGCGGGCCGGCCGGCTAGAACCCGACCGCGTTTTCAATCTCCCCTGAATGCAGGGGACTCCAGCATGGAGCTACCCGATGTCGATTACTGCTGAACGCAAGCACGAAGTCATCGCCGACAACGCCCGCAGCGAAGCGGACACCGGTTCGGCCGAGGTCCAGGTCGCGATCCTTTCGGAACGCATCGCCAACCTCACCGAACACTTCAAGACGCACAAGAAGGACAACCACTCGCGCCGCGGCCTGCTCAAGATGGTCTCGCAGCGCCGTCGCCTTCTTGACCACCTGTCGAAGGTCGATCGCGAGCGCTACACGGCGCTGATCACCAAGCTGAACCTGCGCCGCTAAGGGGCGCCGGGAACGGGCGGAAGAGTTTTTCGAGGCGCGGGCCATGTCCGCGCCTCGTTCCGCATCCAGAACCACCCGTGCGCCGCGGGATTATCCGGCGCAGACGCGAGGGCTGAACACCGGTCCTCAACCACTCCCGGGCGTTTCGCGATGGCGCGGACGTCCATGGACCGAAGGACTGAACGCCCGACGCTCCACCCACTGATGGGACCCCGCGCGGAATCCGCCCGCGGGATACGAAAGACGAAACATGTTCGATATCAAACGCAAGACGATCGAGTGGGCCGGACGCCCGCTGACGCTGGAGACGGGCCGCATCGCCCGTCAGGCCGACGGCGCCGTGCTGGCGACCTACGGCGAGACCGTGGTCCTGGCCACCGTCGTCTACGGCCGCGCGCCCAAGCCGGGCCTGGATTTCTTCCCGCTGACCGTCAACTACCAGGAAAAGACCTTCGCCGCCGGCAAGATTCCGGGCGGCTATTTCAAGCGTGAAGGCCGTCCGACCGAGAAGGAGACCTTGGTCTCCCGTCTGATCGACCGCCCGATCCGCCCGCTGTTCGTCAAGGGCTTCAAGAACGAGACCCAGGTCATCGTCACCGTCCTCCAGCATGACATGGAGAACGACCCCGATGTGCTGGGCATGATCGCCGCCTCGGCCGCCCTGACCATATCGGGCGTGCCCTTCATGGGCCCGATCGGCTCGGCCCGCGTCGGCTACATCGACGGCGAGCTGGTGCTCAACCCCACCCTCGACCAGATGCCCGACAGCCAGCTCGACCTCGTCGTCGCCGGCACCCAGGACGCACTGATGATGGTCGAATCCGAGGCCAAGGAGCTGTCGGAAGAGATCATGCTCAACGCCCTGATGTTTGCGCATCGCGGCATGCAGCCGGTGATCGACGCGATCATCGACCTGGCCGAGCACGCCGCCAAGGAGCCGTTCGACTTCCAGCCTGACGACGTCTCGGACGTGGTCGCCTCGATCCAGAAGCTGGTCGGCGAGGACATCAAGGCCGCCTACACTCACGTGGGCAAGTACGACCGCCGCTCGGGCGTCGACGTGGCCAAGAAGAAGGCCGCCGAAGCCCTGGTGAAGACGGACGAGAAGCCGGACGGCGTCGACGCCTCCAAGTTCGCCACGGCGTTCAAGGAATGCGAGGCCCACGTCCTGCGTCGCGACATCATCGAGAACGGTCACCGGGTCGATGGCCGCGCCCTCGACAAGGTCCGCCCGATCGTCTCGGAAGTGGGCGTCTTCCCGCGCACCCACGGCTCGGCCCTGTTCACCCGCGGTGAAACCCAGGCCATCGTCGTCGCCACGCTCGGCACCGGCGAGGACGAGCAGTACGTCGACGCCCTGAGCGGGACGTACAAGGAGAAGTTCCTGCTTCACTACAACTTCCCTCCCTATTCGGTCGGCGAGACCGGGCGGATGGGCGGCGCTGGCCGTCGGGAAATCGGTCACGGCAAGCTGGCCTGGCGGGCGATCCGTCCGATGCTGCCGTCGTCGGAGGAATTCCCCTACACCATCCGTCTGGTGTCGGAGATCACCGAGTCCAACGGCTCCTCGTCGATGGCCACGGTCTGCGGTTCGTCGCTGGCCCTGATGGACGCCGGTGTGCCGCTGAAGCGTCCGGTCTCCGGCATCGCCATGGGCCTGATCCTCGAGCCCTCGGGCGAGTTCGCCATCCTGTCCGATATCCTGGGTGACGAAGATCACCTCGGCGACATGGACTTCAAGGTGGCCGGCACGCGCGAAGGCATCACCAGCCTGCAGATGGACATCAAGGTCGCGGGCATCACCGAAGAAATCATGCGCAAGGCGATCGCCCAGGCTTCGGCCGGCCGCCTGCACATCCTCGACGAGATGGACAAGGCCATGGAGGCGCCGCGCGCCGAACTGGGCGAGTTCGCTCCGAAGATCGAGCAGATCAAGGTCCCGGTCGACAAGATCCGGGACATCATCGGCACCGGCGGCAAGATCATCCGCGAGATCGTCGAAAAGACCGGCGCCAAGATCAACATCGAGGACGACGGCACGGTGAAGATCGCCGCCTCGGAGCAGGAGAAGATCGACGCGGCCAAGAATTGGATCTCGTCGATCGTGTCCGAGCCCGAGCCCGGCATGATCTACACCGGCAAGGTGGTGAAGGTCGTCGACTTCGGCGCCTTCGTGAACTTCTTCGGCGCCAAGGACGGCCTCGTCCACGTGTCGCAGATCTCGATGGAACGCGTCGCCAACCCCGCCGACGTCCTGACCGAAGGCCAGGAAGTGAAGGTGAAGTTCCTCGGCATGGACGACCGCGGCAAGACCAAGCTGTCGATGAAGGTCGTCGATCAGGAGACCGGCGAGGACCTGACCGACAAGATCAACGCCGAGCGCGCCGAGCGCGGCGAGCCCCCGATGTCGGAAGACACCGGCGGCCGTCCGAAGCGCGAAGGCGGCGGCGACCGCGATCGCGGCCGCAGCCGTCGCTAGGCCGCGTCGTCGCTGAATGAAAGAAGGCCCCGGTGCAAACGCCGGGGCCTTTTTCGTCGTCGCCTCAGTCCGGCTTGATCGCCAGCCTCGCCGTCGCCAGGCGAGCGCCCTTGCGCCCGGGTGCGGCGGTCGCCGTGCCGCCCCAGGCCATGGTCGAGGCGGCGGAATAGTTCCACACGGCCGCCAGCAGGGCGCCGGACAGGCCGGCGAGGACGGCGGGGGTGTGCAGGGCGTGAAGGCCCATGCCCACGGACTGGTTGATCAGGGCCCCGCCGGTGCAGGCCGCGTAGAAGGCCAGCAGCCCGCGCCAGAACGCCGGACCCGTCAGCCGCCGGTCGCGGAAGGTCAGCAGGTTGTTGAGGGCGAAATTGCTGGTCATCGCAGCGCCGACAGAAACCGCCTGGGCGGCCCAGTAGTCCGTGCCGGCCGCGACGAGGCCCGCCAGCAGGGCGACATTGACCGCGACCCCGGTCGAGCCGACGGCGCCGAAAAGCACGAAGCGCGCCGACAGCAGGCCGCGCGAGCGCTTCTCGACGAGTTGCGCGCCCAGTTCCGCGATCACCCGGGCGTCGAGCTTGGACTCCCCGGCCAGGCGCGAGCGGAGCATGGTCGGAGTCTCGAACACCTTCGGGGCCCGCCGCCCCGACAGGGCGAGGTCGAGCAGGACCTTGTAGCCGACCGGCGACATGCGCGGCCGGGCCTCGTCCAGCCACTCCCGGCGGAACAGGAACAGGCCAGCCAGCGGGTCCGTGGTCGGCGTTCCGGTCACCACCTGCGCCAGCATGGTGCCGCAGCGGCTGAGCCCGTGGCGGAAGCCCGTCAGCCCGGTGCGCGCCCCCGGCGCGTAGCGGCTGGCCACGGCGATGTCGGCGCCGGAGGCTTCCAGCCCCGCCAGCAGCCGCGGCAGGACGGCGGGATCGTGCTGACCGTCGCCGTCCATCAGGCCCATCACCCGGCCGCGCGCCATGGCCCAGCCGGCCGCCGCGGCGGTGGCGAGTCCGCGCTCCCCCCGCCGGCGCAGCAGGAGGATCCGGCCATCCTCGCGCGCACAGGCGCGGACGGCGTCGGCGGTGCGCTCATCCGTGGAATCGTCGACCACGATGATCTCGGCCCGGACGCCCGCCAGGTGACCGAGCGCCTCGCGCAGCACCGGGCCGATCGACCCGGACTCATCGAGCGTGCAGATCACCAGGGACAGTTCGGGAGCCATCAGGGCCTCGCCATGGAAAGGGTTGAGAGGTTGGACGCATTGGCCCGCGCCGGGTCGGTGGCGGTGGCGCGCCGCACGACGAGGATCAGCAGGGCGAGGATCACCAGCGGCGCGACGGGCAGACCCGCGCCGAGGGCGAGCGGCCGCGCCACGAGCGGCAGGATGAAGGCCCCGACCAGCGCCAGCTTCTCCCACGGACGGAAGCCGTCCCGCATCGCCTCGCGGAACAGCCAGGCCAGCGGAATGGCCAGAAGGGTGAGGTCGTAGTCGAGCAGGAAGGGTGTGGCGAGCAGTGTCGCGCCGGCCAGCACCGCGCCGCGGGCTGCGTCCGCCGCCCGGCGCGTGATCCAGAGGGCGGCGACCGCCGCGGCCATGGCGGCCGCCTGCACAGCCCAGGCCAGACCGCCGTCGGCCCCGAGCAGGCGGGCCCCGGCGTAGGCGCTCTGCATCCGGGCGTAGCCAACCAGATCCTGCTCCAGGGCCGCCCGGGCGAGGCCGGTGGTGTCGAGAAAGCCGCGCCAGGCGTCAGGGCCGAAGGCGAGCAGGGAGACGAGGCACAGGCCGACCGCGGTGAGCCCGGCCGCGAAGAAGGCCCGCCAGTTGGCGGTCAGGATCAGGAACAGGGGGACCAGCAGCGCCAGATGCGGCTTGATGACGAGGGCCCCGAAGAGCGCTCCCGCCAGCCAGGGCCGGCGCTGCGCCGTCAGGGCGGCGGCGCCGAACAGGGCGGCCGTCAGGAAGCCGTTCTGGCCATGACCGGCATTCACCAGCACGGCCGGGAAGGCGAGGATCGGAAGCCAGCCGCCGTCCGGCCCCAGCCAGCGCCGGACCACGGCGACCCAGGCCGCCCCGGTGGCCACGAGCCACAGCGCCAGCGAAACCAGATAGGGCGCCAGGGCCAGCGGCAGGCAGAGCAACAGATACGGCGGGGGATAGAAGAAGGCGGCGTATCCGGCCCGCTCTCCGAACAGGGCGGCCTGGGCGGCGCGATGCGCCTCCACGTCCCAAGGCGCGGAGGCCGGGCCCGCGAGGGCCAGCTGCGACGCCGTCCAGAAGCTGGCGAAATCGGTGCCGAGCGCCTTGCCCAAGGGATCGAGCAGGCCCGACGACAGGCCCAAATAGGTCATGGCGATCAGGGCCGAGGCGGCCCCCAGGATCAGCGCATAGGCCCGGGCCCGCTCGGCGCCGAACCAGTCGGCGGTGCGGATCAGGCTCCAGTATCGCTCGGACCGGGGCCCCATGCATCCTCCGCCAGTAGAGGACCAGATGACCCGAAGATGCTTAAGGTCCGATGTGACGACACGGTTGACGGAGGCTTAATCCGGCATCGGCGGACGCCCCTAGCGCGGCGCCCGCTTGGCCAGGATCCGCTGCAGGGTCCGCCGGTGCATGCCCAGCCGCCGGGCGGTCTCGGAGACATTGTGGTCGCACAGTTCGTAGACGCGCTGGATATGCTCCCAGCGGACCCGGTCGGCGCTCATGGGATTGTCGGGCGGCTCGGGGGCTTCCCCCGTGGCCAGCAGGGCCTTGACCACGTCGTCGGCGTCGGCTGGCTTCTGCAGATAGTCGACCGCGCCGGCCTTCACCGCCGCCACGGCGGTGGCGATGGCGCCGTAGCCGGTGAGCATGACGATGCGGCTGTCCTCGCGCTGGTCGCGGATGGCCTCGACGACCTTGAGCCCATTGCCATCCTCAAGCCGCATGTCGAGGACGGCGAAGGCGGGAACGGAGGTGCGCAGCGCCTCGCGGGCCTCGGCCACCGAGGCGGCCGTGGTGACCTCGAAGCCGCGGCTTTCCAGCGCCCGTCCGAGCCGCGTGCGCAGGGCGTTGTCGTCGTCGAGCAGCAGGAGGGTCTTGTCCGCCAGGGCGGCGATCCGGGCTTCAGTTTCGGGCATCGGCGTTCTCCTGCTGGCTCAAGTCGGTAACGGCGGGTCTGCGGTCAAGGTTCAGAAGGAAGGTGCGACATCACGACGGCGGCGCCTCGAGCGCCGGGCGGGGCCAGCGCACCGCGACCCGTGCGCCTTTGGGCTGGCCCTTCTGCGGCGCCGGGCCGCCGTCGCCGGCGCCGACGGACACCCGCCCGCCCGTGCGCTCCAGCAAGGTGCGCGCGATGAAGAAGCCCAAGCCCATGCCGCCCTGACTGGGAGCGATCTTCTCGGCCACCGGCGCCGCCTTCGCGCCCTTCCTTCCCTTGCGGCCGGGCGCGGCGGCGGCGACAGAGGCCGCGATCTGGGCGGCGAGCGCACGGCGCGCCTTACCCTGCGGCCGACTGGTCACATAGGGTTCGCCCAGCCGCGGCAGGATGTCGGGCGGGATGCCCGGTCCGTCGTCGACAACTTCGATCTCGATGAAACCGGCGTCGACCAGCGCCTGGACCCGGACCCGGCTGTTGGCGAAGTCGGCGGCGTTCTCGACAAGGGTCGACAGGCCGTGCACCACCTCGGGCAGACGGCGCACGCGCGGCGCGGCCTCGCCCGACGCGGTGCGCACCTTGACGTCGAAGGCCAGGTCGAAGCCACGGTGCGGCTCGACCACCTCTTCCAGAAGCGCCTTCAGCCCGACCTCGGCGAAGGCGGCCTCGCCCTCCTCCGGCTGTTGCGACAGCTGCTTCAGGATGTCCCGGCAGCGCTCCGCCTGCTGCAGGATCAGGGCTGCGTCCTCGGCGGCGGCGGCATTGCCGGAGGATTCGCGCAGCAGCTCGCGCGCCACCACCTGGATGGTCGCCAGCGGGGTGCCCAACTCGTGCGCCGCCGCCGCCGCCAGGCCGCCCAGCGCCGCCAGCCGCTGCTCGCGCTGCAGAACGTCCTGGGTCGTGGCCAGAGCCAGTTCCAGCTTTTCGGCGTCCGCCGCCACCCGCCATGCGTAGGCGGCGGTGAAGATGACGCCGGTGATCAGGGCCAGGCCGACCCCGAAGCGGTACAGTGCGGGCAGATCCAGCTCGGTCCCGGCCTGCCACGGCAGGGGCATGGAGAAGAAGAACAGACCCACGGTCGCCGCGAGCACCAGCAGCCCCATCAGCGCCGCCTGCCGCCCCGGCAGGGACGCCGCCGCCACCGTCACCGGGGCGACCAGCAGCAGGCAGAAAGGGTTCTGCAGCCCGCCGGTCAGGGCCAGCAGAGCCGACAGCTGCAGGATGTCGAAACCGAGGTGCGCCGCCGTCAACGTCCCGTCGGGGGCGGAGCCGTCGCTGCGACGGAGCCGGGCGGTGGCGTTCAGGTTCATGGCCACGCTCGCGGCGATGACGGCGAGGCAGCCCCACAACGGCAGGCGGAAATGGAACCAGGCCGTGGCGACGGCCACGGTCGCGCTCTGGCCGACGATGGCCATCCAGCGCAGGATCACCAGCGTCCGCAGCGACAGGCCGCGGCTGCGGCGCGGCAGGTTGCGCCAGCCGGCGAAGCGGTGGCCGCCAGCCTCGGGCGGAGACTGCGACGACAGGGGGTCTTGGGTCGGGCTCACGCGTCTTCTATAGACCAGCCGCGCCGGCATGGCGCGTCTTGCCGGGGTCCGCGATGCCACGCCGTTCCATCCTGCTGTTCGCCGCCGCCTGTGCGGTGATCGCCGTGGCGATGCTCGCCGTGACCGTGGTGCTGATCAACCGCCCGGCGGCCGGACCCCAGCCCGGCGAGGTCGTCTCCACGGGCCAGGCCGACGTGGGCGGACCGTTCCAGCTGGTCGATCACAACGGCCGGCCCGTCGACCAGACGATGCTGGAGGGCAAGTGGTCGCTGGTCTTCTTCGGCTTCACCTACTGCCCCGACTTCTGCCCCACCACCCTGGCGGCGCTGGAGGCGACGAGGCAGCGGCTCGGCGACAAGGCGGAGAACCTTCAGATCGTCTTCATCAGCGTCGATCCGGAGCGGGACACACCGCAGGCGCTGAAGGACTATCTGTCCTCCGACGGCTTTCCCGAAGGCGTGATCGGCCTGACCGGCACGCCGGACCAGGTCAGGGCCGCCGCCGACGTCTACCGGGCCTATTACCAGAAGGTCGGCGAGGGCGAGGACTACACCATGAACCACTCGCTGACCGTCTATCTGATGGGGCCGGACGGGAAGTTCCGTACCGCCGTGGCCGAGGAGCTCGGCCCGGAGCGGTCGGCCGCGGTGATCGAGCGGGCGATGGCGCGGGGCTGAGCCGCGCGGCCCAACCTGAGCCGTTCACGACAAACTGATCGCCGATAATCCTTTTGCAGTGCGGCGCGTTCTATGGTGCCCTGCCATATACCGGCGGGGGCCGTCTCAGGACACGCATGCTGTATTCGCTTCACGAGCTCGCCTATCACTCGGCGGCTCCTTTCCGGATCGGGACCCAGCTGGCCCGCGACTTCTGGACCCATCCGCTCAATCCCGCCGCCGATACAGCCCTGGCGCGGACGGCCTACGCCTCGGCCGAACTGTTCGAGAGCGTCACGCGCCGCTACGGCAAGCCGGACTGGGGCCTCGAGGTCGTCACGGTCGATAATCGGCCGGTCCGCACGACCGAGCAGGTGGTCTGGTCCTCGCCGTGGTGCCGGCTGGTGCGGTTCGCCCGCCACGTCGGCGACCTCAAGCGGGCCGCGAAGCCGGTCGCGGCCCCGGCGGTGATGATCGTCGCCCCGCTGTCCGGCCACTACGCCACCCTGCTGCGCGGCACGGTCGAGGCCTTCCTGCAGGACCACGACGTCTATGTCACCGACTGGACCAACGCCCGGCAGGTTCCGATGCTGGAGGGGCGGTTCGACTTCTTCGACTATGTGGATCACATCCGGACCATGCTCGGCGTCGTGGGGCCGCGGGCCCATGTCGTCGGGGTGTGCCAGCCGGGGCCGCCGGTGCTGGCGGCTTGCGCCCTGATGGCCGAGGACAAGGATCCGAACCGGCCCGCCTCCATGACCTTCATGGGCTCGCCGATCGACGCCCGCCTGTCGCCGACGGTGACCAACGAACTGGCCGAGCAGAAGCCTTTCGCCTGGTTCAAATCGAACATGATCCACACCGTGCCGTGGCCCTATCCGGGCTTCGGGCGGCGGGTCTATCCGGGCTTCGTCCAGCTCTACAGCTTCATGTCGATGAACGAGGAGCGGCACCGCGACGCCCACCACGAGTATTTCCAGCACCTCGTCAACGGGGACGGCGACGGCGTCGAGAAGCACGAGGAATTCTACAACGAATACCTGTCGGTGCTCGACCTGACCGAGGAGTTCTATCTCCAGACGATCGACATCGTGTTCCAGCAGCACCTGCTGCCGCGCGGCCTGCTGGAGCATCGCGGGCGCAGGGTCGATCTGGCGAAGATCACGGACATCGGGCTGATGACCGTCGAGGGGGCGAAGGACGATATCTCCGGCGTCGGCCAGACCCAGGCGGCGCATGGCCTGTGCAGCAGCCTGCCCGACGACCGGCGGATGCTCTATGTCCACCCCGAGGTCGGCCACTATGGCGTCTTCAACGGCCGCCGCTTCCGCGACGACATCTATCCGCGGGTGCGCGACTTCATCGCGAAGAACGAGGCGATCTGTGCAGTACCGGAACGGCCAGCGGCTGCCGCCTGACGCCGTCGGCGTCCCGGTCCGGCTGTCGGTCAATCCGCGGGCGCGACGGCTGTCGATCCGCATCGATGGGCGCGCCGGCGAGGCGGTGCTGGTGGCCCCGTCGGAGCGTGGTCTGGCCCAGGCCGTGGCCTTCGCCCGCACGAAGGCGAACTGGATGCGCCAGCGGCTGGCGGAGAGGCCCGAGGGATCGCCGCTCTCTCCCGGCGCAACGGTGGCCCTGTTCGGCCGCCCGACCCGGCTGGCGGCCACCGGGGGGACCGGGGCGGCGCGCCTGACCGAGGACGCAGACGGCCCGCTGATCGTCTCGGGCGGCGAGGGGGAGGCCTTCGCCCGCCGCGTCGAGAACCTGTTCAAGCGGGTGGCGCGCGAGACCCTGCAGGCTCGCACCGACTCGCATCTTCGCGCCCTGGGCCAGCGCCCCGTGAAGATGTCGATCGCTGACCCGAGATCGCGCTGGGGCTCGTGCAGCCCGCACAACCGGACCATCCGCTACAGCTGGCGGGTGATCATGGCGCCGCCCGAGGTGATTGATTACCTGGCCGCCCATGAGGTGGCCCATCTGGTCCACGCCGACCACAGCCCGGCCTACTGGTCAGTGGTGCAGCGCCTCATCGGCGACCACCGCCCCCACCGGAAATGGCTGAGAGACAACGGGCCGGCGCTGCACGCGGTGGGGCGCTGAGCCCCTCTCCTTCGACCCGTGCGGGAGAAGGGATTTCTAGAAGAACAGCGGCTCTGACTTCTTCTCGGGCGGCGAAGTCGGCTGCGGCTGCGGCGCGGGCGGGTCGCGCTGGGGCTGGGGCTGGGTCGGCCGGATCACCGCCGGCTGGTCCCGGCGGGGGGCGGCGGGCTCGCGCTGCGGCGGCGGCGGCTCCAGCAGGGACTCGTCCAGCGGATCGACGGGGTCGTCGCCCGGCGGGTTGTCGCCGAACAGGTCGCCGATACGCCCGATCAGGCTTTCCACCGGGCTGGGCGGCTGCCAGCCTTCCGGCATGGCCGGGCCGTTGGGGATGGCCGGGGCGTTGAGGCGCGGCAGGGCCGCCTCCATGAAGCCGCGCCAGATAGCCGCCGGCGACGAGCCGCCGGTGACGCCGCGCATGGCGCTGTTGTCGTCCTTGCCGACCCAGACGGCGGTGACGAAGCCGCCGGTGTAGCCGACGAACCAGGCGTCCTTGTAGTCCGAGGTCGTGCCGGTCTTGCCCGCCACGTCCCGACCGGCGATGGCCGCCGATCGCCCGGTGCCCGAGGTCATGACCCCGCGCAGCATCTGGTTCATATAGTAGAGGAAGGGGTTCGAGATCGCCTGCACCGGCCCCGCCTCGCGGCTGGCGCGCTGGTAGATGATCCGGCCCTGCGGGGTGCGGATGCGGCTGATGCCATAGGCCCGGACGCGCTTGCCGCCGTTGGCGAAGGCGTCATAGGCTTGGGCCATCTCGATCGGCGAGACCTCGACGGCGCCCAGAGCCATGGCCGGCTCAAGACCGATGCGCGAGCTGATGCCGAGGCGCCGCGCCGTGCGCGCGACATTGTCGCGTCCGACCTGATCGGCCATCCCCGCCGCCACGGTATTGGTCGATTGGGCCACGGCGTTGGCCATGGTCATCTGGCCGCGGAAATCGCCCGTGTAGTTGCGCGGCGACCAGTTGCCGATGCGGATCGGGGCGTCGTTGACCAGGGTCTCGGGCGTGTAGCCGCTCTCCAGAGCGGTCAGATAGACGAACGGCTTCCACGCCGAGCCCGCCTGGCGCCGTGCGTCAGTAGCGCGGTTGAACTGGCTGTCGGCGTAGGAGGCGCCACCGATCATGGCGCGGACGCGACCCTCGCCGTCCAGCGCCACCAGCGCCGCCTGCTGCACGCCTTTGGACCGGTCGCGGTCGAGGATGCGGCGCACCGCGCGCTCGGCCGAGGTCTGCAGGGTCAGGTCCAGGGTGGTCTCGACGATCATGTCCTCGGTGGGCTCGCCGACCAGTTCGCGGATCTGCTTGTCCAGCCAGTCGACGAAATACTGGGCGTGCTGGCTGGCCAGGGTACGCGACACCCGGACGGGTTCGGTGACGGCCTGGGCGCGCTGTTCGGGCGTGATCACTCCGGCGTCGACCATCTCGTTGAGGACCACGGTGGCGCGAGTGGCCGCGCGCTCGCTCTCGGACACCGGCGAATAGCGCGACGGCGCCTTGAGCAGGCCGGCCAGCAGCGCCGCCTCGCCGACGGTCAGCTGTTTGGCGCTCTTGTCGAAATAGCGCTGCGAGGCGGCCTCGATGCCGTAGGCGCCGGCGCCGAAATAGACCCGGTTCAGATAAAGGGCGAGGATCTCCTCCTTGGAGAATTTCATCTCCAGCCACACCGCCAGCATCAGTTCCTGGACCTTGCGCTTCAGGTTCTGGTCGGGGCTGAGGAACAGGTTCTTGGCCAGCTGCTGGGTCAGGGTCGAACCGCCCTGGACCACGCGTCCGGCGCGCATGTTGGCCGCGATGGCGCGGGTCATGCCGATGGGGTCGAAACCAGGGTGGTGATAGAAGCGCCGGTCCTCGATGGCGATGAAGGCCGCCGGGACGTAGTCCGGAAGGGCGTCGAGATCCGCCGGCGGGGCCTGCTGGGTGCCGCGCACCGCAATCAGGGCGCCGTTGCGGTCCAGGTAGGTGATCGAGGGCTGGCGGTCGACATTGTACAGGGTTGAGGTGTCGGGCAGGTCGCGGGCGAACACGGCGAAGAAGACGACCAGGAAGATCAGGCCCCAGACGGCCAACACCGATCCCCAGTAGATCAGCCGCTGCAACGGGGTGCGTTTCGGCTTCGGCTGGCCGTCGCCGCCGCCGCCCCGTCCAAAGCTGAAGCCGGAACCCGCCATCGAAACCTCATCCTGTCCGCTAGCGGTCTTAGCCGTTCGCCGGACGCACGCAAACGCCCCTCACGTCGTCACGAGACCGTGAGGGGCGTTTCCGCCGAAAGCATGGCCCTTGAACGCCCTATTCTAAAAACGCGTTCACCTCTGCGGCGAAGATCGCGGGCTGATCCAGCATGATGAAGTGGGCGCTGTCGTCGATCCGCTTCAGGGTTGCGGAGGGCAGGGTAGCGAACGACGCCCGGTAGATTCCGTCCGTGATTTCGGGGGTCATGCGGGGATCGTTGAACTTGACGTAGAGCACCGTCGTCGGGGCCGTGATCTTGGCAAGCTCGGGCCGCAGGTCGGTGACGATCAGTTCGCGGAAGGCCGAGGCCGAGGCCTGGCGGTCGCTGTTGGCGGCGTCCTCCAGCGGGCCGGCGCGGGCCGATTCCGTGGCGATCATGCCGGTGACGGCGGCTGCGGACTGGGCGCGGTAGGCCTCCTCCGGGCCCTGCGACATGCCGGCGTAAATCTGGTCGGCCATCGGAGCCACGCTCTCGGCGGTCGCGCCAGGGCCGCCGAACATGGCCCCCATGAAAGGCACCATGTCGACGACCATCAGCTTGCCGACGACGTCGGGATGCCGGGCGGCCAGCATCATGCCGATGGTTCCACCCATCGAATGGCCGATCACCGCGGGCTGGCCGAGCCCCTGCTCGGCGATGTAGCGGGCCAGCTCCTCGGCGACGGGCGCCGAAACCGGGCCCGTGGCGTTGTCCTCGGCCGGCGCCCCGGCGAAGCCCTGGATATGGATGCGATGGACGCGGTAGTGGCCCTTCAGCTGCTCGGTCAGGGCGTCGAACACCTCGGGCGAGGAGGACAGGCCGGGGATCAGGATGACGTCGCCGACCGGATGCTCGGGGCCGTCGACGCGCACGTGGAAGCGGCCCGATTCGAAGTCGGCGTGATGGTGACCGTGGCCGGCGGACTGCGCCTGGTCCGCGGCGGCGGCGTGCGCCCCGTGGGCGTCCTGGGCGAAGGCGGGGGTGGTCAGGGCGGCGGCGGCCATAAGGGTCACAAGGGCGGACTTCATCAGCGGTTCCTCTCAAGCTTCGGAGCCTGAATATGATATAGACTTTACGATGTAAAGTGCTTTTTCAAAGTCAGGTATTCGGCGGCTGGCGGTGAGCCCAGGCCCGCGACTAGAATAGCAGACATGACGCCTCCCGATACGGCCCCCGTTGCAGCGCCCGCGAAGACCGCGGCGGTTCCGCCCCCTGCCTTCGGCACAGGGTTCGTGCTCGACACCTGGTACTTCGTGGCCCTGTCGCGCGAGGTGAAGCCCGCCTCGCTGAAGCGGCACGAGCTGCCGGGCGAGCCGGTTCTGATCGGCCGCACCCGGGCCGGGCAGGTCTATGCGATGCGCGACATCTGCCCGCACCGGGCGGCGCCGCTGTCGGCTGGACGGCTGGTGGAGAAGCCGGGCGAGGGCGAGACCATTGAGTGCTGCTACCACGGCTGGCGCTTTCGGCCCGACGGCGTCTGCGCCGCCATCCCGTCCCTGGTTGAGGACCAGGCCTATGAGCCGGAGCGTATCCGGGTGCGGTCCTATCCGGTGCGCGAGAGCCAGGGCATGGTCTTCGTCTGGGTCTCGTCCGACCCGCGCAATCCGGCTGAACCCGACCACGAGCCGCCGGTCTTTCCCGGCGTGGTCGGCGGCGGAGCCAGGCTGGTAGAGTCGATGGACTTCGACGCCCACATCGACCACGCCGTGGTCGGGCTGATGGACCCCGCCCACGGACCCTATGTGCATCAGCAGTGGTGGTGGCGGTCCGAGCATTCGATGCACGAAAAGGCCAAGGCCTTCGAACCGCGGGATTTCGGCTTCGCCATGGTTCGGCACGCGCCGTCGTCGAACAGCCGGGCCTACAGGATTCTCGGCGGCGCCCCCGCGACGGAGATCACCTTCCGGCTGCCCGGCTACCGCTGGGAGCACATTCTGGTCGGCGAAAAACAGGTGTTGGCCCTGACCTGCCTGACGCCGAGATCGGAGAACCGGACGACGATCACCCAGATCTTCTGGTCTGACCACTGGGTGTTCGGCCTGGCCAAGCCGTTCCTGCGGATGGGCGTGGTCGCCTTCCTGAAACAGGACGGCGGCATGGTGAACCTGCAGAACGAGGGCCTGCGCTACGACCCGGCGCTGATCTGGATCGACGACGCCGACAAGCAGGCGAAGTGGTACCAGCAACTCAAGCGCGAGTGGGCGAGGAGCCGGGCGGAGGGGCGGGCGTTTGCGAATCCGGTCAAGCCGGCGACGCTGAGGTGGAAGAGCTGAGGGATACGGGATCGCGCTCCCTGGAAGCCGAAGCTGACCTCGGCAGGCGCCGCCATGGGGAAGCAGACGTTACCTCAACGAGCCGAAGCGACCTCTCGCGGACCCAAGAGCCATAGGCTAGCCGGTCTTCCCGCGGGTGTCGGCCTTCTCGCCCATGACCCTTGCCAACTGTTCGCGCTCGGTCGCCAGGAGGTCCTCGATCAACTTGCGACGCGCAGGGTCACCCTCGGACGCCAACTCACGTTCAAACCGCTCAATGTTCCGGCGGTGCGCGTACTCTTCCATGGCTCGTCCCCACACTTGTGACCAACCCTAGGTTGGCACGTCGCCAACGTTCCGACCAGTGGGTGGACTCGCGGACGAACGATGTACCCGAACGTCCGCGACGGGTCGGCGACGGATCTCTGACCCAGCGCCGGACTGGCGCATTCAGGCGTCTCTTGGCGCGTTGTGGCGGGACGCCTACTGCCGGCTGATCGCGCCGGCGAGGATGGCGTCCACCTGCTTGCCCATGCGTTCGCCCAGCTGGGCCTCGGCCCAGCCGTCGTAGGCGGCGCGGCGGTAGTTGGACAGGAAGGCGTCGTAGATCAGTTCGCTCAGCAACCGGATGTCGGTGTCCTGGCGCAGTTCGCCCTCACGCACACCGGCCTGCAGGGTGTCGGTGACGACCGACAGGATTGGCTTGATGGCGTCGCGGGTGCGCATCTCGGCGGCGACGGGCTGGAACCACGAGCGGGCGATCACCGCCTGCACCAGCGGCAGTTGCTCAAGCGAGTCGTGGTAGCCGGCGCCGAGCGCGGACAGTAGGCGGGTGCGGGTCGAGCCCTCGGTGGCGGCGGCGGCCTTCATGGTCTCTGCCAGCTTGACCATATCGGTCGCCAAGACAGCTTCGAACAGTTCGGCCTTGTCCTGGAAGTTGGCGAACACCGCGCCGGTCGACATGCCCGCGCCCTTGGCGATGTCGCGGATGGTGGCGGGCTCGTAGCCGCGCTCGGCGAAGAGCTGGCGCGCGGCGTCGAGAACCTTCTGGCGGGTGCGGACCTTGGCGGCCTGGCGGCGGTTCAGGCGGGGCGTCTCGGTTTCGGCCTGGGGTTCGGACTGGGAAGGGGACAGGGCGATATCTCGCATGAAACGGGTACTCGACTAGATGGCGGCTGACGCCTGCCGATCGATAACTGACCGCCGAAGCGATGGGGAGGAAGCGGAACGCGATGCGGTGCGTCCGCCGAATGCCGTCTTCCGACGACGGGGGCAGTCATCACGCAACGATGACCAAAATGGGGTATGGAGATTAACGGGGCAATGAGCGCCGGGGTTAATGCGACATCCTGGCCGGGTCAGTTCCGCGCTGTCGACCGCAGCGCGCGGGGCCGCCGCGGACCCGCCTGGTTGTCGGGCATCGCGTCCTGGAACAGGATCCGGAACCGGTCCCGGCGCTCGTGGATCGAGGCCAGCACCAGCCCCATCGGCACGCCTAGGTCGACCAGGGTATTCTCGGCCAGCTGCAAGGCTGCCTCGGTCGTCTCCGGGACGGCGTCGGTGACGCCCAGCTGGTACAGCCGCTCTGCATGGCGCTCGTCGCGGGCCCGGGCGATGAGGATCAGATCTGGCCGCAATCCCCTTGCGGTCCGGACCACCTCGTCGACCTTGGCGGGCGCGTCCATGGTCACCACCACGGCCCTGGCCGTGTCGACGCCGCACAGCTTCAGCATTTCGGCGCGACCTGCGTCGCCGTAGAAGACGTTGGCCCCCTCGGCCCGGCCCTTGGCCACAGTGGAGGCGTTGGCGTCGACCGCCAGATAGGACTGGCCGTGTTCGGTGAGCATCTCGCCGACCAGCCGGCCAACGCGTCCGAAGCCGACGATCAGCACCTGGTTCCCGGCGGCGACCGGTTCGAGCGCGTCGGCGGGCAGATCCGGCGCGGCCACGGCCTGCCGGGTCAGCCGGTCGGCGATCAGGGCCATCAGCGGGATGGTGAAGATGCTGATCGTCGCCGCCAGCATGACGGTGCGGGTGAAGTCCGGCGAGGCGATGCCCTCGACCATGCCGGCCCCGAGGATGACGAAAGCGAACTCTCCCGCCGGACCCAGCACCAGCGCCGCCTCTATGGCGGTGCGGTTCCTGACACCCCACAGCCGCGCCGCGCCATAGATCAGGATCGCCTTCACCAGGGTCAGGGCGATGGCGAGGCCGAACACCCCTGCCGGATCGGCGGCAACCGCATCCAGATCCAGCCCGATGCCCACGCCGACGAAGAAGACGCCGAGCAGCAGTCCCTTGAACGGCTCTATCGACAGTTCGACCTCGCGCCGGAACTCGGTCTCGGCCAGCAGCAGGCCGGCGACGAGCGCGCCCAGGCTCATGGACAGCCCGGCCGCCTGGGCCGCCAGGCCGGCGCCGACCACGACGAGCAGGCTGGCGGCGACGAACATCTCCTGCCCCTGGCCGCGCGCCTTGGCCTTGGCCACTGAGCGGAACATCGGCCGCAGCACCAGCCGTCCCAGCACCACGATCAGGGCCAGGCCCACCGCCGCCGGGACCAGCGTCAGCAGCGCCGGCCTCAGCACGGACGGGTCGAACTCGCCCGCCGGCGTCGCCCCGGCCAGGGCGGCGGCGGCCATCACCGTCACGGTGATCAGGATCGGCGCGACGGCGAGGTCCTGGGCCAGCAGGACGGAGAAGGTGGTCCGCCCAGCCGCCCCGCCCAGCCGGCCGCGTTCGGCCATAACCGGCATCACCACCGCGGTCGAGGACAGGGCGAAACCCATGCCCAGAACAGCGGCCGACACCAGCGTCTGGCCCATCAGCATGAACAGGGCCGCCAGAGCCACGGTGCAGACCGCGACCTGGGTCAGGCCGAGGCCGAACACCAGCCGGCGCATGGACCTGAGCCGCTCCCACGACAGCTCCAGGCCGATCATGAACAGGAGGAAGGCGACGCCCAGTTCGGACAGGGACCGGATCTGGCCGGCGTCGGAAATGGTCAGCCAGGACAGCCAGGGGGCGGTGTCGGCCAATCGCGCCAGACCATCGGGGCCGAGCAGCACGCCCGCGGCCAGAAATCCGAGAATGGGGCTGATCCTGAGCCGGTTGAACAGCGGGACCATGACGCCCGCCGCGGCCAGGAAGACCACCAGATCCTTGTATTCGCCGCCCGCGCCGCCGTGAACCGTCATCCGCCCTCCGAACGGTTCAGCCTACAGGCTGAAACGCCGTCCTGTCCGCGTTTCCGTCGCATCATGACAAAAAATTCAGGCGACAGTCCGCCCTCCCGGCGTAGGGTCGCCGCCGACCTTCCGGAAAGCGAAGTCAAGTCGAGGGAAACCCACATGAAGAAGCTGCTCATCGGCGCCGCCGTCGGCGCCCTGCTCCTGCCCGCCGCGCCAGCGCTGGCCCAGCATTTCGCCGACGACGGGCACGACCACGCCTGCGTCGACGAGGGCTGCACGGTCTTCGAACTGTTCCAGACTCCGGAGGCTGGCGCGACCGTGCTCGGCTACCAGGGCATCGAGGCGCCGAAGTATGGCGACTGGGGCTTCGACCTGGGCGGCCGCGACACCTCCGTCTCGCCCGGCGACAGCTTCTTCCGCCACGCCAACGGCGCCGCCCTCGACGAGATGCAGATCCCCTCGGACCGCACCAGCTACGGCTCATTCGCCCTGCTGCGCGAACTGTCCGACAACCGCGTCAAGGCGATGATCGAGGGGCTGACCGCGCGCACCGACCTGACCCCCGGCTCGGACGAGCAGAAGATCGCCGACGCCTATCGCTCCTACATGGACGAGGCCCGCATCGAGGCGCTCGACGCCCAGCCGCTGCAGCCCTACCTCGCCGCCATTCGCGCCGCCGACACCCATGACAAGGCCGCCGTCTACATGGGCGAGACCCAGGGCCGCATCGGTGGCTCGATCTTCGGCACCGGCATCTCGACCGACCAGAAGGCCCCGACCCGCTACGTCGTCTCGACCGGCCAGTCGGGCCTCGGCCTGCCCAACCGCGACTACTATCTGGAAGAGCGCTGGGCCGAGAAGAAGGTGCTCTACCGTGCCTATATCGAGCGCATGCTCGAGATGATCGGTTGGGAGGACCCGGCCGCCAACGCCGACGCCATCCTGGCGTTTGAAACGCGCATCGCCGAGGCGCACTGGACCCCGGTCCAGAACCGCAACCGCGACGAGACCTACAACGAATACACCATCGCCCAGCTGGCCGCCGAGGCGCCCGGCTTCCCGTGGCAGGACTACTATTCGGCCATTGGCGTCGGCGAGGTGCCGCGGCTGATCGTCCGCCAGGACACGGCCATGCCGAAGATCGCGGCCATCTACGCCGAGACCCCGATCGAGGTGATCCAGGCCTGGCAGGCCTTCCACACCACTGACGACGCCGCGTCGCGCCTGTCGCGCCGCTTCTCGGACGCCCAGTGGGAGTTCCGCTCGCGGGACCTCAACGGCCAGCCGATGCAGCGCCCGCGCGACAAGCGCGGCATCAGCTTCGCCGAGGGCATGCTGGGCGAGGCGGTCGGCCGCCAGTACGTGGCCGAGTACTTCCCCGCCGAGTCCAAGGCCAAGATGGAGGAGCTGGTCGCCAACCTTCGCACGGCGCTTGGCAACCGCATCAACACCTACGACTGGATGAGCGCCGAGACGAAGGCGGCGGCCCAGGACAAGCTGGCCAAATTCACGGTCAAGATCGGCTATCCGAACAAGTGGCGCGACTATTCCGCGCTCGAGGTCCGGCCGGACGACCTGTTCGGCAATGCCGAGCGCGCCGGCCTGTTCCAGTGGAACTACCAGCTGAACCGCCTGAACCAGCCGGTCGACAAGGACGAGTGGGGCATGACCCCGCAGACGGTCAACGCCTACTACAACTCGACCAATAACGAGATCGTCTTCCCCGCCGCCATCCTGCAGCCGCCGTTCTTCGATCCGGACGCGGACCCGGCCGTCAACTACGGCGGCATCGGTGGCGTGATCGGCCACGAGATCGGCCACGGCTTCGACGACCAGGGCTCCAAGTCGGACGGCGACGGCGTCCTGCGCAACTGGTGGACCGACGAGGACAAGGCCAATTTCACGGCCCTGACCACCCGCCTCGGCGCCCAGTACGACCAGTTCGAGCCGATCCCGGGCTTCAAGGTCCAGGGCGGCCTGACCATGGGCGAGAACATCGGCGACGCCGCCGGCACGGCCGTGGGCCTGGAGGCCTACCACCTGTCGCTGAACGGCCGTCCGGCGCCGGTGCTCGACGGCCTGACCGGCGACCAGCGCTTCTTCTACGGCTGGGCCCAGGTCTGGCAGTCGAAGTACCGCGACGACGCGCTGCGCAACCAGATCGCCAGCGATCCGCACAGCCCGGCCGAGTTCCGCGTCATCGGGCCGGTGCGCAACATCGACGCCTGGTACGAGGCCTTCGACGTCCAGCCGGGCTCGAAATACTACCTCGCGCCGGAAGACCGCGTCCGCATCTGGTAGCGGTCCGCGGCATCGAACGGGAGGGGCCGGGGCGGCGACGCTCCGGCCCTTTTTCGTGGCCGGTCGGCGGGATCTAGAGAGACAGGCCGAACCTCGGGGCCGCCCAGACCATGGCGAGATAGAGGACCACGGTCAGGGCGCAGCCCGCCGCCAGGGCCGGGTAGAAGGCCATCCCCCGCCTGAGCAGCGCCGGGATCAACAGGAACATCGGCAGCGACGGCAGCACGTACCAGAAGGTCGCGCCCGCGTGCGCCGCCATCCGCGCCGGATCGGACGTGTCCCGCCACAGCCAGATCATGCCGAGCACCGAGACCAGCGGCAGGGAGGCGACGAGCGCCGCGAACCCCGGACTGCGTTTCGCCATCTCCGACACGATGGCGATGATGACGCCGGAGACGAGGGCCTTGATGACGAGGTAAACCATGGGGGCCTCCATTTCAGGCACGAAAAAGCCCGCCGCGGGGGATACATCGCGGCGGGCTTCTTTCGCTCTCTACGGAGCGGACGTTTCCTCCCCGAAACGCCTCCGAAAGGCTGCCGCGCCAAGACGCGGCGGCTCTCGAGTGGCCGCAGAATGACGACATTCCGGGCGCCAAGTCAATGAAGTCGCAGCCGAAACGCCGCGTTTTCATTTCTTATCAATGATAACTCACGCATCCGTGTGCGGACGATCGACGATCCGGCGAACGGTGGCGACCAGGTCCCCCCGCGAGGCGACGACCTGGCCGGGGCGCTCGGTCTTCCACGCCTCGTTGTCGGCGATGCCGGCGGCCAGGGCGCGGCCCGCGTCGAGATCCTTGACGGTCACCTGGCCCGCCGCGATCTCGTCGCCGCCGAGAATGACCACCGCCGGCGCGCCGCGCCGGTCGGCGTATTTCATCTGCGCCTTCATGCCCGCGCGGCCGAGGTAGAGTTCGGCGGCGACGCCGGCGTTGCGAAGCTCGGCCACGGCGTCGAGGTAGTGCTGCATGTCGGCCTCGGAGAAGACGATCACGACCACCGGGCCACGCACCGCGTCCGCTGAGTCCCGTCCGGCCGCGCGCAGGGCGGAGGCCAGCCGCGACACCCCGAACGAGAAGCCCGTCGCCGGCAGCCGCTCGCCCGTGAACCGCGCCACCAGATCGTCGTAGCGCCCGCCGCCGCCGATGGAGCCGAAGCGGACGGCGCGCCCCTTGTCGTCGGTGGTCTGGAGCAGCAGCTCGGCCTCGAACACCGCCCCGGTGTAGTATTCCAGCCCGCGGACGATGGTCGGGTCGAAGCGCACGGCCGACTGGTCGACCTTCATGGCGTTGAGGGCCCGGTCGATGGCCGCCAGCTCCTCCAGGGCCGCCTCGCCGACGGCGCCCAGGCCGCCGGCGCGGGCCACGGCCTCCAGCGTCGCCGCGCGCGACAGGGCCGCGTCGCCGGCCGAGGCGAGGAAGGCCTCGATCGTCGCGGCCACGCCCAGCGGCAGGTTGGCGCCTTTGGTGTAGTCGCCGGACTCGTCCAGACGGCCCTCGCCCAGCAGGGCGGCGACGCCCTCCCAGCCCAGCCGGTCGAACTTGTCGATGGCGCGAAGGGCGGTCAGGCGCTGCACCGGGTCCGTGACGCCCCCCGCCTCGAACAGGCCGTCGAACAGCTTGCGGTTCGACACCCGCAGGACCGCCTGGTCAGGGGACAGGCCGGCGGCCTGCAGGCCCTCGCAGGCCATGGCGATGATCTCGGCGTCCGCCTCGGGCCGGTCGGAGCCGACGGTGTCGGCGTCGCACTGCACGAATTCGCGGAAGCGGCCGGGGCCCGGCTTCTCGTTGCGCCACACCGGGCCGAAGGCGTAGCGGCGGAACGGCTTGGGCAGAGTCTCCCAGTTCTGGGCCGCGAAGCGGGCCAGGGGCGCGGTCAGGTCGTAGCGCAGCGCCATCCACTCGCCGTTGCCGGCCTCGTCGGGATCGTCCTGCAGGGCGAAGACGCCCTCGTTCGGCCGGTCCGCGTCTGGCAGGAATTTGCCGAGGGCGTCGGCGTATTCGAACGCCCCGGTGTCCAGCGGCTCGAATCCCCAGCGCTCGTAGACGGCGGAGACGCGCCTCACCAGCCGGCGCTCGGCGATGAGGTCGCGGCCGCGACGGTCGGCGAAGCCCCGGGGACTGCGGGCTTCAGGGCGTGGGGAGACGGCGTCGGTCATGTCGGGCTTTTAGAGGGGCGAGGGTGAGAAGGGCTAGTGCTGGCGAGCAGGGTCGCGCCGCTCACTAGCACTATTCACCGGGGCCGGGCCGCCCCGCCGCGTCGTTCCGGCGGTCAGATCGAGACTGGATCCCCCTGGGCGGCGGTGGCGGCGGGCTTCAGGATCGGCACCATCCGCCCGTAGGTCAGGCAGCGCCAGACCCACTCCAGCGGACCCATCTGGAACACCGACAGCCACAGCGGCGACCAGATCAGCTGGGCGATCCAGACGCCGCCCACGGCCATCCACAGCGGCCCCGGGCCCCACGCTGGCTCGCCGAACCAGTGCAGGCCCCACGGCATGTAGAACAGGGTGGTCATGATCAGGGTCTGGGTCAGGTAGTTGGTGAAGGCCATCCGACCGACCGGCGCCAGCCGCGCCGTCAGGACCTTCAGCCCGAAACGCGTCATCAGGATCAACATGCTGACGTAGCCGAGGGTGATCACCCAGGCGAAGCTGCCGGCCACGCCGGCCAGCCCGCCGGAGGCGTCCTCCGCGCCCCAGGGCGCGCTGGCCTCGATCCAGTCATACCAGCCGAGGGCCGCAAGGTTGGCGGCCCCCATGGCGAGCATCAGCAGATAGACCCAGGTCGGCGACTTGCCGACCAGGAAGCCGGCCTTGAACAGGCCGAGGCCCAGCATCATCAGGCCCATGGTCACGGGAATGAGGCCGAGGCTGAAGGTCTGCAGCATCAGCCAGGCCTTGGCGTTCTCGACCTGCGCCCCCGGCCAGCCGGATTGATAGGTCTGGATCAGCGCCATCAGATCGTCCTGGCCGATGGCGAAGGGATTGCCGCCCTGGCCGCCGTCGCCGGCGGCGCCGGAGGCGAGGGTCTGGGCCATCATGGCTGCCGCCGACAACAGGGCGAAGAGCAGGTTGAGGCCGCCGCCGACCCAGATCAGTCGCTTCGCCGACCAGGAGCGCAGCAACATGACGATCAGGCCGCAGTAGGCGTAGTGCAGCAGGATGTCGCCGTACCAGAAGGCCAGGCCGTGGATCAGGCCGAACACGCCCAGCCACAGCAGCCGGCGGGTCAGCAGTCCGCCCCGGGCGGGGTCGGACCGCTCGCCGCCGATCAGGAAGATCGACACGCCGAACAGCATGGAGAACAGCGAGCGGAACTTGTCCTGGAAGAAGACGTCCGTGACCCAGTGGCCGACGATGTTGGCCTGATCGTGCGGGTAGGGCGGGACGAGGTCGCCGCCCGCCTCCAATGCGAACGGCCAGGCGAAGGTCATGGCGTTGACGGCGAGAATGCCGAGGATGGCCCAGCCCCGCAGCATGTCGAGCGTGAAGATGCGGTCCCTAGGCGCGACGGGCCCAAGCTTCGGCTGCGGTTGCGGCGTCGGCTCGATCTCGACTGCGGCCATGGCGTTTCCCCCGTTCAGGCGAGGCGCAGCTTGGCCCTGACGGGCCGGCGGTCAAACTGAATTTGCTGTAACGGTCTGCCCGGGCGGGCTCAGTCCGGTTCGCCCCGGCCCATCAGGCCGAGCCTGTCGCGCACCTCCGGCTGCGGCCGGAAGGCGATGAAGGCCGCGCACAGCCCGGCCCACAGCGCATAGCTGACCCCGACCAGCACCGCGACCGAAAGGCCGCCGACGCCGTAGATCAGCAGCGAGGTCTCGCTGCCGCCCACCGCCTCGCCGACGTTGGCCGCGTGCAGCCACTGCATCACCGACTGGAGGATGGCGAACAGCGCGCCCAGCGCCGCCGCCAGCAGGCCGCCGTAGAACATGAAGCGCCAGATCACGCCCAGGCGCGTCGCGGGGCGGCCGGTCCGCTGCCGCTCCCTGTCGAGCAGCCACAGGCCGCCGGGCACAGCCAGCAGGCCGAGCAGCAGCACGCCCAGTCGCCAGTCCATCTCGAGACCGGGCAACCAGTTCTTCGGCGGCCACAGCGGCAGGGTCAGGATCAGCGGCGGCCACAGACCGCCGAGGATCGACGCCAGCACGATGCGGTGGGGCTCGCGCGCCCACACCACCCGGGTCTGGCCCGGGAAGTCCTCGGGGCGGTCCAGCGGGGGAAGCTTGGCGCGGATCATCGGGTCGGCGCCGGCGTGTCGCCGGAATAGTCGTAGAAGCCGCGGCCGGACTTGCGTCCCAGCCAGCCGGCCTCGACGTATTTCACCAGCAGCGGGCAGGGCCGGTACTTGCTGTCGGCCAGCCCGTCGTACAGGACGTTCATGATGGCCAGGACCACGTCCAGTCCCATGAAGTCAGCCAGTTCCAGCGGCCCCATCGGATGGTTGGCGCCGAGCTTCAGCGCCTTGTCGATCGACGCCACGTTCCCGACGCCCTCGTACAGGGTGTAGATCGCCTCGTTGATCATCGGCACCAGAATGCGGTTGACGATGAAGGCGGGGAAGTCCTCGGCGTTGGTGGTGGTCTTGCCCAGGCTTTCGGCGAAGGCCACGGCGGTGTCGTAGGTGGCGGCCGAGGTGGCGATGCCGCGGATGATCTCGACCAGCTTCATCACCGGCGCCGGTTTCATGAAATGCAGGCCGATGAAGCGTTCTGGCCGATCCGTCGCCGAGGCCAGGCGGGTGATCGAGATCGAGGAGGTGTTGGAGGCCAGCAGGGTGTCCGGGCCCAGATGCGGGACCAGGTCGGCCAGGATCGACTTCTTGACGGCCTCGTCCTCGACCGCGGCCTCGATCACCAGGTCGGCCTTGGCAGCCTCCGCGAGCGATTTCGCCGGGCGGATCCGGGCCAGGGCGGCGTCGGCCTGCTCCCGGGTCGTCAATCCCCGCTCGACCTGGCGCGCCAGGCTGGCGGCGATCGCCCCCTGGGCCTGCGGCACACGCTCGGCCGCGATGTCGTGGAGAAGCACCTCGTAGCCGCCAGCGGCGACGGCCTGGGCGATGCCGGCCCCCATCTGGCCCGCGCCGACGATGGCGACTGATCGGATCGTGGTCATGAAGTCCGGAGTTCTGGCAGGCGCGGGGCCCGATCGGAGCGGCACCTTAGGACGGTCGCGGCGTCAAGCAAGCGCCCGATGCCCGGCGGGCGCCCCGCCGCCGCCGCTGTCGCCCCGGAGCCACGCTCCTAGCCCAGCGTCTGCATCAGGAAGGGCGCGCTCATCTCGTTGAACAGGATGCGCAGGAAGTGGATCGCCAGCAGCGCCACGATCGGCGTGATGTCCAGCCCGCCCAGCGGCGGAATGACCCGCCGGAACGGCGCGAGGATCGGCGCGGTGACCGCGTCCAGGAACATCGCCAGCTGGTTTACGAACCGGTTGCGGTGGTTGATCACGTCGAAGGCGAACAGCCAGCTCATGATCGCCGAGATGATGATCGCCCAGGTCATGAGACCGAGGACGGCGTTGACCAGCCAGACGATGGCGGTGCCCATGGATTCAGCGCTCCCTATCTGCCCCCGCTTCTAGCGCGTCGGTCCCGCCTGTCCAAGGATTCGCGCAGGCGGCGCGCGAAGGGCGCGGAACACCGTTGACACCACCGGGCCCCCGCTCGTATGTCGCGCCCTCGCCTGTACCCGGAAATCGGGGCCGTAGCTCAGTTGGTAGAGCGCGTCGTTCGCAATGACGAGGTCAGGGGTTCGACTCCCCTCGGCTCCACCATCCTGCTTCGCGCTGACGCGCTTCGCAGGACAGGTGCGGTATAGCGAAGCAGGATGCGCTCCGAAGCCTTGGCGAAGGAGGGCTGCTCCTGTTCCCCCCTTCTCCCGCGCTTCGCCGGATTGGGCAGGGCCCCCCGCGGCCACACCGACCCCACGAAACCTGACAACGTCGTTCTGCCAGCTTGACGGCGGGCGGGGTTTGGCGTGGAATCCGGTGCAGGGCTGAACCACAGCAACTCATCGGGGGAATAATCATGAAACGTCTCATCAGCGCGATGGCGCTCGCCGCCGTGCTCGCCACGCCCGGCATGGCCGCCGCTCAGAACGCCGGCCTGACCGCCAATTTCGGCGAGATCCGCCTCAACGCCGGCTTCACGCCGGATCCGTACCGGGTCAACATCACCGCCGGCGGCTCCATCGACGCCTATACCGACACCGACCTGCCGGCGGCCTGCGTCGGCGACATCTCCAACGCGCCGGACTACGAGGTCACCTACACCGCCGGCTCGCTGCCGCTGGTGTTCCGCACCCGCTCCTCGACCGACACCACCCTGATCATCAACGGCCCCGACGGCCGCTGGTACTGCGACGACGACAGCTGGGGCGACGGCGACGCCGAGGTGCGCTTCAACCGGCCGTCCAGCGGCACCTATGACATCTGGGTCGGCACCTTCAACGGCGGCACCGCCTCGGCGGCCCTGCTGATCACCGAGACGCCCTGACGGGTGACACGACTGGCGCCGGTGAGCGGGGGGGCGACCGCCCGCTCACCGGTGCTGTCAGCTTTGCTTCAGCGCCGCCGCCTACTGGTCTTCGTCGAACCGGCGTCCGACCAGGTCGGCGAGCGCAGCCACCGCCGCCTCTGCTTCCGGCCCCTCGGCGACGATCTCGATGCCGCAGCCGTTGCCGGCGCCGAGCATCAGCAGGCCCATGATCGACAGGGCGTTGACCGTGACGCCGTCGCGGGTGACGTGGACCTCGGCGTCGAAGCTCGAGGCCAGCTTGACGAATTTGGCGCTGGCCCGGGCGTGCAGGCCGCGCGTGTTGCAGATGTTGGCGGTCGCCGCCGCCTTGCCGCCCCGGTCGCTCACCGCTTCACTCATTTCTCGCCCTGCAGCACCCAGCTGGCCACCGAGATGTATTTGCGGCCTGCGTCCTGGGCGTGGGCGACGCAGGCCTGCAGCGGTTCGCGGCCGCGCACGCTGGCGAGCTTGATCAGCATCGGCAGGTTGAGCCCCGCGATCACCTCGGCGTGGGTCTCCTCCATCACCGAGATGGCGAGGTTCGACGGGGTGCCGCCGAACATGTCGGTCAGCAGGATGACGCCGTCGCCGTCGTCCACGGCCCGGGCGGCGTCGACGATGTCGCGCCGGCGGCGCTCCATGTCGTCCTCCGGCCCGATGCAGATCGCGGCGACCCCGCGCTGGGGACCTACGACGTGCTCCATGGCCGACAGGAATTCGGAGGCCAGACCCCCGTGGGTGACGATCACCAGGCCTATCATGAAGGCTTCACCAAGCTCGCGCCCCCGCGTCCGGCCGTCCCGTGGACAGGCCGCAAGCCGCGCGGAATAGCCCAACTCCGCGGCCGGTTAAAGCCGGGCGAGCGCGGTCGCGACCTTTTCGACCGCCGAGGCCTCGAATCCGTCGAGGCGGAGCACCGGCAGCGCCACCCCCTCGAGCGTCCGCACAGCCGGCTCCGGCAGGCGTTCGACGGCGCCCTCGATCAGATCGACGGCCAGAGCCAGACGGGTCAGGCCGCGGGCGCAGACCGGAACGACGCCCACGCCGCGCACCTCCATCCGGCCGGCGATGGTCTCGGGGGCGACCGCGTACAGGGCCCCGCCCGAGGCGATCACATGGGCGTAGTCGTCGGCGACCAGCCGCCAGCCGCACCCGATCAGCCGCAGCGTCAGGTCGCTCTTGCCCGCGCCCGACGGTCCGGTGATCAGAACCGCCAGCCAGCCCGCGCCCGGCGACCAGCGCGCCGCGACCGTGCCGTGAAGCGGCTGCCGGCCTGTCGCGACCGAGGTCACGGCCTGCGGCCCGTCGGGGCCGCCGGAAGGGCGACCTCGAAGCGCGCCCCCGTGATTCCGCCGTCGGGGGCCCGGCGGTTCTCGGCCCAGACCCGGCCGCCATGGGCCTCCACGATCTGTTTGACGATCGACAGCCCGAGCCCGGAGTTGGTCCCGAAGGCGGTCCCGCGCGGCCGGGCGGTATAGAAGCGCTCGAACACCGTCTCCAGGTTTTCAGGCGGTATGCCCGGACCGTCGTCCTCGACCCGCACCCGCACCGGCCGGTCGGGATCGATGTCGTCGCGCGACAGGCTGACCCGCACCTCGCCGCCCGGCGGGCTGAACGAGCGGGCGTTGTCGATCAGATTGCGGAACACCTGGCCCAGGGGCCCGTCGCGGCCGCGGATCATGGCGTGTTCGGGCGCCGCTGCGGTGAAGCTCACATGCACTCCCCCGCCCGGCTGGACGGCGGCTTCGTAGACGTCGACGATCTCGCTCAGCAGCACGGTCAGGTCGACGGGGCGCGGCCGGTCCCGGTTCAGTTCGGCGTCCAGCCGCGAGGCGTTGGAGATGTCGGTGATCAGCCGGTCCAGCCGCCGCACGTCCTGCTGCAGCAGGGCGGTCAGCTTCTCGCGCTGCGCCTCGGTCCTGACCAGCGGCAGGGTTTCCAGCGCCGAGCGGATGGAGGTCAGCGGGTTCTTGATTTCGTGCGCCACGTCGGCGGCGAACCGTTCGATGGCGTCCATCCGATCCGACAGGGTCTCGGTCATGGTCTCCAGCGACCGGGCCAGATCGCCGATCTCGTCCTTGCGGCCGTCGAGGTCGGGCAGGGAGATGGCCCGGGCACGCTGCAGCCGCACCGCGTCCGCCGCCGCCGACAGTCGCATCACCGGCCGCGCGACGAACAGATGCAGCAGCAGGGAGGACAGCAGCGAAACGGCCAGCGCCACCAGGGCGAACGGCATCAGCGCGAGGCGCTGCGCCGCCAGCGTCTCGTCGACGTCGCCCGCCTCCAGCGTCAGAACGCCCAGCACCTGCTCGACGTGACGCACGGGGATGGACACCGAAACCACCCGGTCGCCGCTGTCCGACATCCGCAGGGTCGCCGAGGAGCGGCCCTCGAGGGCGTTCTCGATCTCGGCGGCCAGCGCCGCCCGGGCCTCCTCCAGGTTTCGGCTGTTGCGGGCCCTTCTGGCCGCGTCGGGCGCCACTGGGGGGCTGCCGGCGGGCAGGGCCGGAGGCAGGGGCTCGCCCGGGATGGTCTCCGTCACGTCATAGCTGTCGGCCACGAGCACGCCGTCGACGTCAAACAGCCGCGCCCGCTGTCCTTCGGGGATGAAGTTGTCGCGCAGCCACTGGCTGGCCGCCGGGCCGTCGAGATACGGGGTCGGCTCGCCGCGGGTGACGCCGATCTCCTCCTCGCCGAGGACCTGCACCAGCAGTTCGGCCTGCGCCGCCAAGGTCTCCTGCCGCGCCTCGATCAGGCCGCGGCTCCATTCGTTCAGCACCAGGGCGCCGCCGAACAGGATCAGCAGGCTGAGCAGGTTGAGGGCGAGGATGAACCCGCCCAGCCGCGAACCTCCGAACCGCCGGGGGCGGCGCGGGCGGTCGTCGTCCGACCGGTCGTCCGGTTCAGCTTTCGCGGTATCTGTAGCCGACGCCATACAGGGTCTCGATCGCGTCGAACTCGGGATCGACCACCCGGAACTTCTTGCGCATCCGCTTGACGTGGCTGTCGATGGTGCGGTCGTCGACATAGACCTGGTCGTCGTAGGCGGCGTCCATCAGATTGTCGCGGCTCTTCACGAAGCCGGGCCGCTGGGCCAGAGCCTGCAGCAGCAGGAATTCCGTCACGGTCAGCTTCACCGGCTTGCCGTCCCAGGTGCATTCGTGGCGGGCCGGATCCATCGACAGCTTGCCGCGCTTGATCGCCTTGGTCGAACCGTCGCCCGAGGGCTCCGGCTCGCCGCCGTCGGCGCCGGTGCGCCGCAGCAGGGCCTTGACCCGCTCGATCAGCAGCCGCTGGCTGAACGGCTTGTGGATGTAGTCGTCGGCGCCGAGGTTGAAGCCGAGGATCTCGTCGATCTCCTCGTCCTTGGAGGTCAGCATGATGACCGGGATCTGCGACGTCTGGCGCAGCCGGCGCAGCACCTCCATGCCGTCCATGCGGGGCATCTTGACGTCGAGGATGGCCAGGTCCGGCGGATTCGACTCCAGCGCCTCCAGACCCGAGGCGCCGTCGTGCCAGGCGGTGACCTTGTGACCATGGCTTTCCAGCGCCAGCGAGACGGACGCCACGATGTTTTCGTCGTCGTCGACCAGGGTGATGTTGGCCAAGGCGGTCTCCTTGCAGGCTTTCCGTTCCCGCGTTCAACGCGCGGCAAGCGTTACCGTTCTAAATCAACTGGGTGAGATTACGGCGATAAAATGGGCCGCGCCGCCTGAATGCGCAATGAAACCCGGCCTTAAAGCCTTGGCGCGATGATGCGGGGTCATCAGTGCGAGTGTTTCATGGCCGGCCCCGTCCACTACGAAGTCTATATCCGCAAGACAGCGCCCGCCCCCTGGAGCCTCCAGATGGCGACGGAGGACCGCGCCCACGCCATCCGGACGGCCGAGGAACTGCTGGACGACAACCGGGCGGCCGCCGTCCGGGTCACCAAGGAGACCCTCGACCCCGACACCATGGCCTTCAACAGCGTCACCGTCCTGACCCGCGGCGCCCCCGAGGCGCCCCGCAAGCGGGTGGTGCCGGAAGAGGAGGCCGGGCCGCGCTGCGGCTCGCCCCAGGACCTCTACGCCCCGACGGCTCGGGATCTGATCGGGCGGGTGCTCGAGGACTGGCTGAACCGGCAGGGCGTCACCGCCTTCGAACTGCTGCACCGGCCCGACCTGGCCGAGAAGCTGGAGGCCTCCGGCGTCGAGCTGCAGCACGCCATCCAGAAGGTCGCCGTGCCGGAGAGCCAGGCCGTCGGCCAGCCCGTCCACGATCTGGTCCGCCACTACCAGAAGCTCAGCGAGCGCGCGATCGAGCGGCTGCTGTTCGCCGGACGCAAGAACCAGTTTCCGGACCTGGAGAACCATTCGCTCGCCGATCTGGCCCATCGCCTGGTCGGCCAGTCCGACCGCGCCTTCATCATGGGCGGCATCATCTCGGGCGCGATGAAGGGCGCACGCGGGGGACGCGCCCGGCTGGACCGGCTGATGGACCTGGCCGGGCGGGCCCCGATGGACGGGCCGCCGCACGCCATGGTCATGGTGGCCATCGAACAGATCATGTGCGAGCTGTTCGCGGCGCGGACCAATCTGGCCGACGTGCTCGGCCCGGCCCTCGACCAGGGGGCGTCGCTCGCCGCCGTGGTGCGAATGGTCGCGCCGCGGGAGGTCGCCGCCCTGATCAACCAGGACGCCCGCCTGGCGCTGCAGGTGCCGGTGGTCGAGGGGCCCGCCGCCCGGCTGGGCGAGCGCGTCGCGGCCGGCCAGTTCCCGCTGCTCTCGGCCTCCCTGGCCCGGATGGTGGTGCGCGAGCTGATGAGCCCGCGCCGACTGCGGCCCAACGACGCCGCCGGCGAGATCGACATCCTGCGCACCCTGGCCATGACCCTGACCGCGACGGCGGGGCGGCTGCTGACCCTGGAGGAGGTCCAGTCGGCCTTCAACGAACGGTCGAAGGCCCTGGTCACCGCCGACTTCGTGGCCGCCTATGTGAAATCCTGCACCACGGTGCTGTGCGAGGCCGAGGCCCTGACCCGGCTGTGCGAGAACGTCACCGGCACCGCGAACAAGCGCGCCGCGGCCCGCTGGCTGTCGGCCTGCGTCGGTTCGCTGCGCTTCGAGGGCGAGATGCGCGCCGCCTCCGCCGAGCAGACCGCCGCCCAGAAGCTGGGCATACTGGCCGGGCTGGTCCGGGCCGTGCGCGGCTGCGGCCTGAGCGAGCGCGACGAGACCGAGATCGCCGCCGCCATCGGCTCGGTCGGCGGCGCCGTCGAGGCCGAGGCCCGGATCACGGCCATGCTGGCCCGGTCCCCCGCCCCGCTGCAGCAGAAGCTGTCGGTGCTGCTGCGCATGGCCGCCGGCGAGACGGCCCCGCCGGGGCCCGCCGCCGACCGGGCCAAGGCGGAGGCGGTCAAGCTGTTCCGCGCCCCCGACAACCGCGCCGCCCTGGCGGCGGCGCCGGAGGCCCTGGCCCCGCTCAAGGGCCTGATGCGGGCGGCGGGCCTGGCGGCCTGATCGTTCGGCCGCGGTCAGAAGGCTCCGCCTTCTCGACCCGACGCGGCCTAGTCGAAGATGTCGAAGATGCTGTCGCGCTTCTTCTTGCGGTATTTGTAGTCGTCGTCGCGGTAGCGATCGTCCTTGTATCGCGGCGGCTCGCGATAGGCGGGCTGCGGCGGCTGGCCCCAGGGCTGGGGCGCGGCCGGCTGCGGCGCGGCGGCGGCCGAGGCGCGGCCCTCCTCGGTGGCGGCGGCCATCAGCTTCTCCAGCTCGCCGCGGTCCAGCCAGACGCCGCGGCAGCTGGGGCACATGTCGAACTGGACGCCGCCGCGCTCCAGCGTCTGCATGGCGGCGTTGTCGTTGGGGCACATCAACAGGGGCATCGGGGCGTTCTCCACGCGGATTCAGAGAGGGTCGGGCGCCCCGGCGCCGCGGATTGGGCCGGAGTCGAACGCCGGAGCGCCCGATGCGGTCCGACATCACGCGCCGCCGACGGCCAGGGGAACCGCCGGAGCCGCGCCAGAGGGGCCCGTCCCGCACGCCCAAACTGGGGTGGTCGCACCGCGGCGGCAAGGGGCCGCATCGTCGCGGCCCGGGGGAGCCATCTCAGCAGGCCTGGCCCGCCGCCCAGCCCGAGGACCAGGCCCACTGGAAATTGTAGCCGCCCAGCCAGCCGGTGACGTCCACCGCCTCGCCGATCACATAGAGGCCGGGGACGGATTTCGCGGCCATGGTCTGCTGGTCCAGCTGGTCCGTCGCCACCCCGCCCAGGGTCACCTCGGCGGTGCGGTAGCCCTCGCTGCCGACCGGCTTGACGCTCCAGGCGTTGACGGCCTGGTCGAGCCGCCGCAGCGTCTTGTCGCCGACCTCGGCCAGTTTGCCCTGCACGCCCTCGCGTTCGCAGACGCTCTCGGCCAGGCGGCGCGGGACCAGGTGGCCGAGCGCCGTGTGCACCATCTGCCGGCCGTTCTCGTCCTTCGCCGCCTTGAGCCGGGCGTGGACGTCTTCGCCGGGGGCCATGGCCACGGTGATGGCCTCGCCCTCGCGCCAGTAGGAGCTGATCTGCAGGATGGCCGGGCCGCTGAGGCCGCGGTGGGTGAACAGCATCGCCTCGGCGAAGGCGGCCCCGCCGCCCTTGACCACGGCGTCGACCGCCACCCCGGCCAGCGGCTTCAGCCGCTCGAGCAGGCCGGCCTCGAAGGTCAGGGGGACCAGGGCCGGGCGGGTTTCGGTGACGCGCAGGCCGAACGCCCGCGCCGTGTCATAGGCCCAGCCGGTCGCGCCCATCTTCGGGATCGACTTGCCGCCGGTGGCCAGCACCAGTGAGGCGCAGCGCACCGTCGATCCGTCCGACAGCGCCGCCTCGAAGCCGTCGCCGGAGCGGGCGAGGCGGTCGACCGAGACGCCCAGCGACAGGCGCGCCCCGGCCTCGCGCATGTCGTCCGTCAGCATACGGATGATCTGTTTCGCCGAGTCGTCGCAGAACAGCTGGCCGAGGGTCTTTTCGTGCCAGGCGATGCCGGCGCGGTCGACGCGTTTGATGAAGTCGTGCTGGGTGAACCGCTTCAGGGCCGAGGTGGCGAAGCGCGGATTCTCGCCGAGGAAGTTGGCGGGCCCGGTCCCGAGGTTGGTGAAGTTGCAGCGCCCGCCGCCGGAGATGCGGATCTTCTCGCCCGGCGCCCGGGCATGGTCGAGGACGCGCACCGAGCGGCCGCGCCGCCCGGCCTCGATGGCGCACATCATGCCGGCGGCGCCGGCGCCGACGATCAGGACGTCGACGGTTTCGGGCGCGGGTTCAGGCTTCATCGGCGGGCTCTAGCACGGGGCGCGGCGAGGGGGCGAGGCAGGCGGCAGGCAACAGGCGACAGGCAACAGGCAACAGGCAACAGGCAACAGGGAGTGGGCGCGGGGGTTCGTCCTCCGCCGGCGGACCGGCGCAAGGTGGGGAGGGTGCGGGACAGCCGGGCCTCGCCCGGATGTGTTTCTGGTTTTACCGTTTCGACGAGGTGACTGCCCCGCGCGGCCGTTTTCCACGCGCCCTCCGACTGGCGGCCCTGCATTCGGGCCTTTGACGGATCGCCCCGGACGCCTTGCGACGAACCGGGGCGGGACGGACATACCCCCGCCATCGCGGGGCCATCTGACCGCACCCAAGGCGCGCGGCGAGCAAGCGGGCAGGATCCATCCCTGCCCTCGAGGACCCCCGGACTCTCCATCGTCCGGGCTTCATCGCTCGACCACAGCCCGCCGTCGTCGAGGAACGTGGATCCGACGCCCTCCCCCATCGACGGGATGGGCAATAGTATGCAGGAGGTTTTCACCAGGGCGCGTTCGTGACGCTGGCGCGGGGAGGATGCGCCGGGAAATCAGCGGGTTGGCTGTTCGAACTATGGAGACAGAGGCGGGATTTGCAGCGCAGCAATTCCCGCTTTCGTCATCCCGGGAGCGAGCGCAGCGAGAGCCCGGGATGACGAAAGGAACAGGAGACCGGCGAGGGGGCGCCGCGCCTAGTGGACCGTCGGCTGCTCGACGTCGACGCCGTCCGAGACCGGGGTGATCGGCACCGAGACCGAGGGGCCCGAGTTGGGGAAGTTGCTCTCGTCGCGGTTCGGAGCGACGCCCTTCTCCAGCAGATCCTTGATCTCCTGGCCCGACAGGGTCTCGTACTCGAGCAGGGCCTGGGACAGCTTCTCGTGGTCCTCGGCCTTGTCGGTCAGGATCTGGCGGGCGACATTCCAACCCTCGGTGACGATGCGCTTGACCTCTTCGTCGATGATCCGGGCGGTCTCTTCCGAGACGTTCTGGCTACGGGCGACAGAGTGGCCGAGGAAGACCTCCTCCTGGTTCTCGCCATAGGCGACGGTGCCGAGCTTGTCGGAGAAGCCCCAGCGCGTGACCATGGCCCGGGCCAGCTTGGTCGCCTGCTGGATGTCGGAACTGGCGCCCGACGTGACATTCTCCTTGCCGAAGATCTTCTCCTCGGCCACGCGGCCGCCGGCGAGGATGGCGATGCGGTCGACCATCTGCTGGAAGCTGGTCGAATAGCGGTCGCCCTCCGGCAGCTGCATGACCATGCCGAGGGCGCGGCCGCGCGGAACGATGGTCGCCTTGTGCACCGGATCGGCCATCTTGACGTTCATGGCGACGATGGCGTGGCCGGCCTCGTGATAGGCGGTCATGCGCTTCTCTTCGTCGTTCATGGCCATCGACTTGCGCTCGGCGCCCATCATGACCTTGTCCTTGGCGTCCTCGAAGTCGCGGTGGGTGACCATGCGGCGGTCCTTGCGGGCCGCCATCAGGGCCGCCTCGTTGACGAGGTTGGCCAGGTCGGCGCCGGAGAAGCCGGGGGTGCCGCGGGCGATGGTCTTGACGTTGACGTCGGCGGCCAGGGGCACGTCCTTCATGTGCACGCGGAGGATCTTCTCGCGGCCGTTGACGTCGGGATTGGGCACCACGACCTGGCGGTCGAAGCGGCCGGGACGCAGCAGGGCCGGGTCGAGCACGTCGGGCCGGTTGGTGGCGGCGATCAGGATGATGCCCTCGTTGGACTCGAAGCCGTCCATCTCGACCAGCAGCTGGTTGAGGGTCTGCTCGCGCTCGTCGTTGCCGCCGCCGAGTCCGGCGCCGCGGTGACGCCCGACGGCGTCGATCTCGTCGATGAAGATGATGCAGGGGGCGTTCTTCTTGGCCTGTTCGAACATGTCGCGGACGCGGCTGGCGCCGACGCCGACGAACATCTCAACGAAGTCCGAGCCCGAGATGGAGAAGAAGGGCACGCCCGCCTCGCCCGCGACGGCGCGGGCCAGCAGGGTCTTGCCGGTGCCGGGAGGGCCGACCAGCAGGGCGCCCTTGGGGATCTTGCCGCCCAGCTTCTGGAATTTGGCCGGGTCCTTGAGGAAGTCGACGACCTCCTGCAGCTCCTCCTTGGCCTCGTCGACGCCGGCGACGTCATCGAAGGTCTTGCGGCCCTTGTGCTCGGTCAGCAGCTTGGCCTTGGACTTGCCGAAGCCCATGGCGCCGCGCGCCCCGCCCTGCATCTGACGCATGATCAGGACCCACAGGCCGATGATCAGCACGAACGGCAGCAGGCCGATCAGGGCGCTGACCCAGATCGACTGGCGGGTGTTCTTGACATTGATCTGGGCGCCGGAGGCCTGAAGGCTCTCGATCAGGTCGCCGTTCGGCACCGGAGTGACGACGGTGTATTTGCGGTCGTCCTTCATCTGGAGGGTCAGGGTCTCGTTCTTGACCTCGACCGCCTTGATGTCCCTGGCGTCGCGAGCCGCGAGCAGCTGGGAATAGGTCATCTCCTGCGGACGCGCGGAGGCGGCCTTCTGCCCGGGCGTGGCGATCGCGCCGCTGCCCCGGTCCACAGCCACATAGAAGGCGAGCGCGCCCAGGATGACGGCGCCGAGAATGGCCAGATTGCGAAGATTCATTCTTGTTCGATCCCTGGAAGCGCGGCGCGCTCCCCTATTCGCCTAAGTCAGTGCCAGAAAATAGGTGGTTCCGGGGCGTAGCGCCATGCGCGCGCGGCTCCAGCTCCATCTCGTGCGTCATTCGGTCCAGTGCGAGCGCCAGTCTCTCTTCGACCAGCGAGCGCGCGGTCACGGCGGCGTCTGCAAGAACCGGGGCAGCCGCGCCGTTCCGGATCAGCACAGGCCGGCCGCCCCGGGCCGCCGACGGCAAGTCGTTCAGCCGGCCGCGGTCGGCCCTCGACAGCGCGGCCATCCGGCCGGCGGCGGGGGCGACCCCCCATCCCGGCTCCGCGGCGGTGAAGGACCAGCGTCCGTCCCAGACGGTCTCGACGCCGGGCGCAAGAAGCAGGGGCGGCGCGGGGCGGCGGATGAACTCGCCGGGCTCGCGGATCACGAGGACTTGATCGGGTCCGGCGTCCAGGCGGGCCCCGCACAGTGTGGCGGTGAAGGTCTCGCCGGCCTCGAGACGGGTGAGAAGGCGCTGGAGGCGATCACCGCGCGGGGGGCGGTCGCCGCCGCCGGCGCAGACGAGGGCGGCGGCCAGGGTGCGGGCGGAGACGGCGCGATCGATGCTGAAATATCCCTCTCCCATCGGGAGAGGGAGGGGCCCGCTCGCCGACCGGCGAGCGGGAGGGTGAGGGGATACGGCGCCGGGAGAGCTTGCACCGTACCCCCTCATCCTCCCACGCCTGACGGCGCGGGCCCCTCCTTCTCCCGATGGGAGAAGGGAAGCACGAGCGCGGGCACGGGCGTATCTCGGGTCGTCGTTGGCCGGGTCGTCGACCCAGCCGGACCCCTGCCCTTTCAGCCACGCCCGCAGCTCCGCCCGGCCGACATCGAGCATCGGCCGCAGCAGCATCAAGCCCCTGCCCTCGGGCCAGGCGGGGGACGGCGACCAGTCGCGCAGGCGGCCGAGACTCGAGCCCGCCGTCCGCATCAGCTCGCCCTCGGCCACGTCGCCGGCGGTGTGGGCGAAGAGGACGACGCGGGCGCCCGCATCCCGGGCGGCGTCGGCGATCAGCCGGTGGCGGGCGGCGCGGGCCGCGGCGGGCAGGCCGGCCGCCGGCTTCGGGCCGGTCCACGACAGGCCTCGCCAGTCAGCCCCGGCGGCGCGGGCGGCCTCCCTGGCGAAGGCGGTCCAGCGGGCGCTGTCGCGATCGAGTCCGTGATCGACCGTCAGGGCCAGCAGGGGCCGCCCGTGGTCGCGGGCCCAGTCGCAGGCGACGGCCAGCAGCGCCATGGAATCGCCGCCGCCGGACAGGGCCAGGGCGACAGGCCGGTCCGTAGTCTGCGCGAGCCGCGCGGTCAGCCGTTCGCGGATCCGCTCGATCCAGGCGGGGGCGGTGAGGCTCAGCCGGCTCTCCGGGCCGCCGGGCAGGCGAACTCGGTGCGCAGGGCGGCCGCCCGGGCGCGCACCGCGGCGCTGGCCCCTGCGGCGTAGCGCCGGTCGAAGTCGCCGAGGGCGGTGCAGGCCTGGGTCTTGCGGTCGTTGGCGTTCAGCGCCGTGGCCAGCTCCAGCACCGTGGCCGCGGCCCAGGGCGTGGTCGGCCAGCCCTCAAGCGCCGCCGCGTAATAGGCGACGGCCCCGGCGCTGTCGCCGGCGGAGACGCGCAGGTCGCCGAGGCGGGCGCTGGCCTCGCGGGCCTGCGGCGTATCGGGCCAGGCGAGGGTCACGGTCTGCAGGGCGCGGTCGCCCATGGCCGGGTCGGAGGCGGCCAGCCGCACGGCGGCGGCCAGATCGCGGGCCGGGTCGCCGGTCGGAGAGGTCGAGCTGATCGGGGCGTTGAGCTCCGCCTCCCGCTCGGCCGCGGCCGCGATGTCGCGCAGGCGGGTCTCGGCGTCGCGCAGGCGGGCGCCCAGGGCGGCGTTGTCCCGGGTCGTCTCGTCCAGCTGGAAAGTCAGCCGCTCGAGGTCGCCATTGACCCGTTGCAGCGTGGCCTCGAGGTCGTTGAGGCGGCGATCCATGATGGTGACGCGGCCGGTCAGGGCCACGACCTCGGGCTCCGGCTCCATGATGACCGGCTGGCCGGCGGCGTTGCGCTGGGTCAGGGCGCGCTCGAGGCGGCGCACGTTGCGGTCCAGCCGCTCAAGGCTGCGCCTGTCCCACTGGATCGGCTCCATGGGGGCGGTCTGGGCCACGACCGTGGTCGTGCCGGCGACCAGGACGACGCCCAGCACGGCGACGAGGGCGTTCCGGGAGCGGAGGGCGGGGGGCAGCTTCAGCATGGTTGTTTTCGTCCCACCGATTTGAGGCCGCCGCAAGGCGTCATCCGGTCAGCCCCAGCAGGATGATGGCCAGAATAAACAGGCTGAAGGCGATGCTGGCGAACATCAGCAGGAAGAGGGTCCGCCACGCCGCCGAGAACCACGACAGGCCGTAGGCGCCCTTCAGCTGGGCGAACATGTGCGCCGGCACACCGAAGGCGAACAGCAGGGCCCCGGCGACGGCGAACCCGCTCCACAAGGGGCCGAACAGGGAGATCACCATCATCAGGATGGACATGGCGGTCAGCGAATACAGCACGAAGACGCCATGGTCGTAGAGGGTGAAGCCCCGCCGCCACAGGAACAGCAGGGCGACGAAGGGAATCGAGATCGGGATCAGCAGGAAGCTGAATTTATAGGCGGTCTGCTGAATCTTGTAGATCGCCAGGTCGGGGTTGAGCAGCTTCTTGGTCACCGTCTTGTTCAGGTGCTCGTTGCCGAGACTGACCTTTATCTCGCCCGAGGCGACGGCGTCGTGGACCTGCGCCTGCCAGCTACCGGGCACGAAGCCGTCGGTGCGCTGCGCGGCGGAGCCGGACGAGAGGCCGAGCCGCGTCTCCAGCATGCTGACCGTGGTTTCCTGCGCCCGCGCCGTCAGCTTGAGGGCGTTCGATCCGGGCTGCGCTTCGGAGGCCCTGAGATCCTCGGCCAGTTCCGCCCGGGCCGCCTCGAGATCCTCCATCAGAGCGGTCCGCTCGGCCGGCGACATCGTGGTGTTCACGTCGGGCTCCAGACCCCCCGAGAAGCTGAACACGAAGAACATCAGGAAGACGGTGAACAGGAACATCGCCAGCGGCGAGACATAGCGGGTGCGCCGGCCCTGGACCCATTCGCGCGTCAACCGGCCCGGATTGACGGCCAGCAGCGGCAGGGTGCGCCAGATGCGGGCGTCGAAATGCAGCACGCCGTGAAGCATCTCCTCGCCGAGGTGCAGGAGCGAGCGGTGCACATGGGTGGGCTGCCCGCAGTTGGAGCAGAACTTGCCCTCCACCGGCTGGCCGCAGTCGGTGCAATTGCCCTCGGCGTCGCCGGCGTGGCCGGTCGGCCGCTCAATGGCCCCCGCCAGAATCCCGGCCGAGGCCGCGCCGCCCGCCGCGTCGATGTCCATGCCCGTTTCCCCTGTCCGCCTGGCCCGATCTAGCGGCGCCGCCCCGCGCCGGTCAAAAGGAAAGGGGCGGCCGCTGAAACGGCCGCCCCTCCTGACGTTCGACGACGGAGCCCGATCAGCGCGTGGCGCCGCTGACGATGGCCGTATGGGCGTTGCGGTTGCGGGCCCAGGCTTCCTCGTTGGAGCCGGCGGCGATCGGCCGTTCCTTGCCGTAGCTGATGGTGTCGATACGCGAGGCCGAGACGCCGCGCTGGACCAGGTAGGTGCGCACCGACTCGGCGCGGCGGGCCCCGAGGGCGAGGTTGTATTCGCGCGTGCCGCGCTCGTCGGCATTGCCCTCGATGCGGACGGTGACCTGCGGATAGCGCTGCAGCCAGGCGGCCTGGGCGTCCATGCGCGGGTAGGCGTCGGGACGGATCTCATAGCTGTCGAGGTCGAAATAGACGCGATCGCCGATGTTGACGACGAAGTCCTGTTCGGAGCCAGGCGCGGCGGAACCCAGGTTGCCGCCGTCGACCGGACCGCTCGGGGCGGTCGGATACTGCGGGCCCGTCGAAGGGGCCGGGGCGTCGCCGGCGCCGGTGTCGACCGGGCGGCGCGGGGTGCAGGCGGCGATGGCCGTCACGGCGACGCCCACGGCGGCCAGACGGACGAGGGTCGAGGTCTTCATCATCGATCGTCTCCTTGGTGCGAGGCCTCGGCCTCCAGCTTTGCTATAATCACGGGGTACTGTCGCGCCAGCGATTTCGCCAGCCGCGATAACGCGGAATTGAGCCCAAAGGCTCCGCTCGCATTCAGGTTGAACAGCTGTCCGGGCCACCGCCTCCGACGTTGGTCGGCTGTTCGTCGAGGAGCGGGGACCAGGCGGGGTCGGAGCCCCGGCCGTTGTAGCCGGCCTGGTTGATCACCCGGCCGGACAGGTCGACGGTCCACAGCCGGGTGTCGCCGCCCGGCGACTGGCGCGCGAACATGATGTAGCGGCCGTTCGGAGCCCACGACGGCCCCTCCTCGAAATAGCTGGACGACAGGATGCGTTCGCCGGTGCCGTCGGGGTTCATCACCCCGGTCGAGAAGCGGCCGCCGCCCTGTTTGGTGAAGGCGATCAGGTCGCCGCGCGGGCTCCAGTTCGGGGCGGTGTAGATGCCGCCCCCGCGCGAGATCGGGCGCTGGCCGGTACCGTCGGCGCGCATGACGTACAGTCGCGCCGAACCGGAGCGGTCCGAGGTGAAGACGATCTGGCTGTTGTCCGGGCTGAACGAGGGCGAAGTGTCGATGGCCGGGTCGTTGGTCAGGCGGCGCACCTGCCGGCTGGCCAGGTCCATCACATAGACGTCGGTGTTGCCGCCCCGGATGATCGAGAAGGCCATCTTGGAGCCGTCGTTCGAGAAGCGCGGGGCCAGCACCTGGCCGTCGAACTCGCCCAGCGACTCCCGCCGCCCGGTCGACAGGTTGAACAGGTAGATGCGGCTGTAGTCCTTGCCGAGCGCGACGTAGGTGATCTCGTTGGGATCGTTCAGCGAGAAGCGCGGCGACATGATGATCTCGTCGCCCTGGGTCAGGTAGACGGGATTGAAGCCGTCCTGGTCGGAGATGGCGAGGCGCGAAAGGCGGTTCAGCTGGGTGCCGCTCTCCGACACGAACAGCACGCGGCTGTCGAAGAATCCGGCCTCGCCGGTCATGCGCTGATAGACCAGGTCGGCGATCTTGTGGCCGATGCGGCGCGACTGCTCGAGCGTGGCGGTGAAGCGGTAGGAGGCCAGCTGGCACTGGCGGTACGGATCGTAGAGGCGGAAGCCGAAATCGTAGCGGTTGTCGGGCCGCGGGGTGACCGACCCGTAGAGCACGGCCTGGGCCCCGATCGAGGTCCACTGCGGGAAGTTCGGGGCGTTGGCCAGGGTCAGGCCGGTCTCGACGAAGCTGGCCGGGTCCAGCGGCTCGAAATAGCCGGAGCGGCGCAGGTCGGCGCGGATCACGCTGGCGAGGTCGGAGCCGTTCTCGCCGTTGAAATCGACCACCGCGATCTGGAACGGGCGCAGCACGCCCTGGTCGATGATGACTTCCTGGGGACCCGTCTGGCCGGGCTGGGCGGGGGGCGTCTGCGCCGTCACGGCGCTCGCCGTCATGGCCAGAATGGCGACACCGGCCAGAAGTCGGTTCAGAGGCATCGATAGCTCCCGCAAGTCAGACGTTCGCCGATCCTTATCACCGGACCGTTCGTGAGGAAGCAGCATGGCCGTGAATGGGGCGACTTTCGGGCCTGATCAGTCTTCGTCAGCTTCCGGGCACACCCGCCCCGGAAGGAAGGTCGGGCGATAGCGGCCGCCCTGATACCCCTCCGGGACATCGAAGGGCGCGGAGGCCAGCAGGGCCTGTCGCGCGCCGTGGGCCGCCGCCTGGTACGCCGGCGTGTTCCGGGGACGGACGAGCACCGGCTGCCCGACGATCGCGCCGTTGGCGTCCAGCTCAACATCGAAGGAGATGCGCATCTCCCGAATGCCCGGGATGGAGCAATGGACGGTCCAGTTTCGATAGACCTGCCCGAAGTCGGCGGCGGCCTGGACCTGCTGCTCTTCGGAGGCCTGGGCTGGCGGCGCCGCCTGCCCGGCGAGGGCCAGTGACGCGGTCAGGGCGAGAATCATGCCGGATCAGCCTCCACACATCCGCCGGGTCAGGAAGGTCGCCCGGTACTCGCCTCCCGTAAAGCCCGGCGGCACGTCGAAGGGAGCGGTGCGCACCACCGCCTGCATCGCCCCCGCCGCGACGGCCCGCCAGACGGACTCGTTGCGAGCCCCGACGAGGGTCGGCCCGTCGGTGATGCGGCCTCGGGCGTCGAGGGTCACATCCATCTGGATGCGCAGATCCTCCGCGCCCGGCGTCTGACAGGGCGGCGTCCAGTTCGGGTAGACCTGCTCGAACATCGCCGTGATCACCGGGCCGCTGGTCTGGCCGGCCGTGCCGCTGGACTGCTGGCCGGACGGAGGCCGCGTGTCCCGCCGGGGCGAGTTGTTGCGGCGCTCGGCGGCGAGCTTGCCGAGGTCGAGCGTCTCCTCGCGAGGGCGGGGCGTCTCGCGCTTCTTCGCCGGCGGCGGGTTGGCGGGCGGCGGCGGCGGGGTCGGGCGCGGGGTGGGCCGGGGCGCCACCGTCCGCTCGGGCGGGCGCGGCGTGGGGACCGGCGTCGGCGTCGGCGGCGGGGGCTCCGGCGCCTCGACAGGCGGCGCGGCGGCGGCGTCCACCGCCGGCTCCTCGGAAGGTGCGTCGGCCGGGCCGCCGAGCACGATTTCGCTGGAGACGATCGAGACCGGCACCGCATTGACGATCTGCGGCGGCGGCCGGCCGCCGTCGAACATCATGGCGAACAGCACCGCGCCGATGACCGCCGCATGGACGAGCACGGATCCGATCAGGGCCGGGGCGGGACGCTCCAAGGGATCAGCCTCCCTCGGCCGGAGCGGAGGTGTCGGTGATCAGGTTCAGCCTGGTGAAGCCGGCGGCGGAGAGCCGGGCCATGACGCGGGCCACGGCCTGGTAGGGCGCGCGGCCGTCGGCGCGCACGAAGACCGGCTTGTCGCGGGCCTCGGCGCCGCCCTCGCGGGCCACCCGAGCCACGAGATCGTTCCAGTCGACGCCGCTCTCGCCCACGAAGATGGCCCCGTCGCGGTCGATCGAAACGGTCACCGGCTGATCGGTGACGTCGACGGCGCTCGCCTCGGTCTTTGGCAGCTCGACCTCCACGCCGGTGGTCAGCAGCGGGGCCGAGATCATGAAGATGATCAGCAGCACCAGCATCACATCGACCAGCGGCGTGACGTTGATCTCGCTGAGGGGCCGCTTGCGGGCCCGTCTGCGGCCCCGGACGTGTCCGCCCGCGCCGCCACCGCCTCCGAGAGCCATGCTCAGAGCTCCCGGCGGCTGTAGTCGGCCGCGGGCTGCGGCGACGGGCTGGACGGGGCGCCGAGGCGGCGCGCGACGGCGGCCTGCAGGTCGTCGGCGAAACTCTCCAGACGGCCGGTGAACTTGCCCGCGTCGATGGAGAATTTGTTGTAGGCGATATAGGCCGGGATGGCCGCGGCCAGACCCAGGGCGGTGGCGAACAGGGCCTCCGAAATGGCCGGCGCCACGGTCGCGAGGTTGGTGTTGCCCGAGGCGGCGATGGCCCCGAAGGCGTTCATGATGCCCCAGACGGTGCCGAACAGGCCGATGAAGGGCGACGAGGTGGCGACCACCGACAGCACGCCCAGCCCGCCCTCGACCCTCTGGCCCTCGCGCGCGATCAGGCTGTCCAGAGCGCGGTCGATGCGCGCCATCAGCAAATTGCCCTGCCCCTCGGTCAGCGGCCCGCGCGTGCGCGCCTCGCGCCAGTCGGTCAGGGCGATGATCAGCATGCGCGGCAGCGGGTGCGCCGGGTCGGGCCCGGCCTGGGAGGCGACTTCCTCGAGCGAGCGGCCGGAGCCGACCGCACGCTCGAACGCCGTGGCCTGGCTGTTCAGCGAGATGAAGCGGACCGCCTTGTCGATGATCACGGCCCACGACCACAGCGAGGCGACCCCGAGGCCGACCATGATGGCCTTGACCACCAGATCGGCCTTCATGAACAGGTCCACGGGGTTCAGCATCATCGATGCTTCGGCGGCGATGGTCATTCGGTCGTCCTCATTCGTCCGTGTGTCCTGTGCACCGGACGGGCGTGGCGGATATGTGGCGATTCAGCCGGATCTAGCGAGGTCTAGCCACACCGTCGACTGACTGCACGTGACAGGTTCGCAATGTGGTCAGGGTTCGCCCGTCAGCCACGGTCCGACCTTGTCGCGCAAGGCGGCCGTCGGGCGGCGAGGGCGTCCGTCCATGTGGATGCAGACCACCTCGACGGCGGCGCGGCACAGGGTTTCGTCCCCGCGCGTGATGACCTGCGAGATCAGCAGCCGGGGCCCCTTGATCGCCTCGTAGCGGGTGCGGACGACGAGTTCCTCGTCGATGCGGGCGGGCCTGAGGAAGTCCAGCTGCATCTTCGTCACCACAAAGGCCATGGGCTGGTCGCCGTCCAGCAGTTCGGCGTGGCCGATCCCCATCAGGCGCAGGGCGTCGGACCGTCCGCGCTCGAAATAGCGGACGTAATTGCCGTGGTAGACCAGGCCGGTGAAGTCGGTGTCCTCGTAGTAGACGCGGACCGGCAGGCGGTGCTCGCGCCCCTCGAAGCGGCCGGCGGTGGGGCGGTCGATCATGGGCGCGCGCCTCCGCCCGCGGCCGGGGCGCGGGTCAGGAAGCCGGGGCAGACGTCGCGCAGCATCTCGTCGAACTCGGCCTTGAGCGGATCGGTTTCCAGCAGGATGCGGTTGGGGCGCGAGATGAAGACGACCAGCTGGCCGTCGGTCGAGACGTAGCCGCAGACGGCCCGGCGGCGGCCGCGTTCGGTGTAGCGGACGACGGCGTTCGGCCCGACGTGCTCGCGTAGCTGGGCCCCCGCCCGCTCCTCGACCGAGGGTTCGCCGCCGCCGATGCCGCCGCTGCGGGTGACGAGCCAGAGCAGCAGGCCGCCGAGGATCAGCACCGCGGCGCCCAGCACCGCGATCAACCGCTCGACCCTGATCCTCCGTGGCGCCATGCGTCCTCCGTTCGCGGCCAAGCATGCCGGGGTTCGCGAGCCGGGTGAAGGGCTACTTGCCCCCGAACAGGCCGCCCTGCTCGGGGACGCGCGGCGGTTCGGTCAGGCCGAGATGGCTGTAGGCGCGGGCGCAGGCCATGCGGCCGCGGGGGGTGCGCTGGATGAAACCCTGCTGGAGGAGGTAGGGCTCGATGACGTCCTCGACCGCGTCGCGGGCCTCGGCGATGGCGGCGGCGAGGGTGTCCATGCCGACGGGACCGCCGCCGTAGTTCTCGATCAGGGCCTTGAGGAAGCGGCGGTCGTTGGCGTCGAGGCCGGCCTCGTCGATCTCGAGCCGGCTGAGCGCGCGGGCGGCGGCGAGCCGGTCGATAGAGGCGGCGCCCTCGGCGGTGGCGAAGTCGCGGACGCGGCGCAGCAGGCGGCCGGCGACTCGAGGGGTGCCGCGGGAACGGGAGGCGATCTCGCGGGCGCCGTCCTCGGCGATCGGGGCGCCCATCTTGCGGGCCGCGCCCATGATCACGCGCACCAGCTCGTCCGGGGTGTAGAACTCCAGCCGCAGCGGGATGCCGAAGCGGTCGCGCAGCGGCGTGGCCAGCAGGCCGGCGCGGGTCGTGGCGCCGACGAGGGTGAAAGGGGCCAGGTCGATGCGCACCGAGCGGGCGGAGGGGCCCTCGCCGATGATCAGGTCGAGGACGTGGTCCTCCATGGCCGGATAGAGGATCTCCTCGACCGCCGGGGCGAGGCGGTGGATCTCGTCGATGAAGAGGACGTCGCGCGGTTCGAGATTGGTCAGGATGGCGGCGAGGTCGCCGGCCTTGGCGAGGATCGGGCCGGAGGTGGCGCGGAAGCCGACGCCGAGCTCGCGCGAGACGATCTGGGCCAGGGTGGTCTTGCCCAGGCCGGGCGGGCCGAACAGCAGGACGTGGTCGAGCGCCTCGTTGCGGGCGCGGGCGGCGTCGATGAAGACCTTCAGATTGCCCCTGGCCTGCTCCTGGCCGACGAACTCGGACAGGGTCTGGGGCCGCAGGGCGCGGTCGTAGGTTTCGCCGGGGGCGGGTTCGGGGGAGATGATGCGGTCGTCGGTCATGGGAGCATCCCTTCCCTTCTCCCCTTGCGGGAGAAGGTGGCATGCGAAGCATTACGGATGAGGGGTCGACGGGGCCTCGCGGGCGGGAGGACAGGGCCGTGTGGGGTGACGGCGGTGCGACCCCTCATCCGACCCGCTGCGCGGGCCACCTTCTCCCGCAAGGGGAGAAGGGCAAGAACTGAGCCCCTCAACGCCCCAGCTCCTGCAACGCCGCGCGGATGACGGCCGACAGGTCGGCGTCTTCGCCGAGCCGGATCAGGGCCTGGTCGACGGCGCGGCGGGCGTTGACCTCGGCGACGCCGAGGCCGAGCAGGGCCGAGACGGCCTCGCCGGTGAGGCTGGGCGCGGGCGGAGCGACCTCGGCGTGGACGCCGGGCGCGGAGGGGGTGAAGGAGGTGTCGCCCAGCGGCTTGCCCTTCAGCTCGGTGACGATGCGCAGGGCCAGTTTGGGGCCGACGCCGTTGGCGCGGGCCACGGCGGCCTTGTCCTCGCGGGCCACGGCGGCGGCGAGCTCCCCGGGGGGGAGGACGTCGAGCACCGACAGGGCGGCCTTGGGGCCAACGCCCTGGATGTCGGTCAGGGTGCGGAAGGCGCGGCGCTCGTCGCGGGACAGGAAGCCGTAGAGGCGCGGGCCGCTCTCGGCGTTGAAGGTCGAGTCGATCTGCAGGGTGGCCTCGTCGCCGGGCGCGGGCAGGCGCTGCAGGGTGCGGGCGCCGCAGAAGACGACATAGCCCACGCCGGCGCAGTCGATCAGGCAGTGGTCGGGCTCGACCTCGGCCAGCACGCCTCTGAGCCGGCCGATCATGCCGCACCCGCGAGCAGGGCCCGCTTGCGCAGCTGGGCGTGGGTGATGGCGACGGCGAGGGCGTCGGCGGCGTCGGCCTTCACATCGCCGGCCGTGGGCAGGAGCCGCTTCACCATGAAGGCGATCTGGGTCTTGTCGGCGTGGCCGGCGCCGACCACCGCCTTCTTGATCAGATTGGGCGAATATTCGGCGACGCTGAGCCCGTGGCGGGCCGGGGCCAGCATGACGGCGGCGCGGGCGTGGCCGAGCTTGAGCGTCGAGGCCGGGTTCATGTTGACGAAGACCTCCTCGATGGCCGCCTCGTCGCAGGCGTGGGCGGCGCAGATCTCGCCGATCGCGTCAAGCAGATGGAGCAGGCGCTCGCTGAACGGGGCGGTCTCCGGCGGGGCGACGACGCCGTGAGCGATCCAGCGCAGGCGCGAGCCCTCGGCCGCCACCACGCCCCATCCGGTGCGGCGCAGGCCGGGGTCGAGACCGAGTATCCGGGTCGCCCCATCTGGAATCAAGGTGTTCGCCATCCGTTCCAGTCATGCCGCAAAGAGGGTTAGCGGACAATGACCGGCGTGCGCGCGAGCCTATTCGGTGGTCTTGCCGTCGAAATGCTCTTCGGAGGCGTCGGCCTCGGCCTTGGTGGCGCGGACCACGCCGTCGCGGTGCTCGGGCGGGCCATAGAGGGTGTAGAGCATCAGCGGCGCGTCGCCGGTATTGACGACATTGTGCCGGGCGCCCGCGGGAACGATGATGGCGTCGTCGTCCTTGACCGGCGTGCGCTTGCCGTCGATCGACACCTCGCCCGAGCCGCTCTCGATGCGGAAGAACTGGTCGTGGTCCTCGTGGACCTCGGCGCCGATCTCCTCACCCGGCTGGAGGGTCATCAGCACCAGCTGCAGATATTTGCCGGTGTAGAGCACGCGCCGGAAGTCGGTGTTCCTGACGGTCAGGTCTTCGATGTTGGCGACAAAGCCTTGCATGGCGATCCTTCCTTCGGCGGGGAGAGCCGCAAATCGGGATGACGAGGCGGCGGGTCAAGCGCCCGCTGCGGCCTATTCGTCGCGGGGCAGCACCGAGAAGCCGGCCAGGCCTTCGCGTCCGCACAGCTCGGCGACCAGGGCGTCGGCGTCAATGGGCATGGGGCCCTTCACCTTGAGCAGGTGCTCGTGGATCAGGCAGTCGGGGCTCATTACGTGGCCGATGCGCACGGCGCGGAGTCCCCGCGCGCGCAGCATGTCGCGCAGCGCCGCCTCGCTGGGCGCCGCCCCTTGCTTCCAGCGCAGCGTCACGTCCATGACCCCGACGTGCGGCAGCTTGGCGTCGAGCAGCCGCAGCACGGCCAGGACGGCGAGGGTGGCGCCGGAGCCGATCAGGGCCAGATTCAGCATGCCCACGCCGTAGAGGACTCCGATCGCCGAGGTGACCCACAGCGACGCCGCCGTGGTCAGGCCGTGCACCGAGAAGCCCTCGCGGAAGATGACGCCGGCGCACAGGAAGCCGATGCCGGTCAGGAGGCCGTGCGACATCCGGGTGGGATCGATGACCACCGTCTGGCCCGGCAGGGCGAGGAACTCCCAGGTCGCCTGGTGCATCGCCGCGAGCATCAGCAGGCAGCTGGTCAAACAGACGAGAATGTGGGTCCTGAACCCCGCCGGATGCCCGTGATAGGTGCGTTCGACCCCGATCAGCCCTCCCGCCGTCATGGCCGCGGCGACCGGCCAGACCAGATCCCAATCTATCAAGATTCACTCCGCAAACTGACGAATCCTCAACCTAGGCCCGTCTCCGCCGGCCGGGCAAGCGGCGTCAGTCGTCACGGGGGTCGAGACGGTAGCCGGTGACGCCCTCGAGGGCGCGCAGGCGGCTCGCCAGGGCCTTGAGGCTTTCGTCGCCGACCGCCCTCAGCCGGAAGGTCCGCCGCACGGACTCTCCTCCGTCGAGCAGTTCGTACCGGTCGCCGCCGGGCGACCCGCCGATCTCGCCGATGGCGGCCTCGACCGCCTCCTCCGCACCCGGCGCGTCCCGTCGCCAGACCACGGCCGCGTCGACGATGGTCTGCTGCGGCAATCGCACGCTGACCAGCCGGAGCGCCGCCAGGATGACGACGGTGAGCACGGTCCCCGTCGCCGCGAGCTCGAAGAGCCCCGCCCCCAGAAGCAGGCCGATGGCCGCCGTGATCCACAGCGACGCCGCCGTGGTCAGGCCGTGAATCGAGAATCCGGCGCGGAATATCACGCCGGCGCAGAGGAAGCCGATGCCGGTCAGCACCCCGTGCGCCATCCGGGTGGGGTCGCTGACGATCTCGGTCCCGGGCAGGGCGGCGAACCGCCAAGCGCCCTGCGACACCGCCGCCTCCATCAGCAGACAGGAGGCGAGGCAGACGAGGATGTGGGTCCTGAACCCGGCGGCTCGTCCGCGCCACTCGCGTTCGAAACCGATCAGCCCCCCCGCCAGCACGGCGGCGAGCAGGGGCAGGGCGAAGTCCGGAAGCGAGGCCAGGTCCATAACGCGCCAACGGGCGTGGCGACCGCGCCGTTCCCCCCGCCCTGCCGGTCCGTCCGGGAGACGGCGCATCGAGTCGGGAACCCGACGCGCGCTGCGAGGTTACAGTCGGTCGCGGCCGCGTGCTGCGCATGGCGGAGGCCTGGCATGGGGCATCCAGTGGAACGGCGCCTGCCGCCGCAGGCCTATGACGAGCTTCGGGCCGAGGTTCTGCGCGCCGCCGTCGAATTGTCGGAAGATCAGCTGGTCGACCTGACCGAGGCCCTGCACGGGCTGATCCGGCTGCGCCGTCCCGGCCGGCCCCTGCGCAATCCGGACGGCTGGGTCACAGACGAGTTGCGCAGCTTCGCCCGCTGAGCGTCAGCCGGCGTATTTCGCCAGGTCCTCGTCCGAGATGTCCTCGTTCGAATAGACGTTCTGCACATCGTCCTCGGCGTCGAGCGCATCGAGCAGCTTCATCAGGGTTCCGACCGCCTCGCCGGTGACCGGCACCTCGGACTGCGGCTTCCAGACAAGCGCCGTGGACTTCGGGTCGCCCAGCACCTTCGACATGGCGTCGGCGACCTCGTTGAGGTCCTCGAACTTCGTCCAGATGGTGTGGCCCGGCGCGTCCTCGTAGATGTCAGGCTTGACCAGGTCGCTCTCGACGTCCTGGGCGCCGGCCTCGATGGCCGCCTCCATGACCTCGTCCTCGGTGCCGGCCTCGGCCGGGTAGATGATCTGGCCCACCCGGTCCCACATGAAGGCGACCGAGTTCATCTCGCCCAGGGCCCCGCCGTTCTTGGAGAAGGCGGCGCGGATGTTGGAGCCGGCGCGGTTGCGGTTGTCGGTCAGGGCCTCGACGATGATGCCGACGCCGCCCGGCCCGCGGCCTTCGTAGCGGATCTCCTCCATCGTATCGGCGTCGCCGCTGGAGGCCTTGTTGATGGCGCGCTGGATGACGTCCTTGGGCAGGCTCTCGGCCTTGGCGTTGTTCACCGCCAGGCGCAGGCGCGGGTTCATGGCCGGGTCCGGCAGGCCGGACTTGGCGGCCACGGTGATGTCGCGCGACAGCTTGGAGAACAGCTTGGACCGCTGCGCATCGGCGCGGCCCTTGCGGTGCATGATGTTCTTGAACTTGGAATGGCCGGCCATGAGGATGTGTTCTGGGTCTGGCGAAAAGTGAGCCGCGCATCTAGCCGATGGCGGGGCGGCTGTCACGGGCAGGAACCGCCAGCTTCGCCGGGCATTTCCGGACAGACCCCGCCGGAGCCCGCCATGACCGCCGAAGACACCATTCAGGACGCCGACCTCTATTCGGACGAGGACCTCGAGGAGGCCGACATCGTCGAATGGTACGAGGCCCGCCCGGTCACGGTGCCGGCCGCCGTCGCCACCGGCGCCATCGTCGCCGCCTTCGCCCTCGGCGTGCTGACCGCCGTCGGCGCCCTGGCCCTGATGGGCCGGCTGGACGACTGATCTAGGGCTGGACCGGGGTCGGCCCCTCCCCCACCCGCTCCACCAAGACCGGAAGGCGGCGCAGGTTCCGCTCGATCTTGACCAGCACGAAGACGAAGACGAGCAGGAGGAACATCATGAAGAAGCTAACCGCCGCCGCGCCGGCGGCCATGGCGGTTCCGCGCCGGGTCGCCTCTTCCATGGCCCGCGCCGCGTCGCGCTGCTGGGCCGCTTCCGCGGCGCTCGCGAACTGGCCGAAATGCCAGTCGATCAGCTGGTCGACGTCGATCGGCGCGGCCGTGGCGGGGGCGGCGGCGAGGTCCTTGGAGAGTCTCAGGATGCTGTCAGCGTAGCGGTCGAACAGGCTGGCGGGCAGGCTGTCCGCGCGATCCTGGATATAGCCGGTGACGGCGGCGACGATCGGGCTGTACCCCTGTTTCGCCTGCACATAGCGGCTGATGTTGGCGGCGGCCTCGCGGAGGCGACGGTCCGACTGTCGCGCGGCATCCTCCAATTCGGCGGCCTCCTCGGCCCCGACCGACGCGCCTCGGCTGGTCCCCTGACCCAGATAGTCCGCCAGCCGGTCATCCTTGACCATGCGCGCGGCGTTGGTCTCGCCGCCGCCGAAGGATGACAGCAGCATCGGCCCCGCGACCGCGGCGCCGATCACGGCCACGACCAGCAGGATGGTCGCGAGCACCAGGATCACGACCCGTAGGATGTTCAGATAGAGGGATTCAAGCCGATTAAGCATGGGTGATGTCCAGAGAGGCCCTCGGGCCTAGGGTGTCCAAATGATCGAGAGGCTGACCCGCGACGCCACCGGGGTCCCGTCTTCCGTCCGCGGGTTCATCCGAAAGAAGCGCGACGCCGCGACAGCCGCCTGGCCGAAGCGGTAGCCGGCCGGGGTCTCGGCGGTGGCGGCGCAACCGTCCAGCCGCCCGCTGACGAGCACGATGCAGCTCATGGTGGAGCGGCCCGAGATCCCGTCCCGGAGCGCCTGCGCCGGGAAGACGGTCGTCAACTCTTCGTTCGTGGGCTGGCGGGAGTAGCTGGCGTTGACGATCGTGCGGGCCGCCGCCGCCGGGGCGGCCGGCTTCGACGCCGTGCTCGGCGGGGCGACGGTGGCGGCGGGGGCGGCATAGGCCGGGCCGGCGGGCGCCGGAGCGTCGGCCGACCGCGACGCGGCCGCCTGCCGCTCGAGCGCGGCCGTCAGCGACGTCGAATACTGGGCGCGCGCCGCGGTCCGATCGTCGGCCGTGCCGAACAGGGCGGCGCGGACCATGGCGGAGGGAGTCGGGCCGTCGGTGGAGAGACGGCTGACGGACCAGCCTTGGCCCGGCGCGAACACCGCTTCGAGATGGGCGTTGGCCTGAGGCAGGTCGATCGCGCCCAGGTCGATTCCAGGTCCAACGGCCGTCGCATAGGCGACCTCGGCGCTGCAGGCCGCGCTCGTCGCGCTCCCGGCGGAGCGGCATTCCATGCGCGGCGACCCGACCAGCGACGGCTTCAGCCAGGCGGCGGCGTCGAGTCCGAGGAAGCGGGAGCCCTTCTCCGACAGTCCGATATAGGGTCCGTAGCCCGGCTCCTCCGCCAGGCGAACGAGCCCCTTGTTCCAGACCCACCAGTCGAGGGGAAGCGAGCCCTCCGGCGTGTACAGCGTCAGCTCGTGGGCGCGGATGTCGCCGTCCTCCGCCGCGCTCGCGAGCAGGGCCTGCACCTCGGCGAGGGGGGCATTAAGATCCTGGGCGATCATCGCCAGCGCCGCCTGCGCCGCTCCGGCGTCCAGCGCCGGGGCCTCGTCTCCGGCGGCCTCGACGCCGGCGGTTCCTTCACGGTCTGCACAGCCGCCCAGGCTGGCGGCGGACACGACCGCCACAGCCAGGAGCGTGGCGTTTCGAATGATCATTCTGCACTCCCCCGGCAAAGCTATGTCAGGTGGACCGGGAGAGCGTCAACACGCATTGCGCGTTTCGGGCGCCGACGGCTCAGGTCTTCAGGCTCTCCAGGAAGCCTCGCATCTTGTCGTCCACCGCGACCGGGCGCTTGGTGTCGCGGTCGACGTAGACGTGGACGAAATGGCCGACGGCGGCGGCCTCGTCCTCGTTGTTGCGGAACAGGCCGATCTCGTAGCGGACCGAGGAGGTGCCGACGTGGGCGACACGGACGCCGGCCTGGATCTCGTCCGGGAAGGCGGTCGGCGCGAAATAGCGGCAGCCGGTCTCGGCGACCAGGCCGATGACCTTGCCATGGTGGATGTCGAGCAGGCCGTTGACGACCAGCAGCCGGTTCACCGCCGTGTCGAACCACGAGTAGTAGACGACGTTGTTGACGTGGCCGTAGACGTCGTTGTCCATCCAGCGCGTCGAGATGGCCTGGAAGCGACGGTAGTCGCCGCGCTTGGTCCGCTCGATGGTCCCGGTCATTAAGCTCTCCCCTTGTTGGTGCGCTACCGCTCGCGACGCGGTCGCTCGCTGCTTGAGCGCGTCTGGCGCGCGCTTCATTGGCGAGCCTTGGGCTTGGCGGACGCGGCGTCAAGCGCCTAGCCTCGCCGGCATGAAGACGACCGCCGCCATTCTCCGCAGCATGGGCGCCGCCCGCCCCTACGCCGACAGCCGCCCGCTGTCGCTGGAGACGGTGACGCTCGATCCGCCCGGGCCGGGCGAGGTGATGGTGGCCATCAGGGCGGCGGGGCTGTGCCACTCCGACCTCTCGGTCATCAATGGCGACCGGCCGCGGCCGATGCCCATGGCGCTGGGCCACGAGGCCGCCGGCGTGGTCGAGGCGCTGGGCCCCGGCGTCGGCGACCTGGCCGTGGGCGACCACGTGGTCATGGTCTTCATGCCCAGCTGCGGCCACTGCGATCCCTGCGCCGGAGGGCGGCCGGCCCTGTGCGAGCCGGGGGCCGCGGCCAATGGCCGGGGCGAGCTGCTGGGCGGCGGGGTGCGGCTGCACGGCGAGGGCGGCGAGCTGCATCATCATCTCGGCTGCTCGGCCTTCGCGGGCCATGCGGTGGTGTCGCGGCGCTCGCTGGTGAAGGTCGACGCCGACCTCCCGTTCGAGCACGCCGCCCTGTTCGGCTGCGCGGTGCTGACGGGCGTCGGGGCGGTGGTCAATACGGCGAAGGTCAGGGCCGGGCAGTCGGTGGCGGTGGTGGGCCTCGGCGGGGTCGGGCTGTCGTCGGTGCTGGGGGCGCTGGCCAGTGGGGCGAGCCCGGTGGCGGCGGTGGACCTGAGCGAGGAGAAGCTGGCGCTGGCGCGCAGCCTCGGCCCGGTCAGGACAGTCAATGCGGCGGACCCGGACGCCGTGGAGCAGGTCAGGGCCCTGACCGGCGGCGGGGCCGACTTCGTGTTCGAGATGGCCGGCGGCGTCAGGGCGCTGGAGGCGGCGTGGCGGATGACGCGGCGGGGCGGGACCACGGTCACCGCCGGCCTGCCGCCGCCCGAGGCCGCCCTGGCCGTCAATGTGGTCCAGCTGGTCGCCGAGGAGCGGACGCTGAAGGGGTCGTACATCGGGACCTGCGTGCCCAGCCGCGACATCCCCCGCTTCGTCCGCCTGTTCCGCGAGGGGCGGCTGCCGGTGGACCGGCTGCTGACCGGGACCATCCCGCTGGAGCGGATCAACGCCGCCTTCGACGCCCTCGCCGACGGGGCGGCGGTCAGGACGGTGGTGACCTTCCCGTAGCGCCGTGCCAGAAGCGGGGCCGTAACCGACCCGCGAGGAGAGACCGCCATGGCCACCGAACTGTACGACCTGACGGTCCCCGTCTTCACCCGCAGCCTCAAGGCCCTGTCGGCCCTGCTGGACAAGGCCGCCGCCCACGCCGCGGAGACCGGCCAGAGCCCGGAGGCCCTGCTGGCCCGGCGGCTGATCGACGACATGCACCCGCTGGCCAAACAGGTGCAGATCGCCTGCGACGGGCCCAAGCTGTGCGTCGCCCGCCTGTCCGGCGTCGAGGCCCCGGTCAACGAGGACACCGAGACCACCATCGCCGAGCTGCAGGCCCGCATCGCCTCCACCCTGGCCTGGATCGGCTCGGTCCCGAGGGAGGCGATCGACGGGCAGGAGGACCGCGAGGTGGTGCTGAAATTCCCCGGCGGCGAATGGCCGTTCAAGGGTCAGGCCTATGTCATCGGTTTCGCCCTGCCCAACTTCTTCTTCCACCTGACCACGGCCTACGGCCTGCTGCGCGGCGCCGGCGTGCCGCTGGGCAAGCGCGACTTCCTCGGCGCCCCGGCGTAAGGGCCGCCGCGCCATGACCCTGCGCCGCCTGATCGACCTGCCCGGCGTCGACGATCTGGAGCTGAAGGCGCTGATGAAGCCGCGCCTCGCCGATCCCGACCTGATCGACGACCATCCCGAGGTCGACGCCGTGGCCCGCGCCGCCTTCGGCCTGACCCCGGCCGAGGCCGCCGAAATCCCCCTGCCCGCCGACTGGCCCGACCATCTGCGCGACCTGCATCGCCGGTCCCCCGCCGACCTGGCCGAGGCCTTCGAGGCCGAGGGCTGGGACGTCGCGGACAAACGCCGCAAGCCCCTGCGCCTGCTGCCCTTGTTCGCCCTGCCCCTGGCCCTGGCCGCCCGCGGCGTGGCGGGCTCGCTGCCCTTCGTCCCCGAGCCGGATCACCCGGCGACCGACTGGGGGGCGAGTCTGAAGGCCGAGGCGGGGCGGTTCAGGAAGCGGTGATCGCGCCGGCCCCCGGCGGCGGGAGCGCGGGCGTCGCCGCCGCGTCGTCGGCCGCCTCCGTTTCCCCGGCGGTGTATTCGGCCATGAACAGCAGGCCGGGGACGATGAAGTCGGCGTAGTCGGCCCGCCCCCGCGCGTTCAGCGTCCAGAGGAAATAGTGCTCGCGGTCGAAGCGCGGCTCGAGCGTGCCGGCGGCGATGCGGTCGAGGCGGATGCACTGGACGGCGCGGTAGAAGGCGTCGCGGCGGCGCTGGCGGGCGGGGCGGCGGGGTTTCATCGGGGGCTCCGGGGGTTGGGGACTGGGGGAGGCAACAGGCAACAGGCAACAGGCATCAGGCAACAGGCAGTAGGCAGTAGGCACGGGGGATCGGCTTCCGGGGCGGGAGCCGCGGAAGGTGGGGAGGGCGCGGGGCGACCGGGCCTCGCCCGGTGCTGGTGTAGTGGTACCGTTTCGACGAGACAGGCTGCCCCGCGTAGCCGTTATCCACGCGCCCTCCGACTGGCGGCCCTGCATTCGGGCCTTTGACGGATCGCCCCGGACGCCTTGCGACGAACCGGGGCGGGACGGACATACCCCCGCCATCGCGAGGCCATCTGACCGCACCCAAGGCGCGCGGCGAGCAAGCGGGCAGGATCCATCCCTGCCCTCGAGGACCCCCGGACTCTCCATCGTCTGGGCTTCATCGCTCGACCACAGCCCGCCGTCGTCGAGGAGCGTGGATCCGACGCCCTCCCCATCGACGGGATGGGAACAGTATGCGGGAGGTTTCCACCAGGGCGCGTTCGTGACGCTGGCGCGGGGATGATGTGCAGGGAAAACAGCGGGGTGGCTGTTCGAACTATGGAGACAGAGGCGGGATTTGCAGCGCAGCAATTCCCGCTTTTCGTCATCCCTCGCGGAGCAGCGCTCCCGACTTCGCGCTCGCGCGCGCCGCCCTGTCCCGGGGTCGGCGCGGCTGCACCGCTTGCCCCGGGTTGACGAAAGGAAGGGTCAGTCCGGCTCTACGGGCGGCATCCAGTCGGGGTCGTTGACCGGGTGCCAGTCGGCGGCGAGATCGCACCAGCCGGGGTTGTCGCGCTCGATCAGGGCCAGCTTCCAGTCGCGCAGCCATTTCTTGAGCCGTCGCTCGCGCCGGATGGCGGCTGTCATCCAGACGTGGCGCTGGAACCAGACCAGGTCGGTGCAGTCGTTGTCATCGGTGAAGCCGGGAAACACGCGCGTCTTGTGCTTCCACACCCGGCTCGTGAGGTTCGAGGTCGAGCCGATGTAGATGGTCCCGTTGCGCCCGCTGGCCATGATGTAGCTGGCGATGAAGGTGCGGTGGGTGGCCATGCGGGAAGGCTATGCCCGGCGGCGGCGGGCGTCGACGTGATGCAGCCGCAGCGGAGGTTGCGGCGGCGGGTTCGCGCTGGGGTTCCTTCCTTTCGTCATCCTCCGGGCCGCGCGAAGCGCGGAACCGGGGGACCCAGCGGCGCCGCGAAGCGGCGAAATACAGGCGGCGGCGTGCGGCCCTCACCGGACGCCGCGTCCCCGACCGCGCTCCCGACAGGGTCGCGCTCCCGCGCGCCGCTGGGTCCCCCGGTCTGCGCCGCGAAGCCGCGGCTTGCCGGAGGATGACGAAAGGGGAGCCGCCGCTGTCGCCCAAGCATATGAAAACAACATACCGCGCGGAACTGGCACCGTCGGAGGGCCAACCAAGGTGTTGCCCAATCTCCCTCCGCGGCTATTTTGACTCATGCCCAGCCCTTCCGAACAAATGCTGTACAATTCAGTTCGCATCGCTGCGATGCGCGCTGGCCAAGTCACAAGCTATGGCACAGGATTTTACTTCAATCTCAACGTTGGACCGGGCGTCGCGCCTCTGTTGATTACCAATAAGCACGTTATTGACGGGGCTGATGGGTTGTCCATCTGCGTTCATCAGGCCCTTGATGATGGCTCGGGACCCTCTGGCACCCACCACAACGTCACCATCTCCCTTAGGGAGGGCGGAATTGTGCGACATCTCGACCCGAGCGTCGACCTGTGCGCCATAACCGTAGGAGAGCTGGTCAAGCCCGGAAGCTTGGGTGGAAAGAACGTCTATGCGGTGTTCTTGGACGAGTCGCTGATACCCGATGCACAGATGTGGACAGACTTGGATGCGTTGGAAGAGGTGGTGATGGTCGGTTGTCCAAACGGCCTCTTCGATGGCACCAATGGTATGCCCATCATGAGGCGAGGGACGACCGCTTCACATCCCGCTCTTCCCTACGACGGCAGGCAGGAATTCATGATAGACGCGGCCTGCTTTCCCGGTAGCTCAGGCTCGCCGATTTACCTTTTCAATTCATACGCCTTCTACAACAAAGCTCGTGGTGGCATCGACATGGGGACCCCAAGAATAAAGCTTCTTGGGATTCTTTATGCGGGCCCAACTATCGACCAACGCGGCCGTATTGTGCTCACGAAAGACCTCGATGTTTCGGTCCAATCAATGATGCACTTGGGTTCGGCGATCAGATCAACGCGTATTCTTGAGCTTGCCGATGAGATCAGAAAGCGTCTGTCGCAGGAGTAGGGACTGAGGATCGCTTCAAAATGGCGCGGCGAGATGCGCCGCCTAATGCACCCGCGCCTTCCCGATCTCCAGCCCGCCTTCCCCGGCTGACACGGCGATCACGCTGCCGTCCTCGATCTCGCCGGCCAGCAGTTTGCGGGCGATCGGGTCGATCAGTTCCTTCTGGATGACGCGCTTCAGGGGGCGGGCGCCGTAGACCGGGTCGTAGCCCTTGTCGGCGAGCCAGGCGGCGGCCGTGTCGTCAAGCGCGAGGGTCAGTCTCCGGTCGGCGAGGAGCTTTTCGAACCGCGACAGCTGGATGCGGACGATGCCGGCCATCTGGCCGCGGCCGAGGCGGCGGAAGAGGATGATCTCGTCGATGCGGTTGAGGAACTCCGGGCGGAAATGGGCGCGGACGGCCTCCATGACGTAGGGGCGGACGGACTCGACATCATCGCCTTCCGACTGGCCGGCGAGGGCGTCGGAGCCGAGGTTCGAGGTCATGATGATCAGGGTGTTGCGGAAGTCGATGGTGCGGCCCTGGCCGTCGGTGAGGCGGCCGTCGTCGAGCACCTGGAGCAGGACGTTGAAGACGTCGGGGTGGGCCTTTTCGACCTCGTCGAACAGCACGACCTGATAGGGGCGGCGGCGCACGGCCTCCGTCAGGGCGCCGCCCTCGTCGTAGCCGACGTAGCCGGGGGGCGCGCCGATCAGGCGGGAGACGCTGTGCTTCTCCATGTATTCGGACATGTCGAGGCGGGTGATGGCGGCCTCGTCGTCGAACAGGAATTCGGCCAGGGCCTTGGTCAGCTCGGTCTTGCCGACGCCGGTGGGGCCGAGGAAGAGGAAGGAGCCGAGCGGGCGGTTGGGGTCGTTGAGGCCGGCGCGGGCGCGGCGCACGGCGTCGGAGACGGCGGCCAGGGCCTCGTCCTGGCCGACCACGCGGCGGGCGAGGGCGTCCTCCATCTTGAGCAGCTTCTCGCGCTCGCCCTCCAGCATCTTGTCGACCGGGACGCCGGTCCAGCGCGAGACGACGGCGGCGATCTGTTCGGCGTCGACGACCTCAGGGGTCAGGGGGCCGGACTTGTCGGCTTCATTGGCTTCCGCCTCGGCGAGCTGTTTCTCGATCTGGGGGATCTGGCCGTAGGCGATCTCCGAGGCGCGGCCGAGGTCGCCGGCGCGCTGGGCGGCGGCCAGTTCGGCGCGCAGGCGGTCGAGGGTCTCGCGCAGCTGGGCGCCGGCGCCGACCTTTTCCTTCTCGGCCTTCCAGCGGGCGGTGAGGTCGTCGGACTCGGCCTCCAGTTCGGCGATCTCGTCCTCGAGCTTCTCGAGCCGGGCCTTCGAGGCGGTGTCGGTCTCCTTCTTCAGGGCCTCGCGCTCGATCTTGAGCTGGACCAGGCGGCGGTCGATCTCGTCGAGCGCCTCGGGCTTGGAGTCGACGGCCATGCGCACGCGCGAGGCGGCCTCGTCGATCAGGTCGATGGCCTTGTCGGGCAGGAAGCGGTCGGTGATGTAGCGGTTCGACAGGGTGGCGGCGGCCACGATGGCGCCGTCGGCGATGCGCACGCCGTGGTGGACCTCATACTTCTCCTTCAGTCCACGGAGGATGGAGACGGTGTCCTCGACGCTGGGCTCCTCGACGAAGACCGGCTGGAAGCGGCGGGCGAGGGCGGCGTCCTTCTCGACGTGCTTGCGGTATTCGTCGAGGGTGGTGGCGCCGACGCAGTGCAGCTCGCCGCGGGCCAGGGCGGGCTTGAGCAGGTTGGAGGCGTCCATGGCGCCGTCGGTCTTGCCGGCCCCGACCAGGGTGTGCATCTCGTCGATGAACAGGACGACGCCGCCCTCGGCCGCGGCCACCTCGTTCAGCACCGCCTTGAGCCGCTCCTCGAACTCGCCCCGGTATTTCGCGCCGGCGATCAGGGCGCCCATGTCGAGGGCCATGACCTTCTTGTCCTTGAGGCTCTCGGGCACGTCGCCGTTGACGATGCGCAGGGCCAGGCCCTCGACGATGGCGGTCTTGCCGACGCCGGGCTCGCCGATCAGGACGGGGTTGTTCTTGGTGCGGCGGGCGAGGACCTGGATGGTGCGGCGGATCTCCTCATCGCGGCCGATGACCGGGTCGATCTTGCCGTCGCGGGCGGCCAGGGTCAGGTCGCGGGCGTAGCGTTTGAGGGCGTCGTAGGCGTCCTCGGCGGCGGCGGAGTCGGCGGTCTTGCCCTTGCGGATCTCGTTGATGGCGGCGTCGATCTTGTCGGGGGTGGCCCCGACCGAGGCGAGAACGGTGGCGGCCACCCCGCCCTCGCGGGCGATGGCGCCGAGCAGGCGCTCGGTGGTGACGAAGGCGTCGCCGGCCTTCTTCGAGGCGGCCTCGGCGGCGGCGAAGACGCGGGCGGTGTCGCCGTCCAGATAGAGCTGGCCCGAGCCGCCGGAGACCTGGGCGCGCTTGGACAGGGCGGTTTCCGTGGCCGTCTCGGCCTTGGCCGGATCGCCCCCGGCGGCGGTGATCAGGTTGCGGGCGAGGCCGTCGCGCTCTTCCAGCAGCACCTTGAGCAGGTGTTCGGGGGCGAACTGCTGGTGCCGGCGGGCGAGAGCCAGCGACTGGGCGGACTGGACGGCCTGTTTGGCGCGGTCGGAATAGAGGTCGAGATTCACGGCGTGTCCCCTGATCAGGCGGAGTGTGGGCCCAGAGACGTCCTTTCAGAAAGCAACGCCTTGAGCTGCCGCAAATCTGGGTGTGGCGAGGGAGCCACACAAGGGGTGAGTGGACGGGTCGGCGCGGGTCGGGCTAGCGTCCGGCGAAAGTCTGTCGGGAGCGTCCCTATGTCCATCCGCCTCACGCGCCGCGCGGCGCTGGTTTCGTCCGCGGCCGCCGGGTTCGCCCTGCCCACGCTGTCGCACGCCCAGACCGGGCCCGCGCCGGCGGGCGAGGCGCTGGCGGAGGCGGTCGACGCCTATGTGAAGGCGTGCATGGCGGCCTTCCCGGACCAGCCGGCGCTGTCGGTGGCGGTGGTCAAGGACGGGGCCCCGGTGCTGACGCGGGGCTATGGCGTCAAGCGGCAAGGGCAGGCGGCGCGGGCCGAAGAGCACACCCTGTTCGCCATCGCCTCCAACACCAAGAACGTCACCTCGGCGGCGCTGGCCATGATGGTCGACGAGGGAAAGGTGAAGTGGGACGAGCCGGTGAAGACCTACCTGCCCGGCTTCACCCTGTCGGATCCGGTGATCGGCGAGCGGATCACGGTGCGCGACACCATCAGCCACCGCGCCGGCTTCGGCCTCGGCGCCGGCGACCTGCTGTTCTGGCCCAACAGCGACCGGAGCCGCGAGGAGGTGCTGGCGGCGGTCCCGTTCGTGCCGATCGAGGACCAGTTCCGCGGGCAGTACCACTACAACAACCTGATGTTCGTGGTCGCCGGGGCGGTGCTGGAGGCGGTCTCGGGGATGCGGTGGGAGCGGTTCATCCAGACCCGCATCCTCGACCGGGTCGGCATGGGCGAGACCGTGCCGATGACGAGCCTGGCCGACCCGGCGAGGTCGGCCCTGCCGCACGCCCGCGTCGGACCGCCGCTGCGCTATCAGGGCGAGATGGTGCAGATCGCCGAGTCCATCGCCGAGGTGTGGAACTGGGATTCGGCGGCGGCGGCGGGCGGCATCTGCACCACGGCGACCGATTGGGCGAAATGGATCGGCGTGCGCCTGGCCATGGGCGAGCTGCCGGACGGGACGCGGCTGTTCTCGGAAGCGGCGGCGAAGGAGATGTGGCGGCCGAATATCATCATCGGCTCGTCGGAAGGGCCCACGGCGGAGCTGCCGGGCCGGGCCATCGCCTCGACCTACGCCATGGGTTTTCAGGTCCAGGACTACCGCGGCGAGCGGATGATCACCCATGGCGGCGGCTCGCCGGGCGGGATTTCCGCGACCGTGCTGATCCCCGGGCGGGACGCCGGTTTCTCGATCTTCTCGAACGCCGAGGAGAGCTTCCTGCTGCGGGCCCTGCGCTCGGGCATCGCCGACATCGTCATGGGCAAGACCGGGTTCGACTGGATCGCCGACAGCGTGCGGCTGCGCGACGAAGGCGACGCCAAGTCGATCGCCGCAGCCGCGGAGATCGACGCGAAGCAGGCGGCCGGCGCCGCGCCGTCCCTGCCGCTCGAGGCCTATGCCGGAACGTGGCGGGACCCGTGGTACGGCGACATCGTCATCGAAACCCGGACGACAGGCCGGGGCCGGTCGCGCAAGAGCGGCCTGTGGCTGGACTTCACCCATACGCCCGCGCTGAAGGGCCCGCTGGAGCCCTATGACGGCGAGACGATGCGGACCCGCTTCCCCGACAAGCGCGAGGAGGACACCTTCGTCACCTTCAAGATCGAGAACGGGCGGCCGGTGTCGGCGACGATGAAGGCGGTCTCACCGGACGCCGACTTCAGCTACGACTTCCACGACCTGCGGCTCACGAAGGTCTGAGCCCGCCGCGCCGCCCCTAGGGAAGGTGGGCCAGCACCTTGAGCCAGTGCACCGACTGGCCCGCGTCGATCAGTTCGAACAGCGGGATGGCGAGCAGGAAGACCAGACCGTCGCGAAGGGTCAGCAGGAACAGCGACGGGCGGATGGTCAGCTCGTCGGCGTCCCGCCAGAGCGAGAAGCGCGGCCAGAAGCGGGGCGTGCGGGCCATGTAGCGGGCGTAGCTGTCGCCGAACTCGCGGAGCAGGAAGGCCTCCTCGCGCAGCACGGTGAAATGGAAGACCAGCACCGCCGCCGCGAGGAAGGCGGCCGCGATGACGAGGCTGCCGCTCTGAGCCCCGATGCCGAAGGCGCCCACGAAGCTGAAGACGTAGAGCGGGTTGCGGCTCACCGAATAGGGCCCCCGGTCGACGATCTCGGCCTTCTTGCGACCGCCGATGTAGAGGGTGCACCAGGCGCGGCCGACGATGGACAGGGCGATCGCCACAAGGCCGATGGACTCGACCGTCTCATGCCATGCGCTGTCGACGCCGCCGATCGACTGTGTCGCCACGGCCAGGGCCATCAGGCCGACCAGGGCGAGGCCGACGGCGACCTTTCGCAGCTTCTGGACCGTTCCGAGTTCCAGGGGGGCGGGCGTGGGGTTCATTCAAGGTCTCCGTTGACGAAGAGGACTGCGGAACTGTGACGGTTTCAAGCCCGGAGCGGCGGCCCGGCCTAGACGACCGTTCCGAACAGCCGGCCGATGCCGGCGGTCGCGGCCATGGCGATGACGCCCCAGAAGGCCACCCGCAGAACGGAGCGTCCGATGTCGGCGCCGCCCGCCAGGGCTCCGAGGGCGCCGAGTCCCATCAGGCCTGCCAGGGCGGTGGCGCCGACCCAGGCGATCATGCCGCCGAGCGGCGCCCACAGGACCAGCAGCAACGGCGGCAGGGCGCCCAGGGCGAAGGTCAGGGCCGAGGTCAGGGCCGCCTGGACCGGGCGGGCCGTGGTGATTTCGGAGATGCCGAGTTCATCCCGCGCATGGGCGCCGAGGGCGTCCCTGGCCATCAGCTGCAGGGCCACCTGCCGCGACAGGTCGGGATCCACGCCTCGGGCGGCATAGATGCCGGCCAGTTCCGCGACCTCGGCCTCGTGGTCGCCGGCCAGCTCGGCCCGCTCGCGGGCGAGATCGGCCCGTTCCGTATCCGCCTGCGAACTGACGGAGACATATTCGCCCGCCGCCATCGACATGGCCCCGGCCACAAGCCCGGCCACGCCGGCGATCAGCACGCCGCCGCGGGACGCCTCGGCCGCCGCGACGCCGACGACGAGGCTGGCGGTCGAGACCAGTCCGTCGTTGGCGCCCAGCACGGCGGCCCTCAGCCAGCCGATGCGCGAGACCCGGTGTCGCTCGGGGTGGGTCGGCAGGCGGCTCATCGGGCAGACTCCAGATCGGCGGCGCCGCGCGCGCCGGGCGTTTCCCTCATCGGAAGCCCGGCAGCATACGCCGGAGCGTCCCGTCCCTGAGCAGATAATGATGGAACAGGGCGGCGGCGGCGTGGATCCCGACCAGCCAGTAGCCGACGGTGGCCAGGGTCGTATGCAGATCCTCGACGCGTTCGGCGAGCCCCTCGTTCGGGGCGACCAGCGGGGGCAGCGAGAGGCCGAAGAAGGGAATGGGCTCGCCCTCGGCGCTGAGCACCATCCAGCCCAGCACCGGCAGGGTGATCATCAGGCCGTAGAGGGCGAGGTGGACGAGCGCCGCCAGCCGGTCCGGCCAGGTCCGGGGCGGGCCCCGGCGGGGCGACCGGGCGCGGGCGATCAGCCGCACCCAGACCAGGGCGAAGACCGACAGGCCGAGCATGAAATGCCATGTCTTGAGCGCCTCGCGCAGGTCGCTGCCGCGCGGATAGAATTCGCGCAGTTCAATACAGGCGTAGACCGCGGCGAGCAGCACCAGCATCAGCCAGTGCATCGAGATCGAGAGGCGGGAGAAGGCCGGCGGTTCAAACCGGGAAGCGGCGGTGATCTGGCTGGCCATGGAGTCGCTCCGGCGCGGAAGACGCCCGAACCTGGCGCCGGAGGCGATCCGGCGCCTTGATCTGGCGCAAACCGCGCCGCAGGGGGCCGCCGGCCCCTATTGAGCGGGGCGGCGTCCCGCCTCGAGGATGGGCATGCCCGCCTCGGTGGGGATGTAGATGATCTCGCGGCCCGGCTTGTCGGCGGACTCTTCCAGCATGTGAATGTAGGCCCAGCGCAGGTAGTTCTCGGGGCCGCCGAGGCTTTCGGCCATGATGCGGTTGGCCTCGTTGGCGCCGCGGGCGCGGGCGACCTCGGCCTGGGCGGTCAGCTGGGCCGAGTCGAGCGCGGCCCGGGCCTCGAGCACGCGGATGCGACGGTCCTGCACGGCCTGCTCATAGGCCGCCTTGCCCTGCATCTGCCGGGCGTAGACGTTGTATGTCGGCAGACCAATGAGGACGAGAACGCCGACGACGACGACGGCGACGACCGCGCCGATGGTGATGCTGAAACCGCGCATGGCGACCTCCTCCGGACAGGATGCGGGACCGTCCCGCTCGCGGAAGGGTCGCGGCGTCCGGCCCCGCGGTCAAGGCGCAGTCAGCCGACCAGTTCGAGGATCTCCAGCTTGGCCTCCTGCTTCGGCCACGGGATGACGAGGCGCCAGCGTTCCGGACCGATGCGCTCGAAGACGCCGATCTGGTCGCGCTCGGGCATCTGGCCATAGGCGGGGTAGCCGGTCTCGTCCGAGCCCCACGCCTGGGCGCCGATGAAGACGAGGCGGCGGTCGGTGTCGGGATAGAGCAGGCCGCGCGAGCGCTGGGAGCCGGTCGCCTTGGTCAGCACCAGGTCGCCGCCGGGAGTCAGCTCGACCGTGCAGCGGAAGAAGGGGTAGGCGACCCAGGCGAGACCGCCCGGGCTGTTCGCGCCCAGCTTGATGGTGCGGCAGCGGTAGGCGCCGGGCGGCGGCTGGAGCCGACCGGTCTGGCCCGCATTGGGATCGACCAGCGGACCCAGCGCCTCGACCTGCGTGGCGAAGCCGGCATCCTCCGCCTCGGCGCGGGCGAGACGCCAGGCCTGGTCGAGGCGGCCGAGGGCGGAAGCGTCGGCGGTGCTGGCCACCTGGCGCCAGTCGGCGCCGCCGCCCTGTTCGCCGGGGGCCGGTCCGGCCGGTTCGGCGGGCGCGGCCTCGGCCGCAGCCGGCGGCGGGGCTCCCTCGCCCGGGCCCGCGCCCGGATCGGCGGGCCCGGTCTCCGGGTCCGGGCCGCAGGCGGCGAGCAGGACGGCCAGCGAGACGGCGGCGAACGGGGCGGCGGGGGGCAGGCGCATCCGGAACTCCCTTGGGGCGAGTGGGCCGAACGGCTGAAGCGGGCCGGGGTTCAGCGCGGCCGCGGGTCGAGCAGCAGGCCCGAGACGGTGGCGGCCAGCAGCCGGGGCGAGAGGGGAAGACGCGCCGCCTTGCCGAGCAGGTGGTCCCGCACCCACGGCAGCACGCGGCCATCGGCCTGGTAGAAGGGGGTGAAGCCGAGGCTGAGCGCCTGATAGAGGCGGACGTGCCAGCGCCGCACGCGGACGTAGGCGGCGAGGCCGTCAGGCAGGTCGTGGTGGCGGGCGAGGGCGTCGGCCAGCGCCCGGGCGTCCAGCAGCCCCATGTTGACGCCCTGTCCCAGCTGCGGGCTGGTCGAATGGGCGGCGTCGCCGATGACCGCCAGCCGGTGGGCGGCGGGGCGGGCGAGGGTGTGGTGGCCATAACGGGCGAGGGTCAGCTGGTCCGGGTCGGTCAGGGTCTCGAGCAGGCCGGCGGTCTCGGGCCACAGGGCGCGGACCTCGGCCTTCCAGCGGTCGAGACCGGCGGCGCGCCAGGCGGGATGGTCGGCGGTCTTCAGGCTCCAGAAGAAGGTGGCGAGCCGGTCCGGAGCGCCGGGGCGCGCGCCGACCGGCAGGACGCCGATCATCTTCGCCGCGCCGCGATAGACCTGTTGCAGGGCCCGTTCGTCGAAGGGCGGGCCGGGCCAGGGGACGGTGGCCCACAGGGCGCCCCAGGCGAGCGGCCGGCCCTGCGTTCGCCCGCCGAGGGCCGCGGCGATCCGCGAACGGGCGCCCGAGGCGTCGACCACCAGATCGAAGGCGGGCGTGGAGAGGCCGCGCGCGTCGGTGAGGACGCCCGCCGCGGCCGCGACCATCTCGCGGCCGGTCTCGAACCACACCCCGGCGTCGCGGCAGGCCCGGTGAAGGACCTCGAACAGGGCGGCGCGATGGGCGCCGAGGGCCGGACGCGCGCGGCGCAGATCGGCGTAGCGGACGTCGAGGACGATGCGGCCGCGGCGGGCCTCGCGGCCGAAGAGGTGATCGATCGGCTGGGCCATGGCCGCGACTTCGCCGGTCAGGCCGAGGTGGTCGAGGACGGCGAGGCCGGTCGGCTGCAGCATGAAGCCGGCGCCGACCGGGCCGGCCTGTTCGAAGCGCTCGAAGACGACGACGTCGCGGCCCTGCCGGGCCAGCATCAGGGCGCAGGCGAGGCCCGAGGGGCCGGCCCCGACGACGGCGACGCGGCGGACGGCCATGGCCGCCTGGCTCAGGCCGGGACCAGTTCGATCAGGTCGAGATTGGACTCGGCCTGGGGCCACGGGATGACCAGCCGCCAGCGGCGCTCGCCGATCCGCTCCAGCACGGCGATCAGGTCGCGGTCGGGGCGCTGGCCGTAGGAGTTGGCGGGCGGCTCGTCGGCCAGGGCCATGGAGCCGAGCAGGACCATCTGGCGGTCGTTCTCCGGGAACAGCAGGCCGGCGGGGCGCTGGCTGCCGGTCAGCTTGGAGAATTTCAGGCCGTTCGGAGTCTGTTCGATACGGCAGGCGAACCAGCCGTAGACGACATAGCCGAGGCCCTCCTCGCCGCCCTGCGACCCCAGTTTGACGGTGCGGCAGCGGTAGTCGCCGGCGGGGGGCGTGACGTCCGGCCGCTGGGCCCGCGGCTCGATCAGCTCGCCGGTCGCGGCGAGATCGCCGGAGCCGCGCTGGCGCCGAGCCTGCTGCAGGGCCAGCGACCAGGCGGCGTCGAGGCGGTTGTAGCGGTCCCGGTCGGAGGCGGTGACGATGCCGCGCCAGTCGCGCAGCACGGGGCTGGAGCCCGGGCCGCCGGGAACCGGCGGCGGCGGCGGGGTGGCGGCGCAGGCGGAAATCGTGGCGGCGGCGAGGAGGCCCAGGACCGACGGCCGGAACAGACGAAGCATGCGGCGCTCCCGTGGGGTCGCGGACCGCCGCCTACGTCGAGCGCGCCGCGGGGGTCCGAGAACGTACACAGGCTCCTTGACCGGACCGGGCGTTGGACGTCAAGCGCCCTCGCCCGTCGCGGGCGATTCCGTCAGCTTTCGCTTGCCGGCGACTCAGCCTTGCGGCGTGGGGCGCGGCGCCGGGGGGCGGGAGCCTCGGCCTCGCCGCCCTCGGGCGGGCCGTCCGGCGCCGGAGCGGCCGGGGCGGCGGAACGCGTCAGGAATCCCGGCAGGGCCGTGGGGGCGTCGTCGCCCGCGGCGTCGGCGGCGGCGTCGCGGCGCGGGCGACGCTCGCGCTGCGGCCGCTCGGCGCGGGCGGGCGCCGGCTCGGCCTCGCGGCCGTCGGAGGCCTGGGCTTGAGCGGGGGCCGGTTCGCCGTCGTCCCCGGACGCGGACGCGGACGCGGACGCCTGATCGCCTTCGCCGCGCTCGTTCCTGAAGCGCTCGTTGCGTTCCTGCTGGCGGCGTTCCCAGCGCTCGCGGCGGGTCTCGCGGCGGCCGCCCTCGCCGGCGGGGCCATCGCCCTCGGCGCGGGGCTCGCGCGGCTGGTCGTCGCGGTCGCGCCATTCGCGGCGCGGCTGTTCGCCCTGACGGTCGTTGGAACGATCGTTCTGGCGATCGTAGGAGCGGTCGTTCTGGCGCTCGTCCTGCTCGCGCTGCCGGGCCTCGGCGGCGGCGACGCGGTCGGCCTCGGCCTTCTCGGCGGCCATGATGGCGGCGGCCTGGGCCCCGGTCTCGTCCTCGAAATCGATGTCGAAGCCCTGACCGGCCAGTTCGCGCTGGGCGATCTCGGACACCGGACGCGAGGGCTGCAGGGCGCGCAGGACGCGGAAATAGTGTTCGGCGTGCTGGGTGTAGTTCTCGGCGAGGACGCGGTCGCCGGCGGCCGAGGCGTCGCGCGCCAGCTGCATGTAGCGCTCGTAGACGGTCTGGGCGTTGCCGCGGACCTTGATGTTCTCCGGGCCCTGGGAGTCCCAGGACCGGTTCGGGTTGGTGGCGTTGGCGTTGCCGCCGCCGCCGCCGCCGGGCTTTCTGTTGCGTCCGCGCTGACGCTTCATGCCCTTGAAATCTCTCATCGGACGCTACCGTGCTTTGTGAAGGGACGGGCCGGCCTGCGAGATGCAGCCTGTCGCCGTCCGTTTCGTCGTTCCGCTTCGCGCGAGGCCAATCCCCGCTGACGATGTGATCGGAAATCCGCGTCGCCCCCTGGTCCGCCGGGCCGACTGGCTCGACCGTCAGATGCCCTGAGCGCGCGCGGATGAGCCTGAAGCGGCCCAAGTCGTGCGGTTTGGGTGGGAGACAGGGAGAGACTTAGCGCGGGCGCAGGCTGTTTCCAAGGGGTTTGTTTGTGTCGCCTTCGGCCCGTCGGGCGAGGAGCCCTACATCTTCGGGACGGGGTTCGTCCGCGGGTCCGGGCCGTTGGTGACGACGCGGTCGCGGTCAGACAGATCCTTGATCACGATGACGTCAGCGAAGCCGGCGGCCTCGAACAGGGCCTTGACCTGGGGGCCCTGGTCCCAGCCGATCTCGACCGCGAACAGGCCGTCGGGGCGCAGGATGCGGCGGATCTCGGGGGCCAGTTCGCGGTAGGCCTGGAGGCCGTCGGGGCCGCCGTCGAGGGCGAGGTGGGGGTCGTGGTCGCGCACTTCGGGGTCGAGTCCGGGGATGTCGCCGGACGGGATGTAGGGCGGGTTGGAGACGACGACGTCGAAGCTGTGGTCGGCGAAGCCGGCGGCCCATTCGGTGCGCAGGAAGGTCGCGCGGCCGTCGAGGTCGAGATTGGCGGCGTTCTCCTTCGCCACCGCCAGGGCCTCGGACGAGATGTCGGTGCCGACCCCGCGGGCGCCGGCCCGTTCGGCCAGGGTCGCCAGCAGGATGGCCCCGGAGCCGGTGCCGAGATCGATGATCTCGAAGGCCCGGTTGGGCGGACAGGCCAGCAGGACGACGTCGAGGATGGCCTCGGTGTCGGGGCGGGGGCTGAGCACGTCGGGGGTGACGTTCAGCATGATCTTCCAGAAGCCCTTCCTGCCGAGGATGCGCGACACCGGCTCGCGGCGCAGGCGGCGCTCGACGAAGCCGTCCAGCGCGGCCTGCTGGCCGGGGGTCACGGCGCGGTACGGGTCGGTCAGGATGTCGGTGCGCGAACAGCCGGCGGCGACCTCGAGCAAGAGGCGGGCGTCGATCGAGGGGCTGTCGATGCGGCCGGCCTTGAGCGTGGCCGCGGCGGCCTTCCAGGCGGTCAGCAGGGTCGGGCCGGAGGTCGGGGATGCGGCGGCGTCGGTCATGCTCTGGCCTTGGCGCGGGATTGCGCGGATATCAAGCGCGGCGGCGTCGGAACGCCGTCAAACCGGAGTCGTTGTGGCCACGATGCAGAAGCGGTCTGAAACAAGGGGCGGCCTCAGCCTGTGGGGCGTCCTGGGAGCGGTGGCCGGGGGCCTGGCCGCGGGGGCGGGGGCGGCGCATCTGCTGTACCGCCACGGCCATCGCTACGGACTGGAGTTGCGCCCTCCGCGACCGGAGCCGGCGCCGCCGCGTCCGCCGGTTCCCGAGGATTTCGAGGAAAGGGAACCCGGGCGCGGCCGGCTGGCGCGGCGGCCGGAACACATTCCGCACAAGGGCTGGATCGACATCTTCTGGCGTGTCGGGATGTCCTATTTCGGGGACCGCGTCGGCTTCGTCGCCGGCGGCGTGACCTTCTTCGTCGTGCTGTCGCTGTTCCCGACCCTGGCCGCCTTCGTGACCATCTACGGCCTGTTCTCCGATCCCAGCGACGTGGTGGCGCGGCTGTATTTCCTCTATTCGGTGATGCCGTCGGGAGTGGCCGGCTTCGTCTCGGGCGAGATGCAGCGCCTGGCCGACAATTCGAACACCCAGCTGACCTTCACCCTGGTGTGGACGCTGGCGCTGTCGCTGTGGACCGCGAACGGGGCGATCAAGGTGCTCTTCTACGGGCTCAACATCGCCTATCACGAGGTCGAGCGCCGCAATTTCCTCAAATACAACCTGACCTGCCTGGCCTTCACCGTGAGCGGACTGGCCGCCATCCTGGTGACGGCCGGTCTGGTGGTCGGCGTACCTCTGGTGCTGGGCTATTTGGGCCTCGCGGACGAATGGGCCCACCTGGCGCCGCTGCGCTGGCCGCTGCTGCTGCTCGTCTACGTCGCCTCGCTGACGGTGGTCTATCGCTTCGGGCCGTGCCGGCAGCGGGCGCGCTGGCGCTGGCTGACGCCGGGGGCGCTGTTCGCCTCGCTGCTGAGCGTCGGCCTGTCGCTGGGCTTCAGCTGGTATCTGCAGACCTTCGTCAAGGTGGACTCCTACGGACCGCTGGCGGCGATGATGGGCTTCCTGCTGTGGACCTGGCTGAGCGTGCAGATCATCATCATGGGGGCCGAGCTGAACGCCGAGGTCGAGCACCAGACGGCCATCGACACCACCACCGGAGAGCCGGCCGCCCTCGGCGAGCGCGGCGCGGTGGTGGCCGACACGGTCGGGCCGCGGCGCGGCAATCTGGCGGCCCTGGCCTTCACGCTCAAACATGCCGAGGCGCTGTCCGACCGGCTGTTGAAGCGGCGCATCCGGCAGACCCCGCCCGAGGCCTGACGAGGGCGGCAGGGGCGGTCGTTGGCGCTTCGCGAACGGGCGGGCGCCGCCGTTCACGAAGGCGGGGCGACGATCGCCGCATCCGGCGTGGCGGGCGGCGCGGGTCGCGGACAGGGTCGGCGGGTCGAGGCCCGGCCGTCGGGTCTCCCCCACACGAAGAGACCGCCATGATCCGCCTGCAAATCGCCACCCTCGGCGCGGCCGCCGCCGGCCTGCTCCTGCTGTCCGGCCCCGCCCTCGCCCAGGAAGCCGGCCGCGACAGCTCCGTCGCCCTGACCTTCGAGACCGGGACGCCGACCGGCGCCGTCATGGTCGCCCTGTACGATTCGCCCGCGGCCTACACCGGGGGTCGGCCGGTCGGGCAGACGATGCTGGACGTCGCAGCCGGCGAGACCACGGCGACCTTCGAGGGCCTGCCCGCCGGCGAGTACGCGGCCAAGGCCTTCCATGACGTGGACGGAGACGGCGAGATGGACGCCAATCCATTCGGCCTTCCGACCGAGCCCTACGCCTTCTCGAACAACGCCGTCGGCAATATGGGACCGGCGAGCTGGGAGCGGGCCCGCTTCACCGTCTCGGGCGCGACCGCCCAGACGATCCGGCTTCGCTGAGGAGGGCGCGATGATCGCCTCCCGACGCCATGTCCTGATGGGCGCCGCGGCCGCCGCCGCCGCGGTCGTCACCCCGGAAACGGTGCGCGCCATGTCCGCGATGCGGATCGCCACGGACTGGGGCCTGGCCACCGCCGACATCGAAACCGATGTGGCCCCGCGGGCCATGCGCCTGATCCACGGGCGGGCGCCCGCCGGGCTGGAGGGCGCGCTGTACCGCAACGGACCGGCCAAATTCCGCCGCCCCGGGCGGTCGGCGGCGCACTGGTTCGACGGCGACGGACTGGTCCGGCGCTTCCGGATCGCCGATGGCCGGGCGGAGCTGGCCGCCCGCTTCGTCGACACGCCCAAACGGCGCCAGGAGACGCGGCTGGACGCCATGGTCATGCCGGGTTTCGGCACCGTCGGGGATCCGCGCGCCGAGATCGGTTCGAACGACGACGCCAATGCGGCCAACACATCCGTGCTGATGGCCGGGGACGCCCTGTGGGCCCTGTGGGAAGGCGGCTCGGCCGTGGCCATGGACCCGGAGACGCTGGCGACCCGGGGCATGGTCACCCACCGCCCGGACCTGAAGTCCATGCCCTTCCTCGCCCATCCGCGGCGCGAGCCGGACGGCCGGATCTGGAACCTGGGCATGGGCGGCGGTCAGGCGATGGTCTGGCGGCTGTCAGCCGCGGGCGAGCTGGAGGCGGCGACCCTGATCCCCCTGCCGCGGGCCAGCTATGTCCACGATTTCACCGCCACCGACGGGCATCTGGTGATCGTGCTGCAGCCGTGGATACAGGCGCGGATGACCATGCCCTTCTCCGAGGGTTTCGAGTGGCGCCCCGCCGAGGGCACGCAGGTGCTGGTCCTCGACAAGGACGACCTGTCGCGTCGAAGGGTGTTCGAGCTGCCGGCGTTCGGCTTCTTCCATCTGGGCGACGCCTGGTCGGACGGGGACGACATCCGGTTCGACGTCTGCGTCCATCGCGACATGGATTTCGCCGCCCGGGGAGCGACCGAGGTCCTCAACGGCGTGCCGCTGGATGGCGAGCCGGCGCGGCTGGCCCTGGCGCAACTGAAGGCGGACGGATCCGCCGGGCTGCTGCGCACGGACCAGGTGGCGGAGTTCCCGCGGGGCGATCCACGCCGGGCGGGGCTGCCCCGACGCTTCAGCCTGCATACGGCCGGGGAGGCGCCGGGGCGTCCGTTCGCGAGCGCGATCGGGATGACCGACTGGCGGGCCGGACGCACCCGGGTGTTCGACTTCGGGGCCGACCATGTGATGGACGAGATGGTGTTCGTGCCCCGGCCCGGCGGCTCGGCCGAGGACGATGGATGGCTGATAGGGCCGTCGATCAACCTGGCCGCCCGGGTCAGCGAGCTGCATGTGCTCGACGCGGCGCGGATAGAGGACGGGCCGGTGGCCAGCTGGCGGGCGGACACGGCCCTGCCGGTCAGCTTCCACGGCATCTGGACCCAGGCTCGGCCTAGTACCAGCCGGCCTCCCGCAGGGCCCGGGCGTAGCGGCGGCTGACCGGGGCGACGACGCCGCCCTCGAGGGTCAGGGACGCCCGGCCGTCGCTGCGGGCGACGTCGCGCACCGCGTCCCGCGCCACCCACCAGCTGCGGTGGGTGCGCGCGCCCTCCAGTCCCTCCAGCTCGGCGACGGCGTCCGACAGCCGCATCAGGATCAGGTCCGAGCCGCGGTCGGTGTGCAGGCGCAGATAGTGGTCTTCGGCCTGGACGGCGCGCAGGGCGGCGCCGCGGAGCCGCGGCGGCAGGCGGTCGAGGAAACGGGCCGGGGCGGCGCTGGCGGAGCCCGCATGGGTCTGGACCGGCGCCGGTCGGCCGAGGAAGACGTTCAGGGCGCTGATGGCGACGGTGATGACCAGGACCGGGCCGATGAAGTCGACGAGCCGGCTGACCGGATAGATCTCGCTCTCGAAGACGAGGCCGGTGACCAGCCAGACCAGCACCACCACCGGGCCGGCGGTGAGTGCGGAGAGGGCGGCCACCGTCAGCCACGGCCGCTCGTCCGGGTCGACGAGGCGCTCGATCAGACGCGAACAAAGAGTGGCCCAGGCGGCGCCGGCCAGAATCAGCGGAACCCAATAGGCGAAGCGAAGCCACAGCGGGACGATGTTGGTGCCGAAGGCCCCGGTCAGGGCCAGCACCACGCCCGAGCCCACGGCGACGGCGAGGCCGCGGTCGAGCCGGATCGAAATCCGCAGCGTCCGGCCTTCATCCTGCGGGGGCGCGGGGGCGCTCATCGGCGGGCGCCCGCTCCCGGCCCGCACACGGCGCGGAAACCGGCGGCGGCGAAGCGGACCATGTATTCGCCGGCGGTTTCGAGGTCGCCGGAGCGGCACAGGCCGCCCGACAGACGGTCAAGGCGACCGGTCTCGCCCAAGGTCAGGGTCAGGGCGCCGGACAGGTTGTGATAGCCCCAGTAAAGGTCCTCCTCGTGCGCCTCGGGCAGGACCCGCTTGATCAGCTCGATGAGCCGCCGGGCGGTCGGGTCGAAATAGCGCGTCATGATCTCGCCGCCGAACATCGGGTTGGCGTTGGTCTGGGCCACCAGGGCGGCGTAGTGCTTCCACCCCGGCCCGCCCTTCAGGGCCCATTCGAACGGCGAATGCAGGAAGGCCGCGAGCAGCCCCTCCAGCGTCATGTCCGCCCCCGCCGCCTCGGCGTAGCGGTTGATGGCGTTGACCCGGTCGCTGTTCCAGACCTCGGCCCGGCGCAGGAAGACGGCGTCGAACAGGGCGCGCTTGGCCCCGAAATAGTAGTGCACCAGGGCGGTGTCGACGCCGGCCTCGCGCGCCACCTCGCGGATGGTGACGCCGTAGAAGCCGTGCTTGGAGAACAGGTCCTCGGCGGCGTCGAGGATGGACTCGCGGGTATCGGCGGCGCCCTCGGCCCGGGCCTTCGACGGGCGGCCGCGCCGGGCGGGGGCGGCGACGGTCTCGGGAGCGGCAAGCTTGGTCATTCGCAGAAGCTAGGCTCCGTCAGCCGGTCATGGCAACGGCGCCACAGTCGGGCGCGGCCCGTGTCGCGGCAAGCGGCGCCGTTTGACAGGCGGGGGAAAACAGTTACGGTCCCGGAAAATCATTGAACGCTGAATAAAAAAGCGTCACGGGCTGGAAACACAGGAATGGGGCTTCACATGAACCGCTACGTAAAGACCGCCTTGCTCGCGGGCGCCGCCTGGAGCGCGCTTTCAACCGCCGTCCTGGCGCAGGACGCGCCGCCGCAGGAGGAGACGGCGACCAACGTCGGCGAGATCATCGTCACCGCCCGCCGTCGCGACGAGGCGCTGAAGGACGTGCCGATCTCGGTCTCGGCTTTGGGCGCGGAACGCCTGGAAGAGACCGGCGCGACGGACATCACCGCCCTGCAGCAGCAGACGCCGAACGCGACGGTCCAGGTGGCCCGCGGATCGAACTCGACCCTGATCTCCTTTATCCGCGGCGTCGGCCAGCAGGATCCGCTGTGGGGCTTCGAGCCCGGCGTCGGCCTGTATGTCGACGACGTCTACATCGCGCGTCCTCAGGGCGCCGTGCTCGACATCTACGACGTCGAGCGCATTGAGGTGCTGCGCGGCCCGCAGGGCACGCTTTACGGCCGCAACACGGTCGGCGGCGCGGTCAAATACGTGACCTCGCGTCTGTCGCAGGATCCCGAGCTGATGCTGCGCGGCGCCTACGGCAGCTACAACCAGGTCGACCTGCTGGCCTCGGGCAGCATGCCGCTGGCCGACAATTTCCGCATCGGCGGCGCCATCGCCAGCTATCAGCGCGACGGCTACGGCGAGAACCTGAACACCGGCGCCGAGCACTACAACAAGGACGTGCTGGCCGGCCGCGTCAGCATGGAGTGGGAACCGCGCGAGGACATGTCGATCCGCCTGGCCTACGACCGGGTCGAGGACGACTCCAATCCCCGCCACGGCCACCGCGAGGTCGCGGGCGTCGGACCGGGCGCCGGCGTGCCGGACAGCGTCTATGACACCTATGCCGGCATCGGCGACGAGAACTCGGTGATGAACCAGGGCTTCTCGGCGACGGTCCAGCTGGATGTCAACGAGCACTGGACCTTCAAGTCGATCACCGCCTGGCGCGAGGGCGAGACCGACACCGTCATCGACTTCGACAACACCCCGGCGCCGACCCTGGACATCCCGGCCTACTACGCCGACGACCAGCTGACGCAGGAGTTCCAGTTCCTGTTCGACTACGACCGGATCCAGGGCGTGATGGGCTTCTTCTACCTCGACGGCCACGCCGAGGGGGCCTTTGACACCATCGCCGGCAATCTCGGCATCGTCATCGGCACCGGCGGCCAGGTGAACACCGAGAGCTGGGCCGGCTACGCCGACGTCAACCTCGACCTGACCGACCGCCTGCACCTGTCGCTGGGCGCGCGCTATACGCTCGACAACAAGACCGGGACGGTGTTCCGCGCCAACTATCTGGGCGCCACCAACAGCCCGCTGCTGGGCGGCACGCCGCGCGCTCCCCTGCTGGTCCGCACCGACTACACCGCCTCGAACGACTTCAACCAGTTCACCCCGCGGGTGGCGCTGTCCTATGATCTCAACGACGACATGACGGCCTACGCCTCGTATTCGCAGGGCTACAAGTCCGGCGGCTTCGACATGCGCGGCGACGCCATCCTCACCCCGGACACGGTCAACGGCTACGAGCCGGAGACCGTCGACTCGATCGAGCTGGGCCTGAAGGGTTCGCTGGACCGGCTGTCGTTCGCGGCCTCGGTGTTCCGCAACGAGTACAACGACCAGCAGGTCACCACCCAGGTCCCGGCCGTCGGCGGCATCGCCAGCTTCGTCGACAACGTCGGCTCCTCGACCTTCCTCGGCGCCGAGTTCGAAGGCTCGCTGTTCCTGTCGGACAGCCTGAGCGCCAACTTCGCCGTGGGTTACCTCGACTCCGACTTCGAGGAGTTCCTGCGCTACAACCTGGCGCTGGGCGTCTACGAGGACATCTCGGACCAGGTGGTGCTGCAGAACGCACCGAAATGGACGGGCTATCTCGGCCTGACCTGGCGCGGCGACGTGGCCGGCGGCGAGCTCGCCGTCACCCCGTCGGTGTCCTATCGCGACGACTACAGCCAGTTCGAGTTCCCGAACCCGATCCTCGACCAGGAGGCCTATGCGCTGGTTGACCTGTCGATCGTCTGGACCGATCCGGGCGACCGCTACACCGTCGGCCTGTACGGCAAGAACCTGACGGACGAGGAGTACCGGGTGGGCGCCTACAACTTCGCCGGCGCGGTCTTCAACGACTCCCTGATCGGATACTACGGCCCGCCGCAGACCGTGACCGCCTCGCTGCAGGTCAAGTTCTGATCCGAAAGACTCCTGAAGCCTGATCGCATGTGATCACGGGCGGCGGTTCACCTGAGCCGCCGCCCTTTTTCTTTTACGCCGCGCCACGGCCCCGCTACCGTCCGGCCCAACAAGAAGACCAAGTCGAGGGAAACGTCATGACCGACACGGCCGCCTCCAGCCCCGCGGCGACGCCCGTCCGCCCCGGCTACCGCTACTATGTGCTGGCGGTGCTGGTGCTGGTCTATGCGCTGAACTTCCTCGACCGGCAGATCATCGGCATCCTCGCGGCCCCGCTGAAGGATCATTTCGACCTCACCGACTCCCAGTTCGGCCTGCTGGGCGGCATCGCCTTCGCCAGCGTCTATTCGACCCTGGCGATCCCGCTGGCGTGGCTGGCCGACCGCTTCAGCCGGGTGTGGATCATGACCGGGGCGCTGGCGGTGTGGAGCGGCTTCACCGCCCTGTGCGGCATGGCCGGCTCGTTCACCCAGCTGTTCCTGTGCCGGATGGGGGTGGGCGTCGGCGAAGCGGGCGGCGTGGCCCCGGCCTATTCGCTGATCTCGGACTATTTCCCGCCGTCGCAGCGGGCCCGGGCGCTGGCGGTGTTCGCCTTCGGCATCCCGATCGGCACCGCAGCGGGCACGCTGGTCGGCGGCCTGCTGGCGGCGCGGTGGGGCTGGCAGACGGCCTTTATCGTCGTCGGCATGCTGGGCCTGCTGCTGGCCCCGCTGCTGCGCCTGACCATCCGCGATCCGAAGCGGGGCGGGACCGACGCGACGGCCGCGGCGGAGAAGGCGGCGCTGGCCCCCGCCGCCTCGCCGGCGAGCACGGCCCCGGCCGCGGCGCTGTCCAGCCGGACCGGAAGCCTCGCCTCAATGGCCATGCTGTCGATCGGCGCAGCGGCCCTGGCCTGGGGCGCGGTCCAGTATTTCGTCGCGGGCCAGGAGGCGAGCGGCCTGACCTGGGGCTTCGGCGGTCTGCTGGCGCTGGTCATCGGGGTGTCGCTGCGGATCGCCCGCAGCACCGCCTCGGTGGTGATCCGCAAGCCGAGTTTCTGGCTGCTGGCGCTCGGCGCGGCGTCCTCCTCGATCTGCGGCTATGGCGTCGCCGGCTGGCTGCCGCTGTTCTTCATGCGCAGCTTCGACCTGACCCTGATCCAGACCAGCTGGTATTATTCGGGCATCGCCCTGGTGGGCGGCACCCTCGGCATCTGGCTGGGCGGCTTCTTCGCCGACAAGCTGAGCAAGCGCGGCAAGGGGGCCTATCCGATGACCCCGGCGATCGCCTTCCTGATCTCGGCGCCGCTGTTCATCGCGGCGATGAACTCGCCGTGGATCATCGGCCTGGTCCTGCCCGGCGGGGGCACCAACGCCCAGCAGCTGATCCTGGCCTTCCTGATCTTCCTCGTCCCGACCGGCCTGAACCTGGCCTGGCTGGGACCGGTGACGGCGGCGGTGCAGCACCTGGTCCCGGCTCCGATGCGCTCCACCGCCTCGGCCCTGTTCCTGCTGATCAACAACCTGCTCGGCCTGGCCGTCGGCTTCTACTATTTCGGCTGGATGAGCGACCTGCTGGCCCCGCGCTTCGGCGACGAGAGCCTGCGCTGGGCGATCTACACCGGCATGGCCTTCTATCTGCTGGCCTCGGCCCTGCTGTTCGGCGCCTCGCGGACGCTGAAGCGCGATTGGGTCGACTGAGACGACGCCGGCCATATTGACGCTTTTTTTCGACGCACACTGGCTTCGATAGCCGGGCCGCGCCCGGCCCTCCCCCTGTCATCGTGAGAGTCCGCCTACATGATCGCCACGCTTCTGTTCGCCGCCGCCCTGAGCGCGGCCCCGGCTCCGGCCGACGACTTCAAGGCCCTGTGCGTCGTCACCAGGGGCGATGTCGCCGCCGTGACCGCCGCCGTCGCCGCCCAGGGCTCCTGGTCGGGCCCGGTCCAGCAGGACGGCATGACCGTCTGGACGCATACGGGCGAGGGCGTCGAGCGCAACCTCGTGGTCGGTGAACAGGCCGCCCCGGACGGCAAGCGCCAGGCCTGCATGCTGACCAGCCAGCCGGCCCAGCCCGAGCTGGCCTCCGGCATCACCGCAGCGCTGGGCGGCGTGGCGATGGCCGTCGACGCCAACGCCGGCCTCTATGCCTATGCCCCGGACCAGGACGCCTACCGCGCCGGCGACGTGACCTTCGTGCAGGTCACCAGCGAGGCGGACAGCACCAGCCTGACGGCGATCCGGCCGATCCGCTAGGCGGCTCCGCGGCGCGAACCACCGAACGCCCTTCGCCCCGCGGCGGAGGGCGTTTCCCTGTCCGGTCCATGCCGGCCGGGCGACAGGCGGTTGCACCTGCGAAGGCGCGGGTCCTATAAGCACGCCGACTCTCCCCCCAAGGCGGCATCCATGAACATTCACGAGTATCAGGCCAAGCAGGTCCTGAAGGGCTTCGGCGCTCCGGTTGCGGCCGGCGTGGCCATCACCTCGGCCGACCAGGCCGAAGCGGCGGCGAAACAGCTGCCCGGTCCCCTGTACGTCGTGAAGTCGCAGATCCACGCCGGCGGGCGCGGCAAGGGCAGGTTCAAGGAGCTGCCGGCCGACGCCAAGGGCGGCGTCCGGCTCGCCCGCTCGATCGAGGAAGTCGTCGCCAACGCCCGCGAGATGCTGGGCAACACGCTGGTGACCGCCCAGACCGGCCCGGCCGGCAAACAGGTCAACCGCCTCTATATCGAGGACGGCGCCGACATCGATCGCGAGCTGTACTGCTCGCTGCTGGTCGACCGGCAGTACGGGCGCATCGCCTTCGTCGTCTCCACCGAGGGCGGCATGGACATCGAGGCGGTCGCCCATGACACGCCCGAGAAGATCCAGACCATCGTCATCGACCCGGAAGCCGGCGTCACCGACGCCGATGTGGCGAAGATCAACGCCGCGCTCAAGCTGGACGGCGCGGCCGCCCAGGACGGCGAGACCCTGTTCCCGACCCTGTACCGGGCCTTCGTCGAGAAGGACATGTCGATGCTGGAGATCAACCCGCTGATCGTCATGACCAACGGCCGCCTGCGGGTGCTGGACGCCAAGGTCAGCTTCGACGGCAACGCCCTGTTCCGCCATCCGGACATCAAGGAACTGCGCGACGAAACCGAGGAAGACGCCAAGGAGATCGAGGCCTCGGAATGGGACCTCGCCTATGTCGCGCTGGACGGCAACATCGGCTGCATGGTCAACGGCGCCGGTCTGGCCATGGCGACGATGGACATCATCAAGCTGTACGGCAAGGAGCCGGCCAACTTCTGCGACGTGGGCGGCGGCGCCTCCAAGGAAAAGGTCGCGGCGGCCTTCAAGATCATCACCGCCGACCCGGCCGTTCAGGGCATCCTGGTCAACATCTTCGGCGGCATCATGCGCTGCGACGTCATCGCCGAGGGGGTGGTCGCCGCGGTGAAGGAAGTCGGGCTGAAGGTGCCGCTGGTCGTCCGCCTCGAGGGCACCAACGTCAACGAGGGCAAGCGCATCCTCAATGAGTCGGGTCTGGCCATCACCGCCGCCGACGACCTGGACGACGCCGCCCAGAAGATCGTCGCGGCGGTCGGCTGAGCCTGTGAGGGGCGCCCGCACCCTGGTCGCCGCGTTCGCCGCGGCGCTTGTGTGGCCCGCGACCGGATGGTCGCAGGCGGCGGTGGCGCCCGCGCGCCTCGACCTGATCCAGACCCTGAACCAGATCTGCGTCGCGGCCCACGGCGACCGCGAGCGGGCCGCCGCCCTGGCGCTGGAAGCCGGCTTTTCGCCGACTCCCGCCGAGACCGTGCCCCATCTGCGCAACAGCTCTGAAGCCTCGGGCTTCGTGCGCAGCACCAGCGCCGACATGGCCTATGTCATCACCGGACTGATGACCCGCCGCATCGGCCGGGAGACGGTGCAGATCGAGTTCTGCGGGGTTTCGGCCCGGCCGACCGATCACCGGGCGCTCGACGCGCGGCTGCGGGAGGTGATGGGGTTCGCGCCCGTGCGCGGCGCCGGCTTCGAGGCCTACGCCTGGCTGCAGACCCCCGAGGGCCGGGCGCCCACGCGCAGCCTCACCGACCCCCAGTTCGTGTCCATGGCGGCGACCGGCCAGATGCGCATGATCGGACTGGACCGCGCCGGCCCGGGGTCGACCCTGATCTATTTCCTTCCTCGCATCGACTGAGCCGACGCGACTCCACCTTTCCGCCTTCGGGATATTCGAACCATGTCCATCCTCGTCGACAAGAACACCAAGGTCATCGTCCAGGGCCTGACCGGCAAGACCGGCACCTTCCACACGGAACAGGCGCTGCGCTACTACGGCACGAAGATGGTCGGCGGCGTGCACCCGAAGAAGGGCGGCGAGCTGTGGCACGGGTCGGAAGGCGAGACCCTGCCGATCTTCGCCTCTGTGGCCGAAGCGAAGGAAGCGACCGGCGCGACGGCGTCGGTGATCTATGTCCCGCCGGCGGGCGCCGCCGACGCCATCATCGAGGCCATCGAGGCCGAAGTGCCCTTCATTACCTGCATCACCGAGGGCATCCCGGTGCTGGACATGGTGCGCGTCAAGGCGCGGCTGGACCGGTCGAAGTCCCGCCTGCTGGGCCCCAACTGCCCCGGCATCCTGACCCCGGAAGAGTGCAAGATCGGCATCATGCCGGGCTCGATCTTCAAGAAGGGCAATGTCGGCATCGTCTCGCGCTCGGGCACCCTGACCTATGAGGCGGTGTTCCAGACCACCAACGAGGGCCTCGGCCAGACCACGGCCGTCGGCATCGGCGGCGACCCGGTCAAGGGCACGGAATTCATCGACGTGCTGGAGCTGTTCCTCGCCGACGAGGAGACGAAGTCGATCGTCATGATCGGCGAGATCGGCGGCGGGGCCGAGGAGGACGCGGCCCAGTTCCTGATCGACGAGGCGAAGAAGGGCCGCAAGAAGCCGATGGTCGGCTTCATCGCCGGCCGCACCGCGCCCAAGGGACGCACCATGGGCCACGCAGGCGCCGTGGTCTCGGGCGGCAAGGGCGACGCGGAGTCCAAGATCGCGGCCATGGAAGCCGCCGGCATCCGCGTCTCGCCGTCGCCGGCGCGTCTGGGTGCGACGCTGGTGGAAGTCCTGAAGGGCTGACGTTGCGCCTCGCGATCCGTCACCCTCGGGCTTGACCCGAGGGTCAGAGGCGAGCGGCGGGCTGTGCGTCGAAGATGGCCCCACACGCGCGCGCGCCTGCGCCTTCGACGGAGCACCGGATGGTCTGATCCTCGGGTCAAGCCCGAGGATGACGGCCGGAGTTGTGGGCTCTCATGTCTCACCTGTGGGGCACGAAACGGGGGAATTTCGCGGAATTTGCGACAAATTCCGCCCCTTCGCCCCCATTCGGTCATGACCCATAAGGAAACAGCGCCTATATCAGCGGCGCCGGCAGCGGGCAGACGTGCGCGCGCCGCCCAAGGGACGCGACGAGAACAATGGCGGACGATGCCGGTCGGCTGAACCAGGTCTTTGCCGAGACCAGCTTCCTGTATGGCTCCAACGCCTCGTTCATCGAGGATCTGCACGAGAAATGGGCCGCCGATCCGGCGTCGGTTTCCGGCGAATGGCGCGCCTTCTTCGACCAGCTGCGGGACAATGCCGAGACGGTGAAGGCCGCCGGCGCAGCCGGCGCCTGGGGCCGCTCGCCGGTGTCGGAGCCGACCGAGGACGCCGCGGTGTTCGACGGCCGTTGGCCCGCGCCGAAGCCTGATCCGAAGAAGGCCGGCGCCGCGCCGGCCAAGGCCGCCGAGGCCGCGCCGTCCGCGGCGGTGTCGAGCGAGGCCATCCGGGCCGCCGCCCACGATTCGATCCGCGCCCTGATGCTGATCCGCAGCTACCGCGTTCGCGGTCACCTGCAGGCGACGCTGGACCCGCTGGGCATCGAGCAACCGACCGAGAACCCCGAGCTGACGCCGGAATTCTACGGTTTCAGCGAGGCCGACCTCGACCGGCCGATCTATCTGGACGGCGTGCTGGGCCTGCAGACCGGGACCATCCGCGAGGTGCTGGCGATCCTGAAGCGCACCTACTGCGGCCATATCGGCATCCAGTTCATGCATATCGCCGAGCCGGAGGAGAAGGCCTGGCTGCAGGAACGGTTCGAAGGCTCGGACAAGTTCGAGCAGAACGCCTTCACGAAGGAAGGCAAGCTGGCCATCCTGAACAAGCTGATCGAAGCCGAGGGCTTCGAGCGCTTCCTGCACAAGCGCTTCCCCGGCACCAAGCGGTTCGGCCTGGACGGCGGCGAGGCCATGGTCCCGGCGCTGGAGCAGATCATCAAGCGCGGCGGCGCCCTTGGCGTCGACGAGATCGTGCTGGGCATGGCCCACCGCGGGCGGCTGAACACCCTGGCGGCGGTGATGGGCAAGCCCTATCGCGCCATCTTCCACGAGTTCCAGGGCGGCTCGACCGTGCCGTCCGACATCGAGGGCTCGGGGGACGTCAAATACCACATGGGCGCCTCGTCGGACCGCGAGTTCGACGGCAACAAGGTCCACCTGTCGCTGACCGCCAACCCGTCCCACCTCGAGATCGTCAATCCGGTGGTGCTGGGCAAGGCGCGGGCGAAACAGGCGTTCGACATCCGCGAGGCCAACGCCGGTCAGCCGTCGGAGCAATGGGCGCTGGACCGCTCCCGCGTCGTGCCCCTGCTGATCCACGGCGACGCCGCCTTCGCCGGCCAGGGCGTGGTGGCCGAGTGCTTCGCCCTGATGGGGCTGAAGGGCTACCGCACCGGCGGGACGATCCATTTCGTGGTCAACAACCAGATCGGCTTCACCACCAGCCCGCGCAACAGCCGGTCGAGCCCCTATCCGTCGGACGTGGCCCTGATGGTCCAGGCGCCGATCTTCCACGTCAACGGCGACGACCCGGAGGCGGTGGTCTTCGCCGCCAAGGTGGCCACCGAGTTCCGCCAGAAATTCCACAAGGACGTGGTGGTGGACATGTTCTGCTACCGCCGCTTCGGCCACAACGAGGGCGACGACCCGACCTTCACCCAGCCGCTGATGTATTCGAAGATCCGCGCGCTGAAGTCGACGCGTGAGATCTACGCCGCCCGCCTGATCGCCGAGGGGGTGATCGACCAGGCGGCGGTCGACGCCGAGGTCGAGCGGTTCGAGGCCTTCCTCGACGCCGAGTTCGAGGCCGGCAAGGCCTTCGAGGCCAAGAAGGCCGACTGGATGGACGGCCAGTGGCAGGGCATCGGCCTGCCGGACGGCGACGAGCGCCGCGGCGCCACCTCCGTCCCGGCAGCCAAGCTGAAGGACCTCGGCCACCGGCTGACGACCATTCCGAACGACGTCGACATGCACAAGACGCTGAAGCGCGTCATGGACGGCCGGCGCGAGATGATCACGACCGGCGAGAACATCGACTGGGCCACGGCCGAAAGCCTGGCCTTCGCCTCGCTGCTGGACGAGGGCTTCCCGGTGCGGCTGTCGGGCCAGGACTCGGTGCGCGGCACCTTCAGCCAGCGCCATTCGGGCATCGTCGACCAGACCACCGAGGCCCGCTACGTCCCGCTCAACAACCTGCGCGAGGGTCAGGCCGAGTTCGAGGTCATCGACTCGGCCCTGTCGGAAGAGGCGGTGCTGGGCTTCGAATACGGCTACGCCCTGACCGACCCCAACACCCTGGTCATGTGGGAAGCCCAGTTCGGCGACTTCGTGAACGGGGCCCAGGTGGTCATCGACCAGTTCATCACCTCGGGCGAGCGCAAATGGCTGCGCATGTGCGGCCTGACCATGCTGCTGCCGCACGGCTACGAGGGACAGGGGCCGGAGCATTCGTCGGCGCGTCTGGAGCGCTTCCTGCAGCAGTGCGCCGAGGACAACATCCAGGTCGCCAACTGCACCACGCCGGCCAACTATTTCCACATCCTGCGCCGCCAGATGCACCGGCCGTTCCGCAAGCCGCTGATCATCATGACGCCCAAGAGCCTGCTGCGGCACAAGAAGGCGGTCTCGACCCTCGCCGACATGGCCGAGGGCAGCTCGTTCCACCGCGTGCTGCACGACGACGCCCAGACCCGGCCCGAGGCCGCGGGCGTGAAGATCAAGGCGGACAAGGACATTCGCCGCGTCGTCCTGTGCTCGGGCAAGGTCTATTACGACCTGCTGGAGCGGCGGGAACGGGACGGGATCGACGACGTCTATCTGATGCGGCTGGAGCAGTTCTATCCCTGGCCGATGAAGTCGCTGATGACCGAACTGGCCCGCTTCCCCGACGCCGAACTGGTCTGGTGCCAGGAAGAGCCCAAGAACATGGGCGGCTGGACCTTCGTCGATCCGTGGCTGGAGCTGACGCTGGAGAAGCTGAACGTGAAGGCCAAACGGGCCCGCTACGTCGGCCGCCCGGCCTCGGCCTCGACCGCCGCGGGCCTGATGAGCCGGCACCTGAAAGAACTCGACGCCTTCCTGACCGACGCCTTCGCCTGACACCCTGAATAGCTGAACGAGACCTGGACCCGACCATGGCCGACATCCTGACCCCCGCCCTCGGCGAATCCGTCACCGAAGCCACCATCGGCAAGTGGACGAAGAAGGCCGGCGATCCGGTGAAGAAGGACGAGGTCCTGGTCGAACTGGAGACCGACAAGGTCTCGCTGGAGGTGGTGTCGCCCGCCGACGGCGTGCTGGCCGAGATCAAGGCTCCCGACGGCGAGACCGTGACGCCGGGCGCCGTGCTGGGCGTGGTCAGCGAAGGCGCGGCCGCCGCGCCGGCCGCCGAGGCGCCCGCCAGGGCCGAGGCTCCCAGGGCTGAAGCGCCGAAGGCCGAACCGGCCCCTGCGGCTGCTCCCGCCGCCGCCTCCGGCGGCACGGTGCCCATCATGACCCCCGTCATGGGCGAGAGCGTCGCCGAGGGTTCGATGGGGACCTGGCTGAAGAAGTCCGGCGACACGGTCGCCAAGGACGAGCTGCTGGTCGAGATCGAGACCGACAAGGTCGCGGTCGAGGTCTCGGCTCCCGCCGCCGGCGTCCTGACCATCGAGGCCGATGCGGGCGCGACCGTCACCCCGGGCCAGCAGATCGGCAGCATCGCGGCTTCTGGCGCCGCCGCCGCCGCTTCGCCGGCCCCGGCCGCGCCCGCCAACACCGGTTCGGCCCAGACGAAGTCGGACGCCCCTCACCTGTCCCCCGCCGTCCAGCGCGTGGTCAGCGAGAACAACCTCGATCCCAAGGCCATCGCGGCCACCGGGCCCAAGGGCAACATCACCAAGGGCGACGCCCTTGCCGCCATAAACGCCGCGCCCAAGGCGGCCGCTCCGGCTCCGGCCGCCGCCCCGACCGCGCCGCGCGCCGACCAGCCGCGCGAGGAGCGGGTCAAGATGACCCGGCTGCGCCAGACCATCGCCCGGCGCCTCAAGGAATCGCAGAACACCGCCGCCCAGCTGACCACCTTCAACGAGGTGGACATGACCAACGTAATGGCCCTGCGCAGCCAGTACAAGGAAGTGTTCGAGAAGCGCCACGGGGTGAAGCTGGGTTTCATGAGCTTCTTCACCCGCGCCGTGGTTCAGGCCCTGCACGAGATTCCGGCAGTCAACGCCGAGATCGACGGCACGGACATCATCTACAAGAACCACTACGACATCGGCATCGCCGTCGGCACCGAGAAGGGCCTCGTCGTGCCGGTGCTGCGCGACGCCGACCAGCTGTCGCTGGCGGGGATCGAGAAGGGCATCGCGGCGCTGGGCAAGGCGGCGCGGGACGGCGAGCTCACGCTGGAGAACCTGCAGGGCGGGACCTTCACCATCACCAACGGCGGCACCTACGGCTCGCTGATGTCGACGCCGATCCTCAATGCGCCGCAGTCGGGCATCCTCGGCATGCACAACATCGTCCAGCGCCCGATGGCGGTGAACGGCGAGGTCAAGATCCGCCCGATGATGTACCTTGCCCTGAGCTACGACCACCGCATCGTGGACGGCAAGGAGGCGGTGACCTTCCTCGTTCGGGTCAAGGAGCTGCTTGAGGACCCGGCGCGGGCGCTGCTGGATCTGTAGGGAACCGGGCGATGATCGAGATCGCCCGCTTCGCCGATGTCTATGAGGCCGAGATCGTGGCGTCCCGGCTGAGAGCTGAGGGCTACGACGCCGTGCTGGGCGGGGCCGAGCACGCCAAGGTCAATTTCCTCGTCCTGCAGGCGCTCGGCGGCGTGAACCTGTCCGTGCCGGACAATCAGGCCGGCGCCGCCCGCGCCCTGCTCGAGGCTCTTCGGGGTGGCGCCGAGCGGATCGAGAACGCCGATCCCGTTCTTCCGAAAGCAGCCCGAAAGGCGGGACTTGTGGCCGTCCTGACGCTCATCGGCCTGGGCTTTCTCGTCGGCCGCTGAGGCTTCCCTGTTCGCGGTCGGCGCCCAGCGGCCCCAGCACCTCGTCCGTGTGCTCGCCCAGCGCCGGCGGCGGCCGGTCGTAGGCCACGGGGGTGGCGGACATCCGGATCGGCGAGGCGACGGTGCGGACCGGCCCCGACAGGTCGGCCCGCGCCTGCGTCACTTCCAGCCCGCGATGCTTCGCCTGCGCCTCCTCGAAGACCTGATCGATGGTGTTGACCGGCCCGCACGGCACCCCGGCCGCCTCCAGCGCCGCCATCAGCGCCTTCATCGTCAGGCCGGCGGTCAGGGCCGACAGCTCCGCGGTCAGCGCGGCGCGGTGCTCGATGCGCAGGGCGTTGGTCGCGAAGCGGGGGTCGGCGCCGAGGCCGGACGCGCCCAGCGCCTGCGCCAGGGCCCGGAACTGGGAGTCATTGCCGACGGCGATGACCACCATTCCGTCCGTGCACGGAAAGGGCTGGTAGGGGGCGAGGTTGGGGTGGGCGTTGCCCATCCGCGTCGGGGCCTTGCCCGAGACGAAATAGTTGGTCGCCTGATTGGCCAGCATGGCCGCCTGCACGTCGAACAGGGCGATGTCGATATGCTGGCCCTGACCGGTGGCGCGGGCGTGCAGCAGGGCGGCGAGGATGGCGTTGGAGGCGTAGAGGCCGGTGAACAGGTCGACCACGGCCACGCCGACCTTCATCGGCTCGGCGCCGGGCGCGCCGTCCGGCTGGCCGGTGACCGACATCAGCCCGCCCATGGCCTGGATCATGTAGTCGTAGCCGGCCCGGTGCGCGTCCGGCCCGTCCTGGCCGAAGCCGGTGATCGAGCAATAGACCAGCCGGGGATTGATCGCCGACAGGGCGGCGTGGTCGAGGCCGTATTTCTTCAACCCGCCCGTCTTGAAGTTCTCGACCACCACGTCGCAGGTTTTGCTCAGTTCACGGACGATGGCGGCGCCTTCGGGCGTGGCGATGTCGAGTTCGACCGACTTCTTGCCCCGGTTGGCGCACAGGAAATAGGCCGCGTCGCCCTTCGAGCCGTCTTCCCTGGTCGTGAACGGCGGGCCCCAGTGCCGGGTGTCGTCGCCGGCGCCGGGCCGCTCGATCTTGATCACCTCGGCCCCGAGATCGGCGAGGGTCTGGGTGGCCCACGGGCCGGCGAGGACGCGGCTGAGATCGAGAACGCGAACGCCTGAGAGGGGGCCTTGGGCTTGGGTCATCAAGCGTAACTATCCCTTCTCCCCTTGCGGGAGAAGGTGGCCCGCGCAGCGGGTCGGATGAGGGGTCGCACAGGTCGGGGAAGCGTCAGGGCGCGGCCACGAATCCCACAGACCGGCGCGACCCCTCACCCGTCAGCCTTCGGCCGCCACCCTCTCCCGCAAGGGGAGAGGGACTCTAGAGCCCCGGGTCCCACACCCCGGCGTTGCGCATCCGGCATTCGCGGGCCTCGCGGGCGCGGCCGTCCATCTCCTCGGCCATGCAGCAGACCGAGCGGGAGACCGTGGCCTTGTGAACGCCCGGCACGATCGCGTGCAGGAAGGCGCAACCGGCCAGCTTCAGCAGTCTGAATCCGAACTGCGACGAGGCGGCCATATGTTCGAAATAGGTTTCCTTCACCTCGCGCGGGTGGTCGACGAACAGGCGATTCAGCGTCTGGATCATCATGACAGCCTAGCTTGGATCGGGCCGGGCCTCTACCCGTCGGCGTCATTCTGGCCTAAACCGCCCGCCGGAACAGGGGGCGCCCGTCACCATCGTGTGACGCCGCGGCGACCCCGGCACGCTTCAGGAAAGACCCGCCCATGGCCGACGGCTCCGCTTCTCCCGCCAAGACCTTCCGCTGGGACGACCCGCTGGACCTGTCGGGCCGGCTGACCGACGACGAGCGGATGATCCAGGAGTCGGCGAGGGCCTACGCCCGCGAGAAGCTGCTGCCGCGGGTGGTCGAGGCTTTCCGCGACGAGACCTTCGACCGCGCCATCATGACCGAGCTGGGCGAGATGGGCTTCCTCGGGGCCATGCTGCCGGAACAGTACGGCGGTTCCAGCGTCAGCCACGTCGCCTACGGCCTGATCGCGCGCGAGATCGAGGCGGTCGACTCTGGCTACCGCTCGGCCATGAGCGTCCAGTCATCGCTGGCCATGTACCCGATCTACGCCTTCGGCTCCGAAGAGCAGAAACTTCGTTTCCTCCCAAGAATGGCCGCCGGCGAACTGGTCGGCTGCTTCGGCCTGACCGAGGCCGACGGCGGTTCGGACCCGGCCTCGATGAAGACCAAGGCGGTCAAGGTCGACGGCGGCTACAAGCTGAACGGCGCCAAATACTGGATCACCAACAGCCCGATCAGCGACCTCGCCGTGGTCTGGGCCAAGCTGGACGACACGATCCGCGGCTTCATCATCGAGCGGGGCATGGACGGTTTCACCACCGACAAGATCGGCGACAAGCTGAGCCTGCGCGCCTCGATCACCGGTGACATCGGCCTCAACGACGTCTTCGTGCCGGAAGAGAATCTGCTGCCGGGCGTGAAGGGCCTGCGCGGCCCCTTCTCCTGCCTCAACAAGGCCCGCTACGGCATCGCCTGGGGCGCCATGGGCGCCGCCGAGGCCTGTTTCCACCTGACCCGCGACTATGTCGGCGAGCGCATGCTGTTCGGCCGCCCGCTGTCCTCGCGCCAGCTGGTGCAGAAGAAGCTGGCTGACATGCAGACCGAGATCTTCCTCGGCTTCGAGGGCGCGCTGGCGCTGGGCCGCTTGCTCGATCAGGGCGCCTGGGTCCCCGAGGCCATCTCGATGATGAAGCGCAACAACTGCGGCAAGGCGCTGGAGATCGCCCGGGTCGCCCGCGACATGCACGGCGGGGCCGGCATCACCGGCGAGATGCACGTCATGCGCCACGCCATGAACCTCGAGACGGTCAACACCTATGAGGGCGCCCACGACGTCCACGCCCTGATCCTCGGCCGCGCCATCACCGGCGAGAGCGCCTTCTGATGGGCGATGCGCCGGAAGGCCGCCTCGTCGGCCGGGTCATCGCCATGCCGGCCGACACCAACCCCGAGGGCGACATCTTCGGCGGCTGGTTGCTGGCCCATATGGACCTGGCCGGGGCGACCCCGGCCTTCGAGCTGGCCCAGGGCCGCTGCGTGACGGTGGCGCTGGACGCCATGGTCTTCCATCAGCCCGTCTCGGTAGGGGACGAGGTGTCGCTGCACGCGACGGTGGTCAAGTCGGGCCGCACCTCGGTCCGGGTCCATGTCGAGGCCTGGAAGCGTTCGCGCAATGCGGCCCACGCCGAGGCGGTGCGGGTCACCGAGGGCGTCTTCACCTATGTCGCGATCGGGGACGACAGGAAGCCCCGCATCCTCCCCGGCGCCGCCTAGGTCCGTCTTCGACGCTGCCATCGGGCGCGGAACCCTCTATCCTGGCCGCCATGTGCGCCTCCTATGAAGCCCGTTTCTCCGTGACCCAGCTGGTCGAGGCGTTCGACCGGCATGGCGCTCCGTTGCGTTTCCCGGGCGGCCTGCCGAACATCGAGCCGGTCGAGGAGGTCCGCCCCACCGACCTGTCCCGGGCCGTGCGCGCGGCGGATTCCGGGACGGCCGAACTCGTTGAGATGCGCTTCGGCTTCCCGCCTCCCGCGCCGAAACGGCCGCCGGTGATCAATTTCCGCTCCGAGGGCCGCCGCTTCTCCAACGGCCCGACCAGCGGCCGCGCCCTTGTCCCGGTGTCCGGCTTCTACGAGTTCACCGGCGACAAATACCCCAAGACCCGGTGGATTCTCCGGGGCGCCGACCAGCCGTTCGTGGCCTTGGCGGCGATCTGGCGGGGCGGTGCGGAGGGCGCGGCCGACGCCTTTTCGCTGCTGACCGCCGAGCCGGGACCGGATGTCGCGCCCTATCACGACCGCGGCGTCCTGCCGCTGGCTCCGCAGGACTGGGCAGACTGGCTGTTCGACCGCCGGCCGGCCGAAGACCTGCTGAAGCCGCCGCCGGCCGGGACGCTTGCCGCCGCCGCGGCCCCCCGCCCGCCCCGGACATAACCTAGCGCGCGACTGGGAAATCTTGACGTTCGGGCCCGCGCCGCCTACCTCCCCGCCATGGCCGTCCGTCGCATCCTCACCATCGACAACCCCGCCGACCTGGCGGTGCTGAAGCAGGTCTCCCGCCCGGTCGAAGGCCCGGTGACGGACGAGCTGCGCGCCCTGATGGACGACATGCTGGAGACCATGTACGCGGCGCCGGGCATCGGCCTGGCCGCCGTGCAGATCGGCGACGTGCGCCGGGTCATCGTCATGGACCTGGGCGACCGCGAGGACGTCGAGGAGCCGGCCGCGGACGCCTCCGACGAGGCCCGCGCCGCTTACGAGCACGCCCGGCGCAACCCGCGCTATTTCGTCAATCCCGAGATCGTCTGGACCTCGGACGAACTGTTCCAGTACGAGGAGGGCTGCCTGTCGGTGCCGGACGTCTACGACGCCGTCGAACGCCCGGCCCGCGTCCGCATCCGCTACATGGATTACGCCGGCCAGACCGTCGAGGAAGAGTGCGACGGCCTCTACGCCGTCTGCATCCAGCACGAGATGGACCACCTCGAGGGCGTGCTGTTCATCGACCACCTGTCCCGCCTGAAGCGCGACCGGGCCGTGGCCAAGGTCAGGAAGGCGGCGAGGCTGGCCGCCTGATGGCCCGTCTCAAGCGCAACCGCGACCGCATCATCGACCCGACCGGCCGCCGCCGGCTGACCCGCAACGAGAAGGTCGGCGTGGCCAGCCTCGTCTCCCTGGTCGCCGTCGCCGCCGTCGGCGTGGTCGCCGGCATCCTGATCGACCGCCTGCTCGATTTCGACGACGCGCTCGACGCCGGCGGCGAATGGGACGAGGGCGGCGGCGTCTTCACGCGCTGGGACTAAACCCCTAAAGGCGACCCATGCGCCTCGCCTTCATGGGAACCCCCGACTTCGCCGTGCCCTCGCTGGCCGAGCTGATCGCCAGCGGCCATGAGGTCGTGGCCGTCTACAGCCAGCCGCCGAAGCCGCGCGGGCGGGGCCAGAAGCTGACGCCGTCGCCGGTGCAGGCCTTCGCCGAGACCATGGGTCTGCCGGTCTTCACCCCCGCCTCGATGAAGGCGGCCGAGGCCATAGAGACCTTCCGTAGCCTCGAGGTCGACGCCGCCTGCGTCGTCGCCTACGGCCAGATCCTCAAGCCCGAGGTGCTCGACGCCCCCCGGCTCGGCTGTTTCAACCTGCACGGCTCGCTGCTGCCGCGCTGGCGCGGGGCGGCCCCGGTCCAGCGGGCCATCATGGCCGGCGACCGCCAGACCGGCGTCCAGATCATGCGCATGTCCGAGGGCCTCGACGAGGGCCCGATCCTGCTGTCCGAGGTGATGGACATCCGCCCCGACGACACCGCCGCGACCCTGTCCGAGCGGATGTCGCATGTCGGCGCCAGCCTGTGGCCGCGGGCGCTGGCCGCCATCGAGCGCGGCGGGGTCGAGGGCACGCCCCAGACCGGCGAACCGACCTACGCCCGCAAGATCACCCCCGCCGAGGCGCGCATCGACTGGACCCGCCCGGCGGCGGAGATCGACTGCCACATCCGCGGCCTTTCGCCCTTCCCCGGCGCCTGGTTCGAGGCCACCGGACCCGAGGGCCCGGTCCGCATCAAGGCGCTGATGTCGCGCGTCTCCGGCCCGGGCGAGGGCCGACCGGGCGAGGTGCTGGAGGGTGGCCTGCGCGTGGCCTGCGGCGACGGCGTCGTCCGGCTGCTGACCGTGCAGCGCCCCGGCAAGGCGGCCCAGCCGGCCGACGAAATGCTGCGCGGCTTCGCCATCCCGGCCGGGACGGTTCTGGCCTGATGCCCCGTTACAGGCTCACGCTGGAGTACGACGGCTCGGGCTACAACGGCTTCCAGGCCCAGACCGACCAGCCGACCGTGCAGGGCGCGGTCGAGCGGGCCATCACCGCCTTCTGCGGCGAGACGGTGCGCATCGCCGCCGCCGGCCGCACCGACACCGGCGTCCACGCCACCGGTCAGGTGATCGGCGTGGATCTCGAAAAGACCTGGCCTGCGAAGACGGTGATGAACGCCCTCAACGCCCACATGGCCGGGGAGGCGGTCTCGGTGCTGCACTGCGTCGAGGCCGACCCCGACTGGCACGCCCGCTTCTCGGCCACGGGGCGGAGTTACCTCTACCGCATCCTCAACCGGGCCGGTCCGCCGGCCTTGGACAAGGGCAGGGTCTGGCACATCCGCAAGCGGATGGACGAAGAGGCCATGCATGAGGCCGCGCAGGCCCTGGTCGGCCTGCACGACTTCACCACCTTCCGCGATGTGAACTGCCAGTCGAAATCGCCGGTCAAGACGCTGGACGTCGCCCGCATCTTCCGCAACGGCGACGAGATCTGTCTGCAGTTCGAGGCGCGCTCGTTCCTGCACCGGCAGGTCCGCTCCATGACCGGCACCCTCGCCCAGGTCGGTCAGGGCCGCTGGGCCGTCGAAGACGTGGCGGCGGCGCTGGAGGCGAAGGACCGCGCGGCGTGCGGACCCGTGGCGCCGTCGGACGGCCTGTATCTGACGGGCGTCAGCTACTGACGCCCATACCCCCCACCGTCATCCTCGGGCTCGACCCGAGGATCAGACGTGGGGCGGGGCTGTGCGACGGAGACGGCCCGACGCCTGTGACCGCAAGCTCAGCCACCGGGCGCCGGACGGTCTGATCCTCGGGTCAAGCCCGAGGATGACGGGCAGAGGCGGGTAAGTCGATCTTCAGGAGGAAGCCAATGGCGGCCCCCGACCCATTGCGGACCTCCCCGGCTTCGCTACGGTCAAACGATGAGAGCCGCCTTTGACAACCTGCTGGAAGAAGTCTGCGTCCGCCTCGGGTTCTGTGGTTCCGTTGTCGATGGCCAACCGCTGCACGTTGACCACTTCCTTCCTGAGTTTGGCGTCCTGACCGCTGAGGAGTTCGCCGACGCCCTGTTCAAGGCGGAAGGCTGGGACCCGGATGGCTCGGAGGCCAAGACTTTCCGTTCCAGCGTGCGGGAGGCGTTTGTTCGACACATGGGCGGCTCCGAAATCGAAACGGGCCAGCGAGGCACCGATGTCTGACTTGGACGGCAACACCTATGAACTGGTGATGGGCAGCGACGTCGCTGAGCGAGATGGCATGTATCTCGAACTGAGCGACGGTTCGATGGACACCGCGCCGCTGGCGGAAGTCTTCTACTCCGACGTCGATGGCTCCATGTCCGTATCTACATTCGGGAACAGCGTTCCGCTCGACAAGGTCGAATGGATGATTGCCGAGGCGAAACGCCGTCTACCGCCACCACGGTGACGTCCGTTTCCCACGCCACCGTCAGTTTCCGACCCATTGCGGACGTCCGCCGTTTCACCGTTATGGTGCGCCCATGAACACCACGATTGTCCCGATCCCCACAAACCTGATTACGGATTGGGCTTCCTTCCACAGAGTGTTCGCAGAGGTTCTCGGGTTCCCCGACTTCTACGGCGAGAACATGGATGCGTGGAACGACTGCATGACCTATGCGGACGAACCGGAAGCGCAGATGCTGGCAAGAGGGGTGCGGCCCGGCGAGCTCTTGACCCTCCAAATCGATGACGCATCGGACTTCGCTGTTCGCTGCCCGGAGCAGTTCAAGGCTTTGGTAGAGTGCACTGCGTTTGTGAACTACCGACGGGTCGAGGTCGGAGATAAGCCTGTGCTCTCCCTGCTAATGTCTGGCTACTTCTCGTAGGCCTCAAGGGTCCGCTTCCACCCATTGCGGACATTGTCGGCATCGGCGACGGTGCCGGAATGAAATTGAGCAGTTGGGCGGTCTTGGTCGGCGGTGTTCTTGCACTGGCCGGCGGTTGTCATCCGAACGATGTGATCACTGTTCCGCCCCATCAAGACATTGAGGTTCTTGATGGCGATACTCTGATCTTCGAGGGGCGTTGGGTGCGGGTCCGGGGCATTGATGCTGCGGAGTTGGGTCCTTGGGCGAAGTGCTGGTCAGAAGCCGCGCTGGGAGGAGCCTCCCGGACCGCCCTCGAAGAAATGCTATGGGAGAATGGCCCTTGGAGGCTGAGTTCCGTTACCCCAACGGGCGACCAAGGAATGGTGGTTGCCGACGTTCTCGGTCGTGATGGCGCGGACTTGGCGGATAGCATGGCCGTTCATGGCTATGCCGCCAAGACCTCGGGGAAATGGGACTGGTGCGGGATCAAGCCGCTCCGTAACCCTCGGGAAGATGACCCGCTGCCGCGCGGACCAAATACGTGGTGGCCCGCCAACCACATGTTCGACGAGCGCGCGGGCGACTAAGGTCCGCTTTCCACCCATCGCGGTAGTTTGGGACTTCTGCCGTTGGGCAGTTAGGCGACCTGCGCCTGACCCCGCCGACACCGGACAACTGTCATCTCCGACGACGCGAAGCGGAGATCGGGGACGGGACGACCATGAAATGCGCGCCTCCCGGAAGCGGCGCCAGCCGCTATCGGGGAGACAGGTCAGGCCGGCGCGACAGCCACCCGTCTCCCGGACAATCGCACCGCGATTTCCGGGAGTTCCCCTCAGGTGGGGCGCGCGCCGTCCGGCTCGCCCCTTCGGGGCGTCCGGGATGACAAGCCCTACCGCTTGGCGCTTTCGGCGCTCGAGGCCACCGCGTCGCCGGCGGCGCGGACGTCGCGGCCGACGCCGGCGACGGTGTTGCAGGCCGAGACCGCGAGCGCGGCGGCGACGAGCCCGAGGGCGATGATCTTCTTCATGGGGGTCCCCTTCGACGTGAAATCCGCGCCTGAAACGTCAAGCGTGGCCGTTGGGTTGCATGGCCAAGGTTTCAGCCGTCTGCTAACCGCTCCGCCATGACCCAGCCCGCCAACACCGCCGCCCGCCGCCTCGTCGAGACCCTCGTCATGAACGGGATCGACCGCGTCTTCTGCGTGCCGGGCGAGAGCTATCTGGCGGTGCTCGACGCCCTCGCCGACGTGCGCGACCGCATCCAGGTCATCGCCTGCCGCCACGAGGCCGGCGCCGCCAATATGGCCGAGGCCTACGGCAAGCTGACCGGCAAGCCCGGCGTCTGCATGGTCACGCGCGGGCCGGGCGCCACCCATGCCTCGATCGGGGTGCACACGGCGCATCAGGACTCCACGCCGATGATCCTGTTCGTCGGCCAGATCGCCATGAGCGACCGCGGCCGCGGGGCCTTCCAGGAAGTCGACTACCGCGAGGTGTTCGGCGGCCTGGCCAAATGGGCCACCGAGATCGAGACCCCGGCGCGCACCGTCGAGGTGGTCGAGCGCGCCTTCGCTACCGCCCTGCAGGGCCGGATGGGGCCGGTGGTCATCGCCCTGCCCGAGGACATCCTGCACGAAGACGGCGGGCCGGCCCCGATCCGGCCGGTGACGCCCGCGAAGGCCGCGCTGGACCCGGCCTTTGTCGAACAGGTCCGCGCGCGTCTGGCGCAGGCCGAACGCCCCCTGCTGGTGTTGGGCGGCTCCGGCTGGAGCGAAGCGGCCGCCGCCGCCCTCGGCGACTGGGCCGAGCGGCTGGGCCTGCCGCTGGCGCTGTCGTTCCGGCGCAAGGACCTGATCTCCAATGACCGGACCAACTACGCCGGCGACCTCGGCCTCGGCTGCAATCCGAAGCTGACCGCGCGCGCCAAGGCCGCCGACCTGATCCTCGCCGTCGGCGCCCGGCTCGGCGAGAACCCGACCCAGGGCTACACCCTGTTCGAGCGCGCCCGCACGGCCGCGACCCTGATCCACATCCATCCGGGTCCTGAGGAGCTGGGCCGGGTGTGGACGCCGCTGCTCAGCGCCACCGCCGACAACTCGCTGGCCGCCCACGCCCTGTCCGCCATCGACCCCGGCCGGACCTGGCATGCCGAGGCCGCCGCCGCCCACGCCGACTATCAGGCCTTCTCGACCCCCGTGCCGGTCACCGGCGCCGTCAACATGTCGGAGTGCATGGCCCACCTCGCCGAGGCCCTGCCGGCCGACGCCATCGTCACCAACGGCGCCGGCAATTTCGCCGCCTGGCTGCACCGCTTCCACCGTCATCGCGTGATGCACACCCAGCTGGCGCCGACCTCGGGCGCCATGGGCTACGGCTACCCCGCCGCCATTGCAGCGAAGAGCGTCCATCCCGACCGCGACGTGATCTGCATCGCCGGCGACGGCGACTATCTGATGACCGGCCAGGAGATCGCCACAGCCGTCCAGTACGGGATCAACGCCGTGGTCGTGGTCGTCGACAACGGGACCTACGGCACCATCCGCATGCATCAGGAGACCCACTATCCGGGCGCCCCGCGGACCATCGCCACCGACCTGAAGAACCCCGATTTCGTCAAATACGCCGAGGCCTTCGGCGCCTTCGGCATCCGCTGCGAGCGGACCGAGGACTTCCCCGCCGCCCTCGCCGCCGCCCGGAACGCCGGCCGCCCGGCCCTCGTTCACCTGATCACCTCGGCCGAGGACATCGCCCCCAACCGCACCATCACCGGCCTGCGTTCGAAATAGGAGCCGCCATGCGCACCCTGTCCGTCCTGACCGCCGCGACCCTGCTGCTCGGGGCCTGCGCCACGCCGCCGGCGGGCCCGGACGCGCCCCCGGCGGCCGCTGACGGCAACGACTGCGCCGTCATCGCCGCCGTGGCGAAGGAGCACTACCGGTTCAACGACACCGACAACCGCCCCCTGCCCATCCGCTTCGAGGGCGACTACGCCCCGCGCTGCGACTGGAGCCGCTACGGCCTCGCCTTCGAGCCCTGGGATCCCGACCGCCCCGGCGACCCGCGCGAGCGGCTGCGCTGGGTCAGTTTCGCCCGACCGACCTACGACGGACGCGGCGCCGTGATCGAGACCGGCATCATGCACGGTCCCCTGGCCGGCATGGGCTACGAGTGCCGGGTCATCTCCGGCTTCGCGGGCTGGACCGTGCCGGAAGGCTCGTGCCGCAACACCTGGGTCTCGTGACGCGCAGCCGGTGACGGCGGGGCCGCGTCCCCCTATGTTCCGCCCATGACCGACACCGCCGCGCCCGAAACCCCCGACCGCCCGCTCACCCAGGACGGCCCCGCGCTGCGGCTGTGGATGATCGACGCCTCGGCCTACATCTTTCGCGCCTACCACGCCCTGCCGCCGCTGACGCGCAAGTCGGACGGCCTGCCGGTGGGGGCGGTGCAGGGCTACTGCAACATGCTGTGGAAGCTGATCCGCGACATGAAGGGCGCCGACGGTCCGACCCATCTGGTGGCCATCTTCGACCATTCGGAGAAGACGTTCCGCAACACCCTGTACGACCAGTACAAGGCCAACCGGTCGGCCCCGCCCGAGGATCTGATCCCGCAGTTCCCGCTGGTCCGGCGGGCCACCGCGGCCTTCGGCGTGCACTGCGTCGAACTGCCCGGCTACGAGGCCGACGACCTGATCGCCACCTATGCCTGCAAGGCCCGCGACGCCGGCGGCGAGGCGGTGATCGTCTCGTCCGACAAGGACCTGATGCAGTTGATCGGCCCCTCGGTCGTCATGTGGGATCCCATGAAGGATCGCCGCCTGGGGGAGGAGGCTGTCCTCGAGAAATTCGGGGTCGCGCCGGAGAAGATGATCGACCTTCAGGCCCTGATCGGGGACAGCGTCGACAACGTTCCGGGGGCCCCGGGCATCGGACCCAAGACGGCGGCGCAGCTGCTCGACGAATACGGCGACCTCGACACCCTGCTGGCCCGCGCCGGCGAGATCAAACAGCCCAAGCGGCGCGAGACGCTGCAGAATTTCCGCGAACAGATCCTGCTGAGCCGCGAGCTGGTCACCCTGAGCTGCGATGCCCCGGCGCCCGAGCCGATCGACGACTTCGTGGTCAAGGATCCCGACCCGGAGGTGCTGGCCGCCTTCCTCGACGAGATGGAGTTCCGGAGCCTGCGGACCCGCGTCGGGGACGGCAAGGCGCCGGCGCGCGACGGCACCGCCTTCGTGGCCCGGCCCAAGCCGCTGTCGGCCCCGGTCATCAGCCCGCGCTACGCCCCGGCCGAGCCGACCGCGCCGGTCGAAGGGCAGTCGTTCGACCTCGAGGCCTACCGCTGCATCCAGACGCTGGAGGAGCTGGACGCCTTTCTCGCCCGGGCGACCGAGGCCGGGGTGGTCGGCTTCGACACCGAGACGGACGCCCTGTCAGCCACCCACGCCGGCCTGTGCGGCGTGTCGCTGGCCATCGGTCCCAACGACGCCTGCTACGTGCCCCTGACCCACGAGCACCCGCCGGCCGCCAACGCCGGCGGCCTCGACTTCGGCGGCGAGACCGACCAGCGCGAACCCATCACCCAGATCGCCAAGGCCGAGGCCCTCGCCCGGCTCAAGGTCCTGCTGGAGGACCCCGCCGTCCTCAAGGTCGTCCAGAACGGCAAATACGACCTCGCCGTCATGGCCCAGCGGGGCATCCGCGTCGCCCCGATCGACGACACCATGCTGATTTCCTATGTGCTGGAGGGCGGGCTGCACGGCCACGGCATGGACGAGCTGGCGCGGCTGCACCTCGGCCACGAGCCGATCCCGTTCAAGAGCGTGGCCGGGACGGGCAAGGCCCAGAAGTCGTTCAAACACGTCGAGCTGAAACCGGCCACCTGCTATGCGGCGGAGGACGCCGACGTCACCCTGCGGCTGTGGCGCGTGCTCAAGCCGCGGCTGGCCGAGGCCAGGCTGACCACGGTCTACGAGACCCTCGAACGCCCCCTGCCGGCCGTGCTGGCCGACATGGAGCGGGCCGGCGTCCGCGTCGACCCCGACCGCCTCAAGCGGCTGTCGTCCGAGTTCGGCATGCGCATGGCCGAGCTGGAGGCGCGCGCCCACCAGCTGGCCGGCCGCCCGTTCAACGTCGGCTCCCCGCGCCAGATCGGCGACATCCTGTTCGGCGAGATGCAGCTGCCCGGCGGCAGGAAGACCGCCTCCGGCCAGTGGGGCACCGAGGCCTCCGTGCTGGAAGAACTGGCCCTGACCCACGAACTGCCGCGCGTCCTGCTGGACTGGCGCCAGCTCAGCAAGCTCAAGGGCACCTACACCGACGCCCTGATCGAGGCCGCCGACCCCGTCACCGACCGCGTCCACACCTCCTACCAGCTGGCCGCCGCCACCACCGGCCGCCTAGCCAGCAGCGACCCCAATCTGCAGAACATCCCGATCCGCACCGAGACCGGCCGCCAGATCCGCCAGGCCTTCATCGCCGCCCCCGGCCATGTCCTGATCAGCGCCGACTACAGCCAGATCGAGCTGCGCCTGCTGGCCCACATCGGCGACATCCCCGAGCTCAAGCGCGCCTTCGCCGCGGGCGTCGACATCCACACCGCCACGGCCAGCGAGATGTTCGGCGTCCCCGTCGACCAGATGGACCCCGAGACCCGCCGCCGCGCCAAGGCGATCAATTTCGGCATCGTCTACGGCATCAGCGCCTTCGGCCTGGCCGCCCAGCTGAACATCGACCAGGGCGAGGCCGGCGCCTACATCAAGACCTATTTCGAGCGCTTCCCCGGCATCCGCGCCTATATGGACAAGACGAAGGCCGAGGTGCGCGAGCACGGCATGGTCCACACCGTCTTCGGCCGCCGCATCCACATCCCGGCCATCCATTCCAAATCAGGCGCCGAGCGCCAGTTCGGCGAACGCGCCGCCATCAACGCCCCCATCCAGGGCGCCGCCGCCGACATCATCCGCCGCGCCATGGTGCGCATGCCGGGGGCGCTGGAGGCGGCGGGGCTGTCCACCCGCATGCTGCTCCAGGTCCACGACGAACTGGTCTTCGAGGCCCCGGAAGCGGAGGCGGAGCGCGCCATCCCGGTGATCAAGCGGGTCATGGAGGGGGCGGCGGAGCCGGCGGTGGCGCTGACCGTGCCGCTGGTGGTCGAGGCGCGGGCGGCGGCGAACTGGGACGAGGCGCATTAGAGGGAGCTGGTGGCCTTCCTTCTCAGTGGTCTGGTCGCGTTTACAGGCCCGCAAGCTCCTAGCGCTAAAGCTTCAAATACCCTACATTTAGGGCCAACCATTAAGAGCACACACATTGCGTTTCCGTTCATCGAACTTCTTTGACCGTCCCATTACTGAGACGGCGAACTTTGCGGCCCTTCCGTCGCTCGGAGGGTTCGTTGAGGGCTGGACGCTGATTGTGCCCAAAGCTCCGATGCTAAATTTGCAGTCAGTGCCTCTAGCGTTACGAGACGAGTTTCGCAGCTTGGCGGAGCGCGTTCGTTCCGCAGTCGAACGCGAGTACGGCAAGACTTCCATTTTCGAACACGGACCAGTCGAAGCTGGCTCTTTGATGGGCTGTGGCACCGATCAGGCGCACCTGCACGTCGTGCCGTTCGTTTTTGGCGCGGCACCTGCCGTTTCCGGAACTCGGTGGTTGGATTGCACCGACGGACTTCCTTTTGATGCTCCAAACGCATCGCGGAGCTACCTCTGGCTTCAATCGGGAGGCCGGACGCAGATATGTGAGCCCGAATTGGTGGTGTCGCAGTTCTTCCGTCGGGAGATCGCTGCATCCTTGGGCAAAGCGTTCATCTGGGACTACAAGTCTCAGCCGCACAACGGCAACGTTGCGAGGACCGCTCAGCGTGTTCGCAACGCGATGAATGCGTAAGGTTTTCGCTCGCCTTCTGGGACCCAAGCCGGATACGTCGCCGTATCTGGACAACGACCGACGGCTGCGTGGGGAATATAAGAGTCGCTATCCTGGGCCTGTGTGGCTCCAGGTCATCATCGAACTCATAATTCTCCTGATCGCCCTTTCTTGCGCGCTTTATGTCGTGGCCATGTCTGTGTGGCCCAATCACGCACCTGTATGGGCCTTCGACGTGTTCGTTCAGCAAGCACGACCTTGGCCCGCCGTCTTCAGCGCCGGCGTTGCTGGCGGCTGCCTGTTTGCGCTCAAATTCCTCTACCACACAGTCGCGAAGGAGGAGTGGAACAGGGACAGGGTCTTGTGGCGGTTCATCGTGCCGCTCAACAGTGGAACCCTTGCTCTCTTTAGCGGCTTCGGGATCACAGCTGGCGTTATTCCCTTCATCGACCAAAAACTATTTGAAAACATATACATCGCTCTGTTCTTTGGATTCTTTATCGGCCATTTTTCAGATAATTTCCTCGCCGCGCTGCAGCGCCTAGCGCTAGATTGGTTCGGAACAGTGGATAGGGTTGAAAAACATTAGCGGATCCAACAGCTTGGCTAACAGCGGGCTATTCGCAAGTCAGCCAACTGCCACGACTGCTATTGCCGCGAATGTCTTTGGACTGAAGGCTGAAGGCTTGGCCTCAATCCCAACGGAATGGCGGCCAGCAGAAATCCTGCTCTCCGCCAGCCTTTATGATCAGTGGCTCGGCGATCGGACTTACCTGCAGAACCTGCCTAGCGTAGCTCTTGAGGCCTTCATTGCAGAGGCTGCCATTACCCTTGGACGGAGCTGGCTCGTTCGATCTAGCGCAACTAACGAAACCGTCGAGGACCGCGGGCAGAACCTGACGCTGCCGTTTTCTCCCGACGACGGTCCTGCAGGTCTGCGAACTACCATCGAAACCATATTCCAAGGCTACCAACCGGCCGGCGGCGGCCGGATGGCCTTGGTTATTAATCGTCAAATCGACGCGGTGCAGAAGGGGCACTTGTCCAACGACCTCCGGGTCGTCGACAAACCCTATCGTTGGTACATCGAAGCTCACACCAGCGACGGCACTCAGATGCTGGCTGAGACTATATCCGCCAAGCAAGGGAAGGCACTGAGTGCAGGGAGTCCCTTGGTGTGCACGAGCGCCAGCGAGTTGAAGTCTCGGGCTAGGGCGGTCGCGCTTCACTTCTGGCGAAACGAAGCTGCCCGACTGCTACTGGAATGGGTCTGGGATGGCACTCGACTCTGGGTCGTCCAACTTGATCGGTTCAAACGAGATACGGTCGGTTTCAACCCGGCCGCATCGCCCATCAGCGCGTTCGTAGTCCCTGCAGCGGAAGAGGGTGTCGTTTTCAAACGGTACACCCCGGGAACCGACAGTCGTTGGGGTAAACTCAAGCGGCTTTCTGAGTTTCGGAGTCGCGGGAAGCCTCCGCCTCATCGGCTATTTTGGGCCACGGCCTCGGCCCTTCGGCATGCGATCGAGCAGAACGGAGAGGCGCTAGCCCGTGAAATCCAGTCGCTTACAGGCGGGCGCGCTGTTTTACGGACGGACGGGATCGGTGGGGGTTTCAACCGCGCTCGAACAGACACTGTCACTCCGGAGGAAGCGCTAGATTGGATCGGCAGTTTGATCGAGAAGATGCCTCTTGGGTCTCCTTCCGATGACTACGTTTTTATCCTTCACGCTTTTATTCCCGCTCGCGCGGCAGCCTGGTCGCACTTCGCTCTCAAAGGCACTCTCGTCCGCATCGAAGGCCTCTGGGGCCTGGCCGATGGCATGCAGTACAACTCTACAGATATCTACTGGTATGACGTTGCGGCGTCGAAGGAGATAAGTCGTCAGGTCCGATACAAAAGTCATGTAATGATCGAACAAGCCGACGGGTCTTGGACGAAAGAAGAAGTTGCTCCTGCTTACGCGAGATATAGTTCGCTATCTAAGCAGCAAATTGAAGATATCGGCGCTAGAACTGCGGAAATCGCAGCGAACTGCGGTACTGACGTCCAGATAATGTGGTTTGTTGATATCGACCCCAGCGCGGGGTTGGGCGAAAATCTCCCTTGGTTTCGGATTGTTCCCGAGGAGGAGATTGTCGAACCGGCGCGGTCCCCGATTACTAAAAGCGTAACAGTCACGTCGATCGAAGATCTGGGCAAGCTGGTTGCTGTCGCGCCGGGGAGCGTGAAGATCATTCTGAATCCCAGCGTGCCCGATGTGCGGAGCGAGGAGTTCATTGCTGAGGTTGCTCGACGCTGCGCCGAACTCAACCTGCCTGTTGAGCTGCGGGGAGGCATCCTCTCCCACGCCTATCATCAACTCAGGAAGTCCGGCGTCGAGGTGTACTCAGCAGAGCCAGGAAAGCCACCTCAGGAACTGACCAACCGGAAAAAATTCCACAAGGTGGTCCGGGATGACATCCCTCGATTCATAGCCTCTAGGGGAGAGGTTGTTAGCTCGGATACCCTGTCGATCCACGAACGAACGCGTGCGCTTGTCGGCAAGCTCATTGAGGAAGCGGGCGAGTTTGTTGATGCGAAGCGCGGCGTCGACAAGCGGGAAGAGCTGGCTGACCTTTATGAGGTTTTCAGAGCGCTCTCGACATCGGTCGGAGCATCCATGGGCGACATATTGGCAGTCGCTAATGCAAAGCGTGAGAAGCGTGGCGGCTTCGATGAAGGAGTGGTGCTTCGAGAAACGCGGCACCGATCTACCGAAGACAACGGACTTTTTGAGACGCCGTCTCAAGGCCGTAAGGATCGTTCGTTAGCTGAACTGCTCACATTGGTCGTCAAGGGTGACACGGTGAGGGCACCCGTATCTCTATTGCTCGGCCGTCCCGATGCTGAACGGGTGACCCTAACACTCGACGATGGCCGTCTTCTTGAGTTGAAAATGGGAGTTGTAGCGGGCGATGTTGTGGTGAAAGCCAGACTGATCACCGACAAAGACGATCAACCTAAACTCCTTTGAAGTCACGGCTCGAAGTAGTTGGGGCTTCGCTGGCATTCAGACCCCCCCCCTCACGTCATCGCCACATCCCCGCTCGCCCCGTGCGGCCGCACCCAGAAGGTGACCCGTCCCGGGCAGCCCATGCGCCGGCAGGTCGTGCTCCGTCCCCACAGGACGAAGCTCGTCCCGCGCTCGCGGGCGATGCGTTTCAGGTCGGCCCTGATGCGCAGCTCGCACAGCTCGCACTCGGTGTAGACCAGCCAGCGGTTGGCGAGGATGGCGCCGACCGTATGGCCCGCCTCCCGCCAGTCCGCCGCCGTGTAACGGTCGGGATTGCGTCGGGTCATCTTTGCATGGAGGGGGCGCTAACGCTCGCGACGCGGTCGCTCGCTGCTTGAGCGCAGGTAGTAAGAGGGGGCGCTGACGCTCGCCGCGCGGCGGCTCGCTGCTTGAGCGCGGAAGAGGGCGCCGGCGTCGGACGGGATTCAAGGCGGCTATCGGCCGGGGCGGGAAGCCTCGCCGCACAGCCAGCCCACTCGCCGGAGCTCGATCGACGCCGCCTGCTGCAGGATGGCGCCGGGGGAGAGGCGCTCGATCTCGGCCAGGAGGGTGCGGATGCCGGCGCGGCCGTCGGCGCTGGCCAGGTCGAGGCCCTCGACCACCGCCAGCAGGCGGGCGGCGGGGTCGGCGTCGCCGGGCTCGCGCGCGGCCGGGGGCGGGAACAGGGCGGGCTGCATGACGAAACTCCAGAACTGACCACCGACCCGGGGTTGAGTTAGCCGCGCCGCGGGCGCGGGAGCAAGAGGGATGTTCGCGGTTTGTTCGGGGTGTCCACAGGGGGAGAGGGGCGACAGGCAGCGGGCAGCAGGCAACAGGCAACAGGCAACGGGCAGCGGGCAGCGGGCAACAGGCAACAGGCAACAGGAGAAGGCGCTCGACGATCAGGCCGGGGTGGCGCCGGACTCGCTCGCCGCCGGCGCCGCCCCCGCCTGATCGTCGCCGGCGCGCCGATGGGCTTTTCGCGAGGCGACTTGTCCGCCGCAGGAGCGGAGCGGCGGCTCTCGCACAATGGACTTTACAATGCAAAGTGCTTGGTGCATGCTCGGGTTCAGATGGAAGGACGGCCGCCGCGGCCGCTCATGACAGGGACCAAGCCGATGATGACCGAGAAGATCGAAGACCCCGCCGCCGACATCGCCTGGATGCGCCGCCTCGCCGAGGAGGGGCGCGACGCGCCCCTGCTGAATGGCCCCGTCCTGGTCGCCGCCGCCGTCATCTTCGGAAGCGCGAACTTCATTCAGTGGGCGATCCAGACCGGCGCCCTCGTCGTCGATCCAATGGTCCAGCTGTGGGTCTGGCTCGGGTCGGGCGTGCTCTTCGCCATCGCCCTGACCCTTCTGATCCGGCGCGCCAGCCGCAAGGCGGGCTACGGGTCTCATGCCAACAAGGCCATCGGCATCGCGTGGTCGGCGCTCGGATTCGGCATCTTCGTGATGTGGCTGAGCCTGATGGCCGTGGGCTTTCGCACCGGCGACTGGACCATGATGTGGGCCATGCCCAGCGTCGTCGCCACCGCCTACGGCTCCGCCTGGATCGCCTCGGCGTCCGCTTCGGGCCGGCGCTGGATGACCGCGGTCGGCCTGCTGTCGTACGGAGGCGCAGTGCTGTTCGGCGCGCTGATCGGCGACCCCGCCATCTATCTCGCCTTCGCCGGCCTCATGGTGGCCACCGCGCTCCTGCCCGGCCTGGTGCTGATGCGCCAGGAACCCGCGGGAGAGGCCTGAGCCGTGGCCGACGATTTCGACATCGCGCGTCTCGACGAGGTCATCCACGGACGCGTCCGGCTCGGCATCATGGCCTTCCTCGCCGGGGCCAGTTCCGCGAACTTCAACGAGCTGAAGACAAAACTCCAGACCACCGACGGCAATCTGTCCGTGCACCTGAGGAAGCTCGAGGACGCCGGCTTCGTCTCCGTCGTCAAACGCTTCGAGGGCCGCAAGCCGCTGACCGAGGCCTCCATGACCCCGGCGGGACGCAAGGCCTTCCTCGCCTACCTCGACGCCATCCAGGGCCTCGTCGGCCAGGGCGGCGCCGGGACCTGACGGCGACGGTGGGAAGCGTCGCGGACGTGGGCTAGAGAGGCGGCATGACCGGCCGCATCCACCGCTTCGACGCCCTCGACAATTTCCGCGACTATGGCGACTACGCCTCGGCCGCCGGCCGCCGCATCGCCGGCGGCCGGCTGTTCCGTTCGGCCCACCACGCCCGGGCCAGCGAGGCGGATCTGGAGCGGCTGGCCGGGCTGGGCCTCGCCGCCGTGGTCGACCTGCGCCGTCCGGGCGAGCGCCGCGACCAGCCCTCGCGCCGGCCGCCGGGGTTCGCGGGCCTGGTCATCGAGAGCGACCACGACGACGGGCGCGAGGCGCCGCACATCACCTTCCTGAAGAGCGCCGACCTGACCGTGGACGCCGGGCGGCGGTTCATGACCGGGATCTACCGGGAGCTGCCGTTCGAGCCGGCCCACCTCGATCTGTTCGCCCGCTATTTCCGCGCCCTGGCCGAGGCTGAGGGGGCCGTGCTGATCCACTGCGCGGCGGGCAAGGACCGGACGGGGCTGCTGGCGGCCCTGACCCACCATGTGCTGGGCGTGCATCGCGACGACATGATCGAGGACTATCTGCTGACCAACGCCGCCGTCGATCTGGCGGGGCGGGCCCCGGCCATCGCGAGGCAGCTGGAGGCGATGACCGGCCGTGCGGCCTCGCACGACGCCGTGGTCGCCTTCCTGGGCGTCGAGCCGGTCTATCTGGAGACCGCGCTGGGCGAGATCGCCGCCCGGCACGGCACGGTGGACGGCTATCTCGAACAGGCGCTGGGCGTCGACGCGGCGCTGCGCGACCGCATCGGCGAGCGGCTGGCGGCGTGATCCGGCCCCTGCCGGCGACCGCGACCCGCGCCGGCCCATGGCGCGATCCCCTCGCCGTCGCCGCCGGCCTGAGGGACCGCGACGGGGCGCTGGCCCTGCTCTCGGACGGCGGGCCGCTGGGGCGCTGGTCATTCGTCGCCGCGGAACCGGACTGGACCGGCGGGGAGGGCGGCCTCGACCTGCTGCGCGACCAGGCCCTGTCGCGCGGCGTGGTCGGGCTGCAGGCCTATGACGCCGGGGCGCGTCCGGCGACGGGTCCGCGGGAACCGGTCTGGCCCGACCTGATGCTGGCCCGCTATCCGGCCATGCTCGCCTTCGACCACCGGGAGAGGACCGTGACCGCGGTCGGCCACGGCGCGGACGACGCCGCCGCCCGCCAGGCCGCCGACCGGGCCGGTGGCTGGCTGTCCCTGGCGGTCGACGTCCCGACCCCGGCGCCGCCCGCCCCGGCGCTGCGGGCCGAGGCGCCGCCCGAAGCCTATGTCGCGGCCGTCGCCGACGTGGTCGCGCGTATCGCCGCGGGCGAGCTGTTCCAGGCCAATATCGCCCGCGCCTGGTCGGGCGAACTGAACCCCGGGGCCGATCCGTTCGACGTCATGCTGCGGCTGGCGGACCGGGCGGCGGCCTATGGCGCCTTCTGGCGGCTGGGCGAGCGGGCGCTGGTGTCCAACTCGCCCGAACTGTTCCTGACCTTCGACCCCCGGAGCCGCCGCATCGAGACCCGGCCGATCAAGGGCACCCGTCCGCGCCACGCCGAGGCGGGACGAGACGCGGCCCTCGCCGCCGAGCTCCGCGCCAGCGCCAAGGACCGGGCGGAGAATCTGATGATCGTCGACCTGATGCGCAACGACCTGTCCCGAGTCGCAGAGCCCGGGACGGTGGCGGCCGAACGGCTGTTCGAGATCGAGAGCCACCCGACCGTGCACCACCTGGTATCGACCGTCACCGCGACGGCCCGGCCGGAGACCGGCGTCGCCGACCTGCTGGCCGCGACCTTCCCGCCGGGGTCGATCACGGGCGCGCCCAAGCACCAGGCCATGAAGGTGATCGCCGCCCATGAGCCGCCGCGCGGTCCGTGGTGCGGCAGCCTGTTCCACGTCGGAAGCGAGGGCGCCCTGACCGCTTCGGTGCTGATCCGCACGGCCTCGTTCGAACGGTCAGGGGGGCGGTGGGGCTTCCGCACCCTGGCCGGGGCGGGCATCGTCGCCGACAGCGACCCCGCCTCGGAACTGGCGGAGACCGAGGCCAAGATCCTCGCCCTGCGCGAGGCCCTGGCCGGGGCCTAGCAGGCCGCGCAGGCGGTCTTGTCGGAGGTCCGCGGCCGCAGATAGTAGGTGTGGGAGAACCGGGTCAGTCCCGGCATCAGATAGTCCGCGGCGGAGTCGTAGTCGTAGGTCACCTCGGCCACCACCACGCTCTCTCCGGCCGAGACGAGATCCGCCGGCAGGGTCATGGTCGAGCCGACGGCGCGCGCGGTCATGCCCTCGGCCCGGCTCCAGTCGACCGTCGGCACGCCGCCGACATTGGTCACGCTCGAGACCCGCTGATGCAGGGTCGTGGTCGGGAACGGCCTCATGATCAGGCCGCCGATGTCGAAGATGTCGTCGACCGCAGCCGGCGTCACCGTGTCTTCCTGGGCCACCAGGTCGGCGACCATGGCCGCCACATGGCTCATCCGCTTCTGGGCCATGAAGCCCTGACAGAATTCGGTCATGCCCATGTAGAAGGCGATCAGCACCGGTGCGAGCATGGCGAATTCGACGGCGGAGACGCCGCGCTGGTCGCCGGTGAGGCGCCGGATCAGACTGCGCTTCTTCATGGCGTCGCCGGGGGCGTCCCCCCTCCCGCCGGCTCGTTCCGGAACGCGGTGGTGGCGGTCAGCACGGCGGTGCGGTCGCCGATGCTCGACAGGCCTTGGGACAGGAAGCTGGTCACCAGCGGATGCTTGTACCAGACCCGCACCAGGATCAGGTTGCCGGGATTGCCGTTGTCGTAGGTCAGGCCGGCGGGATCGAAGCCTTCTCCGGCCAGTGGGTCGGGCGGATTGGTGTCGAACTGCGGGATGACCCGCACGTCGATGGTGGCGTTGGCTTCGCAGCCGCCCGAGAAGACGCTCATCCGGCTGCACAGATTGGTCTTGAACTGGGCGGCGGTCATGCCCTGGGCGCTGGCCTGGCCCGTGCGCACCAGCCGGCCCGTGGCGATGGTCGCGTTCTCGAGAATGGAGTCGAGCGTGAAGATCAGCGCCACTTCGAGAACGGCGAAGATCATCAGGAAGAAGGGCAGGGCCACGAAGGCGAACTCGACGGCCGCCGAACCGTCGCGGTTGCGCAGCAAGCCACCCCGCAAGCGGCGGCCTCCGAACGACCAGCGGCGTCGGCGGAAGATCATGATCGCCTATTCGGCGGCCGGGGCGGGGCCGCTGGTTCCCCGCACCGATGGCGAGCAGGAGGCGGCGCAGGCCATTTCGGTCGACTGCGCACCGCGCCAGACCCGGACACGACCGGCGCCGTCGCCGGCGGTGACGACGACCTGGCTCTGGAACACCGTGCGGCCGATCTGATCGACGGCGACCACCTCGGTCACGCCATAGCCCTTGCCCGTGATGTAGAGAGTGTTGGCGTCCACCACGGTGACGTCGGCGATCTCGGGGTTGCCGACGATGACCGAACCAGCCGGGCCGCTCAGCTGGACGCGCCGGGCCTGGTCGATCTCGACGCTGATGCGGCCCGACTGGGCGACGGCAAGCCCCGGGCCGGCCATGATGGCGGCGGCGCCGAGGGCGACAAGCAGGCGGTGGGGGCGGGTCATGGCGATGGTGTCCATAGAGCGAGCGCGCGCGGGAGCGTGACGGCGAACCTGCCCTCGAAACCTCAACAAAGTTTGAAACCCTTGCCGCAATACCGGCCCGGTCCAGTCACAGCGCCGGGAATCCGGGCCGTGAAACGGTCAAGCCGACAGATTTTACAGTAAATCTTCCGGTAACCACGCCCGGCGACCCGCCCTTAACCGATATGGGCGATAACGACGATGCGTTTTGGGGGTCAAGCGGGCTACCGGCTCCCCCCCGCATCAGTACGTAGCTCGCTTCCTCTTTCCAAGGGAACCATGACCATGAAGAAGTTCATTTCGAAGTTCATGTCCGATGAGTCGGGCGCCACGGCCATCGAATATGGCCTGATCGCCGCCCTCATCGCCGTCGTGATCATCGCGGCTGTCACCGCTCTGGGCACCAACATCTCGGCCGCCTTCACCGACGTGTCGACCGCCATCGCCGGCGCCTAAGACGGCGAAGTCCTGAAACCGGGCGAGGGCCGGAGCGGAAACGCTCCGGCCCTTTGCTTTTGACCGGCGCCTCTGCACGCCCGGCAACGCGGCCTTAAAGGGTCCGGCGCCAGACTGGGCGGATGGACGTCCTGCAACTGCCCTTCCTCGCCATCCTGCCCGCCCTGGCCATCCTCGCCGGGCTGAAGGATCTGACGTCGATGAAGATCCCGAACTGGATCTCCGGCCTGCTGATCCTCGGCTTCTTTCCCGCCGCCCTGCTGATGGGACTCCCCCCGACGGCTTTCGCGATCCACATCGGCGTGGCCGTCGCGGCCCTGCTTCTCGGAATGGGGCTGTTCGCCGTGCGCCTGCTCGGGGGCGGCGACGTCAAATTGATGGCCTCGGCGATCCTGTGGCTCGGCCCGGGCGGAGCCGGCCTGTTCCTGGTGTGGACGGCGGTGATCGGGGGGCTGTTCTGCGCGGCGCTGCTCCTCGCCCGCGCCTGGCTGCAGCCCTATGTCGCCAACGGCCCGGGCTGGGCCGCGCGGCTGATGGAGCCCAAGGGGGACATTCCGTACGGAGTGGCCATCGCCGCCGGGGTGCTGGCCGCCTATCCGGCCTCGCCCCTGATGGCGGCCTTCCTCGCCGGCCAGGGCTGATTTCCGGCTCTGTCAGCCGGGGCGACCCGGCCGCACTTAGGCCCACGTTAACCCGGGCCCGGCATGTTCGTTAACGGTAGGGGGCCGAAGGACCATTTCAGGGGTCCGGCCGGGCCTGCCGGAGACAGTCGATGAAGCCTGCCCGTATCATCGTGATCTGCGTCGCCGCCGTGGCCGCCATCGGGCTGGCCCTGGTCGTGCGCGCCATGGGATCGCCGTCGAAGGAGCCGACCGCCGTCGCCACCGCCGCGCCCGTCGAGGCGCGGCCGATGGCCAAGGTCCTGGTCGCCGCCAAGGACCTTCAGGCCGGCAAGCGGCTCGAAGAATCCGACATGGACTGGAAGGACTGGCCGCTCGACCAGGTCAACCCCGCCTTCATCACCGACGGTTCGGCGCCGATACCAGGCGCCGCAGGCGCCGCGCCCCAGGCGGCCGAGGCCAAGCCGGCCGGCGCCGTCGCCGCGGTGACCCGCGCCGCGACCGAGCTCGCCACCGGCGGAGCCAAGGCGGACTATGTCGGCTCGGTCGTGCGCGAACCCATCCTCGCCGGCGAGCCCATCGTGATGCGCAAGATCGTCCGCGCCGGAGACAGCGGCTACATGGCCGCCTATCTGGAGCCGGGCATGCGCGCCATGGCGATCCGCGTCACGGTCGAGACCGCCGCGGGCGGCTTCATCCTGCCGGGCGACCGGGTCGATGTGGTGCTGACCCGCGAAACCAATCTGGGCAACATCGGCGCCAGCGAAGCCGACCGCTCCAAATTCACCTCGGCCACGGTCATGCAGAACATCAAGGTTCTGGCCATCGACCAGTCGACCCGGGCGGGCGACGACGAGCAGACGGTGATCGGCGCGACGGCGACCCTGGAGGTCGGTCCGCGCGACGCCGAGGCCCTCGCCCTCGCCAAGTCCGAGGGTGAACTGAGCCTGATCCTGCGCTCCTACGCCGACACCGGCGGCCCGTCCGGCCGCGTCTCGGCCGGGCCGCGCCAGTCCTCCGCCGTGCGCGTCTATCGCGGCGGCGCGCCTGAAGTGGTGGTGGTCCAATGAAGCGTCCGCTGATGCGTCTCGCCGCCGTCGCCCTGGCCGGCCTGATGGCCGCCGCCGCCGCGCCCGCCTCGCCCGCCGAGGCCCAGACCCGCGCCGCCGTCTCCATGGGCGCGCAGTCGCAGCTGATCAGCCTGCCGCGCGGTTCGTCCATGGCCGTCGACCTGCCCGCGGACGCCCGCGACGTGATCGTGCCCAATCCCCTGGTCGCCGAGGCGATGCTGCATTCGCCGCGCCGCATCACCATCATCGGCCTGGCGCCGGGTGAGACCGACGCAGTCGTGCTGGACAACGCCGGCCGCACCATCCTGTCGCTGCGCATCCGCGTGGACGCCGGGGTCTCGGCGCTTCAGGACACGCTCGACCGGGTCATGCCCGGAGGCAATGTCCATGCCGAGGCGGTCAACGACAGCGTCATCCTGACCGGGACCGTCTTCAGCCCCGGCGAGGCCGACCGGGCCAGCCAGGTCGCGCGCGCCTTCGTCTCGGCGCCCGAAAAGGTCATCAACATGATGACCATCGAAGGTTCGGACCAGATCACCGTCCGCGCGCGCATCGTCGAGGTGCAGCGCACCGCCGTGAAACAGCTCGGCCTGGACGCGACCGCCGTGCTCGCCTCCGTGGGCGACGGCCTCACCCTGACCCAGGCCGCGACCTTCGCGGTGTCGGGCAACCAGCTGGGCGGCGGCATACTCAACTACCAGGACTCGGCCGGCGACGGCAGCAGCCTGAATACCTCGCTGCGCGCCTTCGAACGCGCCGGCCTGGTCCGCATCCTGGCCGAGCCGAACATCACCACCGCCAACGGCGAGAGCGCCGAATTCCTCGCGGGCGGCGAATTCCCCGTGCCCGTCGGCCAGGAAACCGACGGCGACAGCATCAAGGTGACCATCGAGTTCAAGCCTTACGGCGTGCGCCTCGCGGTCCGGCCGATCGTCCTGTCGCCCGGCCGGATCTCGCTGCAGCTGTCGACCGAGGTGTCGGAACTGACCTCGCTCGGCGCCTTCACCCTCGGCGGCGGAACGGGCGGGGGCACCGCCCTGGTGATCCCGGGCCTGAACGTCCGGCGCGCCTCCAACACCGTGGAACTGCCTTCAGGCGGCTCGCTGATGATCGCCGGCCTGCTGCGCGAGGACACCCGCCAGAACATCGACCAGCTGCCCGGCCTCGGCGACCTGCCGGTGCTGGGGGCCCTGTTCCGCTCGCGCGACTACCTGTCCGGCGAGACCGAACTGGTGATCATCGTCGAGGCCTACATCGTCTCGCCGACGTCGCCGGGGCGGATGCAGACGCCCGCCGACGGCCTGCGCATCGCCAACGACGCCCAGACCATCCTGTTCGGCCAGCTGAACCAGCACTATGGCCGCCCGAACGCCGCCGCCGACGCCGCCGACGCGGGTTGGACCGGCCCCGTCGGCTATGTGATCGAATGAGGCCTCCGATGAAGCGCGCCCTGCTCCTCGCCGCCGCCGCGGCCACCGTCCTGGCCGGCTGCGCCTCGACCGGCTCGCCGGCCGGCCAGCCCCTGACGCCGCTGTCGCGCTATTCGCTGCGGGTCGAGCCCGGCCTCGACCGGATCGCCCTGGCGGTGCACGAGGACGGACTGTCGTCGAACCAGCAGGCGGCCCTCAACGATCTGGCCGGCCGCTACATGGCCTCGGGCGTGGGCCAGGTCCGGATCGAGGGGCCGTCGGGCGAGGACCCGGCCGCCGCGCGCCAGACCTGGGCCGTCCGCTCGGCGCTGCAGGCGGCGGGACTGCCGGCCGACCGGATCGTCGTCGCCTCCTACGCCGCGCCCGACCCGCGGGCGCCGGTTCTCGCCGGGTTCGAAACTGTGCGGGCCGCGATCCCCAACTGCGCCGCCGAGCCGCGGGCGATGGAGGGGCGCTTCTCGAACGAGGCCTCGATCGGACTGGGTTGCGCCATAAACGCCAATCTCGCGGCCCAGATCGCCGACCCCCGCGACATCGTCGGCCACCGCCCGATCAGCCCGGCGGACTCGGGCCGGGCCGCCGTGGTGTTCGACAACTATCGCAAGGGCGAGGTCACCGCTGCGCCGCAGGAACAGCTGGTCGAGGGCCGTATCGCCCGGGCCGTGGAATAGTAGCGATGACCAACGCCTTCCCCAGACCGGTCGAGGATTTCGAGGACGAATTCGATCTCGACATGGGCTACGTCCCGGTTGGCCAGGCGGGACCGGCCGCGCGGCCTGACGTGGAGGCCGGCGGGCCCCCTGCGCCGGATCAGGGCGGCCTGGGCGGCCCCGAGGAGGCGGCCCGGCCGCCGCTGCAGTTCACGACCCCGGCCGTCGCGGCCGCTCCCCAGGACTACCCGGCCGCATCGCCCGCGAGCCAGATCCCGGCCGTGGCGGGCTTCAATCCCGTGGGCGACCTCGTCGCCGGCGCCTCGGCGGCCTTCTCGCCGCCGGTCATGGCCGCGGGCGGACCCGAGGTCTCGGTGCCGCGGATCGCCATCCACGTCTTCGCCGAACGCCAGGACACCCTCGCCGCCGCCGAACGCGCCGGACAGGATCGCCGGCTGTCGCGGGCGACGACCCAGATCCGGATCGGCGGGGTCGCCGCCGCGGTCGAGGCGTACCGCCACGAGCCGACGCCGCCGCTGATCATCGTCGAATGCCTGAAGGATCCCCAGACCCTGCTGTGGGAGGTCGACCAGCTCGCCGAGGTCTGCGACGCCGGCACCAAGGTGGTGGTCATCGGCGCGACCAACGACATCCTGCTGTTCCGCGAACTGATGCGGCGGGGCGTCAGCGAATACCTGGTGGCGCCGCTGCAGCCGCTGCAGCTGATCGCGGCCATCGGCGGCCTGTTCAACGATCCGGCCCAGCCGTTCGTCGGCCGGTCGATCGCCTTCGTCGGGGCCCGCGGCGGCGCCGGCTCCAGCTCGGTGGCGCACAACACCGCCTATGCGATGAGCGAGCGGATCGGCGCCAATACGGTGATCGTCGACTACGACCTGCCGTTCGGCACCGCCGGGCTCGACTTCAACCAGGACCCGCTGAACGGCGTCGCCGACGCCCTGAGCCAGCCCGACCGGCTCGACCCGGTCCTGCTGGACCGGATGATGGTCCGGTGCACCGACAAGCTGAGCCTGTTCGCCGCTCCCGCCACGCTGGACGCCGACTGGGACATCTCGGCCGAGGCCTTCGATGAGGTCACCACGCAGATCCGCTCGACCGCCCCCTTCGTCGTGCTGGACCTGCCGCACGTCTGGTCCGCCTGGATGCGCCGCACCCTGATCGCCGCCGACGAGGTGGTGGTGGTCGCGACGCCGGACCTGGCCAGCCTGCGCAACGCCAAGAACATGATCGACCTGATCCGTCAGGGCCGGCCCAACGACGCGCCGCCGCGGCTGGTGCTGAACCAGGTCGGCGTCCCCGGACGTCCGGAGATTCCGGCCAAGGAGTTCGGCGCGGCCCTCGGGGTCCATCCCAGCCTGTTGATACCGTTCGATCCGAAACTGTTCGGCGCGGCCGCCAACAACGGCCAGATGATCCTCGACGCAGGGGCCAAGTCGAAGGCGGCCGACGCGTTCCAGATGCTGGCCCAGATCGTCTCGCGCCGTGAACTGCCGATGCTTGCGGGGCCCGGAAGCAAGCCCGCCAAGGGCGGCAAGTCGCTGCTTTCCGGCCTGTTCAAGAAGAAGTCGTAACGCGTGTTCGGAAAGCGCACAGGCCAGCCCGGAGCCCCCGCTCCCGCTCCGCGTCCGGCGCCGGCGCCCGCGGCGCCGCCGCCCGTGCCCCAGCCTGAACCGGGCGTGCAGACCCAGGCCTTCGCGTTCGGCGGCGATGTCGCGGAACTGGAGCGGGAGGAGCGCCGCGCCGAGGCCTATACGGCCAAGCCGGCTTCCGAGGCCGCCGACCGGCTCGACGCCCTGGCCTCGCGGCCCAGGCCCGCCGCCGCCGCCGCGTCGCCGAAGAACGGCCCCGGCCCCAAGGCCACGCCCGGCTTCGAGCAGCTGAAGAAGGCCCAGGCCGTCGCCGAGATCGTCCGTGAGCAGTCGGACTATTACCACGCCACCAAGACGACGATCTTCAACGCCCTGATGAACACCATCGACCTGGCCCAGCTGGCCGGTCTGGATCCGAAGGCGGCGGCGGAGGAGATCCGCGACATCGTCGCCGAGCTGGTGGCGATCAAGAACGTCTCCATGTCGGTGGCCGAGCAGGAGCACCTGGTCCAGGACATCGTCAACGACGTCCTCGGCTACGGTCCGCTGGAGCCGCTGCTGAGCCGCGACGACATCGCGGACATCATGGTCAACGGCGCGGGGCGGGTGTTCATCGAGGTCGGCGGCAAGGTCCAGCTGACCAACGTCCGTTTCCGCGACAACACCCAGCTGATGAACATCTGCCAGCGGATCGTGTCGCAGGTCGGCCGCCGCGTCGACGAGAGTTCGCCGATCTGCGACGCCCGCCTGCCCGACGGCAGCCGCGTCAACGTCATCGCGCCGCCTCTGGCCATCGACGGCGCGACCCTGACGATCCGGAAGTTCAAGAAAGACAAGCTGACGATGAAGAACCTGGTGGAGTACAACTCCATCAGTCCGGAGGGCGCCCGCGTCCTCGGCGTCATCGGCGCCTCGCGCTGCAACCTGGTCATCTCGGGCGGCACGGGCTCCGGCAAGACCACGCTGCTGAACACCCTGACCGCCTTCATCGACCCCACCGAACGGGTCATCACCTGCGAGGATGCGGCCGAACTGCAGCTGCAGCAGCCGCACGTGGTGCGTCTGGAAACCCGCCCGCCCAACCTCGAGGGCCAGGGCCAGATCACCATGCGGGATCTGGTCAAGAACTGTCTGCGGATGCGTCCCGAGCGGATCATCGTCGGCGAGGTGCGCGGCCCCGAGGCCTTCGACCTGCTGCAGGCCATGAACACCGGTCACGACGGCTCGATGGGCACGCTGCACGCCAACTCGCCGCGCGAAGCCATCAGCCGGATGGAGTCGATGATCACCATGGGCGGCTACGGCCTGCCGTCCAAGACCATCCGCGAGATGATCGTCGGCTCCGTCGACGTCATCATCCAGGCCGCCCGCCTGCGCGACGGCTCCCGCCGCATCACCCACATCACCGAGGTGGTGGGCCTCGAGGGCGACGTCATCGTCACCCAGGACCTGTTCGTCTACGAGATCACGGGCGAGGACGAGAACGGCAAGATCATCGGCCGCCACCGCTCGACCGGCATCGCCCGTCCCCGTTTCTGGGACCGTGCCCGCTATTACGGGCTGGAGCGCGAACTGGCCGAAGCCCTCGACGCGGCGGAGTAGCCGGCGATGCTTCCCATTCTCGCGGCGGTTCTGGCCTTCATCACCATCGGCGGACTCGGCTGGGCCTTTGTCGGCGGGGGGGATTCCTCGGAGGCCGCGGTCAAGCGCGCCCAGAATTTCGGCGGGCCGAAGCAGAACATGGCGGCCGCCCGCAAGGCCGCCGCCGCCAATACGCCGGAAGCCCGCCGCAAGCAGATCATGCAGCAGCTCCAGGAATCGGAGCGCGCCCAGCGCAAGGCCCGCATCAGCCTCGCCGCCAAGCTGAAGCAGGCCGGCCTGGCGACCAGCGTGAAGACCTTCTGGATCATCAGCGCCGTGCTGGGGGTGATCGCCTTCTTGGCTCCGCTGGTGTTCGGCCTCAACATCCTGATCTGTCTCGGGGTGGCCCTGGTCTTCGGCCTCGGCCTGCCGCGCTGGGTGGTCGGCTTCATGGGCAACCGGCGCCGCAAGAAGTTCAGCAGCCACTTCGCCGACGCCGTCGACGTCATCGTCCGGGGCATCAAGTCCGGACTGCCGGTCCACGATTGCTTCAAGATCATCGCCCGCGAGAGCCCGGCGCCCCTCGGCGGGGAGTTCCAGACTCTGGTCGAGGGGCTGGGCGTCGGCCTGACCCTGCAGCAGGCGCTGGAAAAGATGTACGAGCGCATGCCGACGCCCGAGCTGAAGTTCTTCGCCATCGTGATCGGCATCCAGCAGAAGACCGGCGGCAACCTGGCGGAGGCGCTGGGCAACCTGTCGACCGTGCTGCGCGCCCGCAAGATGATGGGCGAGAAGATCAAGGCCCTGTCGTCCGAGGCGACCGCCTCGGCCGGCATCATCGGCGCCCTGCCCCCCGCCGTGATGATACTCGTGAGCATCACCACCCCGGCCTATATGGGCAAGCTGTTCACCGAGCCGCGCGGCCAGTTCATGCTGCTGATCGCGGTGATGATGATGGCCCTCGGCGTCTTCGTGATGAAGCGCATGATCTCGTTCAAGTTCTAGGAGGAGGTCATGGACGTCGTCGGCTTCTTCACCAATGTGCAGAACCTCCTCAGCATCGGCGTCGGCCTGCTGGTGTTCGCGACCATGGTCACGCTGCTGGGGTCGCTGGGCGGCGAGGCGAAACTGGAAGGCCGGATGAAGGCCGTGGCCGTGCGCCGCGAGGAGCTGAAGCGGCGGTCCCGGCAGGCCATCGCCGCCGGGAACGCCGGCCCCCAGGGGCTGCGCCACAGCGACGAGGGCTTCAAGAAGCGCGTCGTCGAACGGCTGAACCTGACCAAGCTTCTCGAGGACCCGAAGGTCGCCGACAAGATGGCCCAGGCCGGTTACCGCGGGCCGAAGCCGCTGACGACCTTCTACTTCTTCCGCTTCTCCATGCCGTTCGTGATGCTGGTGCTGGCGGCCTTCTACGTCTTCGTGCTGAACGACTTCGGCCTGACGGTCATGCTGCGGCTGACCATCTGCATGTTCGCGGCGGTGATCGGCTTCTATGCGCCGAACATCTTCCTCTCGAACCGCATCGCCAAACGGCGCACCTCGATCATGCAGGCCTTTCCCGATGCACTCGACCTGCTGCTGATCTGCGTCGAGGCCGGCATGTCGATCGAGGCGGCGATCCAGAAGGTCAGCCAGGAGATCGGCAGTTCGTCGATCGACCTGGCCGAGGAGATGACGCTGCTTTCGGCCGAGCTGAGCTATCTGCCCGACCGGCGCATGGCCTATGAGGGCCTGGCCAAGCGGACCAACCATCCGGGCGTCAAGTCGGTCGCCACGGCGATGACCCAGGCCGAGACCTATGGCACGCCGCTGGGATCGGCGCTGCGGACCATGGCCAAGGAGAACCGCGAGATGCGCCTTTCGGCGGCCGAGAAGAAGGCCGCGGCCCTGCCGGCCAAGCTGACCGTGCCGATGATCCTGTTCTTCCTGCCGGTGCTGTTCATCGTCATCCTGACCCCGGCGGTGATCAGCATCCAGGACACGATGGCCAAAGGCGGCTGACCGCGGGCGGCCAGGGGTGGCCGTTCAGGCTTCGGCCGTCGTCTTCATCCCCTCGGCGATGGCGTCCACCGCGGTGCGCAGTTTCGGACGGTGGCGGTCGAAATGCATCTCGCCGCGCAGGCCGGAGAAGATGAAGCCGTTGGCGAAGATGCAGCTGCCGGGCCCCAGCTCCTCGATCTCGAAATAGCGCATGGCGCCGAACCACAGGCCGCGCTTCTCCAGCCAGACCAGTTGGGTGAGGGGCTGCCATTCCGCGACGCGGACGCCGGCGCGGCGCCCGGGCAGACCGGGGACGGCCTCGGTCAGGGCGATCGAGCCGCCATAGGCGATGGTCCCCTCGACGCCGGTCTCGACCGGGTTCCAGCGATCCCAGCCGGGCAGGTCGGCGATCAGTTCCCAGATGCGGTCGGACGACGCGCGGACGCCGATGCGTCGTTCAATACGGGCGGTTTCCATGGCCGACGATCTGACATGCCTTTCAGGCGCTGAAAAGACGGCAGGCTAGCGGCCGCCCTCCGGGCCGGGCTGGGACGCCGGCGGCGTCTCGGGCGAGGGTGTTTCGTCCCGGTCCGGCAGGTCGGGCGGGCCCAGCCGCAGGCGCGAGCTGGCGAAGCACAGGCCGGTGGCGACGGCCAGCAGAGCGATATTGGCCACGAACGGAGCGGGCTCGGCCAGTTCGTAGAGCGCCACGCCGATCACCGGCGGGCCGAGGAAGCTGAGTCCCGCGAGCGACATCATCAGGCCGGCCACGGCGCCCTGCTCATGCCGGTCGACCGACAGGGAGGAGCCGGCGGTGAAGCCCGGGCGGGCGAAGCCGACGCCCAGCGAGATCACCGCATAGCCGATCACCACGCCGTAATAGCCCGGCGCGGCGATGGTCATCACATTGCCGAGCAGCGCCAGGCCCGCGCCCCAGCGCATGAGGTCGGCCGACTGCAGCTTGAGCAGGGGGATCAGGCCCCACTGGGCCATCAGGGTGGCGGCGGCGCCGGCCAGCATGGCGATGCCGATGAAGGGCTGGGCGTCGCGCACCGAGGTTCCGGTGATCGCCATCTCGTCGATGATGTGGAAGCCCAGCACCGAGATGTTGACCGCCTGGGAGCCGGTGACCAGCAGGCCGTAGAGCAGGTAGTCGCGGACGCGCGGATCCTTCCACAGCCCCTTGCCGGCGTCCTCCCTGTGGCGGCCCGGCGCCGGCTGGCGCACCACGTCGCCGCTGGGCAGGCGGCGCCAGACGATCCAGAGCACGACGGCGCCGAACAGGGCGAAGGCGTACATCGGGCCGGCCAGGCCGACGATGGGCAGAATGAAGAAGGGCGCCAGCGCCGGGCCTATGACGGTGCCCAGACCCTGGGCCGAGGCCAGCAGCGACATCGACTGGGTGCGCTGCTCGGGCGTCGTGCGGTCGGCGACATAGGCCTGGGCGGCGATCGGGGAGGCCGAGCCGAACACGCCGTAGATGGTTCGGGCGACCGCCATCAGGACGAAGGCGAGGATCGGCGCCAGCCACAGCTGGAGCCCCGCCGTGGTGGCGAGGCCGAAGCCGCCGATGGAGACGACGAAGCCGGAGAGACCGATCATGATCACCCGCTTGCGCCCCAGCCGGTCGGACAGACGCGCCCAGTAGGGGGAGGTCAGGGTCCACATCAGGGCCGAGATGGCGAAGGCGGCGGAGACGAGGGTGTCGCGGATGCCAAACTCGCGGCCGATCGCCGGCAGCACCGACTGCAGCGCCATATTGCCGGCGGCGGCGATCAGGCTGACCGCGAACAGGATGGCGAAGGCGGGCGAGCGGAGGTTCACGGCGAGACCCTATGCGGCGGTGAAGCCTTGCGGAAGCGCCCGTCGTCCGCAACGGTTGCGATCCATCATCGGAGACGTCGCCATGTCCGTCCGCCGCCTGCTCGCCGCCACCGCCTGCGCCGTCGCCGTCGCCCTTCCGGCAGGGGTCGCGCAGGCCCAGGTCCCGCCGGGGCGGATCGAGGCTGCAGTGGAGAGCGTGGCTCCCCGCGTCGTCGCCTGGCGCCGCGACCTGCACGCCAATCCGGAACTCGGCTTCGCGGAGACGCGCACGGCGGCCGCGGTGGCGGAGCACCTGCGGTCGCTGGGGCTTGAGGTGCGCACTGGTGTCGGCAAGACCGGCGTGGTCGGGATCCTGCGTGGCGGCGGGCCCGGCCGGACCGTGGCGCTGAGGGCGGACATGGACGCCCTGCCGGTGCTGGAGGCGACGGGCCTGCCGTTCGCCTCGACGGCCACCGGGACCTATATGGGCGATACCGTGCCGGTGGCGCACGCCTGCGGCCACGACGCCCACGTCGCCATGCTGATGGGCGCCGCCGAGGTGCTGGCCGGGATGAAGGACGACATCGCCGGGACGGTGGTGTTCATCTTCCAGCCCGCCGAGGAGGGCGCGCCTCCCGGCGAGCCGAAGGGCGGGGCGGCGCTGATGATCGAGGAGGGGGCGCTGGCGAACCCGCGCCCCGACGCCATCTTCGGCCTGCACGTCGTGCCGGGCCGGCCGGGGACGCTGTGGTACCGGCCGCGCGGCTTCATGGCGGCCTCGGACCGGATCGACATCACCCTGCACGGGCGTCAGACCCACGGGGCCTGGCCGTGGAAGGGCGTCGACGTCATCTCGGCCTCGGCGGACGTGATCCAGACGATCAACAGCCTGACCGCCCGCACCATCGACCCGACCACGACGCCGACGGTGTTCACCATAGCCACGGTGGACGCGGGGGTGCGCTACAACATCATTCCGGACCGGGCGGTGCTGTCGGGCACGCTGCGCACGTTCGACATCGCCCAGCGCGACGACCTGGTGCGGCGGGCCGGGATCGCCATCGACAATGTGGCCGAGACCTACGGGGCCACGGCCGAGTTCGGCGTGCGGCAGAACGCGGCCCTGGTGTTCAACGACGAGGCGCTGTCGGCCTGGCTGGCGCCGGTGCTGGAGGAGGCGGCGGGGGCGGGGAACGTCAACGCTGGCGCCCCGCCGACGACCGTGGCGGAGGACTTCAGCTATCTGTCGCAGGAAGTGCCCGGCGTGTTCTACCACCTCGGGGCCAGCGCCGACGGGGTCGATCCGGCGACCGCGGCCCCGAACCATTCGCCGGCGTTCGACGTCAATGAGGCGGTGCTGCCGGTCGGGGTCAAGGCGCATGTGCTGACGGCGCTGCGGTTCCTCGAGCGGCCCTGAGACCAGGGCGGACGGCAACCACGTTTCTCAACCTCCCGGCAAGGATCGGGGCGCACCCTCGTACGGTTTTGCGGGAGTGGGCCCATGAGCAGGCTGCCGGTTGAATTGCCGCCGATGACCCTGGAGCGCCGGGGCAGCGTGCGACGCGAGATATTCTACTTCCTCGTCGCCTTCGCGGCCATGTTCGGCGGGGCGATGCTGGCCATGGACGCCCTGTTCTAGGCGCTGTTCCGGGCGCGGTCGAAGAAGGTGGCGATGACGCGGCGGTAGACCTCCGTCAGCGCCTCGATCTCGCTCACCGGTACACGCTCGTCGACCTGGTGCATGGTCTGGCCGACGAGGCCGAGCTCCAGCACTGGACACATGGCCCGGATGAAGCGGGCGTCGGAGGTGCCGCCGGTGGTGGAGGCCTCGGGTCGGCGGCCGACGGCGGCCTCGACGGCGTCCTGCACGCCGGTGACGAAGGCGCCGGGTTCGGTCAGGAAGGCGTCGCCCGAACACAGATGCTCCAGCTCGATGCGCAGGCCGCTGGCCGCCTGAGCCTCGCCCGCCATGGCGTTGAGCCAGCCGATCAGCTCGTCCCCGGTATGAGTCGGGTTGAAGCGGATGTTGAGCCGCGCCCGGGCCTCCGACGGAATGACGTTGGTGGCCGGATTGCCGATGTCGATCGTGGTGATCTCAAGGTTGGACGGCTGGAACCCCTGATAGCCGTCGTCGAGGCGGTGGTCGGCGAGACGGGCCAGCAGGCGGGCCATGACCGGGGCCGGGTTGGCGGCGCGGTCGGGATAGGCGACGTGGCCCTGCTTGCCGTGGACGGTGATCCAGCTGTTGAGCGAGCCGCGGCGGCCGATCTTGATGGTGTCGCCGAGGGCGTGCTGCGACGAGGGCTCGCCGACGACGCAGGCGTCGATGACCTCGCCCTCGGCCATCAGGGTCTCGACGACGCGCTTGGTGCCATGCAGGGCGGGGCCCTCCTCGTCGCCGGTGATCAGGAAGCTGAGCGAGCCGGGGACGTCGCCTTCGGCCAGCACCTTCGAGACGGCGGCGATCCAGGCGGCGATGCCGCCCTTCATGTCGACGGCGCCGCGGCCGTAGAGGACGCCGTCGCGGACCTCCGCCTCGAAGGGCGCTGCGGACCAGGCCTCGGCGGCGCCGGTCGGAACCACGTCGGTGTGGCCGGCGAAGCAGAGGTTGGGCGAGGCGGCGCCGCGCCGGGCGTAGAGGTTTTCGATGTTCTCGAAGCGCAGGCGCCGGCAGTGGAAGCCGAGACCGGTCAGCAGGCGCTCCAAGATATCCATCGCCCCCTCGTCGGCGGGGGTGACGGAGGGTCTGCGGATCAGGTCGCGGGTCAGTTCGACAGGATCGATAACCGGAGTTGATGCGGCGCTCATGGACCTGTGCTTTAGGGGGTTCGGACGATTGCGAGAAGGCTTCTCTCCATGCCGAAGATCGACATCGAAAATGCGCCGACCGGGCACGGGACCGGCTATCCCGAGGAATTCGCGGGGCCATGCAAGCCGCGGCGGCGCTGGCGGCTGGGAGACGCGGTCGGGCTGGACCAGTTTGGCGTCAATCTGCTGCGCCTGCCGGACGGCGCCTGGTCGAGCCAGAGGCACTGGCACGAGGGCGAGGACGAGTTCGTCTGGGTGGTGTCCGGCGAGGTGGTGCTGGTCGAGGACGAGGGGGAGACGGTGCTGAGGGCCGGCGACTGCGCCGGGTTCAAGGCCGGGGTGGCGAATGGCCACAAGATCGAGAACCGATCGGGGGCGGAGGCGGTTCTGCTGGAGGTCGGGACGCGCACGCCCGGCGGCGACAGCGGCGACTATCCGGACATCGACATGGTCTTTCGACAGGGCGGCTATTTCCATCGGGACGGGACGCCGTATCCGAAGGTCGGCCGGCGCACGTGACCGTCGAGAGTCTGGACACCGGGGCGCCTACACCGCCGGCCCCGCCGGGGGACGGCGAACCCTCGAGTCCGTGGAGCATCCGCGATTTCAGACTGCTGTGGCTGGGCCGGGTGACGGCCGTGCTGGCCATCCAGATCCAGTCGTCGGCCCTGCTATGGCAGGTCTACGAGATCGCCCGGCGGGATCACCCGATCGAGGAGGCGAGCCTGTATCTGGGCCTCGTCGGCCTGTGCCAGTTCCTGCCGCTGCTGGCGTTCACGCTGCCGGCGGGAGCGATGGCGGACCGGCGCGACCGAAAGCGGACCGTCTGGCTGTCGATCGCGGTCGAGGCGATGTGCGCGGCCGGCTTCCTGGCCATGGCCCTGCACGGCTCGCCGCCGCTGTGGGGACTGCTGGCGGTGGCGGCGCTGTTCGGGGCGGCCCGGGCGTTCCTGGCCCCGGCCAGCCAGAGCTTCCTGCCGATGGTGGTGGGCCGTCGCGCCCTGCCGCCGGCGATCGCGGCCCAGTCGATCGCCTTCCAGACCGGGGCCATCGCCGGTCCGGCGCTGGGCGGGGTGATCGTCGGGATCAATGTGCCGCTGGCCTATGCGGTGGCCATGGGCCTGTTCCTGCTCGGCATCGGCTGTTTCCTGCTGATCCGGACCAGCGGCAAGCCGCGGCCGGTCGAGAGCGGTCTGTCGCCGCTGGAGTCCGTCAGGGAGGGGCTGGCCTATGTGTGGAAGACGAAGATCGTGCTGGGGGCCATCTCGCTGGACCTGATCGTGGTGCTGCTGGCGGGGGTGGCGCTGCTGACGCCGATCTTCGCGCGCGACATCCTGCATGTCGGACCGGAAGGGTTCGGCCTGCTGCGGGCCTCGTTCGGGGTCGGGGCGCTGGGCATGGCCATCTATCTGAGCCGCTTCCCGATCGTGCGCCACGGCGGGCGGTGGATGTTCGCGGCGGTGGCGGTGTTCGGCCTGTGCACCCTGACCTTCGGCCTTTCGAAGGCGGCCTGGCTGTCGGCGCTGGCCCTGCTGATCGGAGGGGCGGCCGACATGATCAGCGTCAACATCCGCCAGACCCTGATCCAGCTGGCCACGCCGGATCACATGCGCGGCCGGGTCAGCTCGGTGTCGATGCTGTTCATCGGGGCGTCCAACGAGCTGGGCGAGGCCTATTCGGGCGTGGCGGTCCGCCTGCTGGGGCCCATCGGGGCGGCGGTGTTCGGCGGTTTCGGCGCGCTGGCGGCGACGGGCATCTGGGCGAGGCTGTTCCCGGGATTGCGCAAGGCCGACCGGCTGGACTGATCGCCGGCCTCCATTTCGGCCCTGAAACACATCCGCCCTCGCGGCGTCCAAATGACCGTCAAGCTGGGGCGTCCTCCCCTCCGGAAAGAGACGCCCATGACCCGCCTCATCATCCGCAGTCTCCTGTTCGCCTCGGCCCTGGCCGCCGTCGGCTGCGCCAGCGCTCCGCCGGGGAGGCCGGCCGGAAGGCCCGAAGGCGCCCCGCCCCTCCGGACGGCCCTGTTCATCAGCCCCTTCGGCGAACCCTTCCTGGCCGACCCCGGCGAGCCGTGGCCGGTGTCGGACTGGTTCCTCGGCGCCGACCAGGACCTGGACGGAACCGTGACCTTCGAAGAGTTCGAGACCGATGGCCGGCGCTGGTTCGGCCAGTTGGATCAGGACCGCAGCGGGCGGCTGGAGCAGGCCGAGCTCGCCGCCTACGAAAACGGCCTGCGGGCCCTCGCCCAGGGAGCGGGGCGGAGCCGCCCGGGCGGCGGGGGCGGGCCGGGCGGCGACAGGCAGGGCGGGCCTGCGACGAGGGGGCTGGCCGGACCGGCGCCTCAGAATGGACCCGCGGGCGGGATGCGGCGGGGGCCCCGCGGCGGGCGAGGAATGAACGGCTACGGCCCCGTGGCCGAAGCCGGCTTCTTCAACCTGCCCCAGCCGGTCAAGGCCGCCGACGTCAATGTCGACCAGAAGGTGACCGGCGAGGAATGGGCGGCGGCCACCGGACGCTGGTTCGTGGCCCTGGACGCCGACCGGGACGGGCGGCTGACCCTGGCCGGCCTGCCCCGGACGCCGCTTCAGGCGCAGGTCGAGGCGGGTCGGCGCTGAGGCCTCACTGGCAGGCGAGGCACTCGTCGTAGTCGGTGCGGGCGGCGCTGAAGAGGTCGGGCTGGTTGGGGTCGGGCTCTTCCTCGGCCTTGGTCTCGGCGCCGGCGAAGGCGGCGCGCTGAACCGACTTGGAGCGCAGGTAGTAGAGCGACTTCACGCCGGTCTCCCAAGCGCGCCAGTGCAGCATGTGCAGGTCCCATTTGTCGACGTCGCCCGGGATGAACAGGTTGATCGACTGGGCCTGGCAGATCTCCGGCGCGCGGTCGGCGGACAGTTCGACGACCCAGCGCTGGTCGAGCTCGAAGGCGGTCTTGAACACGGCCTTCTCGTCGTCGGACAGCTGGTCGAGGTGCTGGACCGAGCCCTCGTGCTCGAGGATCGAGTTCCAGACCTCCGAGGTGTCGATGCCCTTCTCGCCGAGCAGCTTCTCCAGATAGGGATTCTTGACCGCGAAGGAGCCGGACAGGGTCTTGTGGGTGTAGATATTGGCCGGGATCGGCTCGATGCCGGCGCTGGTGCCGCCGCAGATGATCGAGATCGAGGCGGTCGGGGCGATGGCCAGCTTGTGGCTGAAGCGCTCCATGACGCCGCGCTCGGCGGCGTCCTCGCACGGGCCCTTCTCCTCGGCGAGCAGGCGGCTGGCCTTGTCGGCCTCGCGGCGCAGATGCTTGAACAGCCGCATGTTCCACGACTTGGCCATGGCGGATTCGAAGGCCACGCCCTGGGCCTGCAGGAAGGAGTGGAAGCCCATCAGGCCCAGACCGACGGAGCGTTCCCGCTTCGCGGAATAGACCGCCGCGGCCATGGCCGGCGGGGCGCGGCGGATGAAGTCTTCCAGCACATTGTCGAGGAAGCGCATGACGTCCTCGACGAATTTCGGCTCCTCGCGCCATTCGAGGAAGGTCTCGGCATTGACCGAGGACAGGCAGCAGACCGCGGTGCGGTCGACGCCGAGGTGGTCGCGGCCGGTGTGCAGCATGATCTCGGCGCACAGGTTCGACTGTTTGACCGACAGGCCCAGCTCGCGCTGGTGCGGCGCCATCTGGCGGTTCACGGTGTCGGAGAAGATCAGATAGGGCTCGCCGGTCTGCAGGCGGATCTCGAGGATCTTCTGCCACAGGGTGCGGGCGTCGACGGTCTTGAGAACCTCGCCGTCCTTGGGCGACTTCAGGTCGAAGGTCTTGCCGTCGCGCACCGCGAACATGAATTCGTCGGTGATGTTTATGCCGTGGTGCAGGTTCAGGGACTTGCGGTTGAAGTCGCCCGACGGCTTGCGGATCTCGAGGAACTCCTCGATCTCGGGGTGGTGGACGTCGAGATAGACGGCCGCCGAGCCACGGCGCAGCGAGCCCTGCGAGATGGCCAGGGTCAGGGAGTCCATGACCCGGATGAAGGGGATGATGCCCGAGGTCTGGCCGGCGCCCTTGACCTTCTCGCCGATGGAGCGGACGCCGCCCCAGTAGGTGCCGATGCCGCCGCCGTTCGAGGCCAGGGCGACGTTTTCGTTCCACACCGACTGGATGCCGTCGAGGCTGTCGCCGACGGCGTTGAGGAAGCAGGAGATGGGCAGGCCGCGGTCGGCGCCGCCATTGGACAGGACCGGGGTGGCCGGCATGAACCACAGCTTCGACATGTAGTCGTAGACGCGCTGGGCGTGCGCGGCGTCATCGGCATAGGCCGTGGCGACGCGGGCGAACATGTCCTGGTAGGACTCGCCGGGCAGCAGGTAGCGATCCTCGAGCGTCTTCTTGCCGAAGTCGGTCAGGAGGTCGTCGCGGGACCGGTCGAGCTGTATCGAGGGCACCACCTTCAGGTGGGGTCGATCAGCGGCGTCCGCAGCCGCAACCGACTGGAAATCCACTGTCTTCAACGCTTCGCCGCCGGCCATAATGGTCACTGCCCTGAACTGGTCTGTTAAGTCGCACGCGCCGCTGACCACATCATCTAGTGGCCGAAGCGCTCCCCAAGCCCACATATGGGGCGCAGATGGCTAACCAACCGTCAACGGGGTTGACGATCACTTTCTGGGCGAATCGGCTTCAAGGCGGGGGATGAGCCTGTGGACAGGCCGCGACGACGGGATGACAGGGGGATGACGGATGGCTCGAAAAACTGATCACGAACGCGTGAGGGGAACGTCCCGCAAGCGGGACCGTTTCGGCCCGATGACCCCCGACCAGATCCTCGCCTTCGGCCGCCGCGCGCTGCGGATCGCGCGCACCGAGATCGCCGCCGTCAGCGCCCTGTTCATCGTGGCGCTGGGGGTGATGACCTTCGTCGAACTGGCCGACGACATGACCGAGGCGGACGGACGGGCCTTCGACGAGGCGATCCTCGGCGCGCTGCGGCCCGAGGCCACGCCCGGCGACCCGTGGGGCCCGGGCTGGCTGGAGACCGCGGCGCTGGACCTGACGGCGCTGGGCGGCACGGCGGTGCTGAGCCTGTTCGCGGTGATCGTCACGGGCTTCCTGATTCTGCAGCGCAAGCGGTTGTCGGCCCTGCTGCTGGCGCTGGGCCTGATCGGCGGCGTGGCGCTGAGCGAGGGGCTGAAGGCGCTGTTCGGCCGGGAGCGGCCGCCGGAGATGCTGAGGGCGGTGGAGACGATGAGCGCCAGCTTCCCCTCCGGACACAGTCTGCTGTCGGCGGTGTTCTACCTGAGCATCGGGGTGATGCTGACGCGGGCGTTCCCGGAGCGGCATTTCAAGGCCTACATCATCGGGGTGGCGGTGCTGCTGACGCTGCTCGTGGGCCTGACGCGGGTCTATCTGGCGGCGCACTGGGCGACCGACGTACTGGCCGGCTGGAGCGTGGGCGCGGCCTGGGCCATGGCGCTGTGGCTGATCGCCTACGCCCTCCAGCGGCGGCAGCAGGGGCATCCGCAGGCGCCGCATGTGTTGCCGGTGGACGAGGACAGCGGGGCGTAGGCAGTAGGCAGTAGGCAGTAGGCAGTAGGCAGTAGGCAGTAGGCAGTAGGCAGTAGGGGTGCGACAGGCGCGCTGGCACGTTGGGGGCGTTCGGCAGTCCCCCGCCGATATCGCGTTGCCTACATCCCTAACCCGCGCCGAACTCCAGGTCCTTGCGGGCCGAGATGATGGTGACGATGAAGCCGGCGAGGACGTCGAGCATGATCATGGTCAGGATCAGGAAGAAGGTCGAGGTGGCGAAGCCCTTGATCAGCAGGAAGGCGACCAGGCAGGCGACGAACAGGATCATCGACAGGGCGTGGTTGACGATGGCGACCTTCTGGCTCGACGTCGACTTGAGCAGTTCGAAGAACAGCAGGATCAGCGCCAGGAACAGGATCAGGTCTCCGCTGCCGATATTCCAGCCGCTGCCCGAAACCATCGGAATGGTGAGGACCGGGTCGCGCAGGGCCTGCTCGGCGGCCGCGACGCCGCCGGTTCCGACGACGCCGCTCAGGATGACGATGGCGTAGATGACGACGGGTATGACGAGCAGCGGCAGGGCGATCAGCATGGCTGGGGCTCCAGGACGGCGGGCGCTGGCGCGCCGATACGGTCGCGCTTGTTAACGATGAATACCCCCGTTCGCTCCGTACCGCTACGGTTGGTCGCCCGTCAGGAGAATGGTCAGAACTCGGAGATCGCCCCGGGGCGGCGCGAGCGGGACTTCAGCCAAATGACGCCGAGCAGGTCGGAAAAGGAGGCCACCAGCCGGCCCCAGTTGGTGTATTTCGAGCGGCCGGTCTCGCGGTGGCGGTGGCCGACCTCGAGATAGCGGTTCTCGTAGCCCTCGCGGATCATCAGCGCCGGAAGGTAGCGGTGGATGTGATCGAAATACGGGAGGCGCAGGAAGACCTCGCGACGGAAGGCCTTGAGCCCGCAGCCGGTGTCGTCGGCGTCGTCGGAAAGGAGGCGCTTGCGGATGCGGTTGGCCCAGCGCGAGGCCCAGCGCTTGGCCTCCGAGTCCTGGCGGCTGGCGCGGACGCCGCCGACCAGGGCCACGGTCGAGGGCGAACCGGCAAGCAGGTCGGCGAGGCGAGGCGCGTCGGCGGGAGGGTTCTGGCCGTCGCCATCGAGCGTAACCACGATCGGGGCGCGGGCGGCCAGAACGCCGGTGCGGACGGCGCGGCTCTGGCCGGCGTTGGCGCCGTGGCTGAGCACGCGCAGGGCCGGCAGCTCGGGCATGAGGCCGCGCAGTTCGGCGAGGGTGCCATCCTTCGAAGCGTCGTCAACGAAAACCATCTCGTACGACCGGCCAGCGAAGGCGGCGGCGATCTCGCGCGCCAGCGGGCCGGCGGCGCCTTGCTCGTCATGCACGGGAACGACGACGGAGATGTCGGGGGTCTGCTCGATCATCTGGGCTGTCTAGCGGGTTTCGCGGCCGGGCGGGAGGCCACCGAGGCAGGGACGGCTGACGCGGCCCGAACGGGCGTGTTAGGAAGATGAACATGATGCGCCCCGATCTCGACCGATTCATCGCCGGCTGGCGGGGCCCCGTGATGGCCGCCCTGGTCGCCCTGCTGGCCGGCCTGCCGGTGCTGATGCTGCTGCCGCCGCTGGACCGCGACGAGAGCCGCTACGCCCAGGCGACGTCGCAGATGCTGGAGAGCGGCGACTATGTCGACATCCGCTTCCAGGACGATCCGCGCTGGAAGAAGCCGGTCGGCATCTACTGGATGCAGGCCGCAGCCGTGGCGGCGACATCGAGCGTCGAGGCGCGCGACATCCAGCCCTACCGGATTCCATCGATCCTTGGGGCCATGCTGGCGGCGGCCGCCTGCGCCTGGGCCGGGGGGGCGATGTTCGGGCGCAGGGCGGGGTTCCTGGCCGGGGCCATACTGGGGGCCACCTTCCTGCTGTCGACCGAGGCCGGCATCGCCAAGACGGACGCCGTGCTGTGCGCCGCCGTGACCATGGCCATGGCCGGGCTGGGGCGGATCTATCTGGCGACGCGGGCGGGGGAGGCGCCGCGGCGGCCGCACAAACTGCTGTTCTGGCTGGGTCTGGGCCTGTCGATCCTGATCAAGGGGCCGATCGGGCTGATCGTCGTGGTTCCCGCCATCCTGCTGCTGTCGATGTGGGACCGGGACGTGAAATGGCTGGCGCGGCTGGGCTGGGGCTGGGGCCTGCCGCTGACGGCGCTGATCGTCGGGCCGTGGGCCATAGCCATCACCATCGCCACCGACGGCGGCTTCTGGCGCGAGGCGATCATGGGCGACCTGGCGCCGAAGATCGCCGGCGGCCACGAGAGCCACGGCGCCCCGCCGGGGTATTTCCTGCTCGGGCTGATCGTCATGTTCTTCCCCGCCGTCCTGCTGCTGCCGGCGGCCCTGTCGACGGCCTGGCACAGGCGGGCCGAGCCGGCGGTGCGCTTTCTGGTCTGCTGGCTGGTTCCGGCCTGGCTGATCTTCGAGATCACCCCCACCAAGCTGGCTCACTATTCGCTGCCGACCTATGGCGCCCTGGCGCTGCTGGCGGCGGCCGCCCTGACCCGGCCGATCGGTCCGGTCTCGCGCTATTCCGGGGCGGTGCTGTCGGTGATCAGCGGCCTGGCGATCGTGGCCATTACGGTCTACGGCCTGACTGAGTTCGGCCGTTCGACGGCCCAGACCTGGGCCACCATCACCATCGTCTTCGCGGCGCTCGCGGCGCTGATCGGGGCCTTCCTGCTGCTGCACCGGGCGGCGGTGACGGCGGTGCTCGCCTCGATCGCCCTTGGACTGGTGGCGCATGCCGGACTGGCCGGGACCATCCGGCAGCTAAGGCCGCTGGCCATAGCGCCGCAGCTGCAGCAGGTGCTTGAGCGGGCCGACCTGCATCCGCGCCAGGGACGGCCGGGGCCGGTGGCGATCACCGGGTTCCACGAGCCGAGCTTCGTCTTCCTGACCGGGCGGGAGACCGAGCTGACCGACGCGGCGGGCGCGGCCAGGGCGCTGGCGGAGGGACGGCCGGTGATCGTCGAGGCGCGCGACGCCGACGCCTTCAGGGCCGCCTCGGCCGATCTGGGCGTGACCGGCCGGGCGGTCGGGGTGGTCAACGGCCACAACTACTCGCGCGGCGACGACGTCAGCCTGACCGTCTATGCTCCCTCCGGCGGCGGACGGGCGGGAGTTACGCGGCCATGAGGCGTCCGATCACCATCGTCGAGGTGGGCCCCCGCGACGGGCTGCAGAACGAGGCGGCGGTGCTCGAGCCCGCCATTCGCGCGGACCTGGTGCGGCGGCTGGAGGCGGCGGGCGCACGGCGCATCGAGGCGGTCAGCTTCGTGCATCCGAAATACGTGCCGCAGATGGCCGGGGCGGAAGAGGTGATGGCGGCGCTGCCCCATGAGGCGGGGCGCAGCCGCATCGGCCTGGTGCTGAACGGCAAGGGCTACGACCGGGCGCTGGGCACGAGCGTCGACGAGGTCAATGTGGCCATGTCGGCGACCGACGGCTTCGGGCTGAAGAACCAGGGCATGGGCGTCGACCAGCAGGTGTCGATGCTGTCCGACATCCTGACCGGACGGGCCAACTCCGAAGGCGGCGCCGGAGCCGGGCCGTCGCTGTCGGCGACGCTGAGCTGCGTCTGGGGCTGCCCGTTCGACGGCGAGGTGTCGGAGGGGCAGGTCGAGGACCTGGTGGGCCGGATCGGCGAGCTGGGCGTGGCCGAGATCGCCCTGGCCGACACCATTGGGGTGGCCGATCCCTGGGCGGTGACGAGGAAGGTCGAGGCGGCCCGCAGGGCGGCGCCGGACGCGACCCTGCGGCTGCATTTCCACGACACGCGCAACACCGGCCTCGCCAACGCCCATGCGGGCGTCGAGGCGGGGATCGATGTGCTGGACGCCTCGGTCGGCGGCATCGGCGGCTGTCCGTTCGCGCCGGGCGCCACCGGCAACATAGCCACCGAGGACCTCGTCTATATGCTGGAGCGGGCCGGGTTCGAGACCGGCTACGATCTCGACGCCCTGATCGGGACCGCGCGCTGGATCGGCGAGCAGATCGGCCGCCCGGCGCCGAGCGCGCTGAGCCGGGCGGGGGGATGGCCGAAGGATTAGGCCGTTCCTCCCGCGACGGAGACGAGAGCGACTTGTGGCCGCGTCGCCGGACGGGAGGGAACGACATGGGGCGGATGATCGAGGAACTGGACTACCGCCCCACCGCCATGGGGCCGCTGGTGCTGCGGCGGCGCTGGGTCGCGGCCATCGACCAGGATGTGGTCGAGGTGATCCTCGGCGACGAGCATCTGATGTCGAGCCTGTTCACCGTCGGCGAGATCGAACTGGCGGTGCGCGGCCTCGCAGCGTCGACGGGCGGGGGGCTGCGCGTGCTCGTCGGCGGACTGGGCCTCGGCTACACGGCCAGGGCGGCGCTGGCGCATCCGCGCGTGGCTTCGGTGGAGGTGGTCGACGCGCTGGAGCCGGTGATCGAATGGCACCGGGCCGGCCTCGTGCCGATCGGCGACAGCCTGGGGACCGAGCCGCGCTGCACCCTGTCGCACGGGGACTTCTTCGGCTGGTTCGACGCGCCGCGGGCGGGCAGCGAGCGCTACGATGTGGTGCTGCTTGATATCGACCATTCGCCGCGCCAGCTGCTGCATCCGGACCATGCACGGTTCTATTCGCCGGAGGGACTGGCGCGGGTGCGGGCGGCGCTGACGGCGCGGGGCGTGTTCGCCATGTGGTCCGACGAGGGACCGGACGACGCGTTCCTCGCGGTGCTGGCGGCGGTGTTCCCGGCCGCGCGGGCGGAGGTGGTGGCCTTCGACAATCCGCTGACCGGCGGGTCTTCGACCTGCACCATCTATGTGGCGACCTGCACCGCCGGGTGAGGGCCGCCGGACCGCTTTTCAGCATCTGCTCAGGTTTCGCTCATGCCGCTCACCGGCCGGCCGGGCAGGGTGACGGCCTCAGCGAGGAGGCGGACACAGAGATGACGACGATCACGGAAAGCAGGGACCAGCGGCTGGCGCGGATGCTGGGGCTGGTGGTCTGGGGCGGAGCGGCGTTCGCCTGGCTCGTGCCGCTGGCGGCGAAGCTGCTGGTCGATCTGCCGTGGACGACGGAGGACTTCGTCGGCTGGGGGATCATGCTGCTGGTCGCGGCGGGGATCTGCGAAGTCGGGCTGCGGCTGTCGGGGCAGCTGGCCTATCGGGCGGGCGTGATCGTGGCGGTGGGGACCAGCTTCCTGATCACCTGGTCGAACCTGGCCGTGGGGATCATCGGGAACGAGAACAATCCGTTGAACCAGATCTTCTTCGGCGTGATCGCCAGCGCGCTGATGGGGGCGTTCGCCGTGCGGTTCAGGCCGAAGGGGATGGCGCTGGTCATGGCCGTGACCGCGGCGGCGCAGTTCGGCACCGCCTTTGTCGCCCTGGCCTATGAGCACATCGTCTTCGCGATCGTGGGCGTCTTCTCGCTTGGCTGGCTGCTGGCGGCGTGGCTGTTCCGCGAGGCGGCGCGGGCGGAGGCGTCCCGAATGGCCGCGTAGCGGCCCCGGGATGAAAAGGCGCCTCTACAGATTCAGCAGCGCCGGGTCGCCGCCCTGGGCGGAGATGTTGTTGCTGATGGCCTTTTCGGCGGCGTAGCGGATCAGGCTGTAGGGGCCGCCCGCCTTCGGGCCGGTGCCGCTGAGGCCCTCGCCGCCGAAGGGCTGGACGCCGACGACGGCGCCGATGATCGAGCGGTTGATGTAGACGTTCCCGGCGGGGACGAGGCGCGCGACCTCCTCGGCGAAGGCCTCAATGCGGCTGTGCACGCCGAGGGTCAGGCCGTAGCCGCGTTGGGCCAGCCTGGAGGCGGTCTCCTTCAGCTGCGACGGCTCGTACCGGCAGACGTGCAGGATGGGGCCGAAGACCTCGCGCTCGAGATAGTCGGGGGTCGGGACCTCGGCGATGGTCGGGGCGAACAGGTGGCCCTTGTCGGCGCCGGCGGGAAGCTCGGCCCGGGCGACGATCTTCGCATCGCCTTCGAGGCGCTTGAGGTGGGCCTCGAGCATGCCCTTGGCGTCGGCGTCGATGACCGGACCGATGTCGGTGGCGGGGTCGGACGGGTCGCCCACGACCTGGGCGGCGAGCGCCCCCTTGAGGCCCTCGATCAGGGCGTCGGCGGCGTCGTGCGGGACGTAGAGCAGGCGCAGCGCCGAGCAGCGCTGACCCGACGATCCGAAGGCCGACAGGATGACGTCGTCGATGACCTGTTCCTTCAGCGCCGTGGTGTCGACGAACATGCCGTTCAGGCCGCCGGTCTCGGCGATGAAGGGGATGATCGGGCCCGGGCGGGCGGCCAGCGAACGGTTGATCAGGGTCGCCGTGTCGGTGCCGCCGGTGAAGGCGACGCCGTCGATGCCGGGGTGGCTGACCAGCTTCGCGCCGACGGTCTCGCCGCGGCCCGGAACGAGGGCCAGCAGGTCGGGGGTCAGCCCGGCCCTGTAGTAGAGGCGCACGGCCTCGGCGGCGATCAGGGGCGTCTGTTCGGCGGGCTTGGCCAGCACGGCGTTGCCGGCGGCCAGCGCCGCGGCGATCTGGCCGGTGAAGATGGCCAGCGGGAAATTCCACGGGCTGATGCAGGCGAAGACGCCTCGGCCGTGCAGGACCAGCTGGTTGATCTCGCCGACGGGGCCCTTGAGCTCCCGCGGCCCGCCGAAGTCGCGCTCGGCCAGCATGGCGTAGTAGCGGCAGAAGTCGGCGGCCTCGCGCACCTCGGCGACGCCGTCGTTGAGGGTCTTGCCGGCCTCGCGGCTGAGCAGGGCCACGAGGCGGTCCATGTCAGCCTCGAGCGCATCGCCCATGGCGCGCAGGATCGGGGCCCGGCCATGGCCGCCGATGCGGTCCCACTTCACCTGGGCGCGGGCGGCGAGGTCGACGGCGGCGTCGATGTCGGCCTCGGCCGCTTCCGAGACGTGGCCGAGCACCTGGGTGGTGTCGAAGGGATTGGTGACCGGCTGGGGATTGGTCCCGGCCTTCAGCTTGCCGCCGAGGATCGGGCCGGAGGTCAGCTTCTCGCTGTCGACCTTTTCGAGGGCGAGGACGTGCCGCTCGCGGTCGGCGGCCTGGGAGTAGTCGCGGCCCAGCGAGTTCTGGCGGTCCATGTACATGTCCTTGGGGGTCGGAATCTTGGCGTGGCGGTCAGGGTGGGCCTCGACCGACGAGATGGGGTCCGCGGCGACGGCGGAGGCGGGCACGCGCTCGTCGAGCAGGGCATGGACGAAGGAGGAGTTGGCGCCGTTCTCGAGCAGGCGGCGCACGAGATAGGGCAGCAGGTCCTCGTGCCCGCCGACGGGGGCGTAGGCGCGCACGGTGACCGGGCCGAAGGCCTCGCGAGCGGCGTCGTAGAGGGCCTCGCCCATGCCGTGCAGGCGCTGGAACTCGATCTTCACGCCGCGTTCCGACGCCATCCTGTGGACGGCGGCCAGGGAGTGGGCGTTGTGGGTCGCGAACTGGCTGTAGATGTGCGGCGCGGCCTCGATCATCGCTTTCGCGCAGACGAGGTAGTTGAGGTCGGTGGCCGCCTTGGTGGTGAAGACCGGATAGTCGGTGCGGCCGAACTGCTGGGCGCGCTTGATCTCGGTGTCCCAGTAGGCGCCCTTGACCAGACGGACCATCAGGCGGCGGCCCGAGGCCTTCGACAGTTCGGCGACGCGGCGGATCACCTCGGGGCAGCGCTTCTGATAGGCCTGCACCGCGAGGCCGAGGCCGGTCCAGGCGCCGAGATCGGGCTCGCGCGCCAGCCGGTCGAGCAGCTTCAGCGACAGGGCGAGGCGGTCGGCCTCCTCGGCGTCCATGGTGAAATTGATGTCGTATTTCGCGGCGATGCGGGCGAGGCGGACGATGCGCGGATAGAGCTCGTCCCAGACGCGGGCCTCGTGCGTCGCCTCGTAGCGGGGCGAGAGGGCCGACAGCTTCACCGAGACGCCGTGGCCGACTTCCGGGCCCTGGCCCTTCGACGTCCTGCCGACGGCCTCGATGGCGTCGGCGTAGATCTTCTCGTAGCGCTCGGCGTCGGCGGCGGTGCGGGCGCCCTCGCCCAGCATGTCGAACGAACACAGCCAGCCTTCGCGGTTCGAGCGCTTCAGCGCCGCCTCGATGGTGCGGCCCACCACGAACTGCTCGCCCATGATGCGGACGGCGGCGGCGACGGCCTCGCGGATCACCGGCTCGCCGAGGCGGCCGACGATGCGGCGCAGGAAGCCGGGCAGGTCGGTCTTCGCCTCCTCGTCGACGTCGACCAGCTTGCCGGTCAGCATCAGCCCCCAGGTCGAGGCGTTGACGAACAGGCTGTCGGACTGGCCGAGGTGGCTGGCCCAGTCGGCCGAGCCGATCTTCTCGGCGATCAGCCGGTCGCGGGTGTCTTCATCCGGCGTGCGCAGCAGGGCCTCGGCGAGGCACATCAGGGCCAGGCCCTCGCGGGTGCCGAGCGAGAACTCCTGCAGGAAGCTTTCGACTACGCCCTGTTTCTTGACGCTGGCCCGGGCCCGTTCGACGAGGTCCGTTGCGCTGGCCAGCACCGCGGCGCGCTCGCCGGCGTCGAGCGGGATGCGCGCCAGAAGGCCCCGCACCGTGGCGGTTTCATCCGCGAACTTGCCCTGGTCCAGCGCGTCCCAGTCCTGCGACAGGGTGAGGGGCGGAGAAACGTGTGCGTCCATGCGGCTCCCTCTACTCCCTTCCGCCTTGATCGGGGAAGGGCCGGGGTTGGGGGTGAACTGCGTCCGATTGGCCGCCGCGGACAGCGCTCGATGTGGCCGCCGCTGGCGCCCCCATCCCAACCCTTCCCCCATGAAGGGGGAAGGGCTATTCGTGCGTCCCGATCAACGGCGGAGCCTTCCGGCCCTCATGCGCATCGTTCTGGCCACCGACGCCTGGGAGCCCCAGGTCAACGGCGTCGTCCGCACCCTGACCCGGACCATCGCGGAATGCCGCGCAATGGGCCACGAGGTCGAGGTCATCGAGCCGAGCCAGTTCAAGACCATCCCCTGCCCCACCTATCCGGAAATCCGGCTGGCGCTGGGGGCGGAGGAGGAGATCCGCGAGCGGCTGCGCGCCTTCGAGCCGGAGGCGGTGCACATCGCCACCGAGGGGCCGATCGGCATCGCCACGCGGCGCATCTGCGTGGAATGGAAGCTGCCGTTCACGACCAGCTACCACACCAAATTCCCCGAATATGTCTCGGCGCGGTTCCCGATCCCGGTGCAGGTCGGCTACGCCTATATGAAGTGGTTCCACAAGCCGTCGGGACGGCTGATGGTGGCCACGCCGACGCTGCGCGACGAACTGGTGGCGCACGGGTTCCGCAACGTCTCGCCGTGGTCCCGGGGCGTAGACACCGAACAGTTCAACCCCGACCTGCCGCGCATCTACGACGAGCTGGGCGGCAAGGACTGGCCGCGGCCGTTCTGGCTCAACGTCGGGCGGGTGGCGGTCGAGAAGAACATCGAGGCCTTCCTGCAGACCGACCTGCCGGGGACCAAGATCGTCGTCGGCGACGGGCCGGCGCGGGCCGAGCTTCAAGCGAAATACCCGGAGGCGAAATTCCTCGGGGCGCGGTTCGGCGAGGAGCTGGCGCGCTGTTTCCGCGACGCCGACGTGTTCGTCTTCCCGAGCTGGACCGACACCTTCGGCCTGGTGATCCTGGAAGCCATGGCCACGGGGACGCCGGTGGCGGCCTATCCGGCGCACGGGCCGATCGACATCATCCCTGGGTCGAACGCGGGAGCGATCGACAAGGACCTGCGCGTGGCGTGCCTGGAGGCGCTGAAGTGCGACCGGGCGGCGGTGCGGGCGTATGCCGAGAAGTTCAGCTGGCGGGCCTCGGCCGAGCAGTTCGTCGAGAACCTGCAGCCCTATCCGGAGCCGGAGCGCGGGCGGTTCTGGCGCCGGCTGCGGAGGATCGCCCGCCTGCGGAAGAAGACGGCGGCGTAGAGTCTCGCCTCCCCATGAGCGAAGGCGAGTGGGGAGAACGGTCGGCGCGGCGCAGGCGGCGGCCAGCCTGCCGCCAATCCCCTGTCACCGAGCCGCCCCCGCCTGATCGCTGCGCGATCTGTCCTCCCCACCGGCCTTCGCCGATGGAGAGGTGACGCGCCGATCTAGAAGTCGAACTGCGCCCGGACCTGCAGCGTCTGCACGTCGACGTCGGAGGCGGCGACCTGCGCCTCGTTCTTCGCGTCGGTGTAGTTGGCCATGAAGCGGATGTGCGACCAAGGGTACCAGGTGGCCCCCAGCGTCACGGCCGAATACTCGCCCGCCGTGGCCACGCCCGCGAATTCGGTCAGGTCGGCGGCGTCGTAGCGGACCGCCAGCTCGACGGCGCCGATGCCGCCCTGGGTCACGGGATTGCGGATGCTGACCCGATCGAACTTGCCGTCCGCGGGTTTGTATTTGCGCTGTTCGCCGGTCGGGAAGAAGGAGGCGAAGACATAGTATGCGTTCGCCTGGGCCGAGCCGCCGCCGGTCAGATCGGCGTCGATGGTCGCCCATTCGCCCTGAACCGAAAAATTGCGCCACACGCCGGCGGCCTCGAGGCCGATGGCGGTGTCGCCGTCCCCGGCGCCGAGCGGCGAGGAGCCGGCGTCGGTGTAGCGGGCCCCGAAATTGGTGTTGTTGCGGACGCGGTAGCGGAAGGCCGTGTCGTCCCGCCGGTCGCGGTCGCGAGCCCAGACGCCGAGGTGGATCTTCGTATCGTCCGTGACGACGGGGGCGAAGTGGGCGCGGACGAAGAGGCCGCGCTGTTCCTCGCCGTCGCCCGGGGCGCCGTCGTTGACCGAATCGCCGTGCACTCCGCCCGCGATGGACCAGTTGTCGCCGCCGGTGCGCACCGCCAGCGTCATCACCCGACCCGCGTCGATCAGGTCGGCGAAGGCCCCGCGTTCCATGAAGGTCGTGTATCGCGACGATGTCAGGTTCTCGAGCGACAGGCTCTTGAAGTTGCCGAGGGTGATGGCCGTATTGTCGTTCGGCGCATATTCGATCAGCAGGTCTTCCCAGTTCGACTCGCCGTCGACGAAATTGGCCTCGGCGACGTACGACCACCGCTCTCCCCAGGTTCCCTGGACGCCGATCCGGGCGGTGCGGAAACGGTCTTCCGAGGCGCTGAAGTCGATGCCGACTGCCCGGTCGACATCCTGATCGACATAGTCGACGAACACCCGGCCCCGGGGCTTGATGGTGAAGTCACCCCAACGGTATTCGGGCGCGCCCTTCCAGGGGCCGCTGGTCGATTGCGAGGTCTGGGCCAGGGCCGAACCGGCCGTGAGCGAGAGGACGGCGGCGATCGAGGCGCCCGCCAGCAGGGTCTGTTGTCGCACTGAGGGGATCCTTCGGTTGCCCGCCGACCGAACGTGGTCTGTCAGGCCCCGGATTATCTTTCACGCGCGACGATTTCGCTGCGGTCCGGCGAAGGATCGGTGAGATTGCGGTGACGCTTATCCGACCAATGGATCGCAACACTGTGACGCTTCCCATCAGGAAATGTGACAGGCGCGGAGGATGCTGCGCACAGTGAAACGCCGCGGGCCTCGCAGCCCGCGGCGTCCGGTCGGCTTCGAAGGATCCGCAGCCTATTGCGGGCTGGTCATCGGGGTCATGGCCGTGGCGATGGCGCGCTGGGCGGCCAGCTGGTCGGCGGGCAGCGGCACCAGGCCGCGATCCTGCAGGTAGCCGCCGCGGCCGGCGGCGGCGTCCGACATGAACTCGAGGACGAACTCCCGCAGACCCGGGGTCACGCCGACGTGGGCCTTCTTGACGTAGATGTAGAGGCTGCGGGCCAGGGGGTAGGAGCCGTCGGCGATGGTCGCCGCCGAGGGGGCGACGCCGTCGATGGTCTCGGCCTTCACCGTGTCCATGTTCTGCTCGAGGAAGGAGAAGCCGAACACACCCAGCGAACCCGGGGTGCGGGTCAGGGTCTGGACGATGGCGTTGTCATTCTCGCCCGAGTCGATCCAGGCGTTGTCCTCGCGCAGGGTGTGGGCCAGGGTCTCGAAGCGGTCCTTGTCGCCGATGGCGGCGAGCGCCGGGATCAGCTTGGCGCCCGGGGCCATGCCGAGCTCGAGGAAGGCGTCGCGGGTGCCCGAGGTCGGCGGCGGGCCGTAGACCTGGATGCGCTGGCCGGGCAGGCCGGGGTTGACCTGGTTCCAGGTCGTCGCCGGGTTGGCGACGAAGGCGCCGCCGGCTCCCGGAACTTCCTTGGCGAGGCCGAGGTAGAGGTCCTGCAGGCGGAAATTCATGCTCTCGCCGTTTCGGGCGGTGGCGATGACGATGCCGTCGTAGCCGATCTTGATCTCGACCACGTCGGTGACGCCGTTCTTCTGGCACAGCTCGAACTCGGACTTCTTCATCGGGCGCGAGGCGTTGGCGATGTCCGGCGTGCCCGGGCCGACGCCCTCGCAGAATTTCTGGATGCCCCCGCCGGTGCCCAGCGACTCGACCCGCGGCGCGGCGCCATCCGAGGTGCGGGAGAAATTCTCGGCCACGCGGCTGGCGAACGGGAAGACCGTCGAGGAGCCGACTGCCAGGATGCCCTGGCCGGCGCCTTCGCCGGGCGCGCCCGCCTTCTGATTGTCGCCACAGGCGCCCAGGGCGAGGAGGGCGATCGCCGAGGCGGCGGCGAACAGGGTGCGGTTCATGGGATATGGCTCCGACTACGGTTGGGTCGAAGCCGCTTGGACCACAGGTTTGTGACGGACGCCCGGACGGAACGGTGACGGTTCGGCGACGTCCCGGCTTTCGCCGGGATGACGATTACGGAGCCCCCGGGCTCAAGCAGTGAGCGACCGCGTCGCGAGCGGTAGCGCCCTAGATGTGGATCGCATGCCCCAGCGCCCGCAGGGACGCCTCGTGGAAGGCCTCGCCCATGGTCGGGTGGACATGGATGGTTCCGGCGATGTCCTCGAGCAGGGCGCCCATCTCGAGCATCTGGGCGAAGCTGTTGCTGAGCTCCGAGACGTGCTGGCCGACGGCCTGGACGCCGAGCAGGCGGTGGTCGGTCTTCGAGGCCAGCACCCGGACGAAGCCGCCGTCTCCGCCAGCCTCGATGGCCAGGGCGCGGCCCAGGGCCATCAGCGGGAAGACGGCGGTGATGACGTCGTCGCGGCCCTCGACGTCCAGCGGGCCGAGGCCGGCGGAGACGATCTCGGGCTCGGTGAAGCAGACGGCGGCGATGCTGACGGGGTCGAAGCGTTTCTCGTGACCCGCGATGATTTCGGCGACGATCTCGCCCTGGGCCGAGCCCTTGTGCGCCAGCATGGGTTCGCCGGTCAAGTCGCCGACGGCCCAGACGTTCTTCATCGAGGTGGCGCAGCGGTCGTCGATCTTCACGAACGGCCCGGCCATGGCCACGCCCATGTTCTCCAGACCCCAGCCCTTCGTCCGCGGGCGACGGCCGACGGTGACGAGGACCTTGTCGGCCTTGAGCTTGAGGGCCTTGCCATCGGCCGTCGTGACGTTGAGCTGGCCCTTTTCGAACGCGCCGGCCTTCGCCCCGAGGTGGAGTTCGACGCCGTGCGCCTCCAGCCATTTGCGGACCGGGTCGGTCAGGGCCTTGTCGTAGAGCGGCAGCAGGCGGTCGGCCATTTCGACGATGGCCACCTCGGCGCCCAGCTTGCGGAAGGCGATGCCCAGTTCGAGACCGATATAGCCGCCGCCGACGACGACCAGCTTGCCGGTCACCTTGTCCAGCGACAGGGCCTCGGTCGAGGAGATGACGTCGCCGCCGAAGGGCAGGAAGGGCAGTTCGACCGGCTCGGAGCCGGTGGCGAGGATGACGTGCTCGGCGCTGATGGTCAGGTCGCCGTCGGCGGTCTTCACCGTGCAGGTCTTGGCGTCGGAGAAGGTCGCCCAGCCGTTGATCACCTTGACCTTGGCCTTCTTGAGCAGGCCGGCGACACCGGTGTTCAGCTTGCGGACGATGCCGTCCTTCCAGGCGACGGTGGCCTTCAGGTCAATGGCCGGCTTCGAGGCGGTGATGCCGAGCGTGCCGCCGTCGGCGGCCTTGCTGACCGTCTCGAACTTCGACGCCGCGTGGATGATGGCCTTGGACGGAATGCAGCCAACGTTCAGGCAGGTGCCGCCCAGACCGTCGCCGCCGTCTACCAGCACGGTGTCGAGGCCCAGCTGGCCGCAGCGAATGCCCGCGACATAGCCGCCGGTGCCGGCGCCGATGATGAGGACTTTGGTCTTGATCGATTCAGCCATGGTCTCAGTTCATCCAAAGCGTCGCCGGGTGTTCCAGCAGGCCCTTGATGCGCTGGACGAAGACGGCCGCGTCGTGGCCATCGACGATGCGGTGGTCGAAGCTGGAGGACAGGTTCATCATCTTGCGCGCGACCATCTGGCCGTCCTTCACCACGACCCGTTCCTGGATCTTGTTGGGGCCGACGATGGCGACCTCGGGGTGGTTGATGATGGGGGTGTGGACGACGCCGCCCAGCGTGCCCAGCGAGGTGATGGTGATGGTCGAGCCCGACAGCTCCTCGCGGCTGGCCTTGCCGGACTTGGCGGCGCCGGAGACGCGGGCGATCTCGGCCGCCGTGTCGTACGGGTCGCGGGCCTCGGCGTGGCGGACCACGGGGACCATCAGGCCGTTCGGCGTCTGGGCGGCGATGCCGAGATGAACGGCGGCGTGGGTGGTCAGGACGCCGCCCTCGTCGTCGTAGTGGCTGTTGATGGTCGGCTGGTCGCGCAGGGCCACGACGATGGCGCGGGCGATGAAGGGCAGGACGTTCAGCTTGGGCTGATCGGCCTTGCGGTTGGCGTTGAGGTGGGCGCGGAGCTCCTCCAGCGCGGTGACGTCGATCTCCTCGACGTAGGTGATGTGGGGGATGCGGCGGACCGACTCAGCCATCTTCTCCGCGATCTTGCGGCGCAGGCCGATGATGCGGGTTTCGGTGGTTCCTTCGGCCTTGGCGTAGGTCGAGGACGAGGATGATCCGGAGGCGGACGATCCGTGCGAGCCGCTGGCGACGTACGCGTCGAGGTCGCTGTGCTCAATGCGGCCGGCGGGGCCGGAGCCGGGGACGAACTGCAGCTCGACGCCGAGATCGCGGGCGCGCTGGCGCACGGCGGGGGAGGCGAGGGGGCGTTGGGAACGGTCGGACAAGCTGCGCGGCGCCTTCGCCCCTCCACCGCCTTCGGCGGTCCCCCTCCCCGTTTCACGGGGAGGAGACGGGGGGACGGCCGCAGCCGTCTCCTCTCTGGCCGCACTTGCGGCTGGGGAGGGGGACCGCGAAGCGGTGGAGGGGCTGGGGACCGGAGCGGTGTTGCCCTTGCCCTCGACCTGGAAGCTGACCAGCGGCCCGCCGACGGCGATCTGCCGGCCGGGCTCTCCGTGCAGGGCGACGACGGTTCCGGCGATCGGGGAGGTCAGTTCGACGGTGGCCTTGTCGGTCATGACATCGGCGATGATCTGGTCTTCCGCGACCGTGTCGCCGACCTTGACGTGCCAGCCGACCAGCTCGGCCTCGGCCGTGCCCTCGCCGACATCGGGGAGTTTGAAGACGTAGTTGGCGCCGGCGCTTGCGGCCGACCCCTCCACCCCTTCGGGGTCCCCCTCCCCACTGCGTGGGGAGGAGACGGGAGTGGCGACGGAAGATGTCTCCTCCCGGTCCGCGCTTGCGGATGGGGAGGGGGACCGCGAAGCGGGGGAGGGGTCAGAGGCCGATGCATTGCCCGCCCCCTCGACCTCGAACTCCACCAGCGGCGACCCCACGGCCAGCTGCTGGCCGGGTTCGCCGTGGGCGGCCAGCACCTTGCCGGCGACGGGCGAGGTCAGTTCGACGGTGGCCTTGTCGGTCATGACGTCGGCGAGGATCTGGTCCTCGGCCACCATGTCTCCGACCTTGACGTGCCAGCCGACCAGTTCGGCCTCGGCGGTGCCTTCGCCGACGTCGGGCAGTTTGAAGACGTAGCGACCCATACTATCGGCCTCCCGACATGACGGACTTCAGGGCGGTGGCGACCCGCTCCGGACCCGGGAAATATTCCCACTCGAAGGCGTGCGGATAGGGGGTGTCCCAGCCGGTGACGCGGGCGATCGGCGCCTCGAGGTGGTAGAAGCAGCGCTCCTGCACCAAGGCCGACAGCTCGGCGCCAAAGCCCGAGGTTTTCGGCGCCTCGTGGACGATGACGCAACGGCCGGTCTTCTTCACTGAGGCCTCGATGGTCTCGATGTCGAGCGGCACGAGGGTGCGCAGGTCGATGACCTCGGCGTCGACGCCGGCGTGTTCGGCGCCCGCCAGCGAGACCCAGACCATGGTGCCGTAGCAGAGGATGGTGACGTCGGCGCCTTCCTTCATGACCCGCGCCTTGCCGATCGGCTCGACATATTTGCCGGTCGGGACCTGGGCCAGATCCTGGGCCTTCCACGGGCTGACCGGCTTCTGGTGCCAGCCGTCGAAGGGGCCGTTGTAGAGGCGTTTGGGCTCGAAGAAGATGACCGGGTCGTCGTCCTCGATCGCCGCCATTAGTAGGCCCTTGGCGTCATAGGGGTTGGAGGGGATGACGACTTTCAGGCCGGCGATGTGGGTGAACAGGCTTTCCGGCGACTGGCTGTGCGTCTGGCCGCCGAAGATGCCGCCGCCGTAGGGCGAACGCACCACGATGGGCGAGGTGAACTGGCCGGCCGAGCGGTAGCGCAGCTTGGCCGCTTCCGAGACGATCTGGTCGTAGGCGGGATAGATGTAGTCGGCGAACTGGATCTCGACGACCGGGCGCAGGCCGTAGGCGCCCATGCCGATGGCGGCGGCGACGATGCCGCATTCGCTGATCGGGGCGTCGAAGCTGCGGGTCAGGCCGTGCTTCTGCTGCAACTGGTCGGTGACCCGGAAGACGCCGCCGAAATAGCCGGCGTCCTCGCCGAAGCTGAGGACGTTGGGGTCCTCGGCCATCTTGACGTGCAGGGCCGAGTTCAGCGCCTGGATCATGTTCATCGGCATGACCGCGGCGGCTTCGGGCGCCACCGATTTCGGGGCGTGGTTCTGGTCGGCCATGTCGGACTCAATGCCGTCGGCGCGGTCGGCTTCGGTGAAGGTGGTTTGCTCAGCCATGATCAGACCCCCACCTCGCGGCGCTGTTCGGTGATGCGCCAGTCGTCGGTGGCGTAGACCTCCTCGAACATGGTCTTCACCGAGGGGCGCGACTGGCCGAGCGTGCCGATGGCCTCGGACTCCTTGCCGGCGGCGCGGACCTGTTCGACGGCGTCTGCCTCGGCGGCGGTCTGCTGGTCGTCGGACCATTCGCCGAGTGCGATCAGGTGCTGCTTCAGGCGGGCGATGGGGTCGCCCAGCGGCCATTTCTCGTGCTCGTCGCCGGGGCGGTAGCGGCTGGGGTCGTCCGACGTCGAGTGCGGGGCGCCGCGGTAGGTGAACAGCTCGATGACGGTGGCCCCCTGGTTGGACCGGGCCCGCTCCTCGGCCCACTGGGTCGCGGCCCAGACGGCGAGGAAGTCGTTGCCGTCGACGCGCAGGGCGGGGAGGCCGTAGCCGATGGCCTTGGAGGCGAAGGTGGTCTCCAGCCCGCCGGCGATGCCCATGAAGGACGAGATGGCCCACTGGTTGTTGACGACGTTGAGGATGACCGGGGCGCGGTAGACGCTGGCGAAGGTCAGGGCGTTGTGGAAGTCGCCCTCGGCCGTGGCCCCGTCGCCGATCCAGCTGATGGCGATCTTGTCGTCGCCCTTGTAGGCGCTGGCCATGGCCCAGCCGACGGCCTGGGGCACCTGGGTGCCGAGGTTGCCGCTGATGGTGAAGAAGCCGTAGTCCTTCGCCGAATACATGATCGGCAGCTGGCGGCCTTTGATCGGATCCGAGGCGTTGGAATAGATCTGGTTCATCATGGTCGCGAGCGGATAGCCGCGCGCGATCAGCAGGCCCTGCTGGCGATAGGTGGGGAAGCCCATGTCCTCGCGCGACAGGATCATGCCCTGGGCGACGGCGATGGCCTCCTCGCCGGTGCATTTCATATAGAAGCTGGTCTTGCCCTGACGGTGGGCGCGATGCATCCGGTCGTCGAAGGCGCGGGTCAGGATCATGGCCTTGAGGCCGCGCCGCAGCGTGTCGGCGTCCAGCTTCGGGTTCCACGGGCCGACGGCCTGGCCGTCGTCGTTCAGCACGCGGACGAGGCGGAAGGCGTGGTCGCGCATCGCATAGGGCGTGGAGCTGACCTCGGGCCGCTCCACCGCGCCGGGGGCGTCGAGCTTGAGATGGCTGAAGTCCGGCGTGTCGCCGGGGCGGCCCGAGGGCTCGGGCACGCGCAGCGACAGGGGCTGGCTGTTTGGCTTTTTCATTCCGTCCTGCTGTCCGGTTGATCCGACCGCGTTTCCTCCGGCGCCCTGTAGCACGGTCTTTCAGCCAAGGCTCGCTCGATTTTGACCTTGCATATGCCGGTTCACGGGTATTTTATTGCGCCATAAGTAGAACCGGAGAAACGCCTTGGCCGACGATCTGGATCCCGTGGACGCCCGCATTCTGGACATCCTGCAACAGGACGCCGGACTGTCCGTGGCCGAGGTCGCCGAGCGGGTGGGTCTGTCGGCCTCGCCGTGCTGGCGCCGGATCAAGAGACTGGAGGATACGGGCTTCATCCGCAAGCGGGTGACCCTGCTCGACGCCACCCGTCTGGGGCTGGATTTCGAGGTCTACGCCATCGTCAAGCTGAGCCTGCCCTCGACCGAGAACCTCGACCGGTTCGAGGCCGCAGTGGCCGACTGGCCCGAGGTGGTGCAGTGCGCCACCATCACCGGGCGCGAGGACTATGTGCTGCGGATCATCACCTCCGACATGCACGCCTTCGACCGGTTCCTGCGCGAGAAGCTGCTCAGCCTCGGCATCGTCTCGGACTGCGAGAGCCACATCGTCACGCGCGGCGTGAAGAATGTGACGACGCTGCCGCTCGGCATCGTCACGCCGCACGTGAGCTGATCCACATTACCGATCCTTGACTTGGCCGACGCCCCCCGCGGGCGGATAGTCGCCGCCAAGCCTTGGGGATCGTCATGCGCCTTGCTGCAGCCATCGCATTCGCCGGTCTTCTGGGCAGCGCCCCGCCGGGACTGGCGCAGGATGCCGCGGAGACCGATGTCGCCGCCTTCCAGCGCCTGCGCGCCGAGGCGGTGGCGGCGGCGAACGCGGACGATCTGGCCAGCGCCGGGGCGCGGCTGGCCGAGGCGGAAGGGCGCATCCCCAACCATCCCGGCCTGATGCTGATGCGCGCGAGGGTGGCCGCCGCAGCGGGCAGGCCGGCGGAGGCCATCGCGCTGGCGCAGCGGTATGCCGACACGGGCCTGTCGATGAACCTGGGCGGCGATCCGGCGCTGGCGGACCTGCAGGATCAGCCGGGGTTCGCCGCCCTTGAGGCCACGGTGGAGGGCAACAGGGAACCGCTCGGCGCCGACCGCCTGTCACCGGTGGCGGCGGTTTTCGGCGGAGGACTTGTCGAGAGCGTGGCGCGGGACGAGGCGCGCGGACGCTGGCTGGCGTCGGAAGTCCGCGGGCGGACGATCGTCGCCCTGACGGACGCCGGGGAGGCGGCGCCCTTCCTCGCGCCCGATCCGGCCATCGGCGGTGTTCTGGGATTGGCGGCGGACGAGGCGGCCGGCGTGCTGTGGGCCGCGGCCTCGCCCGTGCCGCCCGCCGTGCACGGCCTCGCCGAGGACGCGCCGCGACCGGCTCCCGCGCTGCTGAAGATCGATCTGGCCAGCGGGCGGGTGCTGGCCCGCTATCCCGCGCCGTCGCCGGACCAGATGCTGGGCGATGTGACGCTCGGCCCGGACGGGGTGGTCTATGTCGCCGGCGGCGACCTGTTCCGGCTGAGGCCCGGACACGAAGCGCTGGAAATCCTGCTGCCTGCCGGGCCAATGCGGTCGCCCCAGGGAATGGCGGTGACGCCGGACGGCGCGGCCCTGATGGTGGCGGACTATTCGTCGGGCGTATGGCGGGTGGACCGGGCGAGCGGGGCGGCCATCAGGCTCAACGCCCCCGCGAACGCCAGCCTGATCGGCATCGACGGCCTGATCAGCGACGGCGAGGCCCTCTATGCGCTGCAGAACGGCACGGCGCCGCAGCGGGTATTGAAGCTGAGCCTCGACGCCGACTGGAGCCGGATCGAGGCGGTCGAGGTGCTGGCCGCCAACCTGCCGCAGATCGACGAACCGACGACGGGTCTGGTCCACGACGGCGAACTGGTGTTCGTATCGCGGTCGCAGTGGAGCGACTTCGACGGAGAGGGGGCGCCGCGTACGCCGACGCCCGAACCGGCGCTGATCTCCAGGCTGCGGCTGGACTGACAGGGGTAGAGAAATGATCGAGATGGTGATCGACGCCCGGCGCAAGGACCTTGGCGGGTTCGAGGTCGGGCGGGTGCTGCCGTTCCACGCCCGACGAATGGTCGGTCCGTTCATCTTCCTCGACCAGATGGGCCCGGCCGAATTCGCCCCGGGGGCCGATGCGATCAATGTGCGACCGCACCCGCATATCGGCCTCTCGACCCTGAGCTATCTGTTCGAGGGCGAGATCATGCACCGGGACAACACCGGGGCGACCCAGGCGATCCGGCCCGGCGAGGTCAACTGGATGACGGCGGGCAGGGGCGTGGTGCACTCCGAGCGCACGGACCCGCTGAAGAAGTCCACCGGCGGGCCGATGCACGGCATGCAGGCGTGGATCGCCCTGCCGGAGGAGTCGGAGGAGGTCGATCCGTCCTTCCATCACCACGGCGAGGCGGATCAGCCGGCCTATGAGAACGGCGGTCTGTTCGCGCGGCTGGTGGCGGGCGAGGCTTATGGCGCCAAGGCGGCCGTGCCGACCTCGTCGCCGCTGTTCTACGTCCACTGGGAACTGGCGGAGGGGGTGCGCACGACGCCGCCGCCGGGCCGTGGCGTGGCCGGCGGCTACAGCGAGCGAGCGCTGTATGTGGCCAAGGGCGAGATCGAGGTCGGCGAACGCACCTTCCATGAGGGCCAGATGATCGTGCTGGAGCCGACGGCCGAGCCTACCGTCCGGGCGGTGCGGCCCTCGACGGTGATGGTGCTGGGCGGCGAGCCGGTAGGGCCACGGTTGATCTGGTGGAATTTCGTCCATTCGAAACAGGAGCGGATCGACCAGGCGAAGGCCGACTGGAAGGCAGGCCGCATGGCGCTGCCCGCCGAGGACGACCTGGAGTTCATCCCGCTGCCGGACGTGCCGTCGACGCCGGAACCGGCGCCGCAAACTGCCAAGCCAGATCAGACACACCCGGTGTGACAGTCTTGAAGTGAACCGGCGGGCGCCCATCTGGGCGCCATGACTGCATTCTCCGTTCTCGACCTGTCGCCGATCGTGGAGGGCGGGGACGCCCGGCGCGCCCTGCTGGAAACCACGGAACTGGCGCGGGCCGCCGAACGGCTGGGCTACACCCGCTTCTGGCTGGCCGAGCACCACAACATGCCCGGAATCGCCAGCGCCGCGACCGCGGTCGCCCTGGCGCACGTGGCGGCGGCGACGGAAACGATCCGCGTCGGCTCGGGCGGGGTCATGCTGCCCAATCACGCGCCGATGGTGATCGCCGAGCAGTTCGGCACGCTGGAGGCGCTGCACCCCGGCCGCATCGACCTAGGCCTCGGCCGCGCCCCGGGGACCGACGGCGAGACGGCGCGGGCCTTGCGCCGCTATTTCGAGGCCGCCGACCAGTTCCCGCGCGATGTGATGGAGCTGCAGGCCTTCCTCGCTCCCGCGGTCGAAGGCCAGCGTGTCGCGGCGTATCCGGGGCAGGGTTCGAACGTTCCAATCTGGCTGCTGGGCTCGAGCCTGTTCAGCGCCGAACTGGCGGCGCAACTGGGCCTGCCGTTCGCCTTCGCCAGCCATTTCGCGCCGGAGCTGCTGCTGCCGGCGCTGCGCACCTACCGCGAGGGATTCCGGCCGTCGAAACAGCTGGAGCGGCCCTATGCGATGGCGGCGTTCAACGTCTTCGCGGCCGATACGGACGCGGAGGCGGCGCGGCTGTCGACCTCGATGCAGCAGGCGTTCGCGGCGGTGGTCAGCGGCAAGCCGGGACGGCTGAGGCCGCCGGTGGACGACATCACCACGGTGCTGGACGCGCGGCAGCGGGCGGCGGTGGAGAGTCGGCTCACCTATGCGGCCATCGGCGGGCGCGAGACGGTGCGGGCGAAGCTGGCGGAGTTCATCGCCCTGACCGGCGTGGAGGAGGTGATGGTCACCGGCATGATCCACGATCTGGAGGCGCGCATCCGCAGCCTTGAGATCACGGTCGAGGCGACGGAGGGGCTCTAGGCCGCGACCTGTCTGAGGAAATCGAGCAGCAGCCGGTTCACCTCGTCGGGCCGTTCCTGCTGAATCCAGTGGCCCCCGCCAGGGATGACCTGCTGCAGCCTGAGGTCGGTGAGCCAGTCCTTCAGTCCGGCTTCGGCCGGGCCGGCGTAGTGGCGCACCGGGTCGCGCTCGCCGACCACGAAGGCGGCGGGGACGCGGACACGGGCGTCCTGCAGGAAGGCGGTGGCGGCCCAGTTCGCGTCCAGGTTCCGGTACCAGTCGACCGGGCCCTTGAAGCCGCCGGAGGAGAAGGCGGCGACATACTCCCCGAAATGGGCCTCGCTCATCCATGGCGGCAGGGCGGCGTCGTCCGCGATTGTGGAGAGGAAGGTCTCGCCCTCGGGGAAGAAGCCGGTCGACTGGCGACCGTCGGGCGTGGCGCCGTCATAGGCGAAGAAGGCCTTCCGCAGGGCCGTGGCGGGATCGGCGTCGAAGGCCAGGTGGGCGTCAGGCGCCTGGAACTGGCTGATGTAGAGCTGGCCCAGGCCGGCCCGCTTCGACAGGGCGGCCATGGCGACGGTGGGCGGGCCCTTGGGACGGCGCGGCTGAAACGGCACGGACAGGCCGAAGACCGCCCGGAACAGGTCCGGCCGCAGCAAGGCGCAGTGCCACGCCACCGGCGCGCCCCAGTCGTGGCCGACCACGACGCAGGAGGTCTCGCCCAGGGCCCGGACCAGATCGACCATGTCGCCGACGAGGTCGAGGACAGAATAGTCGAAGGTATCGGCCGGTTTATCGGTCCCGCCGTAGCCACGCATGTCGGGTGCGACGGCGTGGAAGCCGGCGTCGGCGAGCGCCTGCACCTGGGCGCGCCAGCTGATGCCGAGCTCGGGAAAGCCGTGGATCAGCAGGACCAGCGGACCGGATCCGGCCTCGAGGATCTGCTGGTTCAGGCGGTCGGTCTGGATGTGGCGGGTCCGCATGGCGCCACCCGATCACCGGCGGCGGAACCACGCAAGTGGATTACAGCGTCACGCCCGTCGTGCGCATGATCTCGGCCCTCAGCTCCGGCAGGCCGTCGCCCTTCTCGGCGGAAGTGACGATCACCGCCGGATAGGCGGCCGGGCGTTTGGCGATCGCCTTCAGGGTCGCGGCCTGGACCTTTTCGGCCTCGCCCTTCTTCAGCTTGTCGGCCTTGGTCAGGACGATCTGATAGCTGACCGCGGCCAGATCGAGTGCGTCGAGGGCCTCGTCGTCGACCTTCTTGAGGCCGTGGCGGGCGTCGATCAGCAGATAGACCCGCTTCAGGGTGACCCGGCCGCGCAGATAGTCGCGGCCGAGATCCTGGAATTTCTTCACCGTCGACTTCGACGCCTTGGCCCAGCCGTAGCCGGGCAGGTCGACCAGCCGCATCTTGCCGTCGAGATCGAAGAAATTGACCTCGCGCGTGCGGCCCGGCTCGTTGGACGCGCGAGCCAGCTTGTGCATCCCGACCAGGCCGTTGATCAGGCTCGACTTGCCGACGTTGGAACGGCCCGCGAAGGCGATCTCGGGCAGGTCCGGATCGGGCAGTTGCTCGATCTTGGCGCACCCCATGACGAAGGTGGCTGGCCGCGCGAACAGGATGCGCGCCTGCTCCAGCTCCTCGGGGGTGAACTCGTCCAACTCAGGCCTTCGCCTTCTTCATCCGCGCCAGGAAGGTGTCGATCGGGTTCTCGGCCTTCAGGCGGTGCATGATGATGTACTGCTGGAAGATGGTCAGGATGTTCGACCACGCCCAGTAGATCAGCAGGCCCGCCGGGAAGGTGGCCATGATGAAGGTGAACACGATCGGCATGAACTGGAAGATGCGGCGCTGCATCGGGTCTGGGGCCTGCGGGCTCATCGACATCTGCAGCCACATGGTCAGGCCGTAGAAGATGGCGAGGACGCTCAGCGCAAAGGTGCCGCCCAGAAGGCCGCCGACCAGCGGCGCCGACGCCGGATCCCAGGGGATCAGGCCGAACAGGTTCCAGACGGTGGTCGGGTCCGGCGCCGAGAGGTCGCGGATCCAGCCGAAGAAGGGCTGGTGGCGCATCTCGATGGTCACGAACAGCATCTTGTAGACGGCGTAGAAGACCGGAATCTGGAGCAGCAGGGGCAGGCAGCCGGCCAGAGGATTGATCTTCTCCTTCTGGTAGAGGGCCATCACCTCCTGCTGCTGCTTCTGCGGCTCGTCGGGGTACTTCTTCTTGATCTCCTCCATCTTCGGCTGGAGGTTGCGCATCTTCGACATGCTCTCGTAGCTCTTGTTGGCCAGCGGGAACATGAGGAGGCGGACGAACAGGGTCAGGCCCAGGATGGCCAGACCGAAATTGCCCAGGACGCTGTAGAACAGCTCGACCAGCCAGAAGATCGGCCGGGTCAGGAAGAACAGGAAGCCCCAGTCGATGGCGTAGACGAAGCGCGGCAGATCGAGGGACTTCTCGTAGCCCGACAGGATCTCGTTCCGCTTGGCCCCGGCGAAGAGGTGCTGGGTTTCGGTGATCTGTGTGTTCGGCCGGATGGTGCGGGCCTCGCCATCCATGACGGCGATGTGGGCGTTGTAGGAGCCGGCGTCCTCAACGAGGAAGCGGGCCGCGATCTTCTCGTCCTGCTGGGGAATGACGGCCGCCATCCAGTATTTGTCGGTGATGCCCAGCCAGCCGCCGGTCGATTCGTGCTCGACCGAGGGCTTCTTGGCCCAGCCTTTGTATTTGAGCTGCTCGGTCGAATAGCTCTCGCCGTCTCCGAAGGTGCCGATGGCGCCCTCGTGCAGGACCTGGTTGCGGCCGAGGTTCTCCGGCACGCCCTGGCGCATGACGCCGGAACGCGGGGCGATCGTCACGGGCTGGGCGCTGAAGTTGGCCACGGTGTCGGCCACCGTGAACATGTAGAGGTCGTCGACACTGATGCGGCGCGTGAAGCGCAGGCCGGCGCCGTTGTCCCAGGTCAGCACCACGGGGGTGGTCGGGGTCAGGGTCGAGCCCTGGGTCAGCCGCCACGGCGTATTCGGGCCGGGAACGCCGCCCGGGATGTTGGGGCCGCTCCAGCCGAACTGGGCGAAGAAGGCATGCTCCATGCCCTCGGGGCGGAACAGCTCCACGGCCGGCGAATCCGCGTCGATCGTCTCGCGGTAGCGGGTCAGGAACAGGTCATCGATGCGGCCGCCGGTCAGCGACAGCGAACCCGTCAGCGTTCCGGTCTGGATCGGCACCCGGACGGTTCCGTTGCGACCGAGCGCAATCGTCCGATCCTCCGTGAAGACGGCGGCGCTGGGCGAGGGGGCGGTGACCGGGCCGGTGGTCGAGGCGGCGGTCGCCTGCTCGGCGGCGCGACGCTTCTGCGCCTGCGGCTCCATCACGAAGAAGCTGTAGGCCAGCAGCATGATGCCCGCGATCACGATGAAGACGATCGTGTTACGGCTGTTGTCTTGGGGGGGCATGGAGTTCAGTGGTCCTGGCCGGCGGGCGATGTCGGTGCGTGGGGCGCGACAGGGGGCGCCGACCGCGGGGTCGCGAGCCTTGTAAGCGCCGATTTCACATCGTCAAGCAAACGGTCCCACGGACGGTCCGCCGTGCCCATGCGGGCGATGAAGACATAGTCGCTTCCCGGGCGCGCCAGCAGCGGCGCGAGGGTCCGGGCCGCCTCCCTGAGGCGGCGTTTGGCGCGGTTGCGGACGACGGCGTTGCCGACCTTGCGGGTGGCGGTGAAGCCCAGCCGCACCACCGGGTCGCCGTCGCGCCGATCCAGGCGCTGTACGACCACGGCGCCGCGGGCCTCTGAAACGCCTTTCGCGGCCGCCAGGAACTGGGGCCGCGACTTCAGGCGTTCGATTTTGAACGGTTCGGCCATGCGCCCAGCACAGGCGCCGGACGACTTAGGCCGTCAGGCGCTTGCGGCCCTTGGCGCGACGCCGCGCAACGATCTTCTGTCCGTTCTTGGTGGCCATCCGCGAACGGAAGCCGTGACGGCGCTTGCGCACGAGTCGCGACGGCTGATAGGTCCGCTTCACGGTCGGCTCCTGGGACTGAAAACAAGGTGGGCGGCGGAAAGAGGTCCGTCGCGGGAAGGGCGGGCGTATAAGCGGGGAAGCCCGTGGTGTCAACGCCGCGGGCGGTCAGCGGAGAGACGATGCACCGGGTCAAACGCTTCCTGCCCCTGATCGTGCTGGGATGCGTGATCACCCTGATCTTCGCCATGGGCTGGAACCGCTATCTGTCGCTCGACACCCTGCGCGACCACGGCCAGACCTTCCGCGACTTCACTGCCGGCAACTATGTCGCCAGCCTGCTGATCCTCATGCTGCTGTTCGCGGTCCTGACGGCCAGCGTGGTGCCGGGCGTCTTCTTCGTCACCATCACCGCCGGCTATCTGTTCGGTCCGTGGGTCGGAGGCGTCTCGACCTCGATCGCGGCCACGGCGGGCGCCCTGGTGGTCTACGCGGTGACCCGGTCGGCGCTGGGGGAGGCCTTGCGGCGAAGGGCCGAGCGCGACGCCGGGCTGATGCAGGCCGTATGCACCGCGATCGACCGCGATACCTTCTGGTATGTGCTGGGCGCGCGGCTGGCGGTGGTGGTGCCGTTTCACATGATCAACATCGCCGCCGGCATGATGGCGGTGCGCCTGACGCCCTATACCGTCGCCACCGTCATCGGTCTGCTGCCGGCCCACATCATCTACTGCTGGATCGGGGCGCGGCTGAACACCCTGCTGGTGAGCGATCCGGACCCCGACTTCCAGGCCCTGTTCAACCAGTTCTGGGCGCCCTTGGCCGGTGTCTTCGTGCTGGCGGTGGTGCTGCCCTTCGCCATGAAGGGCGCCCAGGCGGCGCTGCGCCTGCGGAGGCGGGCGTGACCCAGGCAGCCATTGGCCCAAGCTTTGCGTTAGGCCCGACATGAGCGAGGCGCGGCCCTTTTTGAGCGATGCGCGGCGCGGCTTGCGCGTGCCGGCCGACTGGCGCGAGCGACTGCGGTTCCACGCCCCCGACGCCCTCGCCTGGCGCCTGCTGGCTCTGACCTTCATCTTCACCGTAGTGGTCGAGATCCTGATCATCGCGCCCAGCGCCGCGAGCTTCCACGAGCGCTGGCTGCTGGACCGGCTGCAGTCGGCCGAACTGGCCTCAGTCGGCGTGGAGGCCCTGCCCTATTCAGCGGTCGAGGACGACGTCGCCGAACAGCTTCTGGCGATCGGAGGGGTGCAGGCGGTGGTCGTCGGCGACCAGGGCGTGCGGCGCCTGTTGCTGCAGGCGCCCAACCTGCCGCGCACGCCCGATCTGATCGACCTGCGCGAGGACCGGCCGGTGACCCGTTTGCTGGACCCGTGGCGGACACTGTTCGGCCACCCCGACCGGTCGATCCGCGTCCAGGCGCGGCCCCGCTACCGCTCAGGCGACTTCATCGAGATTCTCGCCCCGGCCGAGCCGTTGAAGGCGGAGTTGCGGACCTTTCTGCTCAACAGCCTGCTGATGTCGCTGCTGATCTCCCTGGTGGCCGGCGGCCTGCTGTACGGAGGCCTGGCCTTGCTGGTCCTGCAACCCCTGCGGCGGGTGACCCGGTCGATCGAGCATTTCGCCCTTGATCCCGAAGCCGAGGGAGACCCGCCCAGCGACCGGCACGACGAGATCGGCCGGGTCGAGCGCGAGCTGGCGCGGATGCAGGACGAGGTGCGCCAGTCCCTGCGCTCGCGGGCGAGGCTGGTGGCGTTGGGCGAGGCCGTGGCCAAGATCAACCACGACCTGCGCAATATGCTGACCTCGGCCCAGATCGCCTCCGAGCGCCTGGCCGACTCCCCCGATCCCATCGTGGCCAAGGCCCTGCCGCGGCTGGAGCGAGCGCTGGGCCGGGCGGCCGCCCTGTCGCGCAATGTGCTGGAGTATGGCCGCAGCGAGGAGCCTGAGCCGCAGCGGCTGCGCTTCGCCCTGGCCCCGGCCGTCGCCGTGGCGGCCGAGGACTCGGGCCTGTCCGACGAAGGGGTGCGGCTGGCCAGGGCGATCCCGGCGCGGTTCACCATCCATGCCGATCCGGACCAGCTGCACCGCATCCTGGTCAACCTGATGCGCAACGCCCGCCAGGCTATCGAGAGCGACGCGACCCGCGTCGGCCGCAAGGGGGTGGTCAAGGTCAGTGCGGAACACCGGGGCGGCGAGGCGGTGATTCGCATCGCCGACAACGGGCCGGGCATTCCGCCGCGACTGTCCGACCAGCTGTTCGAACCCTTCGTCAGCGGCCGGACCTCCGACGGGACCGGCCTGGGGCTGACCATCTCGCGCGAACTGGCGATCAGCCACGGCGGCGATCTGGCTCTGGTCGAAACGGGCCCCGGAGGGACGACGTTCGAACTTCGCCTGCCAGACTAAAGGCGGCGCCAATCCGCCTGATCGGCGTTATCTCATTCTGACCGCCACCGGACGGCCTGTCCGGCGGCGCGACCTCTTCAAAGGAGCCAGTGATGATCCGTTCGAGCCTGATCGCCGCCGCCGCCCTGACGGTCGCCGCGGCGCCGGCCCTAGCCCAGACCGCCCCCCAGACCGCCGCCCAGACCGCCCACCAGACAGCCAGTCCGTCGCCCGGCAGCGCGGCCCCGGGCTCGCAGGAATGGCTGCGCGCGCGCGGCGAAGCGTACAACCGCGCGCCGGATTCGGAGCAAGACCCCGCAGAGGTCGAGGCCACCGCCCGTCTCAACGCCGAGATCGCCGCGCGCAACGCCAAGGCCGAGCAGTCGGAGGCTGACGGCCAATCCGCCTACGAGCAGGAGAATGCCCGCTGGCGCCAGGAGACCTCGGAGATCGCAACGCGCCGGGCCCAGTGGGAAGCCGACACCGCCGCCGCCAATGCCGCGCGGGCCCAGTGGGAGCGAGACAACGCCGCCTGGGAAGCCGAGATGGCGGCGTGCCGGCGTTCGGGCCGGATCTGCGTGACGGCGCCGCCCCAGCTCGACTGAACCTCCGTCGGCGTTGCGGAGCCCCGGCGCGCGTGAGACGGTCCCCGGCGCCTTGACCGGAAACGCCGCATGACCGACGCCGCCGCCGATCCGCCCGCCGTGGCCGCCGAAGCTCCCGGACCGCACGCGGACCGGCCGCTGCCGGGAGGGCGCACCGATGTCTGGCGGCACCCGGCGCCCGTGCGGATCACACACTGGCTCAACGTCGTCGCCGTGGTCGTTCTGCTGATGAGCGGACTGAACATACTGGCGGCGCACCCGCACCTGTACTGGGGCATCCGCTCGACCTTCGCCGATCCCTGGCTGAGCACGCCGACGCTCCCCGACTGGCTGCTGATCCCGCAGGGGCGCAATCTGGCCGAGGCGCGCAACTGGCATTTCCTGTTCGCCTGGGTGTTCGTGATCAATGGCCTGATCTATCTCGGCTACGGTGTCGCCAGCGGACGCGCAGGGCGGCGGCTGTGGCCGAAGGGACGCGAGCTGCGCGGCTTCTGGCCGTCGGTGAAGGAGCATGCCCGCTTCCACTTCCCGACCGACGACCACGCCCGAACCTATAATGTCATCCAGAAGCTGACCTATGTCGCCATGGTGCTGGTCGTCCTGCCGCTGATGCTGGTCACGGGCCTGTCGATGTCGCCGGGCTTCAACGCCATCGGCGGGGTGCTGCTGGAGATCATGGGCGGGCGGCAGTCGGCGCGGACGCTGCATTTCATCTCCGCGGGACTGATCGTCGGCTTCATCGTCGTCCATGTCGGGCTGGTGATCTGGACCGGCTTCCTCAACAACATGCGGGCGATGGTCACCGGCTGGTTCACGATCCAGCCGCCGGGCTCGACGGCGGGGCCGAAGCTGCGGCGCCGCCGGACCGAAGGAGATGCGCCATGAACCGCCGCCGCTGGCTGACCGGGGCGCTGGCCGCCACCGCCGCCTCGTTCGTCTCGGCCTGCGGAGAGGCGAGCTGGCGGCTGTCGGAACAGGCGCGGCGCATGGGCGAGGGCCTGACCCGGCGTGCCCAGCGCCTGCTGGTCCCGCGCGAGGCCCTGGCGCCGACCTACAGCCGGGCGGAGATCTCGCCGGATTTCAGGGCCAACGGCTCGGTGGATCCGGCCGCGGCCGACTATCTCGCGCTGAAGGCGGAGGGGTTCGCGGCCTATCGGCTGATCGTCGACGGGCTGGTGGAACGGCCCCTGTCGCTCAGTCTCGCGGAACTGCGGGCGCGGCCGGCGCAGACGCAGATCACCAAACACGACTGCGTCGAGGGCTGGACCTCGATCGGGGAATGGACGGGCGTGAGGCTGGAGACGCTGCTGGATGAGGCGGGGCTGAAGCCGGAAGCCCGCTACATCGTCTTCCACTGCTTTGACGCGCTGGATCAGCAGGAGGACGGAGAGCGGTATTACGAAAGCATCGATCTGGTCGACGCCCGACATCCGCAGACCATCCTGGCCTATGCTATGAACGGCGAGGTCCTGCCGGTACCGCACGGGGCGCCGCTGCGGCTGAGGGTCGAGCGGCAGCTGGGCTACAAGCACGCAAAATACATCCGCCGGATCGAGGCGGTGGAGAGCTTCGCCCACCTGGGGCGGGGCAAGGGCGGCTATTGGGAAGACCGGGGGTACGAGTGGTACGCGGGCATCTGAGCCCGCTTCACGTCCGCCGTCCGAGGCAGGGCGACAATGATGGCGAGCAGGACCAGATGAACGGCGGCGGTCAACCAGCGACCGGCGACGACGGCGTCGATCGACACCGGCGACAGGCGCTCCCACACGGCGTTGGCGAGATTATAGCCCCAATGCAGGCCGACCGCCCCCCAGAGGGTTCTCCAGCGCCAGGCGGCGGCGGCGTAGGCGAGGCCGCAGCAGAACAGGCGCACCTGTTCACTGACCCCCCAATCGAACCGATAGATGTGGTTGACGGTGAACAGGGCCGCGCTGGCGAGGACGAATGCCGGGCCGCTCCAGCGCACCCCGATCGCGCGCAGCAGAAAGCCGCGCGTCAGAATGTCTTCCGTGATGGAAGGGACGAAAGTCGTCAGGGCGGCTGTGGCGAGGAAGCCTGCCCCAGCCAGGGCGCCCAATGTCTCCGGCGCGGCTCCCACGGACGCGATTCCGAGGGATAGTCCGGCGGCGAGAGCGGCGCCCTTGGCCGCCAGCGTGAGCATGAGGCCGGCAGCCAGAACGGCGAAGGACGCCCGGCGCAGATCAAGACCATAGGCTTCGTAGCCTCGCCAGCCGAGCCAGCGGGCCACTGGCCAGCCCGCCAAGAGCGCGGCGATCATCAAGGCGGCCTGGATGCCGAAATTGTCGAACACCCGCCCGCCCAGACCCTCGGCGGACTGATAGAGGACGAAGAGGATCGCGAAGGCGACAAACGCCTTCAGTCGGGAGGATGGAGCCAGCGGCATCGGCACGAAGCTGTGTTACGGAGCAAGCTTGACTATAATGGTGTCGGGCGAACGAAGTCGACCGCGTCAGGCCTCCGCCGCCTCTTCCTTCCGCTTTTGCATCATGGCGTCGAAGCTGTCCCAGACGCCGGCGGCGCCGTGCCACGAGCCGCGGGTGGCGGCCTTGGAGTATTCGGTGGCGCGGGCCTCGAAGAAGTTGGCGTGCTCGACGCCGGACAGCATCGACTGCAGCCACGGCAGCGGGTTCTCCTTCGCCCCGTAGAGCTCCGGCAGGTGCAGCTGGCGCAGGCGCCAGTCGGCGATGAAGCGGATGTAGGCCTTGATGTCAGAGGGGGTCATGCCGCTGACCGGTCCCATCTCGAAGGCCAGGTCGATGAACTTGTCTTCCATGTCGACCACGGTGCGGCAGCATTCGACGATATCCTCCGCCACGGCCTTGGTCACCGCGCCGGTTTCCTTGTTGAAGGCGTGGTACAGCTTGATGATGCCCTCGCAGTGCAGGCTCTCGTCGCGCACCGACCACGAGACGATCTGGCCCATGCCCTTCATCTTGTTCTGCCGGGGGAAGTTCATCAGCATCGCGAACGAGGCGAACAGCTGCAGGCCTTCGGAGAAGCCGCCGAACATGGCCAGGGTGCGGGCGATGTCGCCATCGGTGTCGACGCCGAACTTGCCCATGAAGTCATGCTTGTCGCGCATGGCCTCGTATTCCATGAAGGCCCCGAACTCGCTCTCGGGCATGCCGATGGTCTCGAGCAGCAGGGCGTAGGCCGCGATGTGGATGGTCTCCATGTTGGCGAAGCTCGCCAGCATCATCTTGACCTCGGTCGGTTTGAACACCCGACCGTAGCGCTCCATGTAGTTGTCCTGGACCTCGATGTCGGCCTGGGTGAAGAAGCGGAAGATCTGCGTCAGCAGGTTGCGCTCGCTGTCGGTCAGATTGGCCGCCCAGTCCTTGCAGTCCTCGCCCAGCGGCACCTCCTCGGGCATCCAGTGGACCTGCTGCTGCTTCTTCCACATGTCGAACGCCCACGGATAGCGGAACGGCTTGTAGGCCGCCGAAGCGGTGAGCAGGCCGGGGGTCGAGGTCTGGATCGGGGCGTGCGCGTTCATCGAAGCAACTCTGTCGGCGAATCCGGAAGGTGAGGTTCACCATGCGGGCGAGAAGCCCCGGCGCCAAGCCGAAATGCGGCTATATTGCGATCACTTTTTGCGCGACCGCTAGATGTGGTAGGACCGCCGCAGACATCTGGGGAGAAGCTGGGGACGGAGCGGCAAGTTCAGTTTCGCCGATTCGCGGTGTCAACAGCACCAAAGCGCGCCACGCCCATTTCTCCTTCGGAACCGGATCAGGGGCGATATCGTCCCTCACGCGGGGCGATAGGGCACAGCTCCGTAACCCTGACTCAGGCCTAGATGCCGGCAAACCCATATGGTCATGGGCTCTTCGACCGCGAGCGCCACCAACGACCACCGGAGGGTCGCGGGGAAGCAATTCGGCACGCCTTGTGTCCGAAGGGCTGGGTCCGGGCCGACGGCCGCTTGCTGGCGATCCGGCAGAACACGACGCTCATCTCGCAGATCTGAATCCAGTTCGGGGGCGACCGGGTCAACACCCTCGCCTTGCCTGACCTGTGCGATCGCGCTCCGACGGGGGGCGAGCAACGACCCGTCCGTGGGAACCCGCGACGGCCGGACCCCCCGCGGTGCTGACCTCGCAGCTCCCGGCGCACACGCACGGCGCAACGCCGACCCCAACGCCGCCGTCTTCGAATTCGCCAACGGATGGCGATGAGGCCTCTATTCGGCCGGGACGCTGGTCTACGTCGTGTCGCGGCCGGATTAGACGGCGAGCAGACCTGTCGTCATGGCCCGCGAAGCCCCTCGTGACCCACTGTGCCGCAACCTTCTCGCGATGGGAGAAGGAATATCTACGCCGCCGCCTTCTGGCCGGCGAACGTGCCGTAGAAGGTCTCGCCCTTCGCGGCCATGTCACGCAGCAGCTGGGGGACCTTGAAGCGGTCGCCGTAGCGTTCGGCGTAGACGTCGGCCTGGGCGACGAATTCCTTCAGCCCCGTCTGGTCGATGAGGGTGATCGGGCCGCCGGTCCAGGGCGCGAAGCCCCAGGCGAGGATGGCTCCGACATCGGCCTCGCGCGGGTCGTCGATGACGCCCTCTTCCCAGCAGCGGGCCACCTCGACCGCCTGGCGGTAGAGCAGGCGGCGCTTCTGGTCCTCGACCAGCTCGGGCGTCGAGTCGTTGATCTTGACCAGGGCAAGGTCCGACAGACCCGACCACAGCTTTTTCGGTTTGGTTTCGTAGTCGTAGAAACCCTTGCCGTTCTTGCGGCCGTAGCGGCCGAGGTCCTCGACCATGGTCTGGACGATCTTCCATCCGGGCAGGGGCTCATAGGCGTCGCCGAGGTCTTCCTTCGTCTGTTTGGCGATCTTGACGCTGAGGTCCAGCGCCACGTCGTCGTGCATCTCCAGCGGCCCGCGCGGCATGCCGGTCATGCGGCCGATGTTGTCGATCAGGGCGGGGGCGTAGCCCTCCTCCAGCATCGCCAGGCCCTCGGCGACATAGGTGCCGAAGCAGCGCGAGGTGTAGAAGCCGCGGCCGTCGTTGACGACGATCGGGGTCTTCCTGATCTTCATCACGTAGTCGAGGCTCTTCGCGATCGCGGCCTCGCCGGTCTTTTCGCCGAGGATGATCTCGACCAGCATCATCTTGTCGACCGGCGAGAAGAAGTGGATGCCGATGAAGTCCTCGGGGCGGACCGAGGCCTCGGCCAGGCCGGTGATCGGCAGGGTCGAGGTGTTGGAGCCGAACACGGCGCCGGGCTCGAGTTGGGCCTCGGCGCGCCTGGTGACGTCGGCCTTGATCTCACGGTTCTCGAACACCGCCTCGATGACGAGGTCCGAGCCCTTGATCAGGTCGTAGTCGGTGGTGGCGGTGACCGAGGCGAGCAGGGCGTCGAACTTCGCCTGATCGATCTGGCCGCGCGAGAGGCGTTTCTTCAGCAGTTCCTCGACGTGGGCCTTGCCCTTGTCGGCGCTCTCCTGGTCGCGGTCGATGAGGATGGTTTCGATGCCGGCGAGGGCCTGCACATAGGCGATGCCGGCTCCCATCATGCCGGCGCCGAGGACGGTGACCTTCTTCGGATCCGACTTCGGCACGCCGGCCGGGCGGACGGCGCCCTTGTCGAGCTCCTGCTTCGACAGGAACAGCGAGCGGATCATGCCCTGGGCCTGGGGCGTCATCAGGGTCTTGATGAAGTAGCGGGTCTCGATGCGCAGGGCCGCGTCCATGGGCACCTGCGTGCCTTCGTAGACGGCCTTCATCAGGTTCAGCACGGCCGGATAGTTGCCGTAGCTCTGCTTGCGCAGCATGGCGTTGCCGACGAGGAAATTCTGGATGCCAGCCGGGTGGTAGGGGCCGCCGCCGGGCAGTTTGAACGACTTGTCGTCCCACGGCTGGACGGCCTTGCCGCCGCCCTTGATCCACGCCTTCGCGGCCTCGACCTCGCCGCCGACCGGCACGACCTCGTGGACGATGCCGGCGCCCTTCGCGTCGTTCGGGCGGAAGGATTTGCCTTCGCTCATGGCCATCATGGCCGCCTGGACGCCGATCAGGCGGGTCAGACGCTGCGTGCCGCCGCCGCCGGGGAAGAGGCCGACCTTGATCTCGGGCAGGCCCAGCTGGATCTTCGAGCTGTCGCCGGCGACGCGGTAGTGGCAGGCCAGCGTCAGTTCGAGACCGCCGCCGAGGGCGAGGCCGTTGATCGCCGCGGCCACGGGCTTGCCGCAGGTCTCCAGCGCGCGCAGGGCGCCGTTCAGCCGCCAGCCGGCGTCATAGGCGTCCTGCAGCGAACCGCCGGCCAGCATGCCGCCGGCCATGTCGCCGAGATCGGCGCCGGCACAGAAGCCGCTGGCCTTGCCCGAGGTCAGCACCGCGCCCATGATGGCGTCGTCGGTCCTGATGCGTTCGACCACCTGCGGGATCTCGGCCATGACGCCCGAGGTCAGGGTGTTCATCGACCGTCCGGGGACGTCGAAGGTGACCAGTGCGATGCCGTCGGCGTCGACGTCGATCTTGAAGTTTTCCATCTCAATCAGCTCCCGGATCAGACGCGTTCAATGACGGTGGCGGTGCCCATGCCGCCGCCGATGCACAGGGTGATCAGGGCGGTCGACTTGCCGGAGCGTTCCAGCTCGTCGAGGGCGATGCCGGTGATCATGGCGCCGGTGGCGCCGAGCGGGTGGCCCATGGAGATGCCGCCGCCGTTCACGTTCATCTTGTCGTGCGGGATGTCGAGCGCCTGCATGTAGCGCAGTACCACGGCGGCGAAGGCTTCGTTCAGCTCCCACACGTCGATGTCGGCGGTGGTCATGCCCAGCTTGCCGAGCAGCTTCCTGGTCACGAATTCGGGGCCGGTGAGCATGATCGAGGGCTCGGAGCCGATCGAGGCGGCGCCGACGATACGGGCGCGCGGCTTGAGACCCAGGGCCTGACCGGCTTCCAGCGAACCGATCAGCACCCCGGCCGAACCGTCGACGATGCCCGAGGAGTTGCCGGGCGTGTGGACGTGGTTGACCCGCTCGACCTCGGGGTAGCGCTGGTTGATGACGCTGTCGAAGGCCATCTCGCCCATCATGGCGAAGGAGGGGTTCAGCGAACCGAGGGTCTGCATGTCGGTGTTGGGACGGATGGTCTCGTCGCGGTCCAGCTGGACCAGACCGAGCTGGTTCTTCACCGGGACGACCGAATTCGAGAAGCGGCCGTCGGCCCAGGCGGCGGCGGCGCGCTTGTGGCTTTCCATCGAATAGGCGTCGACGTCGTCGCGGCTGAAGCCATATTTCGTGGCGATCATGTCGGCCGAGACGCCCTGGGGCACGAAATAGGTCGGGAAGGCGCTGGAGGGATCGACCGGCCAGGCGCCGCCGTCGGAGCCCATCGGCACGCGGCTCATGGCCTCGACGCCGCCGCCGACGGCGAAGTCGGCCTCGCCGGATTTCACCTTGGCCGCGGCCATGTTCACCGCCTCGAGGCCGGAGGCGCAGAAGCGGTTGATCTGGACGCCGGCGGTGGTCTGGGCCCAGCCCGCCGAAAGTACGGCGGTGCGGGCGATGTCGGCGCCGAGTTCGCCGACCGGGGTGACGCAGCCGAGGATGACGTCGTCGACCTTCGAAGTGTCGAGATCGTTGCGGTCGCGCAGGGCCTCCAGCACCTGGGTGGCCAGGCTAAGGCCGGTGATCTCGTGCAGGGAGCCGTCCTTCTTGCCCTTGCCTCGCGGCGTGCGGACCGCATCGTAGATGTAGGCGTCGGCCATGGGAGTCAGTCTCCAATAAGGACGGTTCGAAGCGTGAGGCTCAGAAAACCTACGTTTACGTCAACGTCAAGTTTTTTCGCCGCGCTCCGCATCGGCGCCATCATGAGCGAACGACTCGCAGGTCGCGCAATGTCGGGAACGTGACGCCGGCGAGCGTCTTACACCGGCAACGCCACAACCCCGCAGGAGGAATCCCCATGGCCCAGAGCTACGAAGAGATGGACGCGATCGCGATGCTGAAGGCCGATCACCGCAGGGTGGAGGCGCTGTTCGAGAAGTTCGAGCAGACCAACGGCAAGGCCACCCGGCAGCGGCTGGCCGAGCAGATCTGCCTCGAGCTGAAGGTCCACACGGCGATCGAGGAGGAGATCTTTTATCCGGCCTGCCGCGGCAAGATCGAGGACGACCTGGTCAACGAGGCCTATGTCGAGCACGACAGCGCCAAGCTGCTGATCAACGAGATCGAGGCGGGCGGTCCGGAGGAGGACTTCTACGACGCCAAGGTCAAGGTGCTGTCCGAAATGATCGAGCACCACGTCGAGGAGGAGGAGAAGCGGTCCGAGGGCATGTTCAGCCAGGCCCGCGCGGCCGGTCTGGACATGGATCTGCTGGCCGACCAGATGCGGGCCCGCAAGGCGACGGCGATGGAGGAATTCCAGGCCGGCAAGCCCGCGGAGACCCGCACCATGGAGGGCGACGACGTCGAGAGCGCCCTGACCGACCAGCCGTTCGGCGACGGGGCCAGCGCGCGCTGAGTCGCCCATGATCCCGATCAGAATGGCCGTGGGGGCGGCGACCCTGTGCCTGATGGCCGGGGCCGCCGGATGCGCCGCCTCGCCGGGACCGTATGTCGTGCCGGCGCCGCCCCAGGCGCGCGCGGTGCTGCCGATCGCCCCGCCGCGCACGACCTCGCCCTCGAGCGAGATCGAGAGCCGGTTGCTGGCCGCGCACAACGCCGAACGGGCCCGGGTGGGCGTTCGTCCGCTGCGCTGGGCGGACTCGCTGGAGGCGGAGGCGCGGGTCTGGGCGCGCACCCTGATCGACAGCAATCGCTTCGAGCACGATCCGGCGGCGCACGGCCACGGCGAGAACCTGTGGATGGGATGGGGCGGCCGCCAGTTCACGCCCGAGGACATGATCGGCGACTGGACGGCCGAGAAGGCCAACTACCGGCACGCCCCGTTCCCGAACGTCAGCCGGACGCCGAACTGGAGCGACGTCGGCCACTACACCCAGCTGGTCTGGCGCGACACGACCCACGTCGGCTGCGCGGTCGAGACGCGCGGCGACCGCTCGGTCCTGGCCTGCCGCTATGCGCCGCCGGGAAATATCGACGGGCGGATGGCGTATTAGGGGCCAGGGCTGGGGGCGGTGGGGTCGTTGCGGCGGGAGATCCCTTGAAAATCGCCCAGCGCCGGCCTGATCCCTGTCCTGAATTCCCGGCCCCTGGCCCTAGCCCACGTAGCCCGCCTGCATCAGTTCGGCGATGTGGACGATGGCGACGGGGCGCTCGTCCTGGACGACCAGCAGGGTGGCGATCTTGTTCTGGGTCATCAGGTCGATGGCGTCGCTCATGCGCGCGTCGGGGCCGATGACCTTGGGGCGCGGGCTCATCACGTCGGCGGCGGTCAGGCCGGCCAGGTCGCCGCGCGAGAAGGCGCGGCGGACGTCGCCGTCGGTGACGATGCCGGCGAGGGTTCCGTCCGCACCGATGACGGCCGTGGCCCCCTTGCGGCCCTCGGTGATGGCGGAGACCACCTCGGCGAAGGTCGCGGACAGCGGCACGGTGGCGGGGGCGGGGGGACGGTCGCCCATCCAGTCGCGCACGCTCTGCAGGCTCATCCCCAGCTTGCCGCCGGGGTGATGCAGGCCGAAGTCCTCGGCGGTGAAGCCGCGGCGGTCCATCAGCACCATGGCCAGGGCGTCGCCCATGGCCAGGGTCATCAGGGTCGAGGTGGTCGGCGCAAGGCCGTTGGGACAGGCCTCGGCCACCTGGGGCAGGGTCAGGCAGACGGCGGACGAGCGGCCGAGGAAGCTGTTGGGGCGCTGGGTGATCCCGATCACCGGAATGCCCTCGCGCTGGCAGAAGATCAGCGGATCGCGCAATTCGCGGCTCTCGCCCGAGTTGGAGATGGCGAGAAGGGTGACGTCGCGACGGAGCATGCCGAGGTCGCCGTGGCTCATCTCGGCCGGGTGGACGAAGAAGGCGTTGGTCCCGGTCGAGGCCAGGGTGGCGGCGATCTTGCCGCCGATGTGACCCGACTTGCCCATCCCGGTGACGACGACATAGCCGGGGCGGGACAGGATGACGTCGCAGGCACGGCCGAGGCTGTCGTCGAGCCCGGCTTCCAGCGCCTGCAGAGCCTCGACGTTCAGCCGGATGACCTCGCGGGCGCGGGCCGTCATGGCGGCGGGATCGGCGGACAGGACGGGTTTTGCGGCGTCGCTCATTTCCGCGATGTGGCGCATCGGGAGGAGATTCACAATCGCCCCCTGTCGTGTCGGAGAATGCTGCAACGCGAGAAAATGCACGGGCGGGCTCAACCTTTGCCGCACGGCTGCGTTAGAAGGGGCCATGCAGAGTTCAAACCTGATCACCGACGGCGCGCCCGCGCCGGTCGAGGCCGTTTCACATCTGCCGCCGCCGCCGATCCGTCTTCCCCGCCCCGCCCTGTTTCTCGACCTGGACGGCGTGCTTGCGCCGCTGGCCGAGACCCCCGACGCCGTCGTGCCCCATCCGGAGCGGACGGCGACACTGCGCGCAGTGGCCGACCGGCTGGACGGCAGGGTCGCGATCGTCAGCGGCCGGACCATCGCCGAGATCGACCGCATCGCCGAGGCGGCGGCCGCCTCGGCCTCGGGCGTGCACGGGCTGGAACGACGGCGGGCCGATGGCTCCCTGCACCGGGCCGAGGCCGCGCCTGCGGTGCGGGAGGCGGTGGCCGCCTTCGAAGACTTCGCCCGCACACGCCCCGGGGTCATTGTCGAGGACAAGGCGGTGTCGGCCGGGCTGCACTTCCGCGGCGCACAGGCCGAAGCGGACCCCGCCATGGCGCTGGCGCGGCGGCTGGCCGAGCGGACCGGCCTGACGCTGCAGGCCGGAAACCTCGTGGTCGAGCTGAAGACGCCGGGAACCAGCAAGGGTACAGCCCTGACCGATTTCATGCAGGAGCCTCCCTTCGCCGGAGCCGTTCCGGTCATGCTGGGCGACGACCTGACGGACGAGGACGGCTTCCGCGCCGCCGCCGCCCTGGGCGGCTTCGGCGTGCTGGTGGGCCCGGTCCGGGAGAGCGCCGCCCGCTATGGCCTGCCCGACGTCGCGGCCGTTCTGGCGTGGCTGAACGCCGTCGAGGAGAGCGCATGACCGCCAATCTGGACCTCGCCCCGATCGGCAACTGTTCGATCAGCGCCCTGATCGACCGCGGCGGCCGCTACGTCTGGGCCTGTGCGCCGAGGGTGGACGGCGACCCTGTCTTCTCGGCCCTGATGGACGGCGACGATCCCGGTCACGGCTTCTGGGACATCCAGCTGGAGGGACAGGCCACGGTCGCCCAGGCCTATGTCCGCAACACGCCCGTGTTGAGAACGGTGCTGACGGCGGAGGACGGCGCGTCAGTGGAGGTCATCGACTTCGCGCCGCGCCACCCGAAGCACAGCCGCACCTACCGCCCGCTCGCCTTCGCCCGCGTGGTGCGCCCGCTGTCGGGTTCGCCCCGCATCAAGGTCCGGCTGCGGCCCTCGGCCGACTGGGGTTCGCGGCCGGCGGAGCGGACCAGCGGGTCGAACCACATCCGCTACCTGTGCACCGACGTGACCTTCCGGCTGACCACCGACTGCCCGGTGTCGCACATCCTCAACGAGCGGGTGTTCCGGCTGGAACGGCCGCACGCCTTCTTCTTCGGCCCGGACGAGGGCTACGACCAGGACGTCGGACCGGGCGTCTCCGCGGCCCTGGACCGGACCATCGCCTATTGGCAGGACTGGGTGCGGACGCTCTACCTGCCGCTCGACTGGCAGGAGGCGGTGATCCGCGCCGCCATCACCCTGAAGCTCTGCGCCTACGAGGAGACCGGCGCGATCGTGGCGGCCCTGACCACCTCGGTGCCCGAGTTCCCCGAGAGCGGGCGCAACTGGGATTACCGCTACTGCTGGATCCGCGACGCCTACTATGTGGTGCGGGCGCTGAACCGGCTGGGCGCCGTCGATATCCTCGAGAACTATCTCGGCTATCTGCGCAACCTCGTCGACAACTCGGCGGGCGGCCACGTCCAGCCGGTCTACGGCGTGGGGCTGGAGCCGGGCATCGGCGAGCGGATCATCGAGAGCGTCGAGGGTTATCGCGGCATGAAGCCGGTGCGCATCGGCAACCAGGCCCACGAACACCTGCAGCACGACGTCTATGGCCAGATTGTCCTGCCGCTGGTGCAGGCCTTCTACGATCAGCGGCTGCTGAGGCCGGGCACGATCGACGACTTCTACGCGCTGGAGAAGGTCGGCGAGCGCGCCTTCGCGATGCACGACCAGGTCGACGCCGGCCTGTGGGAGTTCCGCACCATCGCGCGGGTGCACACCTATTCCTCCGTGATGTGCTGGGCCGCCTGCGACCGTCTGGCCAAGGCCGCGGATCACCTCGCCCTCCCCGATCGGGCGGTCCTGTGGCGCGAACGCGCAACCGTCATCCGGGACCGGATCGAGGCGGAGGCCTATCTGCCGGACGAGGGGCGGTTCGCCGCCAGCTTCGGCAACCGCGAGCTCGACGCCTCGCTGCTGCAGCTCACCGACCTCGGCTTCCTCGATCCGCTGGACCCGCGCCAGGTCAAGACCTTCGAGGCCATCGAGCGCGACCTGAAGAAGGGTCCGTATCTGTTCCGCTATGTCGAGGCGGACGACTTCGGCGAGCCGGAGACGGCGTTCAACTTCTGCACCTTCTGGTTCATCGAGGCCCTGCACCAGAACGGCCGCATCCAGGAGGCGCGGGAGATCTTCGAGGAGATGCTGAGCCGGCGGACCCACGCCGGCCTGCTGTCGGAGGACATCTCGCTGGGCGACAATGAACTGTGGGGCAACTATCCGCAGACCTATTCGCTGGTCGGCATCATCAATTGCGCCGTGCTGCTGAGCCGGTCGTGGACGGACGCGCGATGAGCGATTTCACGACACTGGGTCGGGACCCGGCGGCGCTCGCGGGCGTTTCAGCGCCATGAGCCGTTTGATCGTTGTTTCCAATCGCGTTTCCGCGCCCAAGGATCCGGCGGCCGGGTCGGCGGGCGGTCTGGCCATGGCCCTGTCCGCGGCGCTGCGGAAATACGACGGCCTGTGGTTCGGCTGGTCCGGCGAGACGGTGGAGACCTTCGTGCCGGAGGCCAAGATCGAGGACCGGGCGGGCGTCACGGTCGCCCTGGTCGACCTGGAGGCGCAGGATGTCGAGGAATATTACAACGGCTACGCCAACAAGACGCTGTGGCCGCTATTCCACCACAGGGTCGATCTGACCGCCTACGAGCGGTCGTACGGCGAAGGCTATGAACGCACCAACGCCCGCTTCGCCGAGGTGCTGGCGCCCTTGATCCAGCCGGACGACCTGATCTGGATCCACGACTACCACATGATCCCGCTGGCCCGGGACCTGAGGCGGCTGGGGGTGAAGAACCGGATCGGCTTTTTCCTGCACACCCCGTGGCCTGCGCGGCAGTTGCTGGTCACCCTGCCCCACCACCGGCGGTTGGTGGAGTCGATGTTCGACTACGACCTGATCGGCTTCCAGACCCGCGAATGGATGGATCTGTTCCGCGACTATGTCGCGTCGGAGCCGAGCGTGAACGGCCGGCTGCTGCCCAACGACGCGCTCGAGGCGTTCGGCAAGACCGTGCAGGCGGGTGTCTTCCCCATCGGCATCGACGTCGACGCTTTCCTGTCGGCGCGCAATTCGACCTTCGGAGCCCGCACCTACGACCGGATGGCGGCTTCGGCGGCGTTCCGCTCGATGATGGTCGGCGTCGACCGGCTGGACTATTCCAAGGGGCTGGAGGAGCGGCTGCTGGGCTACGAGCAGTTCCTCGCCGACAATCCGGAAATGCGGGGCGAGGTGTTCCTGCTGCAGGTCACGCCGATCAGCCGCGACGACGTCGACACCTACCAGGACATCCGGGCCCGCCTCGACGCCCTCGCCGGCCGGATCAACGGCGAATACGCCGACATGGACTGGCAGCCGATCCGCTATCTGAACCGCACCTATCGCCGGGACCAGCTGGCCGGAATCTATCGGGCGGCGAAAGTGGGGCTGGTTACGCCGCTGCGCGACGGCATGAACCTGGTCGCCAAGGAATATGTCGCGGCCCAGAATCCGGACGACCCCGGGGTGCTGGTGCTGTCGCGCTTCGCCGGGGCGGCCGAGCAGATGGGCGAGGCCCTGCTGGTCAATCCGTTCAGCCGCGAGGAGCTTTCCGACGCCATCAAACGGGCCCTGACCATGCCGCTGGCAGAGCGCAAGCGGAAGTGGGAATGCCTGATGCAGGTCGTGCACGACACCGACGTCGGCATATGGCGCAACGACTTCGTCGCCTCCCTGCGCGCGGTGGTGAAGCCGGTGGACGGCGACGCCGGGGCCGCCGTCCACGCGGCCTGACCTGGATCAGGCGACCTGCGACAGCACGGGCGGCGTACCGTCCCGGGCCGTCGCCACGGCGTTGGCGGGGCGGTCCAGTATCCGCTCCAGCCAGGCGTCGAGCACGGCGCTGGCGGGGACATGGTCGCGAGCCCAGGCCAGGGCGCTGCCGGCCATGACGTCGACGGCGGTGAACCGCTGTCCCATCAGATAGGGGCCGCGTTCGAGCGCTCCGAACAGACGGACCACCACCGCGTCGTAGCGGGCCTGGAGGGCGGGGTCGCCCTCGGTCGCGCCGCTGATCTTCGCCCAGAACGCAGGCTCCATCTCCCCGGCGATCCAGGCCAGCCATGTCAGGTAGGCCCCGCGTTCGGGCGAGCCGACGGGCGCGCCCAGACCGGCGCCGGGGAACAGGTCCGTCACATACAGCGCCACGGCGGCGGATTCGGTGACCAGTACGTCCTCGTGCAGCAGGGCCGGGACCTTGCCGTCCGGGTGGGGATTGCGCGCGTCGCGGGCCCCGCTGCCGTCGCCCCGGACAATGTCGCAGTAGCAGATGTCGTACGGGGCGCCGGCCTCCTCGAGCAGCCAGAGCAGTCGCGAGGATCTCGACCAGGGAGCGTGGAACAGGGTCAACATGGTTTTCGCCTCCGGAACTCGCGGCCCCTCGCCGCCGATGGCGATTGACTACTGCCACCCTGCCGCCACCATGCTGTCAGCAGGCGTACACGAGAGTGGCGGAATGAGACGCGCGGACCGGCTGTTCCAGATCATCCAGGTGCTGCGGCGCTCGTCGAAGCCGCTGACGGCGGAGGCGATCGCGGCCGAGCTGGAGACGTCGAAGCGGACCATCTACCGGGATATCGCCACCCTGATGGGCCAGCGGGTCCCGATCCGCGGCGAGGCGGGTCTCGGCTACGTCCTGGAAGGCGGCTTCGATCTGCCGCCGCTGATGCTGACCTCCGACGAGATCGAGGCGGCGGTGCTGGGGGCACAGTGGGTGGCGGGCCGGGCCGATCCCGCCCTGGCGCGGGCGGCGCGCGATCTGGTGGCCAAGATCGCGGCTACAGTGCCGGAGCGGCTGCGGCCGGTGGTGCTGGAGCCGGCCGTGGCCAGCGCGCCGGTGTGGCAGCCGCGCCAGGACGAGGTGCTGGATATGGCCCGGGTGCGGGCTTCGATCCACGCCGGGCGCAAGCTGGGCCTGTGGTATCGCGACGAACAGGAGCGCGAGAGCCGGCGCGTCATCTGGCCGTTCCTGATCGGCTATCGTGAGACGACCCGGCTGCTGGTCGGCTGGTGCGAGTTGCGCGGCGACTTCCGCACCTTCCGCACCGACAGGGTCGTGGAGGCGGAGTTCCTCGAGGAGCGCTATCCCGGCCGACCCGCCGTGCTGCGCGCGCGCTGGCAGGCGGCCAAGGAGGCGGAGTGGAAGGCCCGCGGCTGCGACGGGCCGCCGCCCCGGCCTCAGTAGATTTCGAACAGGCCCGCAGCCCCCATCCCGCCGCCGACGCACATGGTGACGACGCCGTATTTCGCGCCGCGCCGCTTGCCCTCGATCAGGACATGCCCCGTCATCCGGGCGCCCGACATGCCGTAGGGATGGCCGATGGAGATCGCGCCGCCAGAGACGTTGAGGCGGTCGTCGGGAATGCCGAGACGGTCGCGGCAGTAGATCACCTGCACGGCGAAGGCCTCGTTCAGCTCCCAGATGCCGATGTCGTCGACCGTCAGGCCGTGGCGCTCAAGCAGGCGTGGCACGGCGAAGACGGGGCCGATGCCCATTTCGTCCGGCTCGCAGCCGGCCACGGCCATGCCGCGGAAGGCGCCGAGGGGCTGCAGGCCGCGCCTTTCCGCCTCCACGGCCTCCATTATGACGCTGGCCGAGGCGCCGTCGGACAGCTGCGAGGCGTTGCCGGCGGTGATGCAGACGCCCTGGCCGATCTCCTCGCCGCCGCTGAACACGGGCTTGAGCGACGACAGGCCCTCCAGCGTGGTGTCGGGCCGGTTGCCCTCGTCCATCGAGAGGGTGATCTCCTTGGCCGAGGCCTGCCCCGTCGCCTTGTCGACCACCTGCATGGTCGTGGTCATGGGCGCGATCTCGGCGTTCAGGCGACCGGCGGCCTGGGCCTCGGCGGTGCGCTGCTGGGAGCGCAGGGCGTATTCGTCCTGCGCCTCGCGGCTGATGCCGTAACGGGCGGCGACGACCTCGGCCGTCTCGAGCATCGACATATAGATGTGCGGGACGCGCTCCATCAGGGCGGGATCGCGGAGGCGGTAGAGATTCATGTTCTGGTTCTGGACCAGCGAGATCGATTCAAGGCCGCCGCCCACGGCGACGGCCTGGCGGTCGTGGACGACCTGTTTCGCCGCCGTGGCGATGGCCATCAGGCCCGAGGCGCACTGCCGGTCGAGACTCATGCCGGCCGTGGTCACCGGCAGTCCGGCCGCCAGCGCCGCCTGGCGGGCGATGTTGGTGCCGGTCGAACCCTGTTGCAGGGCCGCGCCCATGACCACGTCCTCGATCTCGGCCGGATCGAGGCCCGAGCGGGCCACCGCGTGACGGATGGCGTGGCCGCCGAGCTGCTGCGCCTGGGTGTCGTTGAAGGCGCCGCGGTAGGCGCGGCCGATCGGGGTCCGGGCCGTGGATACGATGACGGCTTCACGCATGGGAATCTCCAGATGTTCGACGGCAGGTTAGCGTCCTGCCGCCACGTCAACGCAAGGGTCAAGCCTTGTGTGCGGCCTGGGCCTTGGTCAGTTCGGTGAAGCCCTGGGCCGCGCCCATCTCCGGCACGATCTCACCCGCCCTGTCGGAGATCTCCGCGAACCGGGCCGCCACCTGCTCCGGAGCGTCCTCGCCGGCGATCCAGGCGCCCTGGGTCAGGGTGACGTAAGCCCGTTCGAACCCCCCAGCCCCGGCGGCGAGTATGCACCGGCTGGGTGCATCCTCGCTGACGAGATGAAGCAGGCCCGGCGTGACCATCTCGGGCCCCAGCAGCTCCAGCGGCAGCCGGGCGCCGAGGTCCTCGGTCATGCGGGTGTGGGCGGTCGGAGCGAGGCAGTTGACGCGGATGTCGTTCTTCGCCCCCTCGATCGACAGGGTTTGCATCAGGCCGACCAGGGCCATCTTGGCCGCGCCATAGTTCGACTGGCCGAAATTGCCGTACAGCCCCGACGACGACGTCGTCATCACGATCCGGCCGTAGTTCGCCTCGCGCATGATGTCCCATACCGCCTTGGTGCAGTTGACCGCGCCCATGAGGTGGACATCGACGACAAAGGCGAAATCCTGCAGATCCATCTTGGCGAAGGTCTTGTCGCGCAGGACGCCGGCGTTGTTCACCAGAATGTCGATCCGCCCCCAACGGGCCATGGCGGCGTCGACCATGGCCTGGACGGCCGGGTAGTCGGTCACCGAAGCGGCGTTGGCCATGGCCTCTCCGCCCAGGGCCTCGATCTCGGCGACCACGGCCTCCGCGGCCGTCGCTGAGCCGCCCGAACCATCCCGCGCGCCGCCGAGATCGTTGACGACGACCCGCGCCCCCCGCCGTGCCAGCGCAAGGGCGTGTTCCCGCCCCAGCCCCCCGCCGGCTCCCGTCACGATCGCCACGCGGCCGTCGAACCTGATCGCCATCCATCTGCTCCGTTGATGCGTTGCAGTCTCCTAGCAGGCGTCCCGGCTTGAATCAGCCCCGGCGAAATGTGTTGGAATGGCGCCACAGTCGCCGCATTCCGAGCGAAAACGAGGAACCGGAACCGTACATTGCCGTTCGGCTCCGGAGCGTCCCGTGTAAAGCGTGGGCATTCGGGCAACCTTGAGTGTGAGGGATATCATGAAGGTGAAGCTATTAGCTGGCGTCGCAATGGCGGGGCTGTTCGCAGCCGGCGCTGCGGCTGCCGAGCCGAACGGCTGGTACGGCGCGATTGACGCCGGCTGGAATACGCCGGAGGTCGAAACCAACCGTTCGATCGACGAGATCGAGGTCGATGATGACTGGGCAGGTTTCGCCCGTCTCGGCTATCGGTTCACGCCCAACTGGCGCGTGGAGCTCGAGGGCGGCTATCGCCATGGCGACATCGGCGAAATGACGCGAAGCGGCACGCCCGGAATCTGCAACACGGTCCCGGCCATCGGCCCCTGTGAAAACCCCGATGGAGAAATCCAGGCCACCACCCTGATGGCCAATGTCATCTATGACTTCGGCAACGCCGAATCGTCATTGCGTCCGTTCGTTGGACTGGGCGCGGGCGTCAATCGGGTCAACACGGAGTTCCTTGGCACGTTGGCGAGCAACCGGGCGATCGCCGTCGGCGCTGACGACAGCTCGACCAAGCTGGCGGCGCAAGCCATCGCCGGTCTGGCCTGGGCGATGTCGGACCGGCTCCACATGGACCTGACCTACCGCTATCTGATGTCGAACATGGAGTTCGAGACGTTCGATTCGGCCCCGGCGAGCGATATCGGCCCGTTCGAAGGTCGCTATACGAGCCACAGCATCAGCCTGGGCCTGCGCTATGCGTTCGGCGCCGACGAGCCGGCCTATGTGCCGCCGCCGCCCCCGCCGCCGCCTCCGCCCCCGCCGCCCCCGCCGCCGCCTCCCCCGCCGCCGCCGCCGCCTCCGGCTCCGGTCGCGCGTGAGTTCGTGGTCTACTTCGACTGGGATCGTTCGGACCTCACGGCCGAGGCCCGCTCGGTGGTCACCCAGGCGGCCAACTACGCCAAGTCCGGCCGTCCGACCCGCATCCTGGTCGTCGGCCACGCCGACACCTCGGGTTCGGCCGCCTACAACGTCGGCCTGTCCAACCGCCGCGCCCGCACCGTTGCGGACGCGCTGGTCGCCCAGGGCGTCAACGGCGGCGTGATCTCGCTCGACGGCAAGGGCGAAACCCAGCTGGCCCGCCCGACCGCCGACGGCGTTCGCGAGCCTCTGAACCGCCGCGCCACCATCGGCATCAACTTCTAGGTTGATGACGACGCCGCCCCCGGCCCTCGGGTCGGGAATGGACGGCACGAAAGACAGAGCCGCCGGTCCCTCACGGGGCCGGCGGTTTTGCTTTGGGCGAAGACGGGCGCGCGCGGGGTGGCCAAAGCGCGGTCCGGCCGCTATCTCCCGCCGACAGTTGAAGGGGGCGAACCCGCATGCGCGTCGCAATGATCGGAACCGGCTATGTGGGCCTGGTCTCAGGGGCCTGTTTCGCCGACTTCGGCCACCACGTGACCTGCGTCGACAAGGATCCGTCCGAGATCGAGCGGCTGGAGCGGGGCGAAATCCCGATCTTCGAACCCGGTCTCGACGACCTGGTCGCCGCCAATGTGCGCGACGGGCGGCTGTCCTTCGCCCTGGACGGCGCCGAGGCCATCCGCTCGGCCGACGCGGTGTTCA